>DASXIT010000054.1:0-6896 GCA_036497825.1 Candidatus Acidiferrum sp.
TGAGAGGCTCCGAAACCGCCAAGTGAAGAATTTCCTGACGGTCACTTTGCTTTCTCTGGGCCTTCCCATGTTTCTAATGGGCGATGAGGTGCGGAGAACGCAGCATGGAAACAACAACGCCTATTGTCAAGACAACGAAGCTAACTGGTTCGATTGGGACCTGCTCAAGAAACACGCGGATGTACATCGGTTTGTAAAACTGCTGTGCGCGAGACGGCTATCGCGAGACATGACCTCGGAACGGAGGCGGATGAATTTGACTCAGGTTATCAGGCAGGCGATTAAAGGCTGGCATGGAGCCAAGCTTAGCCACCTGGACTGGAGCGACCACTCGCACAGTGTCGCTCTCAGTGCGGAGTCAGCAAAGGAAGGCCTGCATATCTACATCATTTTCAACGCCTATTGGGAGCCTCTTGACTTCGAGCTTCCGCCGGTGGCCAACAGTGATGAGCGACCGTGGCGCCGATGGATCGACACTTCTTTGAACTCTCCGCAAGACATCGTCGAGTGGCAGACTGCACCCGCAGTCTCAGGTGGCACGTATCGGGCTGGGCCTCGGTCTGTGATCGTTCTTTGGGCGAGCCAATAGACGGCGAAAATGAGTTTTAGAGCTGAGGATTAGAGTCAGCAGCGAACCGTTGGTTGAATCACCCCCTCTCTACGGAAGCTCGTGTGGCTGTTTGCCCAGTCTCATTTCTTGCGCGGTGTTGTTGCAAGAGGCGATGTGATCAGGCTTTAACGACCGAGGCTGCGTCAAAGGCAGGCGCGCCCACTATCAACTCTATGAACACCGGGTACGGCGGGACTCGAACCCGCAAGACAGGTAAGCCCGCTTTCAAGAACCGAGCCTTATACCAGTGAGGGTGGAACGCCAAAGGTGTAAACGAAATAGACTGGCTTAGAAATCCGTAGAGCCAGATCGTACAAGCCTTTGAATGCTGGTAGAGATTTGATGCTTGAAGACAACATCGTATTCCTTTCTGGACGGACTCCGCCCGGCAGGTGAATTGGGTACAATTGGGACGATTGTTGGGACGAACTTAAGGGTTGGAAATGGGCAAAAGGGCGGGCTAAGCGCCGTCTAATCAGTGTGAAACAGCTATCCTACACGCCCACAGCATGACGATCTTGATTTTAGAGCATTTATCGCCATTACGAAAATTGAATCGCTTTTGCTTTCCGCATAAGCCAGCAAACAAACAACTCAGTCCTTCGCACCTGCCACAAACTGGTAGCCGAGCCCTCGAACTGTCAGCAAATAACGCGGTTTCGATGGCTTCGGCTCGATATATTTGCGCAGGCGTACAATAAAACTGTCGATGGCTCTGGTGTCCGTCTCTTCGTGCAGGTTCCAAACGTCGTGAAGAATCGCCTTTCGCGATACCGGGTGTCCCGCGTTTATAATCAAATAGCGGAGCAGATCCGTCTCCATCACCGTCAATTGCACCGTCTTTTCCCCGGCGCGCAATTGCAAGTTGCGAAAATCAACGACCTTATCGTCGAAGCGAAAAGTATCAGCTACCTCCACATCCTGCTGCGGCCTTCCCGCGCTAACGCTATTCGTATCGCGTGTCCAATTTTTGCGGCGCAGCAGGCTTTCCACTCTTGCGATCAGAATCGCTAAATTGAAAGGCTTCGGCAGATAATCATCCGCTCCCGCTTCGAATCCCTTCAGCACATCTTCCGGTCGTCCCCGCGCCGTCAACATCAGCAGTGGAATATAATTTTTCGCCTCGCGTAATTCGCGCGCAACTGCAAAACCGTCCTTCCCCGGCAGCATCACGTCCAGCACCAGCGCGTCAAACTTCTCGCTTTTCTCCACTAGAAGCGCCAGCGCCTCTTCGCCCCGGTCCGTCGTCTGTACCGCATGGCCTTCCGCTTCAAAATTGAAGCGCAGTCCCTGCGCCAGGTGCGCCTCGTCTTCGACAATCAGTATCCGGCTCATGCGCGATAAATTCTCGGCAGCCGCATCGTGAACGTGCTGCCCAGCCCTTCTCCTTCGCTTTCGGCGTAGGCGTCACCGCCGTGCCTTCGTGCAATCGATCGCACGATGAATAATCCCAATCCCGTTCCTTTCACGTCCCGGCTCATCGGATTCGGCGCGCGATAAAAACGCTTAAAGATTCGCTTCAACTCTTTCGCCCCTATGCCCACCCCGTGATCGCATACCCGTAGTGCCACCGTATCAATGTTGGGTGCCAAAATGTCCACGACAATTTTCTTTTTCTCGCCTGAATATTTGATTGCGTTGTCGAAAAGATTAAAAACCGCCGTGCGCAGCTCTTCCGCATTGCCCATCACGGTAATTCCGTCCGCGGGTTCGCTGCCAAAATACATCAGATCCTCGGTCAGATGCTGCCGCACCCGCGCCAATCCCAGCGCATCGCGCACCACTGCCGCAAAATCCACTTCCTTCCAGTTCTGCCGCGCGCTTCCCTGCTTCACCTGACTGGCCCTCAGCACTTGCTCGACTGTGCCCAGCAAACGATCCGTGTCCTCCAGCATGATGTGATAAAACTCTCGCCGCTTTGCTTCATCCAGCGGCCGGCTTTCCAGCGTCTGTAAATAAAGCCGGATCGATGCAATCGGCGTCTTCAGTTCATGGGTAATCGCATTCAGAAAACTGTCCTGTTGTTCGTTGCGGCGAATTTCGCGCACCAGAAAAATTGTATTGATCACCATCCCCGCGATCAGCAACCCAAAAAGAATAATCCCCAGAATGAGCGGCACCACTTGCCGCCAATGGAAAATGATCCAGCTCACATTGAGCGCGACCGCCAGCCCGACCAGGCACACCCCCAGCACGATAAAAAACGCCATAGCCTTCGTCCGGCGTGTAATCCGCATGCTCTGTAGTTTATGTCAGTCGCGAAGTTTATGTTAGAAGCGAGCCAGCAAGGCACCACTTAAAGCGGATTAGAACGGTTTTTCCAGAGGTTAATTCGAAGTAGGATGCTTTTGTAGTCAGGGGCGCAGCAGTGCTGCGCCCCTTTTTCTTTTGCTTCCAAGCTGATCTAAAAGCGAATCAGTCGCCGGACAGAGTCGGCGCCGCAACAACTTCCGGCGCAGGTTCGAACGGTCGCGCCGAAATTCCGCTAGCCGGCACCAGCTCAGCAACCACGGGTTGCGTCAATTTTGGAAGTTTAATGTCCCACGCTAGCCCCAGCGCCTTTAGCGCGCAAATTCCATACCAGTTGACGTCAATTTCATACCACGCGATTCCATGACGCGCCGCCTGCGCATGCGCATGATGATTGTTGTGCCAGCCTTCGCCAAACGTAAGAATCGCCACCCAGAAACTATTCTTCGAAGTGTCGTTCGTCAGGAACCGCCGCGATCCCCACATATGCGTCGCCGAATTCACCAGCCACGTAAAATGCAGTCCCAGCACCGTGCGCAGAAATAACCCCCACAGCAGCACCGGCAATCCGCCAATCGCAAAAAGAATCACGCCTAGCGCCGCGATCGGCACCCAATGCCATTCCGTGATCCAAGTGTGAAACTTGTCTTTGCGAAGATCCGGCACAAAATGCAACAGTTCTTTCGCCTTGTTGTGCATCGCGCGACCGGTAATGATCCAGCCCATGTGCGCCCACAACCCGCCTTCACGCGGTGAGTGTGGATCGCCTTCCACGTCGGTCAATTGATGATGAACCCGGTGTGTCGCTACCCACGCAATCGGACCGCCTTCAAGTGCCAGCGTTCCGCAAGTCGTCAGAAAATATTCCACCCATTTCGGCGTCTTGAAGCCGCGATGCGTTAGCAACCGGTGATAGCCAATCCCGATCCCGAGACTTCCAGCTACCCACCACAGCACGAACGCAAACGCGAACGCCTTCCACGTAAAGAAAAATAGCGCGGCAATCGCGCCAACGTGGAACGCTCCCAGAAAAAGCGATGTCGTCCAATTGATCGGTTCTTTAAATGTCTTGTCGTCTACCAATACGCTCATAGTTAAATTTCCTCGCGGCTAACCTACTTCCACTGCTTACAAACACAAAATTAGCACGCGGTACTCTCCGCCTTTGTAATACTTGTGTAAGACCTCCGGACTCCGTCACGAAGCTGCAAATAGTACGTAAGAACAGGCAAGAACAGGCGCGTTTTAAATGCGTATCCACCTTTTCCCAAACGCGTATGATGGGGATAGTTCTCGGCTAACGAAAAATTGTCAGAGAAATGCTTCCTGGGGGGCACGGCTTTAGCTCTTTCGAACCAGTCAAATCACCGTCATCCCGAGCGAAGCGAGGAATCTCCCTTCTCTGCAATTTTAGCGAGGTGCACCATGCGTCTCCTTTTTCTTCTCTCTCTATTCTTCACATCGGCGTGCATCGCGCAGCAACCCACTACCACTCCAGATCACGACATGTCCCAAATGCAACACGCCCACTCCCACGACGGCTTCATGCAAGGCGGAATGCATCACGCCATCGCACAAGGAGTCGCCCTCGACACCAAAACGAATGAGAGTTCGCACACCATCGCCCTCCGCGTCGGCCCCATGACTCTTCCCGCCAACACTTCTCACATGAAAATGCCGCAGCCTCCCGATCTCGTCTGGACCATCCCCCTGACCGGCTGGCTCCTCGCCTATCACCCCAGATTAGTGGACGCCGCCGGCAATTCCGTCCCCGGCACCGTTCTTCATCACGTAGCTTTCTGGAATGAAAATCGCTCCGATTTTCTCTGCCCCAACAAGGAAGAACACATCTTCGGCGCCGGCGGTGAACTCACCGACTGGGCGCAAATTCCCGGCTTCGGTTATCGCGTGGAAAAAGGCGACCAGATCCGCATCGAAACCATGATTCACAATCCCACCACTGCATCTTATAAAGACGTGTTTCTCGAAATTTCCATTCCCTACGCCCCCGCTGCGAAGGACGAAACTTCCCCTCCCGTGAAAAATATCTATCCCGCATGGATGGACGTCGCCAGTTGCGGCAATTCAGGCTACGACCTTCCTCCCGGCGCCAGCAAAAAAACCGGCTCCGTCCCCGTGAAATATTCCGGCATCCTGCTCGGCGTCGGCGGCCACATGCACGACTACGCCCAGCAGCTCACACTGGAAGACTCCACTGCAAAAGATCCTGTAGCGGTCCTCCCAGCAAAAACCGACCCGCAAGGCCATTTAATCTCGATGCCTGTCGTGACCTTCTTCCAAACCGGCGGCTACCATTTCGCCGCAGGCGACCAACTCACCATCACCGCCACCTACAACAATCGCACCGGCAAACTCCTGCGCGACGGCGCCATGGGCATAGTCGTAGGCTACTTCGTCCCGCAAGACCCCACGGCCCTCGATTTCCTTCGCCGCCCAGCGAAATCCGCTGCACACGACAGGACACGGGTGCGGGCTGTACTTTCAGCCCACCAATAGAAGAAACTAATCTGGCATCCGGCCGGACTCGACTCATGCAAGAACGTATCTGTCCTTTTTGCGGAAAACCAATCGGCGCTTCGCTGGTCCGCTGCCCCTACTGCCGCGAAGCTATCCCATCCGCCGTCGCGTCTTCAGGTTCTCGCAAAACTCGATCTGAGGGCGCTTCGAATATTCGCCGCGGCCTTTTGTGGGCGCTTCTGGCCGCAGTAATTTACTACTTCGCTGGCGGGCATAGCTCCCTGACTCCGTCGTTTACGGTCCCGGGCTTCGTCACGCAGTATCTGGTACCGCTTCTGTTCCTGGCTGGCGTAGCCATGGCCCTCTACGGCGCCTATCAGCGCCTGCAAGCTAGGTGAACCTTTTTCTTTCCGCGCCTTCTCCGCCAGATCTACCAATCTCCATCGCCCGTACTATCCCAACAACCAACCGTCATTCTGAGCGAAGCGAGGAATCTCTCGGGGTTGGTTTTCTCTGGTCTCTGGTCTCTTCGCACTCTGCGTCTCCTCTTCTCCTCCTCCGCAATAAATCACCTCGCACGCCAAGAAATGTCAACGCCGCGCAGGTACCATCGCTGGTCATTGCTATACTCCCGACGATGACAGCTCTCAGTCACTTACTCACCCTCGCGGTTCTCGCCATTGTCTTGCGCTGGCTCTGGAACTCCTCGGCCACTGAGCAAGCCAAGTTTGCGGCCGGCTGCCAACTCTTCCCGCCAACGCGCGCCATACGCATTCTGACCCTGTCTGGCGGTTTCGTATTTACCACGCTATTTGTGTGGTCTCGGCTTTCTTTGCGCCAGACATCGGAGTGGTGGGTATCCTGGCTGTTCCTTGCATTTGTCGCTTTATTTCTGTTTGCCTATCCGCCGCTTTTGTCCATCGAAGTCGATGGGATTGCCTCGCGTTCCTGGTTCGGGCAAGAGAAGAAAATCCGCTGGGAAGAAATCGCTAGCCTGCACTTCAACTCCGGCAACCGCCAATTCACCGTGCGCGCCAACGACGGCCGCAAGATCTCTCACGCCGGCTTCAACTCCGATCCGGCCGCGTTTCAAACCGTGATCCACGAACGTACCCGCCTGCCCCTGAAAATCACCCAGCCCGGCACCTGGAAAAGCAAAACCTTCGAAGTCCCCTACGAAGTATTCCGACCCGAAGAGGATGAAGAATGAGCTCCTCAGCGACCTGAGTGTTAAAGTCCAGCTTTTTCCGCGACATCGGCCCGTCATTCGCCCGCCAAGTCACCTGCATTCCCTCTGCCTGTTCTATACTCCCGCACTCCGTTCGAACGCCCCTCCCATAACCCTTTTCTTTTCTGCAACTCATCCCTGAACGGTCCTCAAGCCCGTATTAATCTAGTTTTGCTGCTCCCCCAGGGTAAGACAACGACGCCCACATTCCCCAGTTTCCGTGTCTGCCCAAGCGATTTGCTGTACGCTTGGGTGATAATCGCAACCTATAATGAGCATTCTCGGCTCCTTTCTTCCGAGCCCTTGGTCGTTTTGCACTACCAAGTGTAC
>DASXIT010000055.1:0-11028 GCA_036497825.1 Candidatus Acidiferrum sp.
ATCATTTGAACTCAAGGGTGTCTACCTCGGTTTGTAAGGGTGGGCTCCGCCGATCGGAATTCTCCCAACCCTCCCTCTTCTCCGTTCTTGCCACAACCCCGTAGCTCTGGCTTTTATGCCAGCTACGGTCCCATCGTCTCCCCCAACGAATTAACCGTTGCGTTAACCCTAAAGTGCGATACAATCCCCGCCGACATGGCCAAACGAAAAGCGAAAAAACCCGCCAAGCGCAAACCCATAAAACGTAAGCCACTCGCTCGCAAAATCTCCAAGCTTCCCAAGGAAGCCGTCACTCTCATCGTTATCTTGCGCTCTAAAGAAGGCCAGCATCTTTTGCTCGAAGCTGAAATTCGCGCCCTGCTCGGCCCCAGTCGCAAAGAAGAAGGCTGCCTGCAATACGATCTCCATCACTCGCTCGACAACCCCAGCCTCTTCCTCCTCCACGAAGTCTGGGCCACCCGCGCCGCTCACACGGCCCACAGCAAAACTCCCCACTTCCTTCGCTGGGACGCCCGCAAAGATTCCTTGCTAGCCTCAGTAGACCGCACCTTCTGGCAACAAATCGTCTAATCCGTGGCACAGTCACTCAGAATGCGAAGGGACTGTGCTCTTGGGGTTGCTCACCTAGCGGCACTGATTATTTGAACTTGAGGGTGCCCCATCCTTGGCGTCTTCTGCAAAGGGTGGGCTCTGACGATCAGAATTCTCCCAACTTCCGTTCTACGCCGTTCTTGTTTCACTAACGCGAATTAAGCTTCAGTAATCGACTTTCCCATCCGAACCACGGGCAATGTCAACCCACCTGGCAGCGGCACCTCAATCCGCTCAATCACCGTATACCCTCGCGCCAAATACATCGGCACTCCTGTAAGCGTCGCTCCCATTTCAAACCGGTGAAATCCTTCGTCCCTCGCCGCCTTCTCGCACGTCTCCAGAATCTTCGTCGCAATCCCCATCCGCACCCACTCCGGATGCACAAAGAACGCTCGAATCTTTGCCGCATCTGTTTGTGGATTTAAAAGCGCACTCTCCCGATAAGGCCCGTGGTCGCTTCCGAACAAAGTTTTTCGCCGGCTCCATCCTCCGCAAGCCACGATCAATTTTTCTTCCGACCCAAGCTCCGTCTCTGCCGCATAATAAGTTCGATCCGCAATCAATTGCGTATCCACGCCCAGCGCCGTTCCCAACGCCGCCTCAATCTGCTCGGTCGAATAATCCTCTCGCTGTAACACCCGCACCGATGTCTCAATCAACTCCCGCAGCGCCGGAATATCCGCCTCATCCGTCAATCGCAATGAGTATCCTTCCCTCGCTATGCTCAACCTCATCCCCCCTAACCGTCATCCTGAGCGGAGCGACCCGACTCTTCTTCTTCGCGCCGAATTGTGGAGCGTCGGGTCGCGCAGTCGAAGGATCGCGGCAACCAATTCGCCATCTCATCAAACTGGCGCGCGTTTCTAAAACTCAATCTTTGGACTCGTTCTGGAGTCTAATCAACTCGCCGGTGCTCCCAAATAATATCCCGGCCTCGCCCGCACCTTCAGCTCTTTCCGATCCACATCCACCTTAATCTCGTGATACCCGCTGGCATCCGTTCCTGTCGGCGTATACGACAGCGTGTATTGCGAATGCAGTTCGCCTCCAACCTCGTCAATCGCTTTTTCAATCGTTTGATCTTTCCACGTAGCCATATGCGCCCCGCCCGTCGCCGTCGTGGCGATCTGCAAGGAATTCTCCGTGATCTGCTCTTTCGCATGTGTTACGGCCCACACTGCCAATGCCAGCAAGTCCACCCCGCCGTAGCGATTATCCTCAGAGATCGGTGTCTGCACCGTGCCCGGCACCGGCGGCTGCCCAAACGTTCCTTCCGGCGTAGGTTGCACCGGCCGTTTGTATTCCTGCTTCTTCGCCAACGCTGCGCGCGTCGAAGAAATTCCCACGCTGTAGATCGTCACATTCTCCAGTTGCGCTTGGCGCAAAACCTCTCCCAGCTTGGCATTGCTCCCCTTATCCACTGCTTCCGCCAGCACCAGCATCACTCTGCGTCTTCCCGGTTTGGTCGGCGTAGCTGCGGGTCGCCCGCTCAACATTTCCACTCCCAATTTCATTGCGTCAAACAATCGCGCCCCGTCCGTTCCTTCCTTCAGCCGCGTAATCTTCGTCTCAATCTCATCCGCATTCGTAGTGAAGTCCTGCAACTTATCCACCGAATCATAGAACCCTACAATCGCTGCTTCACCGTCCGGTCCCATGACCGTTTGCGTCAACAATGTCCCTGTCTTTCGAATCTCTGGAAGAATTGCAGTAACGCGCGAACTCGTTTCCACTACTACCACGATCGACATCGGCTCGCTTCCCAAATCAAAATGACTGATCTTCTGCTCCACGCCGTTATCCGTGACGTGAAAGTCTTTCACGTCCAGGTCGTGTACCATCTCACCCTTCGCGTCGCGCACGGTCACCGGCGTGTTCACCAAAATACTTTGCAATTTGATCGTGGACGGCGGCGGTCCTTTTTGGATGGGTATGCCAGGTTGCGGCTCAATCGGCCCTTCGCGCGTTTCCTGCGCTCGAGCCAAACAACCGCACAGCAGCAGGAACATTCCGCAGGCCACATACGAGTTGAGTGAGCGTTTCATTCGCTATTTTGCGAGAACACCACATTCTCAGTGTATTTCATTCGACGCAATCCACCCCAAAGACGTTGCCGAAGCCCCAACGCCCTGCCTACAATCAAAGCGCGAATATTGGAGAAAGCCCATGCCCAAGTCACTCACCAAGCGCCTCAAGCCGCAGCACGCCCCCAAAGCTCCCCATGAAGATCCCACATTCATGCGCAGCACTCCCGCGCGTCCCATTCGCATTCTCGCGGAATACATCTATCCGCTCGCCCAACTCAAAAAAGAGGGCATCGGCGACACCATCGTCATGTTTGGCTCCGCGCGTATTCCTTCTCGTGAACAAGCCGCCACCCATTACGCCCATTTAAAAAGCATGAAAGTCGGCAACTTGAGTACCTCTAAACTCAAACTCCATCGCCTTGCCCTTCGCGAAGCGCGCAGCTCCCTGGAAATGTCCGGCTACTACGAAGAAGCGCGCGAGCTCGCTCACCGCCTCACCACCTGGTCGCTCTCTCTCGGTCCTCGTCCTCGCCGCTTCGTCGTCTGTTCCGGCGGTGGCCCCGGAATCATGGAAGCTGCCAATCGTGGTGCTTATGAAGCCGGCGGAAAATCCGTCGGCCTGTCCATCGAGCTTCCCCACGAACAATTTTCAAATCCCTACATCAGCCCCGAACTCAGTTTTAATTTCCATTATTTTTTCATGCGCAAATTGTGGTTCGCGCAAATTGCCAAAGCACTCATCGTTTTTCCCGGCGGTTTCGGCACCATGGACGAACTCTGGGAAATGATGACTCTCTCTCAAACAAATAAGATGCCCAAGAACACTTTGATCCTGATTTACGGCCGCAAGTATTGGAATGAAGTTCTGAACTTAAAAGGTATGTTGCGCTGGGGCACCATCAGCCAGTCTGATTTCGATCAACTGCAATACGCCGATACCGTCGACGAAGCCTTCGATAAAATCCGCGCCGGGCTCGAGAAATATCACATGCAAGTCGATCCGTTCTTGCAAGCCTATTGAAATCTCTAGCCAACCACACATTTGCTAGATAAATTTTTCACTCATCGAGTCATTTTTTCTGTGCACTTTCTTACTGCAACCTGCAGCCTTTTCCGTATGGTTGTTCTATCGGCCACCCCTCAAAATCCCAACGTAACGGCCATTCTCGCAAACATCTTCCAGTGACCAGCCCCGCCAAGATGAAATTAAAAAAGGAGAACCAATGAAATTTCAGTTTAATTCGTTGTCTCTGCGGGGAACGATTGCCGCTTCCGCCTTGGCCACTTCGCTTCTTTTCGCCGGCGCCACCACGTTGCGCGCCGACGATGATTGCCAGAAGCGCATCGCTCGGGCCGATCACAAACTTCACGAAGCCGCCGAACATCATGGTTGGGACAGCCCGCAAGCTGCCAAGTATCGTGAGGAGCTAAACGAAGCGCGCAGTTATTGCTGGGAACACAACCACCGTTGGTGGAGTGAAGACGACCACCGCTGGCATACCGAACGCCAATGGGATGATCACGACCACGATCACCCGGACCACGACCATCACTAAAATAGTCCCGGAATAACAACTGCGGTCCTGGGTGCAGCCTTCGCGCTGCACCCTTCTTTTTATCCTTTGATTTGTGCCATTTCCGGCTTCTGCAACCTTGTTCTCAAACAGGTGTTTGATCCCGTAAGACGATAAACCCCCCAGTCCCGGGTGAACGCCTTAGGAGGCATTTATGAAAGCGCAATCCACGTTTCTCAACGTTTTTAGCAAAGCCGCTTTGGCCACACTCGCACTGGGTGGCTTTCTTCTCTTGGCAGGCGCGCCCGCCGCTAAAGCAAACGACTGGGATGATTGTCACCGTCCTATTGCCTACTCCAATTGGCGGTATCACGAAGCTATAGAGCGCCACGAAGCCCGTGAACGCGCCGCATTCTATCGCCAGGAACGGCGCGAACATCACCGCGATCGTGATGACCACTACCGCAGGGACTGGGATCGTCGCTAACCAACTGGCTTTCACTGCAAACAGAAATGGGGCACTCGAAAGTGCCCCACTTTGTTTTTTATGAACTATGAATTTGATTATTGCGTTACCACAACAGGTTCCGTTTCATCCGCAACCATCGCTTCAAATCGCCGCTTTTCTTCCTGATCATGCAGCAGCACTACTGGCACTACTCGCAACGAATGCCGGCAATAATGGCACTGCAGCCCTTCCCCTTGTAAGTCCTGCATAAATCCATCCGTAAAATGATACTCAGACCGTTCGCGCCGGGCTTTTTTCTGGCCTTCCGCCCCGCAATGAGGACAGTGAAATTCGATTGTGTCTTCTTGCGGATCGCGGTCCAGAGCAGCCCAACCCGTGCGGCGAATACCTCGTGTTTCCGGTATATGCCTTTCCATGGGTTTCTCCTCCTAGGATCCACGTCCTGAAACTTCGATGCATCCCGCCCGTTCCAAGATGCATTAGTACTTATCCATTAGTCTTTTGCCTTTTTCATAAAATTCAAAAATTCCGTCTCTTCATGCCCTTGCCGTGGCACAGTCACTCTTGACTGTGCTCTTGGGTTATTCCTTGGTCATTGTGGGTTAGTCTGTTAAGACTATTTTTCACAATGCGAACCGCCCGTCGGGTCGGCTTTACATTATCCTGATCCGTGAAGGGCCGCCCTCTTGGCTTTCCAAATGTAGGTGCCGGGCTTCAGCCCGGCCAACCCTCTTTCTTCCCGCCAATCTTTCCGGGAACTTGTCTCTCCCCCCGGTGTCAAATTCTGCAGAGGACGCGCGCACCTCTCATCCCTGCGAGAGCCGCGTTGGTCTCCTGCAGCTTCCGCAGGAGGCCGGCGCGGAAAATTTGTCTGGCCCCCTAAACGAACGCCAAATTGAAGAGGTGTGTGATGAATCTCGAATCTACTCGTGTGCCCGAAGGCCTTCTAGGTTCCTTAAAAAACTGCCTGGTCGATGGTGACCCCGAACAGCGTCACGGTTCGCAGAAAACTCGCCGCCGCGCCATTCTCCTCTCCATTTTTCTTCAAACCATTGCCGTCGCCGCACTCATCATTTTTCCCCTGCTAGGCAAAGGCGAACGCATGCCCATCAAAATCTTCGTCGAGCGCCCGCCTTACCGCTTGGGCACGAACCATCCCAACGATGGTGGTGCAGTTCAACGCGATCATCATTCGATTCAACCATGTCTTTTCTGTAGACAGCCACAAACTCCCGGACAAGTTACCAATCATCAAGGCGTCGGCGAAAATTTCAATCGCATCGATGCTCCAGGAATCGGCGACGGACCCGCGGGCACTCCCGATGGAGTTCCGAACGGCATCGATCCACCACGACACGTTCCAGACAAACCTCAAGTCCCACAAATTGTTGATACAACAGAACCGCATCGTGTCTACGTCGGCCACATCGATCCGGCTCATCTCGTTCGTCGCATCGAACCAATCTACCCGCACCTGGGTGTTCAACTACGTCGCGAAACTCGCGTCGAGCTTCACGCTCTCATCGCAACCGACGGCTCCGTCCAATCGCTCCAAGTCCTCTCCGGCGATCCTCTCTTCTACCAATCCGCCATCGACGCCGTCCGTCAATGGCAATACATTCCCACACTCCTCAACGGCCATCCCGTTGAAGTAGATACCCGCATCACCGTCATCTACACGTTGTTTACGCACTAAATGGTGGCACAGTCACTCCTGACTGTGCTCTTGGGTCAGCCTTTGTTTGGGTTGGCCACGTAGGGACCGCCTTCCGAGGCGGTCCGCCGCCGAATGAACTTCGACACCTTGTACTCTCTATGATTTCGTGTAACGGCCGCTTTTAGGTTTTCTTCAGGGGTGCTCCACAGGCCGTCTTTGCGTGTGGGGCATTTCTTCCTTCTGTCCTACAACAACGGCTCCCCACTATGCTCCGCAATCACCACCCGCGACGCATCCCGCAACCGCACCATCTCCGCCAAATGCCGCGGATCACCTGGCGCATATGCCCCCGCCGGATACAGCGGCTCCGACAACGTGATCGTCACCACCGTTGGCCGCGGCAAATACGTTCCATCCCTCAAAAATCTCCGTGTCCCCTTCAACGAAACAGGAATGATTGGCGCCCCGGTTGTCACTGCCCCGCGATACGCCCCCAACTGGAACGGCCGCACTCCCTCTTCCGGCACAAACGTGCCTTCCGGAAAAACAAAAACAGATTCACCCTGCCGCAACGTTTCTTCAATCTCGTCCACTTGCTTCAGCCGCGAAGTGGTTTTATGCCGGTCAAACGACAGGTGCCCCATCTGGTTCAAGAAAGTTCCAATCAATGGCATGTGACTCACTTCGCCCTTGGCCACAAACCTGTACGGCACTCCCAATCCCATCATCACCGGCATCACGTCGAAATAACTCACGTGGTTCGAGGCGTACACTTTCGCTCCGGGAATATTCATATACTCCTTGCCCACCACGTTCACCCGTATCCCGGTTAATGCGAACAATAATTTCAACGCTCCCGACGTAAATCGTCCCGCCGGCTTCGGATCCTTATACATCCGCACGATCAGCCACGAGGGCACAATCCACAAGGCAAATACCGCGATGAAGTACACGCCATAAATTTTTTCCAGCCCTTTACGCACCGCTCCTAATACCCATCGCACTCCATCTTTTACATAGGTTCCAAATCCCAGTCGCGCAATCTGCAGCCATGCTGGAGCTTTCGCGGCCCATAACGTACCTGCCAGGTAAAGTTGCTTGGTCTCATCGCGCCGCAATTTCCCGCTCGACGTCTTCGGTATGCTTCCCGGCGGAATCAGTTCCACGCGATCCGGCGGCAATCCCAGTCCTTGTGAAACTTGCTCGTTGATTGCTGCTGCAATCGCTGCGCGACTGGCTGAATCGCTCGCTCGAGACTCTGCGACAATCACCAACTTTTCCGTTCCATTCACCGTATCCTTCAAGCCAAACGCAACCACGCACCCTTTTCGTATCCCCTCCGCCCGTGCTGCCAATTCCTCTACTTCGTGGGGATACAAATTCCGCCCGCCCTTAATGATGATGTCCTTCACGCGCCCGGTTACGTAGATCTGCCCATCCGCGCGGTACGCCCGATCCCCTGAATTCACCCATGCATACTCCGCGGCATCCTGCGATTCCCCTCGAGGAAACAATCTTGTCGAAGCCTCCGCATTCTTGTAATACCCGCTCGTTGCCGACGGCCCTCGAAACCACAAAAATCCTTCCGTGCGATCCTCCACCTCTTCGCCATCGCCGTCCACGATGAGCACTTCGTGCTGGTCCACCGGAATCCCCGACGACACGAACGAAATTGTTTCATCGCCCATCGTTTCCGTCGGCACCGCGCGTCCTTGCGTCGCAAACATTTCTCGTTCCACGTGATCCACCAGCGGACCACGCATCACCGGCGTCATCGTCACTGCCAGCGCCGCCTCTGCCAGCCCGTAAACGGGCATCATGGCTTCCCGCCGAAATCCATTTTTCGCGAATCGTTGATAGAAACGCTCCAGCGTCTCCGGATTTATCGGCTCTGCTCCATTCAACGCTGCCTTCATCGAACTTAGGTCAACGCCTTCCATCGCTTTCTCAGTCACTTTGCGTACACAAAGCTCATACGCGAAATTCGGTGCCGCGGTAATTGTTCCTTTATGTTTGGAAATTGCCTGCAGCCACCGCTCCGGCCGCGTCAAAAATCCCAGTGGGGATAGCACCACCAGCGGCACTCCATGCAGCAGCAACGTCAGCCACGCCCCAATCAATCCCATGTCGTGATACAGCGGTAGCCAACTGATTCCCACGTCTCCTGCTCCCATATCCAACGATTTGCCAATTGCTCGCATGGTCGCCAGCAAATTCGCATTGGTCAGCGTCACGCCCTTCGGATCGCCCGTTGACCCCGACGTGTATTGCAGCAGCGCGATATTGCTTCCTTTGCGTACTCGGCTTCCACTCAAATAAGCAGGCAACGCGCCCGGGGCGGGTGGCGGCAATTTCTCCGCCGCTTCCAAAAGTTTGCTGGCTTCCACCACTTCCAGCAGCGATTTCACGCGCGGCTTCAGCAGCTTCGCCACCGCTTCCGCCCGCCGAAATGTAATCAGCAGGCAAACCTCCGCGTTGTTCAAAATTGCTGATTGCCGCTCCGCATATTCTTCAATCCGGTCAGCGCGAAACGGCGGATAAATTGGCACTGGCACAGCTCCGGCCAACAATATTCCCGCGTAGCAAATAAAAAATTGACGGCAGGTCGGCAACATCAGCGAAACGCGTCCACCGGCGGGCACTCCACGTCGCGCCAGGATGTCCGCACACTTCTGCGCCGCCGAATACAGCTCCCCGAATGTCAATGTGTATTGATGTTCGCCGTGCTCGTCGTCTTCGGTAATCAGCAGGTGCGTTCGCGCCGAATCGTGGGCTCCTCGGTGACGGATCGCTTCGATCAGGGTTTCCGCTTTTCCGATGATCCAGTCGGCACTGTCCTCAGCCTTTTGTGCCGCAAGGGAATCCCGCAGCGCGGAAAGATCTTCTTCACTGCCGGCCGCGGCACCGGGTGCCATCAATATCGCTTGAATTAATTCTTCCGGCGTATTCGCTTCGGCTGCCAGCGTATCTGGTAACCGCAAATCAAATGCCTGCTCCAATCGCGTCAGCAATTCCACTCGTTCGAGGCTGCCTAATCCCAGATCACGGTCCAGGTTCGACGTGACGTTCAACTCTGCCACCGCACCATGGCTGCCCAGTTCTTCCAGCAATCCGCGCACGACGCCCAGAACGCGTTCGCGCACTCCCGGCAAGTCGAGTTGTGTGAGGGTTGTTGCCACTAGGTAATGCCAATGTTCCTTATCATTCTAACTTTGAGGCAGGCTACCACGCGGCGTAAGCTTTTTCTACCACCTTTGGCTTTCCGCCTTCTAACAGAAACGTTAGAACCAGTTTTACATTCCATTAAAAAGAGTGAGCCGGACCTTCAGGTCCGACATAAATCTGTAATTTGTGTTTGCCTCGCGGCTTCAGCCGCTGAGGACTCCGCCGCTCTCTTTGTAGCGCCGGCTTCCAGCCGGCTCAGCACGAAAGCGGTTCCTGGCAAATGTGACGGAAAATGCAGCCCCGTAAAGCTACTTCGCCGCGTATCCCTTCGGCATCAGCGTAGTGCTCAAATCCACCCCAGACAAATCCGCGTTGCTCAAATCCGTTTCCCGCAAAATCGTAATCCCCATATCCGCGCCGCTGAACTTTGCCCCATCCACCACTGCATTCCGGAAATTCGCATTTCGCAGCAATGCCTTTTGAAAATTTGCATTCGTAAGGTCGCAACGGAAAAACTCCACTCCACTCGCTTGCGCTCCCTGCAAATCCGCGCCCGGAAGTGCCGCTTCCGTCATGTCCGTATTCCGCAAATCCGCCTTGCGCAGCCGCGCACCCGTTAGATCCGCCCCGGGAAGTCGCGCACCTCGCAAATCGCTCTCCTCCAGATTCGCGTTTCGCAGAATCGCCCCGGCCAGATTCGCTTTCCTCAAATCGGCTCGCGACAAATCCGCCCCTTCCAGGTTTGCCCGCGTACCGCCATCTTTCCCCGCGAAGAAAAGTGTGTGCGCCTCCAGAATCGCTTCCACACTCTTTCCGTTATGCTTGATGCTCTTCAGTTTCCTCAGTCCCATGATTCCTTTCACCCACAATCTTATCCTTCTAGTTTACCGGAACTCCCCGCCCATCGAAACCTACGACCAATCCCCATTGTCATTTCGACCGGAGAGACGTCTTCTTGCCCTGAGGTTCGAAGGGTGCCGTCGGCCGCGGAGAAATACCTCTTTCCTTCTTCCCATCTCTGCGCCCTCTGCGTTATCTTTCTTCTCCTTTTCCTCCTCCCTCAGCCGCTCTCCCTAATTCAATGCCAGAGCCTCCTCCCGAATCATAGGGGCGGCTTTACGCCGCCCTCCTGGCAGAATATGTTAGTCTGCAATTTCACCCATCCGCTCGCGGGGTAGCCTCAATGCGTTTGTTGATAAGCCTTTTAGGATCTCTGCTGCTGTTCGCGGCACCTGCCCGCGCGCAGGTTGACGAAATTGTCGCCAATCTAGCCGGTGGCCGCGTCATTATTCAAGTGACTCGCGACGCCATCGTTTTTGCCGCCATAGATCATCCACTCGAAGCCACTTCCGTTCCGCCTCGCGTCGCTCAAATCGATCATGGTCACGTAGCCATCTTCTTTGGCGCCTCCGAATGGAAACTTCCTGCTGCACCCAAACCCATTCGCCTCGATCGCGATATCGAACACCTCGCTCCCCCCGATCATCGCTACGAAGCCCCCGGTGGCCCCGAAAGTGACTTGGAACAGATCGGCGTCCTTTTCCTGGAGAAGCTGCGGCCCCTCGTCTCTCAGCTTCATCGCAAAATTGACTTAAAGCCCGA
>DASXIT010000056.1:0-43824 GCA_036497825.1 Candidatus Acidiferrum sp.
CAAGCGACTCCAAGTGGATAGGCCGCCCATCCTTTTCTTGGCCAGGAATTGCTGGAACTCAGATCAGCCGCAATCTCGTCACTGAAATTTTCAGAATAGATGGAGAGTTTCTTATCATCGCGAGCAGCTACGGCCACCCAACAGGAAAAATCAATTGCCGCTGGAAGCACATATCCCTGATTGTAGTCGGTGTGTTCTCCGATGAGGTTCACTCGGCCTGGCGCACGGAATACTTTGCATTTCTCGCGAAAGCGTTGCTGAAACCTCTCTGAAATGTGATCAACGCTGTAAATTTGGGCTGTTGGCATATTTAGAGATTGCGATTTCACACTGCAATCTTACTGGCTATTCACCTGAAATTGAATTCAGGTGTTCTTCTTCTGTCCGTAATAGGCAGCACTGCCATGTTTGCGAAAGAAATGTTTTTCGTGAAGATGCTTGTCGATTGCTTTGGTCCTTGGGTTCGCGGCCATGGTTTGAAACGCCAGGTTTGCGATTTCTTCCAACACTACCGCATTATGGGCAGCGTCGGCCGGTGTCTTCCCCCAACAAAAAGGGGCGTGGCTGGCCACCAAAATCCCCGGGACATGCAAAGGATCGCGCTTGCCGAGGCATCGCACGATGGCTATACCGGTGTTCAATTCGTAGTCATCCCGAATTTCCGAAGCCTTCATGGGTTTGGTCACAGGAACCGATCCATGAAAGTAGTCCGCATGAGTAGTTCCAAAACAGGGAATCTCCCGTTCCGCCTGAGCCCACGCTGTTGCGGCACGTGAATGCGTATGCGCAATGCCGCCAATCTCACGAAACGATTTATACAGCACCAGGTGAGTCGGCAAATCCGACGATGGCCGCAGCGTTCCTTCGACAATCGCGCCATCCAGATTCACAATCACCAGGTCTTCCGGTTTCATCGTTTCGTAAGGCACACCACTCGGCTTGATGACCACCAATCCTTCATCGCGCGCAATCCCACTGGCATTTCCAAAGGTGTAGAGCACTAAGCCGCGGCGAACCAATTCCAGATTCGCTTCCAACACTTCTTCACGAAGGGTTTTCAGTTTCATGCACATCCTCTTACCGATGCCGCAAAGCCTGAGATTTGTCGGAATATACCTATTTCCACAAGTCGCCGACCGCTACGCTACGTGCGCGTACATGTCCCAGCCCAGGTAACGCGTAGCAGCCTCGTGCACAACAGGGGCAACGCTGGAAAAGTTCGCGGCAACGTGATGCTCGAAACCGTTCTCGCAAATGTAGTGAAGCAATTTCTGTAAGCCTGGAATTTCCACCACACCCGCGCCGCCAAAAGTTTGTAACGGATCGTCAGTGAAGCGCCCGCTTCCGGAATAACCGCGGATTTTACCCGCAACATCATCCGTGGAAAAACGCACGAAGCTCATCGCTCCAGCTTTCACTTGTCCAACGCAGGTACCGAAAGTATTGTCCTTGCCAACCGTGCCCGCAATGATTTCCTGGAAGTCCATCTTCACATCTTTAAAGAAATGTTTCGGCAAATTGCTGCAATGGAAACAGACTGCCTTGTTCGGGTCATCCCCGTAGTTGTTGTTCCAATCCAGGAGCGCGCTCGGCGTTTCAGACGCCAGTTGCAGGGCATGCATACCCAAAACTCCGCAAACGTCCACTTCGCAAGCGCTGGAAAGCAGGGAATCGCTCATCATGCTCATCACCGTGCACGGCACCACGCCGAGATTTTCCTCCAGCGAAGTCCAGCACTGTACGGCGCTAATCTGCACATCGACAGCTTTCATCCACTGGTCAACAACCGCGCCCAACTTTGCCATTTTCATCAGCGCCAGTTGCGGAACATTCGCCGTACTCACGTACTTCTGAATTGTTTGCAGCTTTTGCACCGCAGCTTCATCCGTGTCCTTCATCCGCCCGATGCGGCCAAGAACTTCTGAAAGATCCAGCGTCTCCGTACTGATTCCGTTTGCCTCCAGAAGCTTCTCGCTATAGCGCACGGTATTGAATGCAGTTGGACGAGCGCCGATGGCGCCGATCCGCAAGTTTCGTAATCCCTTCACAACGCGGCACACTCCCGCGAACCATTCCAGATCTTTCGCAAACCCACCGGAGTCTGGGCTGACGGTATGAAGCGTAGTAATCGAATAAGGAATTCCGTACTGCCGAAGGTTATTGCAAGCGGACATTTTCCCGCAGAAACTGTCGCGGCGATGCGTAATGCCCATTTTAGAAGGGGTGTCAGGTGTGGCTTGCACCAAGACCGGCACACGCAGCGCGGCCAAACGCAGCGTATCTGCAATGGCGCGTTCGTCTCCGAAATTCGGTAGCGTCACAATCACGCCGTCGATCTGCTGCCCCTTCGAGCGAAACAATTCCGCACAACGTTTTGCTTCTTCGTAGGTTTCCACCGCCCCGTATTTGCTTTGTTCCGGCGTCAGGGCCACAACGTCCATCCCGGCCTTTTGCAATACTTGAATCATCTCTTCCCGGCCGGATTTAGCCAGATGATCGGGAAAGAACCCTCGGTTCCCTACAATCAGTCCCATGGTCATTTTCTTCTTAGACATCCTTGGCTCCGTTCTCTTGCGATCTGCTGTGCGCCAGCTAGCGTGGATTTTCTGCAACCAAATTCCTACCAAAAATCATAAGAGGGCAAATCTTTAATATCTTGCGGGCTGAAAATCCGGAGATGCATTTACTATTCTTATACATCGCATTAGAAAAATAGATTCATGCATCTCAATCGCCTCGCACCGCAATCCTAAAGGGGCTCTTTCTTCCACTCCCTGCTAACCGTTACCGGGTGGGGACCGTCTGTTGACAAGCGGCCAGAAGTGGTTTTAAATGAGCACCGTAATCGTTTACGCTGAATTCTAATTCCCGTGCGACCCTTTGTCCATCTCCTTCTCCGACTTCCACCAGATCAACCCTTGGTCTTGCAGGAGGGCATGTGAGGAAGAGGGCTGCCACCCTGCTTGATCTTGCCGAGGCCCTGGGTATCTCCACCGGGACGGTCCACCGGGCCCTGCACAATCACCCTGACGTCAATTCCCTTACTAAGACCCGCGTTCTACAGATGGCCAAATCGATGCAGTACCGCCCGAATGTCGCCGCTCGAAACCTGGCCCGGCGCCGCCATCTGCGGATTTCCGTAAACACCCCCAAAGGAGCGACCTCTTTTTGGGACGAAGTGCGTGCCGGGATCCAAAAAGAGGCGGATAGCCAAAACGTCGGTGGCACGGAAATCGAATTTCGGACCTATCCCAAAATGGGTAAAGGCGAGCCGGAGGCTTTTGAGGCTTCGCTGGAATCCCGGGTGAACGGCATCATCACTTTCCCCAGCCATCCCCAAGAAATGCGCAATTGGATGAGGCGTGCCGCGAAAGCGCATATCCCCGTTGTTTGCGTCGCAACCGATGCACCTAACACCGGGCGGCTCGCGGTGGTCTCTATCGATACGATGGTCAGCGGATCTTTGGCGGGGGACCTTCTGGGTAGAATCTTGCGGGGAAAAGGAAAAGTGGCCATCACCATGGCCTATTCCGCTATCAATGAACACGCCGAAAAATCGCGAGCATTTACCGAAACGCTGCGCAAGTACCATCCCGAAATTGCCATCGTGGAATCGATCGAGGAGCACGGCGTCGAGGCCGAAGCCTATGAAAAAAGCCTGGCCCTATTCAGCGCCCACCCCGACCTTGCGGGAATTTATGTCACCACCGAAGCCTCGATACCCATTCTGAATGCGGCGCGGGATGCGGGAATCTTGCCGAGTCTATCTGTGGTCACGACCGATTTGTTTCCCGCTTTGGTCAGTCAAATCCGCGATGGGCACGTGATTGGCACAATTGACCAGCGGCCGTACACGCAAGGGCGTCTGGCTTTCCGCGTGCTCCACCAATTTTTGATCGAGGGCTCCTGCCCCAGCTATCAGGTGCTGTTATCTCCCCATCTGGTTATGCGGGGAAATCTGGATTTCTTTCTGCGACACCAATCGCTCGCTACCATCGCTGACAACGGTCCGGATGAATTTATCGATTCGGCCGTATTAGAAGGCTATTCGCTTAGCTGAACTGCTTCGTTCCTGCTGCGATTCTGTCACGCTGTAATTTTGTTCCTCAAGGAGGGCTTTATTTACCTACTAGGGATTGATGTCGGAACGGGCGGAACGCGCGCCATAATCGTAAATGAAGCCGGTAAAATTCTTGCCTCTGGTACAGAGGAACATGCCCCCTTTGCTAGCCCAAAGCCGGGCTGGGCTGAACAGGACCCTGGAGATTGGCGGCGCGCGGCCGCGATCGCCATTCGCAAGGCGATTCAGAGTTCGGGAACATCCGCGGAGTCCATCTCTTGTGTAGGATTTTCCGGGCAAATGCACGGGGCGGTCCTACTCGACGCAAACAATGAAGTGATTCGCCCGGCATTGATCTGGTGCGACCAGCGCACCGAACCGCAATCCAAATATCTTGCGCAATTGTTTGGGCTAGACACGTTGATCCAATTGACGTGCAATCCCCCGCTTACCAATTTCACGCTCACAAAGCTTTTGTGGGTGCAACAAAACGAACCTGAAAACTGGGCGCGGGTCAGGAAAATTATGCTGCCCAAAGATTATGTGCGGCTGCGCTTGTCCGGAGAATCCTCCATCGATGTTGCAGACGCCTCCGGAACGTTGCTACTGGATGTCGCGGGCCGACGTTGGTCGCCGGAAGTGCTAAGCAAAACCGGAATTGATAGCAGTTTCCTGCCAATGCTTTTTGAGTCGCAAGAAATTTGTGGCGCAATCAGCGAGGAGGGTGCGGCGGCCACTGGGCTGAAGCGGGGCACGCCGGTGGTTGCGGGAGCAGGAGATCAAGCGGCAGGCGCCGTGGGCATCGGAATCACTCGTCCTGGTTTAGTGAGTGCGACAATCGGCACCTCCGGCGTAGTCTTCGCCGCGACCGATCGCCCCGCACTCGACCCCAAAGGACGCTTGCATACTTTTTGCCATGCGGTTCCCGGGCGCTGGCACATGATGGGTGTGACCCAATCGGCGGGCCTGTCGCTGCGCTGGTTTCGCGACAATTTTGGCTCTGGCAAGGACGACGGCCACGATCCTTATGAACGATTGTCTGAGGAAGCCGCAACCGCCCCGGTCGGCAGCGAAGGCGCGTTCTGGGCCCCCTACCTAATGGGAGAACGCACACCTCATCTGGACCCCAACGCGCGCGCGGCATTCGTCGGGCTGACCGCTTCGCATACCCGGGCCCATCTGGTGCGCGCCATTCTGGAAGGCGTGGCTTACAGCTTGAATGACACCTTCACGATTTTCAATGAAATCAATGTGCCGGTTCATAAAGTTCGCCTGGGCGGCGGTGGCGCACGCTCTCCGTTGTGGCGGCAAATCCAAGCTGACGTTTACTCTCATGAAATTGAAATTCTAGAAGCGGAAGAAGGCGCGGCGTACGGCGCAGCAATCCTGGCGGGCGTTGGCGCAAAATGTTGGGCGAGTGTGGACGAAGCGTGCGACGCAGTGGTCCGCATTTCTCAGCGCGTCCCTCCCAATATCCAGGACAGTAAGCAAATGCAGCGCGGCTATCAAACCTACCAGCGAATCTATCCCGCGCTTCAATCTATCTTTGCGTAATTGTTAGAAGCCCCGAAACCTTCTAGTGAGTTTTGCAGGAGGTCCGAGTTTCTTCACGGTATTTCCGCGATAGAAATCAGCTCTTCACGCGGCTGGGCGCATAAAAATAACAATAAAGCGCACCCAGTACCGCCAGGATCCCGCCCCACCATATACCGGCATGCAAGTTGGCAAGGACGAGCGGCTGTTCCGGCGGATGGACGTACTCATAAATACTCGCGCCACAGATCAGCAGTCCGTTCACGAGTAAAGAAATCCCAATAAAGAACCAGATTGAAATCGAGCCACCAGGTTTCATAGCGCCTCACCAGAAAACAACGTTAACCAACAAGAAGGCAACCGCAACTATCGCGCCCCAGAACAACGGGCGGTGGATTAATGGCACCTGGCCTTCGGAAGGAATATCGGTCACGCCATACACCAGGCCCTTCAACTCCTCGTCGGTCTTTGGCTTTGTCAGTAGACTCACGATGACAGTCACGATCACGCAAACCAACCACGACCACAATGCGCGAAACATGTTCTCTGCCATGTCTTTTGCGTTGGGAGACATAGCCACGATGCGTAGCGCTGTCGGATCGATTTTTACCCATGCCCACAATCCCACGGACGATGCCGTCCCGGCCATCAAGCCCCAGAATCCGCCCGCTGCGGTAGCCCGCTTCCACAACATGCCGAGAATTACCGTGCCGAACAACGGCGCGATGAAGAAGCTGAACAAAGCTTGCACATAATCCATGATGCTCTTGAAATCCATCACGAGATACGCGGTGCCGATACTGATCGCAACTCCCAACACCGTGCACCACCGGCCCATACTGACGTAATGCGCATCAGTGCCATCTTTCTTGATGAGCGCTCGGTAAATGTCGTAGGTCCAAACGGTGGTGAAGGCGCTGACGTTGCCCGCCATTCCTGACATGAAGCCGGCGATCAAAGCGGTGATGCCCAGTCCCAACAACCCCGGACCACAATAACGCGCCAGCATAAGTGGCAACACTTCATTGTAACTATGACCGCCGGTGGCAACTGCCTGTGCTTCCGGCATCAGCTTAATCGGAAGCAGAGCAAGGGCAAGCAACCCGGGAAGAATGACGATGAACGGCACGAACATCTTGAACGCGGCGCCAATGATAGGAGCCATTTTCGCGGCACGTAGATCTTTGGCGGCGAGGACGCGCTGCACGACGAGAAAGTCCGTTGTCCAGTAGCCGAACGCAATGATCGCCCCCAGTCCGAAAACAATTCCGAACCAGTTAATACCCATTGGATTATTGTTGGCGGAACCAAGCGTGCTCCACAAATGGGTGTATTCCGCGGACGCATTGGTGGCGATCTTGACCTTTAAAGCGCTCCAGCCTCCAGCTTCGATCAAGCCGAGAATCGGAATGAGCAGTGCGCCAGCCCAGATCAAAATAAACTGTAAGACTTCGTTGAATATGGCGGAGCGCAGTCCACCAAGCGCCACATAAATAGCCACGGTGCCTGCGGAAATCAGGATGCTAAAGTTAATGTTCCAGCCCAAAACAATCTTCAGCACCAGCGCCATCGAATACATGTTTATGCCGCTCATCAGCACGGTCATGAATGCAAAACTTACCGAGGACAACGTCCGGCTGGATTCTCCAAATCGCAACTTCAGATAGCCGGGAACAGAGTGCGTCTTGGAGATGTAATAGAATGGCATCATCACTAGCGCCAGAAACAGCATCGCCGGTATGGCACCGACCCAATACCAGTGCGCGGCCAGTATTCCGTATTGATAAGCCGCGCCCGCCCAACCCATCAGCTCCAACGAACCTAGATTGGCAGAGAGAAAACTGAGCCCGGCGATCCAGGCAGTCATCTCACGTCCGGCCATGAAGAAATCTTCGCCGGTGTTGGCCTTTTCCTTCAGATAGAAACCGATTGCCAGGACCAGCGCAAAATAAAAAACAATGATGATCAAGTCCACGGTGGATAAGTGGACCAGCCGACCGGTATCAAGAAACGCCAATAGCGCAATCATAGAGTCTTAAGCCGCTCCTTATAGGCAAACTGGTGTTGCCCTTTACCGCGAAAATCCTGCCATTCCATTCAAATCACGGAAGGTTACTTGGCCGAAAATTTGTAAATTGTCTCGGAAGTAAATTTTTGTCCGGGCCGCAAAACAGTGGTCGGGAAATCCGGATGATTTGGCGAATCGGGATAGTGTTGAGTTTCCAGGCAGATTGCGCCGTATTTCTGATACGTCACGCCGCCCTTTCCAACCACCGGCTCATCAAGGTGAATTGCTGAGTAAAATTGAACGCCCGGCTCGGTGGTCAAAACTTCCATCTCTCTTCCCGAAGAAGGGTCCGTGACCCGTGCCGCAACGCGCAACGTGCCCGCTTTTCCGTTCAGGACATAGTTATGATCGTAGCCGCCAACCTCTTTCAGTTCAGCGATCCGCGATCCAATTGCCGTGGGCTTCAGAAAATCCAGCGGCGTGCCTACGACACTTTTGATTTCCCCGGTCGGAATCAGCGTGTTGTCGACCACCGTGTACTTGTCGGCATTAATGTACAGCAGATATTTCAAAATGTCGCCAGAGCCGGCCGCCAGATTGAAGTAGCTATGATTGGTCAGGTTCAGAACCGTAGCCTTGTCGGTCTCCGCTTCGTAATCGAGCTTCAATTCATCTTTGTCAGTCAGCGTATACGTCACGTGTACCGTTAACGTGCCGGGATAATTCTCCTCCCCGTCTTTGCTGACATACGTAAAGCGCACGGATTGGCCTTGCGGCGTCTTTTTCGGCTCGGCTGTCCAAACTTTGTGATCGAACCCGATGCTTCCACCATGCAACGAATTGGGTCCATTGTTGACGGCCAAGTGATACGTCTTGCCATCCAGCGTGAACTGGCCCTTAGCGATGCGGTTTGCGTAACGGCCGACGGTTACACCAAAAAAGGGAGTCTTGCCGAGGTATTGCTTCAAATTATCGAAGCCCAAAACTACATCGCCCATTTTGCCGTTCCGATCGGGCATATCGAGGTCGACCAGGGTCGCCCCAAAAGTCATGACCTTTGCCGAAGCGCCGCGGGCGTTATGTAGCGTGTACAGCTCAATATCATCGCCATCCTGCGTCTTGCCGAATACGGATTTTGCGATTGGTGCTGCTTTCTTAGAGGTGTCTGATGAAATATTTGATTTGTTTGTATTTGCGATTGTCATAGATGATCCGAGAACGATTACGGCCACGAAAACACTGACTCGACTCCAAAGCGGCATTCAAAGCCTCCGGTAGCTATACCGAATAGCAGCGGTATAGCCCCCTGCGGGTTTTATCACAAAAAGGACGCTTGTGCGAGTGATGTGCTTATTGTGCACATATAGTGCGGTTTAAGGGTTACCCGAAGAATCTGCTTCGCAATGTGTCACAGAGTTCTTGGACGAGGGACGGGAAAACTGGGTACGGATTGACAGGGACCGGAGTTGATGAAACAGTTGCCGGTTGGTCGTAAACGCTTACGGAGGTTATCTCATTCCCATGCTAACGAAAGCCGTTCGTACTCTAGTTGATCTGGCTCGCTTTCTTTCTCCCTTCCTGCTTTTCGTTTTTCCTCTCTGTGCGCAATGGATTCCCGCCAATCCGGTCAAAACGGCGGAAATTCAGCCCGATGGAGTCTTGATCGCAATGCAAACGGGCTACCTTCACTTCCAGGTCTGTTCCGACTCGATCGTTCACATGGTCTACAGCCTGGAGCGCGACGTCCCGACTCACCCCGATTTTCTTGTCGTAAAAACCGCCTGGCCAAAAGCCCCCTTCTCTTTTCACTCTGACGACCCCAAAATCCTGACGCTCACGACTTCGCAACTGAAAATTACCGTGAACCGCGAGGATAGTATGGTCACTTTCTACGATGCTTCTGGTCAACAGCTGAGCCAGGAAAGTTTTCGCACCCTGACTCCCACGGAAGTAAACGGCGAAAAAGTTTTTCACTCCGAACGCTTTGTAAGAATGTGGGGCAGCCGGGAAGCATTTTATGGATTGGGTCAACACCAGGCCGGAGTATGGAATTATCGCGGCGAAGCGGTTGATCTCTCGCAGGACAATACCAACATTTCAGTGCCCATGCTGCTTTCCAGCAATGGCTACGGCATTTTCTGGAGTAACGGCTCGCGGAGCCGCTTCAACAACCGCTTCGTTCACGCCTTATACCTCAGCTCGGAAGTCGCCGATTCCATGGACTATTACTTCATCTATGGCCCCGACTTCGACAAAATTATCGCCGCTTACCGCGAGCTAACCGGGCCTGCGCCGTTGTTCGGCAAGTGGGCTTACGGATTTTGGCAATGTAAGAATCGCTACGCATCGCAAACTGAACTGGAAAGTGTGGCCAAGAAATATCGCGACTTGCACATTCCCGCCGACAACATCGTTCAGGACTGGTTCTGGTGGAACACCATGGGCGAACCCGTGTTCAACAAGAATTATCCCGATCCCAAGGGAATGATCGACACCCTCCACAAAGACCATTTCCATTTGATGATTTCCGTGTGGCCATTTTTTCGCCCGGGCTCTCCGGTTTACGACGAAATGGGCAAGCGCGGATTTCTTATCGATCGCACCGTAGCAGAAAGTTTCCATCCCAAGGGAATGGCTCTGTACGATGCTTTCAATCCGGAAGCGCGAAAGTATTATTGGAAGTTGATGGATGACGCGCTATTCAAGATTGGCGCGGACGCCTGGTGGCTGGATACCACCGAGCCGGAAACTGAAGGCCGCGAAACAAATATTCTAGTCACCAATAAAGTGGCCATAGGTAATGGCGCGCGGTACGCCAATGAGTTTCCCTTGATGACCACGGGCGCCGTTTACGATGGCCAGCGCTCCGAGTCCGACCAGAAGCGTGTTTTCATTCTTTCGCGCTCGGGCTACGCCGGATCGCAGCGCAACGCCGCGGCTGTCTGGTCGGGCGATATCAATCCCACGTGGGAAACTCTTCGCCGGCAAATTCCTGCGGGCTTGAATTTGTCGGTTTCGGGCGTGCCCTATTGGACGACCGACATTGGTGGTTTCACGGATTCCAATCCGGATGACCCTGCTTATCGCGAGCTTTTTGTACGCTGGTTCGAATTCGGCACCTTCTGCCCGATCTTCCGCGTCCACGGCACTCGCACCACAAATCAGAATGAACTATGGTCGTATGGCGCCGAAACTCAGAAAACTTTAGTGGCGTACGACAAACTTCGCTACCGTTTGATGCCCTACATTTATTCTCTCGCCTGGAAAACTACCGACGAGGGATACACAATCATGCGGCCTCTGGTCATGGACTTTCGCAACGACGTGCGAGCACAAAACATTGGCGATGAATTTTTGTTTGGGCCCGCCTTACTGGTTGCACCTGTCACCGAACAGGCTGCAACCGCGCGCCATCTCTATCTACCCGAGGCCACCTGGTACGATTTCTGGACCGCGCAAGCAACGGTGGGCGGCCACGCCATCGATACCTCAGCCCCTATCGATAAACTTCCTCTCTATGTGCGCGCTGGCTCCATCTTGCCCCTCGGCCCGGATGTGGAGTATGCCACCGAAAAAATGGCCGACCCCATCGAAATTCGCATCTATCGCGGCGCCAATGGTAGCTTCACTCTCTACGAAGACGAAAACGACAATTACGACTATGAAAAGGGCGCGCACGCCACAATTTTACTTACGTGGGACGACGCTGCGCACGGCCTGACCATCAACGACCGCGTCGGCAGTTATCCGGGAATGCTCCAGAACCGCACCTTCAAGATTGTTTTTGTCGGTGAAAATCATGGCGTCGGTGGTGCACTCACCGAATCCGCGGACAAAACCATTTCGTACGCAGGGAAAAAGATTA
Organism: Candidatus Acidiferrum sp.; assembly: GCA_036497825.1. GTDB lineage: Bacteria > Acidobacteriota > Terriglobia > Acidiferrales > UBA7541 > Acidiferrum. The sequence continues at coordinate 11,467 of DASXIT010000056.1, forward strand.
TAGTTACTCCCTAAATTCTTGAAGTTTTCATTCCCCATGGAGGCGGATGTGTTCTTCAATCGCGCACGTTACCTGCTTGTTTTTTTGCCAATACTTTCCTTAGTCGTTCTCTCTCCATTTCTTCTGCACGCGCAAACTACTTCCGACGCCGCTCCTCCAACACAAATTCCCGGCCGCAATGCGATCTTGATGGGCACGGACTGGTATCCGGAACAATGGCCGGAATCGCGCTGGGAGACCGATCTGCGAATGATGCAAGACGCCAATATTCAGGTCGCGCGTATTGCTGAATTTGCCTGGAGCCGCATGGAACCTTCCGAAGGCCACTTCGATTTTGATTGGCTGGACCGCACCATCCGCCTCGCCGAAAAGCATCACATCGCCATCGTTCTAGGCACTCCAACGGCCGCTCCCCCCTCATGGCTAACGCAAAAATATCCGGAAACATTACGCGTTGAGTCCAATGGACAAACCGCCGTTCACGGCAACCGCGCGCATGGTTCGGTCACGTCGGTGAAATATCGCGAATTCTGCAAGCGCATCGCGCAGGAAATGGCCAAACGCTATGGCCACGACCCCAACGTAATCGGCTGGCAAATCGATAATGAATACGGCTACGCGAATATGTCGTACAACGAGGAAGGACGCACGCAATTCCAGGATTGGCTCAAAGCCAAATACAAAACGTTCGACTCTCTGAACGATCATTGGACCACGGAATATTGGAGTCAGAAGTACGATAACTGGCGCGAAATTCCAATGCCCGTCGGCGGCAACAACCCCGGATTAATGTTGGAGTGGAAGCGCTTTGTCACGTTCGCGTGGGCCAGCTATCAGCAAGATCAGATTGACGTGATACGCCCACAAAGCGATCCGCGCCAATTCATCACCGGAAATCTGATGGGGTGGGGATTCGATGGCTTCGATCACTACATCATCACGCGCCCTTTGACCTTCGTCGCTTGGGACGATTACGTTGGTCACGGTCATCTCGATCCCGATACCAATGGCATCAGCCACGATACCGAGCGCGGATTGAAACGCGAAAATTTCTGGGTCATTGAAACGCAACCCGGCAATGTAAACTGGGCTCCACTGAATAATGCGCTGGATAAGGGTGAAGTGCGCGCGATGGCTTGGCACGATATCGGCCACGGCGCCGATGAAGTGGGCTACTGGCAGTGGCGCAGCGCGATGAATGGCCAGGAAGAATTGCACGGCACGTTAGTTGGTCCCGATGGCAAGCCTATGCCGTTGCTTGACGAAGTCGACCAGACGGCCAAGGAGTTCGGCCAAACGGAAAGCGCTTTTCGTGGCACGCGTGTGGTTTCTGAAGTTGCCTTGCTGAACGACTATGGCAGCCGCTGGGCCATCGATGCGCAAAAACTCACCTCGAAATACGATCAGTTCGCCATCCTCAAGAGTTACTACCACGTGCTGCGCAAACACTCGCAATCCATCGATATCGTCAGCCCGTATGCACCGCTGGATTCATACAAACTGGTTGTGGCTCCTGACCTGAATTTAATTCCCAGGAATTTGGCGGATCATCTAGCGGATTACGTGAAGAATGGAGGCCATCTGGTGATTGGGCCGCGCTCTGGCCAGAAAGATGAGTACAACGCGCTGCTTCCGATTCGCCAGCCAGGATATTTGGCGGAGGCGCTTGGCGCCCAGGTGGAACAATACTACGCGCTGGAAAACAATATTCCTGCCGGCGGAAAACTCGGCTCGGGCGAAGCCACAGTCTGGGCGGAACTATTGAAGTCGACAGCCCCTGATACCGAGGTATTGTTGCGCTACGGAAAAAGCAACGGCTGGCTGGACGATGAACCTTGCATCATCACCCATCGTTACGGACGGGGGCAGATTACCTATGTCGGCGCGCCTCTGAATGAATCATTGATGACGCCCCTGGGGGAATGGCTAATCAAAACCAGTGGCGTCCAGCCCGCTTTTGGCCGTGTTCCGGACGGCTTTGAGGTGAATCGTCGAGTAGGCAAAGGCTCATCCGTTTTTGTGTTGATCAATTTCAAGAAGGAGAAGCAGTCTGTCGCGCTTCCACGGCCGATGAAATCTCTTCTCGATCAAAAACAACAAGATGTCACCAGCGTTGAACTCTCACAATATGGGGTAGCCGTTTTACTCGACCAGGCAAAACACTAACTCCGTCTTTTCCTGTTGCAGATGAAAATCCCCTTGCCCTGGTAAGAAGAAAAACACTAGTCTCTCGAAGAAGAGGAGATCTCTGAACCATGAAAGCTGAGTCCAAGGATAAGCCGCGGAGAATTCTAGTCATCGATGTCGGTGGCACGCATGTCAAACTGCTCGCGAGCGGTGAAACCGAACCATGTAAAATTCCTTCTGGGCCAACCTTAACGGCGGCCAACATGGTCGAGGTGGTAAAGAAGAATACTAAGAATTGGAAGTTTGATTGCATCTCTCTCGGTTATCCCGGCCCAATCATCAATGGCCATCCTCTTCGCGAGCCCCACAATCTCGGTGACGGCTGGATGCGTTTCAATTTCAGCAAAGCCTTTGGCTGTCCCGTAAAAGTGATTAATGACGCTGCCATGCAGGCTCTCGGTAGTTATCACGGCGGACGAATGTTGTTTCTCGGCCTGGGCACCGGGCTTGGCTCGGCAATGATTGCGAATGGCGTTCTTGAACCGATGGAGCTGGCTCATCTCATTTACAAAAAAGGGAAAACCTACGAAGACTATTTAGGACTTCGCGGCCTGGAGCGTATGGGCAAGAAGAAATGGCGTCGCTACGTTGCCGAAGTTACCGAATTGCTAAAAACCAGTTTGGAAGCCGATTACGTGGTTCTCGGCGGCGGAAATTGCAAGAAACTAAAAGACCTTCCTCCCGGCGCAGAGCTTGGCAGCAACATGCATGCCTTCAAAGGCGGTTTCCGCTTGTGGGAAAGAGAGAAAGCTTAGCCTTTTAATCCCAGCTTCAATGAATTGTTGATTCCTAAATTCCATCCTTCGGGAATACAAGATGACAAAATGGCTCCGCCTGACCTTCGTTGTGCTCCTTCTGTCTATCGGAATCCTCGTTCCACTCCAGGCCCATGCCTGGGGTTGCAAGGGACATTACGTTTCCGCGCTGATTGCCGAGAAGCATCTCAGCCCTCACGCGCGTGCGATGGTCGCGCAGATTCTTGAGGCCGGTCCGATAGATCCCAAGCTATCGCGCTACTGCAAAGAAGCAGTCGTCGACGCATTCGCAGACTCTTCCACGTGGGCCGATGACGAACGCAGCATCAATGCCGCAACCGCCGGGTGGCATTTTATGGATATTCCACGAGGTGTCTCTTCCGGAAACATTGCGCAATATTGCCCCGATTCCACGGGATGCGTGACCAAAGCCACTGCCGATCAGCTTGCTCTGCTTCGCAATCCGAATACCCCGGCGCCCGCCCGAGCCGACGCTTTACGTTACCTAATTCATTTCGTCGGCGATATCCACCAACCGCTTCACACCACTTCCAATAACGATCGCGGCGGGAATTGCGTTCCCATCGATTTTTTCGGCCATGCGCCGGTTGAAACCGACGCGCAGAAAGAAAGTTTTCAGCCCAATCTCCATTCCATCTGGGATACCGACCTGATCGCACAATTCGCGGGCGACCGAACTGCACAACAGATTGCCGATGATTTGGACTCCCAGTTCAAACAGCAGATTCCTGCATGGCAGTCCGCTTCACTGGACCCAAATTCCTGGGCCTGGGAAGGACACGAAGTTGCCGAGCGCGCCGTGTACGGCTTCCTGCCGAATAAAATCGCGATTGAAAAACCACGCGATATCAGTTCGTGCGCCGACGACGATCACATCGCCATGCGCATGCTCAATCTCAATGAAAAACTGGCTGACGATTATCAGAAAGCGGCTACTCCCGTTGTTCAGGAGCAACTCGCGAAAGCAGGCATACGTCTAGCCGCAATTCTGAACCAACTTTGGCCCTGATGATTTCGAGTACTGTCGTTTGACGCTTTTCGTCCATCAAGTTACCATCCGCCACAATGCTTCCATTCTTAACCGGCACCATTCTTCCTTCGAACCAACAAGAGCGCAAACCGCGTCCCTGGCTTCTGCTGGGTACTTTCCTTCTCTTCGGACTCCTTACAATTTTTGTAAATCTTGGCCGCTGGCTGATCCGCGAAGATCCCTTGCAACACGCCTCGGCCATTGCTGTTTTAAGCGGCAGGATGCCGTCACGCGCTCTGGAAGCGGCTCGTATCTATCGCGGCGGATATGCGCCGGAGGTTTGGCTCACTCACTCCACCGAGCCCGGCGCCACATTGGCGAAACTTTCTGTACCCTTTTCCGGCGAAGACGCCTACGACAAATTAATCTTGATGCATGAGGGTGTCCCGGAAAATGCCATCCGTATCTTCGATCCGCCTATCCAGAATACGGAGGACGAGATCAACACAATCGCTCAGGCCGTCCATCAGCAACCTGATCGAAAAGTCATCATTGTCACTTCGAAGGTTCATACCCGCCGCACCCAGGCTCTCTGGAATCGCTTGTCAGCCAAGCAAGGTCAAGCGATCGTTCGCGGCGTTTCCGATGACGGCTTCGATGCCGCTCATTGGTGGAGCAACACTACAGATGTGCTCGACGTGGTTCGCGAGGTTTTAGGCTTGATCAATGTGTGGGCGGGCTTGCCGCTGCGCCCCGCTAGCTGAAAATCCGCCTAGAAATCACATAGCTTCTAGAAGAAAAAGAATCGCTTCCGTTTTTCGATCTTCAATTCACTGACCACTTCAGGTACATACGGCAGTGGCCTTCCCTCAAACGCGGCAAGTGGATTGTCGACGAACAGTGCTTGCGCTTTTTCCTGCCCGCATTGCTCTGCAACCTCGTCGTAAGCGAATTTTAATTTCAATGGCCTTCGCGTCGTATTGTGAGCATCGGTGGAAACAAAATGCACCAGTCCTTGTCTAGTCCACTCCCACGCTTTTTCCTGCGCCACTGGCCCGAATACTCCGCCCAATGATCCCGCGGTAACCTGCGCAAAGCATCCTTGATGAACCCAATCGCGAAGCCGGTCAGGCTGCGTCCTTAATATCCCGTTGCGCTCCGGATGCGTGATGATGGGCCGCAATCCCTGCAGACACAGTTCGTGCAACGTCTGGTCCATCGCGGGCGGAATCGAAAACTCGTTGAACTCCACCAACAAATAGTCTTTCTGGTTTACGCAAAATGGCGCTGAATTATCGCGAAGCTTGAGCATATTTTCCGGGTTCAGGTGGAAGTCACAGCCGGTCGCGATAGTCAGGCGATCACCCAACTTCTGGCGAAGTTCGTCTCGCACGGCCTGCACGCGCGCAAAATCAAAAGTATGCTCGTTGCTGGAATGTGGTGTGCCCACTACGTGGGTAATACCATCGGCGATGGCATCTTCGGCCATTGCCAGCGAATCCTCGATCGTTCGCGCTCCATCGTCCAGCCCATACAAAATGTGACAGTGAATGTCGACCATTAGCTAGTAGTATGCGTCAGGAATGCCACGCGGAGAAGACTTGCCATAAACCCAGAACCCCCATCGCCGCCGCAAAAACCTGCCTCATCGCCTTAGGGTTCAGCGTCTTCGCTAATTTCGCTCCCAGAATCCCCCCCAAAAACACGCCCGGAATCAGCAGAAATCCGGTCTCCCACGAAATATACCCTGCCTTCGCATACAGCAAGAATGCCAAGAGTCCGGTCGGCGGAATCAGTGCGACCAAACTCGTTCCCTGCGCCTTATGTTGCCCAAATCCGAACAGCAATCCAAGCAGCGGTACCAACAATACTCCTCCGCCAATTCCTACCATTCCCGCGGCCACCCCGCAGAAACCTGCGATTAAAAAAATCCCAAAATCCCGCCCATAACTCTGCTTAGCTTCTTTGAGTCCGTCTTCCTCCGCCCCTGGCTCGCCCCCGATTTTGAATCGGCTGCCTCCTGCTTGCCCCTGCAGGGAGGCGGACGCTTTTGCCGCAGCCTGCCTAGTTTTTCTCCACAACAACAACGCCGACAACATCAGAAAAAATCCGAAGATAGTCTGCAAATCCCGGGAAGCCATGGGCACGGCAATGCGCCCACCTGCGTAACCTCCCAAAAGGAATCCCACCGCGCAGAGAATCCCCGCGCGCAAATCCACCTGCCCGTTTTTCCAGTAGCCGCGCAACGCCCCCAAACCAATCGGCGGCAATAAAATAAATAAGGAAGTGCCCTGCGCCATGTGCTGGTCAAAATGCAACAGGTACACCATGGCCGGCACCAGAACGACGCCGCCACCAATCCCCAGCAGGCCAACGAGAATCCCAACCACCAGTCCAAGGACAGTTACCGTCAGAATCAGCGTCATTTTTTCAGGTAAGTCTCTTTAAATTGAAATAATTCACACATTCCGTCTATCTTGGCCCGCGCCGCTAACGAATGGCAATCGACTTTTCCATCATCGTGGCCCATTGTCAAATTTTGGAAACAAAATACTGCTGACGTATCATGGCTGCTCGTGAAACAGTTATAATTTCTCTGCCTTTTGTCCCCATGCGTTTAGGCAGATTAGACGATTAGGAGCGCGTTCGATTCCATGGCTACAGATAGAAAACCAGAATTTTTCAAGGGCAGCCAACTTAAGGTTGCGATTATCGGTTGCGGTTATGTCGGGCTCCCGCTCGCGCTCCGATTTGCAGAAGCCGGTCACAAAGTTACCGGATTTGATACCGATCCGGAAAAAGTCAGACTTCTCAATGCCGGCAAATCCTATATCGAACACATTCAGCAAACCAAAATTCAGCAGTACGTGAACAGCCGCTATTTCAACGCCACGACGGATTTCGAGAGATTGAAAGATGCCGACGCTATTCTTATTTGCGTGCCCACTCCGCTGAATGAGTATCGCGAGCCCGATCTCAGCTACGTGGAAAAAACCGCGCAGTCCATTTATCCTCACCTGCAAAAAGGACAACTCGTGGTGCTTGAATCCACAACCTATCCTGGCACGACCGAAGAATTGGTTTTACCGATTCTTGAGAAAAGCGGCCTTCGTTGCCCAATCGCCACGGGCCCGGAAAACGATAACCTCCAATTTGATTTTTTCCTGGCGTTTTCGCCGGAGCGTGAAGATCCCGGCAACAAGCAGTACGGCCTGGCGCAAATTCCCAAAGTCGTTGGCGGTGTCAATGCGCCGAGCGGCCGCGCAGCCGTCTCTCTCTACGCGCAAGTTGTCGCCAAGGTTATTCCGGTCAGCTCCACCAAGGCCGCGGAAATGGCCAAGCTGCTGGAAAATATTTTTCGATGCGTGAACATCGCTCTTGTCAACGAACTGAAAATGCTCTGCCTCCGCATGGGCGTTGACGTTTGGGAAGTCATCGAAGCCGCTTCTTCCAAACCATTTGGCTTCATGCCCTTCTATCCCGGCCCCGGTCTTGGCGGCCATTGCATCCCGGTGGACCCTTTCTATCTTTCCTGGAAAGCGCGCGAGTACGATTTCTCCACGCGATTCATTGAATTGGCCGGCGAAATTAATACTGCCATGCCTTACCACGTTGTAGATTCCATCGCTGACGCGCTGAACCACCATAAGAAAAGCCTGAAGGGCTCGAAAATATTGATCCTGGGCGTGGCGTACAAGAAGGATGTTGACGACCTCCGGGAATCGCCGACTCTAAAGATCATGGAGATTCTGCAAAAGCGCGGCGCTGACTTCGATTACAACGATCCGTACTTCCCGCAACTTCACAAAATGCGTCATTACGATTATTCCCACATGAAGTCTGTGCCGCTTACCCCGGACACTTTGGCCAAGTACGATGCCGTGCTGATTGCCACGGATCACACCAGCTATGATTTCGCCGCTATCGTGGATGCTTCGAAGTTGGTCGTCGACAGTCGCAACGCCACGCGCCGCGTCATGCGCCATCGCGAGCGGATTGTTCCCTGCTAACTCGCATTGGCGTTGAACCCCCTGCGCTGATTATTTGGCCTTCGTTAATTCCACCCGCGCGGTGGCAATTGGCAACACGGCTTCCATCAATACTGGCGTGCGCGCCGTGTCATTCGATAGATAGAGCAGAAAGTGGGTGTCTTTCGATTCTGTTCCGTTATCGATGACGTGAATTTCGATCTTTGTAGTCTTGTACTTCCCCGCAGGCACCGTGACTAATTCAGACCTGCCCACCGGTGCCGCCCGCACGTCATACAATTTCCGCCCATCATAAACTGGCGAACGCACCTCAGGCGTCTTACTCCAGTCTACGGTTCGCAAATATTGCAGCATCCCAAGCGGATCACGCGTGCCCGGCAGCACCCGCGCTCCCGTCATCCCCCTGGGAGCAATCTCCTTCATAGAAGGTAACAATCTCTGAATCGAATCCACCTTCTGTCCGCGCTCGCTCAAATGCATTTCATATTGCAGGCTCGTAAGTGCGGCTGGCTCGCTATAAGAATCGAACTGATCGTCTAACTCAAAAACCATGCGATACGGATTTTCCGTATGCGCAAACGCCTGCAGATGCCACGTAGGCTTCCCGCCCAGATTCCTTTGCTCCCCGACCACCACCTTAATATTCGCAATCGTGCTGTTCAGCTTGGTTACACTTGCCGCGTATTCTAGGCTTTCGCCGGAACGCAACATCGCCCCACTCTCGCTGGCTGCCGGTTTATTCCCATTCGCGCTTTCATTTCCTTTGCTCTCGGGTGCCACGACGTTCGGCGCCGTCAATGGCGGACTAGCAGGTGGCTTCCCTGAAATTTCTGGCAGAGTCGGCTCGATGGCTACGCTCTTCACCCGATGCCGTGCATACCAGAATCCCCCCACAACCAGCAACACTAGAAGAACGGCCAAAACCGCTTGAACATTTTTGCTCATGCTTTTTTTAAGACGTGTTGCTGTTCCTTTAGCGAATTGACACCATTACCATCGTACAATAAGAATGCTTCGGTAACAGGAGGCTCCCTATGCGCTACCTCGTGACTGGGGGCGCCGGCTTTATTGGCTCAAATACTGTTGATGAATTGGTCCGCCGTGGCCATGGGGTCGTCGTGTTAGACGACTTGTCCGCTGGCAAAGAAGAAAACCTCGCGGAAATCCGCAATAAAATTACGTTCGTGAAAGGCTCCATCATCGACTTGGAAGCCGTTCAAAAGGCCTGCCATCAGGCCGATTACGTAATTCATCTCGCGGCTCGCACTTCTGTTCCCCGCTCCGTAAAAGACCCCATCGAAACCAATCGAATCAATGTGGACGGCACGCTGAATGTCCTGGTCGCTGCTCGCGATAATAAAGTGAAGCGCGTAGTGTACGCGGCATCTTCCTCTGCTTATGGTGAAACTCCCACGCTTCCCAAAGTCGAATCGATGCAGCCCAAGCCTATCTCTCCCTACGGCGTTTCTAAGTTTGTCGGTGAACTGTATGCCCAGACGTTTGGGCGCTGCTACGGCTTGGAAAATGTTTCCCTGCGCTACTTCAATATTTTCGGCCCTCGGCAGGATCCGGATTCGCCCTACTCCGGAGTTTTGTCCCGCTTTGCCACCGCATTTCTTGATGATGTACAACCAACAATCTACGGCGATGGCAACCAAACTCGCGATTTCACTTTTGTCGACAATGCCGTCCAGGCCAACCTGCTTGCCTGCGAAGCTCCGGGTATCTCCGGTGAAATATTCAATGTTGGTACTGGGCACTCCATTTCTCTTAATCAGACAATGGAGTTATTCTGCCGCATCTCCGGCAAACAACTCGCCGCAAATTACGAAGCCCCTCGCGACGGCGACATTCGCGATTCCCTCGCCGATATTTCGCGCGCCAAACAGTTTTTGGGCTACGAACCCACCGTGCTATTTGAAGAAGGCCTGCAGCGAACCTACGATTGGTATCAAGCCATTCACAATCAACCTAAGCCCGCGGCGAAATAATATTTCGCTCGGGGCGTAACGCATCATGCCACCGCACTGCGCGACACGCCTCAGCTAATCCCTCTCTTCGTCTCCACTTGGTGAAACAGCGTCGGCGTTCGGAACAATATGCGGGATACCCGCTTCATTCATCTTCTTATTCAGAGCCGGCAAATCCTCATCCACTAATTTCTTCACTTCCACCGAACCATCCGCCACTTGCGGCTTCAGTTCCGCAATTTTTTCCGTTTGCTGGATGCTCGGTGCGCCTGCAAACCCATCAATATCCTCCATCACTCCTTCCACCTGATCCGGCAAGGGAGCGGGACGCCACTCGAAGGGTGGTCCGGCATTCCCCAGTCCTAGCTTCTCGCGCTGATATTTTTTTGCGATTTCATCCACCTGTTTCTGCAGCGCCTCGGCCTGCTTCTGCACATCCTCTGGAATTTTCAGCCCATCCTTCTTCGCCGCCTCTTTCTTCCATTGCTCCTGAGCGGCCTTCAACGCAGCCTGCAGCCCAACTATGGTCTTGCGATCTTTCCCCGCTGTTTTAGCCATGGAATAAAGGTCGTCCAAAGCCGCGCGCCGTGTCGCTCGGTCCGCTGCCGACAACGTAATTCGCGGATCCTCTTCGACCATCACCTTTTGCGTCGCTTCTTTCGCTCCTGCCCTGATCCGCACGGTGTATTCGCCGGGGTCGACTCTCGGTCCCTGCGGCCCGTCGTAATAGCCGGCGGCCATCGCTTCCTTTTGCTCATCCGTGGGCTCGCTCGGCGGGTCGTGACGCAAATCCCAATTGGTGCGGTTCAATCCCGCCACGCCCGACCCGTCGATCTCCCGCACCACTTTGTTGTCCTTATCAAACACGCTGATCTTTACTTTGCCCTCTTTTTTCGCGGCAGCATCATCCTTCTTCTTTTCGTCTGCAACCTTATCTTTGTCTTCCGGCTTCACGGCCTTCTCGGGTTCCGGCGCAACTGCGTCCTTCAGGTAGTAAGTCAGCAGCGCGCCATAAGCCGGATTCTTCGCCGTAAACTCTCTTTGCCCGCTGCTCCATCGACGCCAGCGCAGGAACCACGACGTCGCGGTGCGCGGCGCAAAAAAAGTTACATCCGAATTCATAACGTTGCTATCCATCTTCTCAACCGGCGTTAGATCATCCAGCACCCAAATGGAGCGGCCATGCGTTGCCAGCACCAAATCGTTTTCTCGCCCCTGAATCTGAATATCGTCTACAGGCACCGTGGGAAAATTGCTTTTCAGCGCCGACCAGTTGGCTCCCCGGTCCCAACTCACCCACAAGCCAAATTCCGTTCCCACAAAAAGTAAATTCGCGTCCTTCGGATGCTCGCGGAGCACATGGACGCTCCCCGCGCTGTCCGGAATACCAGTTCGAATCGGTTTCCAGGTGAGCCCGTAATCCGTAGTTGCAAAAACGTAAATGCCATAATCGTCGCTCCGATGCCCATCAAATGTGGCGTACGCACTGCCCTCCGCGTATTTCGACGCCACTACCCGGCTGACATAGGTCGCCTTCGGCAGGCTTAGCACTCGCGTCGCCACGCTGCTCCAGTTCTTTCCTCCGTCGCGCGTCACCTGCAGATTTCCATCGTCCGTCCCCACCCACAGCACGTCGGGATTCACTGGCGATTCACTGATGGTGCTAATCGTTGGATATTCTTCCACGCCATCGTGCCGTGACAGCGTCGTTTTATCCGGCACTTTCCCGAACACTTCCAACTTGTTCCGGTCCACACCTGTGGTCAGGTCTGGCCCCAGTCTTGTCCACGATTCGCCCCGATTGCTGGACTTGAACAAATGATTTCCGCCGTAATAAATCGTTTGGTGATCGTGCGTGGAAACCAATACCGGCGAATTCCAGTTAAACCGGTAATGCGGCTCACCTAATTTCGCTTCGGGCCCGATCCCGCGCTCTTGTCCCGTGCGCAAATCCCGCCGAGCCAGATCGCCGTCCTGCGATTCCGTGTACACGATCCACGGCTCCACTGGATCTACTTGTGCGTAAAATCCGTCGCCTCCGTGAATCAATGTCCAATCTGAATTGATGATTCCGTCTTTGGTCAGCGACATTACCGGGCCGCACCAACTTCCGTTGTCTTGCAATCCGCCACAGACGTGATACGGCCTCTCATTGTCCAGGCCAATTTCGTAGAATTGCCCGATCGCCAACGTATTCACGAAGTCCCAGGTTTTTCCGTTGTCGTAGCTCCAATGGATTCCGCCGTCGCTACCGGCAAGCACGTGATTCGAATCCGCGGGGTCAATCCACAACGCGTGAAAATCTCCATGAATTTTCTTCACCCGATCAGTCGCGAAGGTTTTTCCCCCATCTTCCGAAAAATACATTGCCGCGCCCAGCACCCAGATTCGGCTGTCATTGTTTGGATCGACGCGTACCTGGCTGTAATACGACGGTCGAGGATTGGTGCCGCTCATCTTCTTCCACGTTTCGCCCTTATCTTCGCTACGGTAAATCCCGCCCTTTTCTGTCTGCACCAACGCATACACAATGTTGGGATCTTTGCGATAGATATCGAGCCCGATTCGCCCAACATCTCCGCCGTTTTCGTACGGCAATCCCTTGCTCAATTTTTTCCAGGTAGCACCGCCATCCACGCTCTTGTAAATTCCTCCGTCCGGTCCCCCACCGTTAAATCCATAGGGAGTTCGCCGCCGTTCATATGCCGCTGCATAGAGCGTGTCCGGGCTTTGCGGATCTATCGCAATATCACTGACGCCCGTGTTGTCATTTATTTTCAGAACTTGCGTCCAGTTCTTGCCACCATCCACGCTTTTGTAAACACCGCGCTCAGGATTCGGTCCCCACAAATGCCCCAGCGCGGCCACATAAACCACATCCGGATTTTTGGGATGGATCACAATTCTTCCGATGTGATGGGTAGCGGCAAGGCCCGTCTTCTGCCAAGTCTTTCCCCCATCCATAGATTTATAAGCACCATCTCCCCACGATGAGCTCTGTCGATTATTCGGCTCACCGGTGCCAACCCAAACAATGGACTGGTCTGATGGCGCAATCGCAATGTCTCCAATCGTCGATACGCCTTCCTTGTCAAATACCGGTTCCCACGTCGTGCCATTATTCGTAGTCTTCCAAACTCCGCCGGAAGCCGCGCCGGCAAAAACGATATTCGGGTTACTCTCCACCACCGCGAAATCATCAATCCGTCCGCCCATAACCGCAGGTCCCAGTTCGCGAAACTCCAAGCCTTTCCACTTATCGGTCCCGGCAGGCGTATCGGAAGCGCCAGCCCCAATTCCAAGCAACAATATGCCCAACGTCGCTTCCCTTAACACTCTCCACTTTCGGCTCCACTTTTTTGTCGGCACGAATTCCCCCCAATAATTTAGGCTGGCATGATACCGCCTTAACTCATCCACCGGCATCTATATCTTTCTTAAATGACCATCCGCTACAAATTGGCTTGTGCGCATGCTAGGCTACTTCTTCATTTTGCCGAGCCCCTTTTTCGCGTGAACATACTTTCCAATTCCGCCCTGCGTACGTTCTATCTCTTGCTCGGCCTCACTTTGCCGGCGGTTCCCTCCGCTTTTGCGCAACAGATTCATTTGCCCTCTCCTTCCGGCGCCATCGCTGAAATTTCCTCCAAGGGGCCACAGTCCAAAAAAGGTGACGTGTTTTTTGCGGAGGATGATGTCGATGTTCATTATGGTGACATGCGTCTCCGTGCCGATCATGTTGAATACAACAGTGCCACTTCCGAAGCTGTTGCTCGCGGTCACGTCAAATTCGATCTAGACAATCAGCACCTGGAATGCGATGAAGGCCAACTAAATATCAGCACCGGCCATGGCACCTTCAAGAACGTTCATGGCACCATCAAACTGGAACGCCGGCCCAATCCATCTATCCTCATCACCCAGAACCCTCTTTATTTCGAAGCCAAGGAAGTCGAGCGCTTCTCTTCCGCCGACTACGTCGTCCACCACTCCTGGTTCACCATCTGCGATCCGCACAAACCTACCTGGCAATTTTATGCGCCCGAAGCCAGGATCACCCTGAACAAGAAGGTTGCCCTGGTCAATTCCAATTTCCGGATTTATCGAGTCCCACTTGTTTGGCTTCCTTTTGCCACAGCTCCTGCAGGCGAACATGTGCGGCAGTCCGGCTTCTTGGTTCCCATTGCCGGCGAAAGTAACACCAAGGGATATTTTGCGGGCGATGCATTCTACTGGGCTCCCAAATCGTGGATGGACGCCACCGTCGGCTTCGAATATTTCAGTCTTCGCGGGCCTTCGGAACGCGCCGAATTTCGTGCCCGTCCGTATGAAAATACTTCGATCAAGTACAGCTATTTTGGCGTTCAAGACCGCGGAGTCCCCGGCCCCAACAACACCATCCAGAACCAGGGCGGCTATCAGCAGCAATTGGAAATTCAATCTTTATTGAATCATGGCTGGCGCTTCGTCACCGACCTCAATCAACTTTCCTCGCTCACCTTTCGTCTCGCTTTTGCGGACAATTATGGCGATTCCATCAATTCCGACGTCCGTAGCTCAGTTTTTCTGACCAATAATTTTCATGGCTTTAGTTTGAATGTCGCCACCTTGAACGATCGCAGCTTTCTGCAGGTTAGTCCCGAGAGCAGCGTTGTATTGCGCAGTGCGCCGGAAGCCCGCTTCAGCTCCGTGGAACAAGCTCCTTGGCGCGGACTGCCCTTCTATTTCTCTTTCGATTCATTTGCTGGGGGCGTTTACCGCAACGACGAATTTATTAACACTCCTAATTTTGTAGCCCGTTTTGACTTGGCTCCCAAGGTTTCCGTTCCTCTGCATCTCGGCACCCTACTCGGCATTACCACTTCCGCTGCCTTTCACACTACCTATTATGGGGATTCTCTGAACGCCAACGACGTCCTCACCGGCAATTCCATCTCTCGCAACACCGGCGAATTTGCAGTCGAATTCCGGCCCGCCACCCTGGAACGGTTCTTCGATCAGCCCGCCAAGCATCGCCGCTACAAGCACACCATTGATCCCTATCTCACCTACCGCTATGTTACCGGTGTCTATAATTTCCAGGACTTTGTGCGCTTCGACAACAATTCCACTCTCACCGATACCAACGAAATCGAGTACGGCTTCGTTCAGCACCTTTTCGTCAAGACGAATGACTCTCAACCGGTGGATTTTCTTTCCTGGAGCGTTCTCCAAAAACATTATTTTGATCCCACCTTCGGCGGCGCCATCGTTCCCGGCCAGCGGAACGTCTTTCAGGCTCTCGACTCCGTTACCGGCTTCGCCTTTGCTTCCTCTCCACGCAATTGGTCTCCAATCGTCAGCGATGTGAAATTAACTCCGGGCGGGATTTATGACGCGGAACAAATACTCGAGTACGATCCCCAACTGCAAAAAATCGTGACCATCGGAACATTGCTCAAAATCAAGCCCTACAGCGAGTTCTATCTCACCGCTGCCCATTTCCGCCTGCAAGGTGATCCGCTTGTCGAACCTCCCACCAACCAGATTCGCGCCATTCTTGGTTATGGCGGCCTCACTCGCCAGGGGTTCAATGCCGCTGCCGGTCTCAGCTACAATCTGCAGAACGATACTGTCCAAAATCAATTCGTCCTTGTGAATTACAATGGCAGTTGTTGCGGATTGGCCTTTGAATACCGGCACATCAATCTTGGCGTCATCCGCACGGAAAATCAGTTTCGCGTGGCCTTCATCATTTCCAACCTCGGCACTTTTGGCAATCTCCGCCGTCTGGAAAAAATTTATTGATGCTGACTGACTCACAGCTCGCCTTCGCTTCCATCGCCACTATTGGAAAACTTTTTCGCACTCGCAAGCTCTCTCCAGTTGAGCTCACGCGCTTTCTCCTCGCTCGCATTGAGAAACTCAACCCTCAGCTCAATGCGTTTCTCACGGTCACCGCTGAGCTCGCCCTGAAACAGGCTCGCCGCGCGGAATCCGAACTTGCAAAGGGAAAAGGTCGCTCGCCGCGCCGCGATCGCGGAGCTTTGCATGGAATTCCCATTTCGCTCAAAGACAATATCTACACCGCTGGTATTCGCACCACCGCCGGTTCGCAGATTCTTCGCAATTTTGTTCCCACGAAGGACGCACCGGCTGTGACCGCGTTGCAAAATGCTGGAGCTGTTCTCGTCGGCAAGACCAACATGCACGAATTTGCCTACGGGGCCAGCAACATCAATCCTCATTTCGGTCCTTCGCGCAATCCGTGGGATCTTGCCCGCATTGCCGGTGGCTCCAGCGGAGGTTCTGCTGCCGCTCTGGCCGCTGGCCTCTGTTACGGGAGCATTGGCACAGACACCGGCGGCTCCATCCGCATTCCGTCTTCGCTTTGCGGCACAGTCGGCCTGAAACCAAGCCTCGGTTCAGTCAGCACAGAGCGCGTTGTCCCTTTATCGCCGTCTCTGGATGTCGTCGGTCCGATGGCCAGAACAGTTGCGGATGTTGTTCTGCTCTGGAACACAGTCCGTCTTTCAACGAATTCACACCTTCAGCACTCAGCTAAATCCAATTCGGCCCGCTCGCGCAAACCTCGTCTCGGCATTCCTAAGGAATTTTTCTTCGATCTCCTGGCACCCGACGTTGCCGCTGCCTATGATTCCGCCATTCGTCTACTTCGCAAGAACGGTGCCCAGGTAAAAAAAGTGTCGCTGCCCTTAATTGAAATGACCGAAGAAGCCGGCAATCAGATCGCCTGGGCCGAAGCGCTTTTCTATCACCAGCAATCCGGCTGGTTCCCCGCGCGTTCCGCGGAATACGGCGAAGATGTCCGCTCTCGCCTGGAAATGGGCACAAAAGTCAGCGCAGTTACTTATCTGCAAGCATTACAGTCTCGCGAGCACTTCATCTCGCAATTTCATTCCTTGCTGGAAGAGCATAAACTCGACGCCCTCGTTGTCCCCACCACACCCATCACCGCCCCCTTGCTCGACGAAGAGTCCATCTCCATTGACGGCAGGCTCCACCCAACGCGGGCCCTCCTCTTGCGTTTGAATCGCCCCGCCAATCTCGCAGGCATTCCCGCCATTTCAGTTCCCCTCGGCATCACCAAAAGCAATCTTCCTGCCGGACTTCAGTTCATCGGCCCATTGCATTCCGACCCATTCCTCCTTGCTCTGGCCGGCGTTTTCGAGCGCTTGCGCGACCATTCTTCTCGTGCGCCCTTTCCAGTTCCTCCCGCGTCTAATTAGTGTGCTGTCCAGAAGTTACTTGCGCTTTTCCTTAGGAGGCCGGGGCTTTAGCTCCGGCGTAAAGCCTGAGAATTGAATTGGGCTTCAGCCCCCGAAGACTCCGAACTTCTTCACGGCATTTGCGAGACGGCACACAAGGAAAAAAAAATTGCCCCCTGGGCTCTCCCGGACTGTAATCACCACGATTCCCGCTCTTTATGCGAGAATAGATAGGAAAAGGATACTTTCGAAATGACCGATGTTTCTCTGGCCGGGGCCTTTCTCGCTGGTCTCATCTCTTTCTTATCTCCCTGTGTTCTTCCACTCGTTCCCGGCTACATCTCGATGCTCTCCGGAATTGGCGTCGAACAGCTTCGCAAGGGAGATCAACCGAAAGGCGGCCTTTTTGCTTCCGCCCTGTCTTTCGTCGTCGGCTTCTCCGCCGTCTTCATTGGCTTCGGTGCTTCCGCTAGCGCTGTGGGTGGATTTCTTCAGCAGCACAAGACCTTACTTGCGCCCATCGCAGGCGCTTTGATTCTGCTCTTTGGCCTCCACCTTCTCGGCGGGCTCATCAAAATGAATGTTCGCGCGGGCATAATCCTCGGCGTAATTCTCGTGGCTCTTGGCATCGCAGCGCTGCTTCATGGTGGACCGCTCTTCGCCGGCCTTCGTGCCGTTCATTTCTTTTCACTCTCGATCATCGGCTTTTTCGGCCCAGTTCTCGCGCGCTGGTTGAATCAGGATGTGCGCATTCGAAACACGGACTCCAAGCCCGGAATCCTCAGTGGCTTTCTGCTGGGCTTTGCCTTCGCCTTTGGCTGGACTCCCTGCATCGGCCCGATCCTGTCCGCGGTTCTCGTGCTTGCCGCCGCCAGCGAAACCGTGGGCCGTGGCGTCCTGCTCCTGGCCGTTTATTCTGCCGGTCTCGCCGTTCCTTTTCTGTTGACCGCGCTCGGCCTCAGCCAATTCCTCCAGTTCTACAAAAATTTCCGCAAGTACCTTCACGTAGTCGAGGTTTTCAGCGGCGCGCTACTACTGTTTGTCGGTGGTCTGGTTTTCTTCAACCGCTTGACATGGTTGACCGGTAAACTATCGTTTCTGAATGGTTTTTCGAAGTATATGTAGAAATCCTTTATTCTTTCTGTGGGTAGAATTCATCATGAAAAAAATTGCTCTCATCATTGTTACCGTCGCAGCGCTTATCGGCCTCACTCTGTACGCTGACCGCGCCACTCGCCTTTCCGCAAAGCCTGGTGTCGTCGCTGCTCATTCCGCCGGCGATGCGGATGGCAAACCTGTTCCGCAAATTACGCTAAAAGATTTGCAGGACAAGGACATCAACCTCGCCGATTACAAAGGCCAAGTCGTTTTGCTGAATTTCTGGGCTACCTGGTGCGATCCCTGCCGCGTGGAAATTCCCTGGCTCATCGACATGCAGGCCAAGTACGGCCCCAAAGGTTTCACCGTCGTCGGCGTCGCCATGGATGATGAAGGCAAGTCCGTTGTCGCCCCTTTCGTCGCCAAGGAACGCTTCGACGTGAACGGCCAGCAACTTCCCATGAGTTATCCGATTCTCATCGGCACCGATGATGCCTCCAATAAATTTGGCGGCATTCTCGGCTATCCAACCAGCTTTCTCATTTCTCGCGATGGCAAGCAGGTCGTCCGTTTCCAGGGATTGAAAAGCTACGACGAAATGGCCAAAGCCATCGAATCACAACTCTGATCAGGATCGAGCACCCTATGCTTTCTGAGCACGACTTCCAAAAAAAATCAGATGCCCTCTTCGAAGAGCTAAAAAAACGCCTCCTTGACCAAGGAGACATCCACGATTTTGATGTCGAAGGAGAAAGCGGCAAGCTCGAAATTATCTTCGAAGAGCCAGAACCAGCGCGCTTCGTCGTTTCTCCCAACACCCCGATCCGCGAAATTTGGGTCTCCGCCTTATCCACCAGCTTCAAACTCGCGTGGTCTGAGGAAAAAAATGCGTTCGTTCTGCCCAAATCCGGCGAGGACCTGTTCGCGATAATGAGCCGCGTGATCTCTCAACAATTGAATACCCAGGTGGCCGTGTGAAATTCTCAAATTCCTTCTTCGCATCCCTTCTCACCGTTTCTGCGTTACTCTTGCCCATCATCGCGAATTCGCAAACTCCTTCGGGCAAGGATGTAGTCGTTCCCGAAGCCTTTGTTTCTTTCGATCCGGTGGCTCGTGGCAAATCTTTTCAACTCGCAGTCGTCATGAAAATTCGCCCCGGCTTCCATGTCAACGCTCGCGAAGTCTCCGCGGATTATTTGATTCCCACGGACCTCCGCGCTGAAGTCCCTGCAGGTTTCAAGGTCGGCGAAATCGTCTACCCCAAGGGCACGCTACAAACATTTACCTTTTCGAAAGACAAACAGCTCAACGTCTATACCAACTCCGTCGTCATTCGCGTTCCGATGACTGCCCTTGCCAACGCTCCCGTCGGCGCACAGCGCGTGCCTTTGAAGCTTCACTACCAGGCTTGCAGCAACGAAATTTGTCTTCCTCCCGTCACTCTCTCTCTGGGAGCGAGCATCAATATAACGGATAAACCCGATGCCGCTCGCCCGGCGCATTCCGATATCTTTTTGCGATAACTCGTCTTAGCAACCAGCGCATTGCTTGGAGATGTAATGGGCGCGCGCCCGCGATTTTTTCGAAAGTGGATTTATTTTCTCGCTGTTTTTCTCATCCCAACTGCAACCCTCGCCGTTTTTATCCACGCGCGCCTGCGCAAGATTGATGCATTCACACGCGCGTGGGTAGTCCGCGATCTCGGCGAGCGGTTCAATAGCAAAATCGATCTGGAATCGTTGCACGTTCAGATCTGGCCGTACATGACTGTCAAAGGTAGAAATCTTACGGTTCACTATCACAATCGATTTGACGTTCCTCCGCTTATTCACATCAACGAATTCGAGTTCAATTTAGGGCTCTCTGGAATCATTCATCCCGTGAAGCACATCAGCAGCGTGATCCTGAGGGATATGGTCATCACCATCCCCCCTCGCAACAAAGACGAAAAGAAAGGATCGCCTCCCCATCCAGCCCCGATACCCGCGCAAAACGTCATCATCGACAGAATCATCTGCAACGACACCACCATCTTCTTCATCTCCAAAAAGACCGGCAAAGATCCCCTCGATTTTGACATTCATAATTTAGTTCTCACCGATGTTGGCGCCGGCAGGCCCTTTGATTTTCGTGGCAATCTTACGAACGCAAAACCAAAGGGAGAAATCGCCACAACAGGTACTTTCGGGCCTTGGGATTTGGATCAACTGGGCAACACTCCCGTTTCGGGCGCCTATCAATTCACCAACGTGGACCTGGATCCGTTCCCTGGCATCGGTGGAATCCTTTCCTCCACCGGAAAATACAATGGCACGCTCGACAATCTTTCAGTCAACGGTCAGACCGAAACACCGAATTTTTCACTCGATCCTGTTGGACGCGGTGTACCTCTACACACCGAGTTCTCTGCCACCGTGGATGGCACCGATGGCGACACCTTTTTGCATCCTGTGCGCGCGGTTCTCGGCAATTCCATGATCATCGCGAATGGCAGCGTCGTCCTTCAGCGCGCCAAGCAGGGCCACCTCATCAACCTCGATGTGGATGCTCCCGCTGCACGCTTGGAGGACATTCTCAAACTCGCAATGAAATCCGACAAACCTCCGCTGACCGGACCAATTAAGCTCCGCACCAAGCTTGTCATTCCGCCATCCAAGGAAAAAGCTATCGATAAACTCCTACTCGATGGCGATTTTGATGCCGATGATGCACACTTCACCAGTACCGAGATTAGCAATAAGTTGGCCTCACTCAGCCGCCACGGACTCGGCGAACCTGCAGATCCTAGCGCTGGCAGTGCCGTGTCCTACCTCAAAGGCCATTTTCACGTCGAAAAGGCTGTCGTCACATTTACTCATTTGGATTTCACTGTGGAAGGCGCCGCGGTCCTGCTCGACGGTTCTTACAAATTGCATGGCGGCGAGCTCGATTTCCGCGGCCATCTTGAACTGCAAGCAAAACTTTCAGAAACCGTCACCGGCGCAAAGTCCGTACTGTTAAAGCCCATTGACCCGTTCTTCAAAAATGGAAAAGCCGGCGCAGTCATTCCGATCACCATCACCGGAACGCGCGACAATCCTATTTTTGCCGCCTCTATCTTCCACAAGACATTCAAGAAAGATTTAGGCTCACAAAAACTGCAGCCCTGAACATTCGCCCAAGAATCTTTGGACGTGTGCATAGTCACTCCTGACTGTGCTCTTGGGTTCTCTTTTCTTAACAGCTCGACTCTAGTTTGTGGGTGGGTATCGTTAAGCTTTACGATTTTTTAAATCCCGGCAACACCGCGCGAAGCCGCCGAACCACTCTTTCCTGCCCAAGCACAACCATCGTGTCAAACAATGGCGGCGCAACCGCCTGTCCTACAATCGCCACGCGCGTCGCGTTGATCAGCAACCCCGCCTTCACTCCGCCCTCTTCCGCCACTTTTCGCGATGCATGATCGCAAGCGTCATGGTTCCATTCTGGCAGCGTCGCCAACGCATCGGCTAGTTTCTCCAGTAAACCCGGCACCCTCTCGTCTTTCCAGAATTTCGCCTTTGCCGCCGCATCGATCTCAAATTCATCGCTGAAAAATGCCCGCGACCAGCTTGAGAAATCCGGCAACAATCGTACCCGCGACCGCAGCATATCCACGGTCTTCGAAAACCATTCGTGTCCAGCGCCGCTCGCCCACTCCTCTTTCCACAACTTATCCTGCTTCAATTGCTCTTTCACTGCAGGCAGCAGCTCTTCGATCGACAGTTTCTGCAGATATTGTGTGTTGAACCATTCCAGCTTCGCGCGGTCAAACACGCTATTTGTCCGGCTCACACCTTCCAGTGAAAATTTTCCCAACAGATCGTTTGTCCGCAGAAATTCTTCATCGCCACCCGGCGCCCAACCCAGCAATGCCAGGAAATTCCGGAACGCTTCCGGCAAGAATCCCTCGCGGCGATACATGTTCACATCCGTCGCTCCATGCCGCTTCGACAAACGAGACTTGTCCGCGCCCAAAATCAGCGGCACATGCGCAAAAATCGGCTCCTGTGCTCCCATCGCACGGTACAGAAGTACCTGCTTCGGGGTATTTGAAATATGGTCCGCTCCACGGATCACATGCGTAATCCGCATATCGACATCGTCAACCACCACGCTCATCTGGTACATCGCCTGGCCAAACTCTTCCCCTTCTTTCCCAGAGCGCAGCAGCACGAAATCTTCGATATCGTCATTCGCAAATTCCCTCTCGCCAAACACCGCATCTTTAAACTTCGTAATTCCTCCCAGCGGTACTTTGAAACGCAACGCCGGCTTCGTTCCCGGCGTCGATGGCTTCCCATCGCGGCACGAGCAGCGCACAATCCGCCGCACTTGTGTTGGCCCCGCGCCTTCCACCGCGTGATCTCCTCCCACATATTTTTCCGGCGGGCAATGACACAGAAATGCGCTGCCATTAGCCAGCAGGTTTTTCCCCGCTTCCTGATACAGCGCAGTCCGTTGCGACTGGTAGAACGGCCCTTCATCCCAAGCCAGCCCCAGCCATTTCAGCGCCTCTACAATGCCTTCCACCAGTTCTGGTTTGTTGCGCTCCGCATCGGTATCTTCAATGCGCAAAACCATCACTCCACGCTCTTTACGCGCGTATAGCCAGTTAAACAGCGCCGTTCGTCCGCCTCCCACGTGCAAATAGCCTGTGGGTGAGGGCGCGAATCGAACTCGTACGCCGGATTGTCCTGTTGTGCTTGACTCTGTCATGGTTCGTCGCGTCCCGCTCGCTTGGTGTAATTTTCCAGTTTAGCGAAACCGCTCATTCCCGTCCAACCGCGCTGCCATCTCGTGCAAGGTGTCCCCGCCTCTACTACCTTTTTCGCAACCAAAACTTTGGTCCTCTTGCACCATCATTTTTTCCACCCCCATAATCATAAGTACTCTATTTTGAGTGCGCTTGAGGTGCCAGATTCAGGCGGAATGGAATTTGCTTTTTCGCGGCTCTTGCTTTGTCTTTTTCACAAATGCAAGCTCCGCACATTTTCCACTCTGTTCTTAGTTCGCATACTCTTTCGTACCGGATAACAGGCCCACTATCCTTGATGGTACAGAGTATTATCGCGCTCGGCTTTCTCCTCGCCACTTTGCTGGTTGGCGTTTTCTTTGCCTATATCTATTCCCTCAAGCGTCAGCAGTACATTTTGCTTTGGATCGCTGCCTGGGTTCTCTACGCGCTCCATTATTTCTCTCCGGGCCTCGCTCCCTGGATAGGGACGTCCCGCTCTCTTAGTTCGCTGAATCATTTATTCTTTGCGCTCTCTGGCATCGCTTTCTTCCTTGGCACCCAGCTATACACCCGTCTAAAACTAGGTATTGCTCTTGCCATTGGCGTCTCTCTCTTTTTCGTGGTTTGGGCTGCAGCCAACGCCGCCAATCTATTTACTTTTTCGTTGATCGTGCCAGCTTCCTTGGTCTTTGTCGCTTCCGGCTACCTCTTCTGGCGCGAAAGCCAGCGCTTCGAAACGCTCGCTGATCGCCTTCTCGGCGTTGCCTTCGCTGTTTGGGGGCTTAGCTTCATTTCTTTGCACTTCCTGAAAATTACTCCAGAGTCCGTGGGAGTGGTCGTT
The DNA here is from genome assembly GCA_036497825.1 of Candidatus Acidiferrum sp. GTDB lineage: Bacteria > Acidobacteriota > Terriglobia > Acidiferrales > UBA7541 > Acidiferrum. Next base: position 35,262 of record DASXIT010000056.1, read on the forward strand.
ACCCCGATCACCGCGATTCCCACCGTTTTTGTTTCGATGCTTCTGGTCATGGCCATCTACGAGGAAGAAAAACGGCGCGTCGAACGCAATATGCTGGCTCTCTCGAATCTGAATCTGGCCACTTCCAGTTTTGTCGGTGGCGAAATTCAGCGCATGCTTGCTCAAGCTTTGGATCGCGTTCTCGGCGTCGTTCGCCTGCCCTCCGGTGCGCTTTTTCTTCATCATGGCGATCCCACTGGTCCCACTTCCGTCGTTTCCGCCGGCATTCCCGATGACTTTTGCCGTAAAGCCCAGGAAGAGGGTCTTGACGATTATCTAGTCGGTCTGGTCTCCCGCCTTGGAGGCCTCCTAGGCTTTCGCGACTTGCGTGACGACAAACTCACCGCTCTTGAAAAAGACGAACCGATTCGCCGCTTCCGCGAACTCGCTTTGCAACAAGGCCTGCGCAGTGTCGTCGTGATCAGTTTGCAAGCCAAAGATCAAGCGTTCGGCTTGCTTCTCCTCGGTACTCCCGACAATCGCCGCTTCACTCCGGCGGAGTTGCGCCTGTTGCTCGCACTCGGCCATCAGATCGGCATGGCTGTCGAAAACAGCTATCTCATTCAGCAGACTTCCCGCCGCTCGGAAGAGCTTCACGTTCTGAACGAAATCGGCCGCGCCCTCAGCTCCACGCTGAATCGCGAAGATCTTCTCCGGAAAATTTGGGAGGAACTGCGCCGCCTTTTCGACGTGCAAAATCTGTATCTCGCCTCTCTCGATCCCCTTCGCGATGCAATCCGCTTCGAACTCGAGTTGATCGACGGAGTGCGCATGCCCAAGCGCTCTCGCCCCGCTGGAAATCACATTACTGAATACATCTTGCGTACCCGCCAGCCGGTGCTGGTCCGTGAGAATTTCGCCAATGAAATCAGAAAACTGGGTGTTGACCCCATCCGCACCACCGGCTCTTTCTGCGGTGTGCCTCTGGTCGCCTACGATCACACTATTGGCGCTCTTTGCATTTTCTCCGACATGGAACGTATGTTCGATGAAGGCCATCTCGAACTTCTTCGCGTGCTCGCCAGCGAGGCCAGTATTGCCATCGAAAATGCCCGGCTGTTCCAGGAGGAACGCACAAAGGCTCGTCATCTTAGTCTCGTAAATCTAATTTCGCGCGATGCCATCGCCACCCTGAATCCCGATGAAGTTCTCTCCAAGATGACCGAACAGTTGGAGGCGGGGCTCACTTACGATCACATTGGCATTGCCCTCATGGACTACACCACTCGCGAACTTATCGTTCAAGCTGAGGGTGGCATGCGCCGCGGCGCCTTGGGCCGCAGGCTTCCGCTCGACGCTGGCCTGATTGGCCAGGTGGCTCGCACCGGCAAAACGGCTTCCTTCCGGTCGATTGCCAACAACCAGACCGGCGCGAATCCCGTTCTTGCCGATTCCCTGACTGCTATCGCCTTGCCTATTTTCTATGCCGACCATCTCCATGGCGTTCTGTACGTGGAGAATCTTGAGCTCATGGAAATTTCCGAAGAAGAAATTTTACTTCTTCGTACCCTGGCCGACTTGATTTCTGGCGCCCTTCACAATGCTCTTTCGTTCCAGAAAGCTCAGGAGCAAGCCATCACCGATGGTCTTACCAACGTCAAGACTCATCGCTTCTTTATGGAAGCTCTCTCGTCCGAATGGAAACGCTCTTCACGCGCTGGCCGTTCCTTCGCTCTCGTACTCATGGATCTCGACCGCTTCAAATTCGTGAATGATTTCTACGGCCACCTCGAAGGTGACTTGGTTCTCCAGCGTGTCGGCCAAATCCTGGAAACCAACTGCCGTCGTTCCGATGTTGTCGCTCGTTATGGTGGCGACGAATTTGTCATCCTGATGCCGGAAACCACCATGGAGCAAGCTCGTCAACTCGCTTCGAAGCTTCGCGGGTGGGTCGCCGCCGATCCGCTGCTCCGCGAGAAAAATATCAGCGCCAGCTTTGGTATCGCCTGCTACCCGCTTCACGGTTCTTCTCCGCAGGAGCTCATCCAAGTCGCCGACGCTTCGATGTATCTCTCCAAGCATCAAGGCGGCAACACCGTTTCCACCGCCGATCATGTCGATCCCAAGGAAACGCGCCGCTGGAAACGCGATGTGCTCGAAGCCTATCTCGGCGTCACTCTCAAGCGTCTCTTTGCCACCGGACCCGACGCCTTTGAGGAAATTTATCAACGCCTGCGCCAGTTCACCGATTCTCTTCCCGACACGGAAAATTCCGGCGCATCCATTACCCAAACACCTTCCGAGCTGCCGCAATCCATCCTTGATACCGTCACCTCTCTCGCTTACGCCATCGACGCCAAGGATCAATACACCCAAGGCCATTCTCAAAAAGTTTCTGCCTACGCCGCGCTTCTGGCCGAAGCTCTTGGCATGTCCGAATCCGAAGTTGAAGAGATTCGCTTGGCGGCCGTCCTTCATGATGTCGGCAAAGTTGGCATCCCTGAAGCTATTCTTAACAAGAGCGGCCCGCTGAATCCCGAAGAATGGGAGACCATGAAAACCCATGTGCTCTTCGGCGCAAGAATTCTTGAACCACTTGCGCCGCTCGCGCGCATTCGCGAAATGGTCCTGCATCATCACGAATTTTTCGATGGCTCCGGTTACCCCAATGCTCTTTCCGGTGAGAATATTCCTCTCGGCGCGCGCATTATCACCATCGCCGATTCTTACGACACCATTACCAGTGATCGCAGCTACAAGAAAGGCCGCACCGCCGAGCAAGCTCTGACCGAGCTCGAGCGTTGCGCCAATTCCCAGTTCGATGCCAGCCTGATCCAAGCTTTCGTCCGCGCCATGCGTCAACTACCCAACCCGATCATAGAAGTCTCCTCCTTAATCTCCCGCAACCTCTAGCTCGTGGCACAGTCACTCTTGTTTACCCTAAGGTGCGAAGGGCTTGCCCTGAGTGAAGTCGAAGGGACTGCGCTCTTGGGTTATTCCCGCGTTGTAGGGACCGCCTTCTGAGGCGGTCCGCCAACTGAAGGCGCCACTAACCAATCCTTCGCCATCCATTCCCAAAAAATTGTCATCCTACTTGCCCTGAACTTCGAAGAGAGCGGAGCGAAAGATCTCAATTCCAACTATTTCCCAGAGCCATCCGCCAGCCAACCCCTCTCCTGATTCTCTCTTCCCTGCACAACTTGCTAAACTAGTTCTCTACCTCCACCAAAGGAACTCTCATGCAAACCGCTTCCGTCAAATGGATTGGCGATCAAAAATTCACAGCCATCAGCCCTTCCGGCCACTCCGTTCCCATCGATTCCGACCGCGATTCCAACAAAGCTCCCGGCCCCATGGAACTTGCCCTGATCGCTCTTGGTGCGTGCACCGCCACCGACGTGGTGATCATCCTTGAAAAGAAACGTCAGAAGATCCAATCGCTGGACGTGATCTGTTCCGGTGAACGCGCCCCGGACCCGCCAACCGTTTGGACAAAACTCGAAATCCTTTATCGTCTCAGAGGAAATCTTGATGAAGCAGCCGTCCGCCACGCCATTGAACTGAGCGAGGAAAAATACTGTTCCGTCGCCGCCATGCTTCAAAAGACTGCGAAGATCACTTGGCGCCTGGAGATTCTTCCTCCTCTCTAGCTGCTTATCTGCTTGTTTCTATTCAACTTCCTCGCATACAATAAATTTTTGCCTTCATTGTTTCGTATTCGCAAGGAGCTTCATGTCTCGTCGCATCGCCGCCAAAATTACGGGTGTAGCCGGCTACGTTCCTCCGCGCATCCTCAACAACGCCGATCTGGAAAAAATGGTCGACACTACGGATGAATGGATCATGGCGCGCGTCGGTATTCGCGAGCGTCACCTTGCGGATAAAGGCGTGGCCGCCAGCGATCTGGCTGTTGAAGCAGTAAAGAAGCTGCAAGCGGCTCATCCCTTCGATCTACAGCAAGTCGATCTAATCGTTGTCGGCACCGTAACTCCCGACATGATGTATCCCTCAACCGCTTGCCTCGTGCAGCATAAGTTGGGTATCGAAAATACTTGGGGTTTCGATGTTTCCGCGGGATGTTCAGGCTTCCTCTATGCCCTCAACGTGGGAACCAAGTTCGTGGAATCGGGACAGTACAAAAAAGTGCTGGTCATCGGTTCGGACGTGAATTCATCCATGACCGACTTTGCCGACCGCGCCGTTTGCATCATCTTCGGTGATGGCGCTGGTGCCGTCATGCTCGAACCCACAGAAGACGGCGAAGAAGGCATCATCGATCATGTCGCCCAGATCGAAGGCGCGGGTGGGCAATTCCTTTACATGCCCGGCGGAGGCAGTTTGAACCCGGCCACCCACGAAACCGTCGACAAGAAAATGCACTACATTCACCAGGACGGTAAGAATGTCTTCAAGTACGCCGTGAAAAAAATGGCAGAAATGACCGAACGCATTCTGGCCAAAAATGGACTAACCGGCAAAGATGTGGATTGCTTCATCGCTCATCAAGCCAACCAGCGGATCATTAGCGCTACCGCGGAGCGCCTGGGCATGCCCCTCGACAAGGTCATCATCAACATCGATCGCTACGGCAACACCACCGCGGGCACACTTCCCCTGGCCATGCAGACCGCCCTTGAAGAAAAGAAACTAAAGAAAGGCGACCTCGTCCTGCTCGCCGCCGTCGGTGCCGGCTTCACCTCCGGAGCAACCCTCCTGCGCTGGACCGACGACTGCTAATACTCTTCGTCCAACAGTCGAAGAATCAATCTCAACGCCAAATTATCGCCAAACCAGTGGCACAGTCACTCGTGACTGTGGTCTTGGGTCTACTCCGTCAATCCCTCGCCACCCAACAAAAATGCGGACGGAATCCTCTTCCGCCCACGTCCATTTCCCGCACACGATCTGCTCAATCCGGAATCACCAACTGCTGTCCTACCTTCACCATATTGGGATCGCTCAACACATTGCGGTTCGCTTCAAAAATCTTTGTGTACTCGTTGGCATTCCCGTAAAACTGCTTCGCGATCTTCGACAGTGAATCTCCCGCCGCCACCGTATACGTCTTTTGCTTCGGCGCCAGCGATGGATCTACCGACAAGTTCAACGTGATATCGTTCAAGCTGGGATTGACCACCTTGACTTGATCCCAAATCCGGTTCTTGATGGCATCGCTTCCCGCTGCTCCTTCTATATACAACTTGTCGTCCTGAATATGCACATGTGACAACTGCACGCCCGATTGGGTGATTAGATTGAGCACTGAGGCGTACTTCTGCTTAAGTTGGTCTAGGTCTACCATGGGGGAATTCCTCTCTTTTCGATGGACAGGGCGGACTTGCAGCATAGCACTCCGCGAAACCACTTCACATCACAATTTGTTGATGTCTGTTACGAGCTCGCCCGATTCCGTTGGAAGCTAACGCTCCGACGGCAAGGTCCGTGGCAGCAACGTTTCGCTACTACGTTCATTCCATTTAGTGAGTATTTCAAAGGAGAGAAATAATCTGCGAGGGTCGTGCTAGGTAAATCTGTTAGCAGGATCGAATAGCTTCCGCTTGTGCCAGATTGGATTGCAGCCGCCGTTCAATTTGCGCCGCCGCATATCGCGCACAGAGTACGCTCTCGCGCTCACTCCAGCTAACCACCGCGGGCGACATCTTCCCAAACGCTGCGCCCATGTTTTGTACGAACCGGTAGTACACTCCCACCAGTCCCATCTTGCTGTTCCCGCTCTTCAGCGCTGGCGTCATCCCAAGCAGGGTCACCAGCTTCTGGAAATCCGCTCCGCAGAATTCTCCGGATTCCAGATGTGCCGCTTCCAAAACCCGCTCGGATACGGGTTGCGAGGCCACGCCCGCCACTACCGCGCGCCAATAGAACAGCGCAAACTGGCAGAGCGCAAGCATCGCGATCGTAAATAACATGGCGGCAAACATCCCTCAGCCTCCATGTGTATATTCTTCCCTTCCCCTGTAATCTCCAATAGACCCGGGGTACTACTTAAGTAGTCCCCGTCGCATGGCTTTTTCGCTACCACCGCCTTGGCCGCAAATTCTTAGTCATACGATTGCCCTCTTGCACCTGTTTTTCATTCTCTCCTATACTCCTTTGCTTCTTGGAGGATCCGTGATTCGCTCGCTTACCGCAATTCGGCAATGTCTTTTGTTTGCTCTATTAGCTTTCATGCTGTTCTCCCGCTGCAATGCCCAGGAAATGCACCATGCCGATCCTGCCGCGACAGAGATCACTGCCGTGCTGACCTCACAGCAATCCGCTTGGAATAAGGGCGATATTCGCACCTTCATGGATGGCTACTGGAACTCCCCAGAGGTCACCTTCTCCGGCTCTTCCGGCGTTTCTCGTGGATGGCAGTCCGTCTTCACCCGCTATCAGCAGCGCTATCCTACGCAAGCCGCCATGGGCCATCTCGATTTTTCCGATCTGGAGATCCGTTCTCTGAGCTCAACCTCGGCGATGGTTCTCGGTAGGTGGCATCTCACCCTTGGCGCCGGAGACGTCGGTGGCGTTTTCACACTGGTGTTTCAAAAATTCCCCGAGGGGTGGAAGATCATCCACGATCACACCAGTTTAGTCTCTCCAAAACAGCCTTAACTCGTTTATTTGCTTGAGCTAATGCCATCGAAATGCCCAAGATTTGCTCATTAATATGTTAAGGGGAATCCTTTGCTTTTATCTTCGACCCATTGGCTGCCATTTCATTGATTTTAGGTAATTTATTCCGCTCCCATTTTGGTACTGGGATTGTACATCTAAGGACGATGCTCCGGAAGAGTCTTACTCCTTCCTGCCGCAGGGGCACAACCATAGTTTGAAAGGGCTCTCACCCAATGAGGGACTCCATTAAGGTCGTTGCTTTACTTGCACTTTGTGTTTTCTTGTCAGGCTCGAAAATCACTGCGCTTGTGCTTGGCTGGGTTGAGGATTCGGTGGTTCGATCCGGTAGCCGAGGTTTTGGAGTTGCCGAAGCATCCTGGCAGTGCGTATCGCTTCGACCTTTCGCTGACGGCGGGACCACGTTCTTCGTAACGAACTCCCTGGTGAAGGATCTACCAGATCGCCCGACACTGTCGGTGGGCGATGGCCCCGATGGCTTGATTGTGTCCCAGGCGCGGGACCGAGCGGCGATACACGATCTCGAAGATGCTTCCTTTGTTCCTGGCTGCTGCGTTCGCAGCTTGATTGAGTAAGCGTCGCATGTGGCGGTTGCCCTTTGGAGAGCGGTGGCTGTAGTTTACGCCTGCGCTCTCGTCGTCGCCGGGGCAGGCACCGACCCACGAGGAGAGGTATTTCTCGGAGGGAAAGGTCGCTGCGGTAGGACCGACTTCGGCAATGATCTGCTGCGCTGAGTCCACTCCCAGACCGGGCATTTCCGCCAGCCGCTGAACGGCATTTTGGTGCTCGCTGAGCAGACTAGCCATCTCCTTGTCCAGTTCGCCTATCTGCTCGTCGATCAATCGCAGCTCCTCCAACGCCACCGTCAGCAGCCGCCGGTACACAGCGTTCAACTCCGTACAGGCACCAAGCGCGTCGCACAACTGTTCTGGCGAGCGCGCAAACGCTCATCCAGAGCGACTAGAGCCTTGGGTTGGTTTCCCCGTCAGCGAGCGCCTTCAGCATCCGCCGGGCACTGAGACATCAATTCCCGCTATCCTATAGGACATATTTCCGCCTGGCCGGGAGCGGAGAGCGTGCTGCGGTTACTTTAACCAGGGTCGCGGGCTATCGCCGCTTCCCCAGGGGAAAACAACGACGCCCAATTATCCGCTCAAACAGGCACGCTCCGGATCAGACAGTCTCACAGCTTCGACTTCTCCAATTCAGGAATCGACCTCGCCGCTCCGGACCGTTGCGATCTTACCTCGGAGTCATTTTCATGAGATTTCGCGGGCCGCAGGCCCTAAAGGACAGGCTGATGGCATTACCTATAACTTGACCACCACAGACGGCAATACCGTCCAATTTACTATCCAGAGCAATTCCCAGTCTTCGGGGTTCAAAGCAGGATCTGTTGCCAACTTCTATAACGTCGCTGGCACTTTCGATGGTCAAAGCATTCTTTTTTCGTGCATCGGCTTTTACACCGCAAACAGTCAATTCCTGCAAAATGGAATTGATGTTGGGATTGGTGATCCGAAAGCTCCCTACACCATGTTTTTCGGTACGGGAAATAACCCGGTGTTCAGCGACAACGCCAATTCCATTCAGCTATTCGCGCTGCCTCCTGGTGCCGGCTCGAACGGATATTCCTTTACACCGTGGCAGCATTACCTGAATTACGAGGCAATCATTCACGTCCGCGAACCTGGTTCGCTTGCACTTCTCGCTATAGGTGCTCTGGCTGTATTTCTAGGTTTCCGGCGGAAGCTTTTAGCCTAATCCTTTTTTTGTCCAAATCTAAATCGGCATAGGGGGGACGGTCACCCGTCCGCCCCTGCCACACCACCGGAGATGCGGGTCCGCGTACGGCGGTTCAGAGGGTTAGGCTAGTCCATCGAACAACCGAGGAAGACCGAGAGAGTCAAAGTAGGAAATGGGTAGCGCGTAGGACAGGGCCGGACTC
>DASXIT010000057.1:0-77722 GCA_036497825.1 Candidatus Acidiferrum sp.
TCGCGAGGAAGTAACGGAAAACCCGAATGCCTTCATGCGGCAGGAAGCTCGCTACGATCGCCGCGAAGACGCCAATCGAGATGGCGACACGACCCGCCGAGAGCTGGGCAGCTTTGACCAGTTCCTGGACGGCCACCGTGAAATCGGTGAGCAACTCCGCAAAGACCCTTCACTGATAAAGAACGACCAATTTGTGAAGAACCACCCTGCACTGCAGACTTATCTACAACAACACCCGGAAGTTCGTGAAGAGATAAGGGAAAATCCGAACACATTCATGCAGCAGGAAGCTCGTCACGACCGTCGAGAAAATAGCATGGGTGATCGTGACACCACTCGCCGAGAGCTTGGCAGTTTCGATCAATTCCTAGATGGCCATCGTGAAATCGCCGAGCAGCTTCGTAAGGATCCTTCACTGGTAAAGAACGACCAATTTGTGAAGAACCATCCTGCACTGCAAACTTATCTGCAACAACACCCTGAAGTTCGCGAAGAGGTAAAGGAAAACCCAAACGCCTTCATGCAGCAGGAAGCGCGCTATGACCGTCGCGAAAATACCATGGTTCGCGATACGACTACTCACGGGCAGTTCGCCAGCTTCGGCGAATTTCTCGGCGGTCATTCCAACATTTCGCAACAACTAGCGAAGGATCCTTCGCTAGTCAAAAACCAGGAATACCTGGCAAATCATCCCGAGCTTCAGGAATACCTCAATGCCCATCCTGATGTCCGGCAACAGTTGATGGCAAATCCTCAGAACTTTGTGAAATCGTCGCAACAGTTCAGTAATACGAGCAACAGTAGTCGCGCAGCAACGACGACTCCGCAAACCGATCCCACCAAGCCCAAGCCGTAAGAGCGAATCGCGCGGAATTGGAGGGCCGGAACCCGGCCCTTCGATTCGCGCATCCTTTTCCCAATTGTTCGGTTAGTGGGCGCGGCCAACTGAATCGTGGTCGCAAATGGCAAACGACTTTAGGAGGCGTTATGAATTTGAAAAGTTCGGTCGTTCTAGGATTAGTCTTGATGACTGCTGTTCCTCTAAGCGCGGGCGGCAAAAAGAAAAATGTGCCCGAGCGGGCGATGCTCGAGGAGATGGAGGCGGTGCCGTGCGGCGCAAAGGAGAAAGGTCTGACTGGGTTAGGCACTCTTTGGGGATCAGCGGGCATCACGCATGTGAACTCCGATGAGAAGTTATGTCCACAATATTTGCTGCGAACCGATGAAATGGAGTATCACATCCGGCCAACCGACACCAAACATGCCGAAGTTTTGCCTGTCGGTCACGAAATTGAATTCAAGATCAAAAAGGACCGCATGTTGGTCAAGAACGTGGACAGCAAGGAGAAAACAAGAACCTATCGGGTAGTCGCGATGAAGCCGACAAATCCAGAGAGTAATGTGCAAAGTTCATTGCGCGATCCCGGCAAACCGTAGCGATTGAGTTTGACGTTCCGAGGGCTACGCGGCAACGGCGGCAAAAAGCCGGAGCCGCAGTCCTCGATGAACTCGTTGGGTCGGCCTAGTGTTGTCTCAACATTTCGTAGGATTTAGTGGTGTCGCTCTCTTTACTTTCGTAGACGACGCGGATGGAGTTGCCGTCGAACGAAGCGGTTAAGTGCAGAACTCCAACAACTTTTTCGTTGCGTCTAGTGGTTATTTCAATTTCGTTTGGGCTAACTCGCTTTACGGAAACAACGGAATGGCCTGGGTCGTCCTCGATCGGATAGTCTTTGCCATCGAATTTCGCATCGAACTTTTCACCAAGAGGAGTTTCGGCGGAAAATCCGTCCGCAGTGCACGTATATCTAATGACGGAACCGTTTTTGGAGCGATTCATTTTGTAAGCGCGCCAGGAACCAGAGATAGGGTGATCGCTAGCCGACCCTTTGTTGACGCGGCGAAAGAGAATTTCAGCGGTGACGGTTTGCGCTTCGGTCGTGTCCTTTAGCGACTGAGTCAGCGTGTTTCCGTCAGCAGAAACAGTGTCGATCTCCGTAAACATAGTTTTGCCAGACTTTTTTACAGTGACTTCGACAGAGTGGGAATCCACGATTCGAGCGCTGGCTGTGTCCCAATAACTGGTTTCTTCAATCTTGTAGTCGCGCCCATCGGATTTGATTTCCACATTCGCAATGCAACCCGAACAACGAAACATGCCGTTGGCGAGTACATACTCGACTGGTTTCTGTGGGAGTTGTGAAGGATCAGACTGAATGATCCATGTTCCGTCAAAGGGGCTTTGCGCAAATGATGCTCCGGTTGACAAGAGCAATAGCAAGAAGAGTCTTTTCATAGGCAGTCTTTCGCAAAACACGGACAGCACGCATCATACTGCCGAAATGTACGCAGGCGTAGCCACTCGTTAGAGGGAGAAACTGAATTAAGTCGCAGTTGCGGTCGTGCTATTGGTGAGTTTCTTCAAGTCGAGAACGAGAGTGGCCAGGGCTTCATCGAAGTTGTGGTCATGTGTCTTCTGCAAGTTTGCGGGCTCAATGGACTCAGTCAACGTCCAAAGTACAAAGTGCGTTTTTCGATCAAAGATAACCAGGCGAAACATCGGCCAGGGGTCAGAAGCTCCTTTCTGCTTGCTTGCGTCCGCAGGACCGAGGGGCGCCGTGAGTTGCAATTCGAAAACCAAGTCAGCTTGTTGAGGATCGGAAACAATATCGTAATGATCCCATCTCTGCAAATCCGAGTAGAACTGGTTGTAAGCGCGATCTTATCCCCCGGTAAATGGATGCGGAAACAGTCCGCTGTCTGCTCCCGCGTTCGAAACGAAAATCCTTTTTGCAGTGAGAATTGCCGGCGGCACTGGGGCAATTACAGGAGATGGAATATGTTGCGCGCTTGCTGCAGCGATCGAGAGAAGCGCAAGGATTGGAACGCGAACGGATACAAATCGAGAAATCCTCAACATGAACATGTCAGCCTCCCGGGCGAAGGCAGCGACTCCGTCAGCAGCTCTGTATTAAGAGACGCGTGAGAGACGAGTTTGGTTACGCGGACATAGGTTTCAACCGATGGTCATGTAGTATTTCAAAATCAAAATGATTTCAAAGACTGTGGCAAAAATCGCAAAGCCGCATGAAATCGCTCGTCTTTGATCTTGATTGCTAGCAAACTCAGGAAAATGTACGAGGCTGTTCGAACGTAATAAAAGAGGCCCAACGAGTGCAAATAAGCGCCACCTTTGATGAGGGTATCGGCTATATCGGCCAAGAATAGAATGGTCATCAAACTGAATATCCATTGCCGGCGAGAATAGAAATATTCCTTGAAACTGCCGTAGTCAGCCATCTCTTCCGGAAAGAACAGGACACACAGCAAATATAAGACAACCGCGTACGTGGAGATGAAGAAATAGAGTGGAAATGTCCATTTTTGGACCGCTTGCAGGCGATATTCCCACCACCAGAAATGAATTAGATAGAGAAAGATGAACAGCGCCCACAACAAGTGGACCCAATACACTTTGCACTCTTTCGGATGTTGTACGATTCGCGCGACCCCGCTGAGCAGGCGAGAGACACCAAGCCCCAAGATAATTGTGAACAGCACGCGAACGTGAAGATACATATCCATGGTTGAGAACCTGCCAGGCGAAGGAATCGGTTTCCATAACTCCTTGAGCCGGGTCGCAACCCAATCGGCCTAGGAGCATAGCAAGGCCTCAGAAGATCGCCAAGCTGGGGGAATGAAGCAGGCAGCGAGCCTGAAACAGGTGTCCATCCATCTTGACAACTGACCGACGGTCAGTCACTATTAAGTAAGGGCAATTGGCAAATGGCTTCCTCGATATGCAACGCGGCAAGCTCAACCAAAGCTCCCTTGTGCGAGTGGCTGCGGGATCAACCCATGCTTCGACACTTCCTCGTCATCCGCTCCATCGACGAGTTGAACGCGCAAATGCTGAGCGTCGCGATCGCCTGGTACGTTTATGCGGCAACTCACAATCCGATGAGCCTGGCCTATGCGGGATTAGCGCGGTTTCTGCCCAATATCGGCATGATGCTCGTGACTGGACAGGCGGCGGATCGCTTTGACAGGCGCTGGATCATTGGACTTTCGACCGGGTTACAAGCGATTTGCGCCGGGACTTTTGGAATTTTGTTGGCCGCCTCATCGCTCTCGGCAGGAATCGTGTATCTGCTGCTGTTCGTAATTGGTGCGGCGCAGACATTTTCTGCTCCGGCCATGTCGGCAACTCTGCCGAACTTGGTGAGTGGCACGGAATTTCCACGCGCTGTAACGGTGGCTTCATCCGCATTCCAAATTTGCTCGCTCGCCGGTCCGGCAATTGGCGGTCTGATTTATGGGCTCAACGGCCCGGGCATGTTTGTGCTTTGCGCGGCACTTTATCTGATCGCCTTGACACAACTTCCCTACCTTGCGGATCATGGCCACAAAACGCGAGTTCAGGAAACTGGAACGACGGATGAGGGTGCTCTTGCCGGGATTCGCTACGTCTGGTCGAATCGTTTGTTGCTTGCGCTCATTTCGCTCGACCTGTTCGCCGTGCTTTTGGGTGGAGTTACGGCCCTGCTCCCCATTTATGCTAAGGACATACTGCTAGTTGGTCCTGCCGGTCTTGGCTTTCTCCGATGTGCTCCGGGAATCGGCGCGGCAATGGTCGGTTTGTTCTTGGCCCATCGCACCATCGAACGTCGCGCGGGGAAGTTGATGTTGGTATGTGTCGCGGGCTTCGGTCTTGCCATTTTTGTATTCGCGCTGTCGATTAACTTGTGGCTTTCGCTTGCCGCTTTGATCTGTGCGGGCGGATTCGACATGGTCAGCATGGTGATTCGCCAGACGCTGGTGCAGGTCTCTACACCAGACGCGATGCGTGGCAGAGTCAGCGCCGTACAATGGTTGTTTATTGGAGCGTCCAGTGAACTGGGGGAATTCGAATCGGGCGCTACCGCCGCATTGCTCGGCACTGTGCACGCTGCGCTGGTGGGCGGCCTGGGCACGTTGGCAGTCGTAGCACTATGGGCCAAGATCTTTCCCGAATTGCGATGGGCTGACAAATTGGCGATGGGAGATGAAGGTGCTGGCGGAAGTGGATAGAAAACATTGTGATTCTCCTGCCACAAAGTTCCTAACCAGGAAAGCTGCACTCCGCTATGCTACGGTCAGTGACCAGCGTTCAGTCGTTCGCTTGTAGAATCTGATGCCCGCCAAAAACAAACTGCGTCCAAGAACGAAACCGCCCGAAGAGCGTCGCAACGAATTGATGAACGCTGCTCAGCAACTATTTCTGAAACAAGGCGTCGCGGCAACGACCATCGAGCAGATAACTTCCTCCGCCGATGTCGCCAAAGGAACTTTCTATCTCTATTTTTCTTCCAAGGACGATGTTCTTGCCGCACTTGGCGAGCTCTATGGACAGGAGCGGCTGGTGAAGATCAAGGCCGCGATGGCGGAAAAGCAAGAAGAAGATTGGAAGGGAAAGCTCGCAACATGGGGCCAGGCCTGTATCTTTGGTTATCTTGATTCTATTCAGTTGCACGATATTCTTTTTTACGGATCGCGCCCTCCTACGCGTGAAGGACTTGTCGATAATGTCGAGATCGATCACCTGCACGATTTACTGGAAGCAGGCGCGAAGGCTGGAGCATGGTCCATCGACGACCCACGCTTCACCGCGGTTTTTCTGTTCAGCGGATTGCACGGCGTTGTGGATGACGCACACCTCAAAGGGAAGCGGATCAACCGAAATCGGCTAGCGCGCCGGCTAGAGCGAATTTGTTTCCGTGCCGTCGGGCTAGCTTCAGACTAATACTCCCTTTTGCCGAGGCAGAAATTATTCAGATTCGTTGGAACGGCAGGCTGGTGGATGTGCGCGTTGCGACGGAATTGGCTCGGCGGTGCGTAGCTCTAGTTGTAAGCGAGCGTTGTCGGAGCGAATGCCGACTGGCCCGTCGAACGCCAGCGCATCCGGCCCAAGCGGGCCTTCCCAAACGAGAGAGTTGTCGGCAAACACACGCAGTTCATCTCCATTCATTTCCGCACGAAGAGTATGAGTCTCCCCCGACCGCAAGACTGGAACTGGGATGCTGTGCCGTGGCTTGATATTTCGATACCCGCGGTTGGCGCACTGTGCGCTAGTGTGCTGGCCGGGGTTGCTTTTGATGGAGACGACCAGTTTCGATTCCGGATCGATACGCCACATCGCATAAACCAGATTGCAGGCGTCTTGAGCACGCAGCTTAAGGCCAAACTGGCGGCGTAATTCGCCAGAGCCAAGGCGCGCGTCATTTTCTGTGCCGCCAAGATAGGTGAAACGGGCTTCGAGAAGTTGCGGCGTTGGCACGTTCAGATACGCGCGCATTTTAGAGGCATTGACGGAGAGGCGTCCTGCCGGCAATTCCTCGATTGTTCCTTCCGTGACGCAAAAATTCTCGCGTGAAGCAGGGATTAGCGTCGTGCCGGGACGAGCCGAGGCTGCCCAGAGAAGTACAGTCGCGATGAAGAATATCGCGCAGTTGGAAAGATGCAGTCGCTTCGTCACACTCGCCCTCCAGAACTACTGGCATCGCGTAGTTGCAAGAATGGACGCAACAATTGGAGATCATAAACCGATCGACCCGCGCCCGCCATCACAGAATAATGTCCGGTAATCAGCACACTGCGAATAGCTGTGATATAAAATTTGCTCCCTGCCGCTTAGCGCGAGTTATGAGGAAGGGCACGTTGAACTCAAATCAAAGAGGGTACTTGCGATGAACCGTTTATTCATGAAATTCGCATCGGCACTTTTCTTGCTTTGTATATTCGTGGGCGTTGCGAACGCACAACAAGACGAAGGGGACGCATGGTCAAAAAAGAAATCCTCGTGGTTGCAGCTCACTCCAACGGAGCGCGGGCAGGTGAAGGATTTCGCCGAGGATTATAAAAGTTATCTCAACTTGGCACGAACGGCGCTGGGCTCGACGCGTGAAGTGATTCGCCGCGCCAAAGCCGCAGGGTTTACGGAGCTTACCGACCCCAAACAGATCAAGCCCGGCGCAAGATTGATCATTTCGAATCGGGATCGCAGCTTGATTCTTGCAGTAATCGGTTCGCAGCCTATCGTCGATGGCTCTCACGTCATTGGAACGCACCATGACAGCCCGCACATTGATTTGAAGGGACGCCCAATCTATTCCGCCAGTGGCTTCGCGCTTTTCAAAACGATTTATTATGGCGGGATCAAGAAATATCAATGGGGAAATATTCCGCTGGCGCTGACAGGACGAATCGATACTACCGACGGGCGCACCATCGATGTTTCTATCGGGCTGAACCCGGGCGATCCCGTTTTCGTCATTCCAGACAATGCGCCGCATTCGGATAGAGAGTTGCGCACCCGCACCTATACCGAAGTGCTGAAGGGCGAGGAACTCGATCCGGTGGCCGGCAGCATTCCGGGAGAGAAAAGTTCTGTGGCGGCGGAAGTGGCCAACGAATTGGCAAATACGTACAAGATCAAGGAAGAAGATTTGGTGAGCGCGGAACTGGCTCTGGTGCCCGCGGCAAATCCCGCGGATGTTGGACTCGATCGCGGACTGGTGGGTGCATATGGCCAGGACGACCGGCTATCGTCTTATTGCGCTGCAACCGCGATTTTGAAGCTGAAAGACACACCCAAATTTACTGCGCTTGCCTATTTATCCAACTTTGAGGAAGAAGGGTCCGTGAATAATACGGGCGCCGGCTCGCAATTCCTGAATGCAACATTTGCCCAATTAATTGGCGCCCAGAAGGGCGCGTCTTATAGCGATTTGGACTTGCGGCGGGCGTTGCGCAGCTCTCAAGTCATTTCAGCCGATGCGAATGACGGCATCAACCCAATTTTCCCCAGCACCAGCGAAGCTACGAACGCCGCCCGGCTCGGTTACGGCGTGGCCATCAAACTGTACGGAGGCGGATTCAATGCAACCTCGGAATACACGGCGAAGATTCGCGGGTTGATGGACAAAAATGGGATTCCGTGGCAGACCCACACCTACAAGGTGGATGGCGCAGGCGGTGGAACGATTGGAGGATTCATGTCGCGAGAAGACATGGACGTGATTGACCTGGGCGTGCCGCTGCTTTCCATGCATGCTCCGTATGAGATGTCGTCCAAGGTAGACGTGTGGAATTTTTATCGCACGATGACTGCGTTCTACATGCAATAGAGCGCTTCGCCGCGCTCAGCCAGTGATATAAGTACAACTGAAATTTATTTCCTGGCGCGATCGTAGGAAGTAATTTCAACAGTCATTCCCACCGCACCGCCCCGTGTGGATAAACCTCTTCTCTACTGGAGTGCGAACAATGATTGGACATTCTCTCAATGCTGCGGATGAACTGCTCGATCTTTGGCCCACTCTGCGACAAGCGGATCGTGTAGAGCGTTTTCAGGCTCTTCCTCGCGAGTTGATGGATAATTTCTTCCTCGCCCTGGATGCCAAAGCTCAATCGCAACTTCTCCTCTCGCTGCCTGAAGGGGAGCGCCGGCTATACATGCGGTTGCTTGCCCCCGATGATGCGGCCGACCTTGTTCAGGAATCTCCCAAACGCGAGCGCCAGCATCTTCTCGATCTGCTCGACGAAAAAACCAAGCAAGAAGTAAAAGCGCTGTTGGCTTTTCGCGAAGACATTGCGGGCGGGCTGATGAATCCGCGATTCGCCCGTCTGCGTCCCGAATCGTCCATCGACGAGGCGATCAGCTATCTTCGCCAGCAGTTGGGGCACGTGGAAACGATCCACTATGCCTATGTATTGGATGAAAATCAGCGGCTGCTCGGAGTTGTCTCGTTAAAGGATCTGGTCGCGGCTGATCCAAAGAAAATCGTGAAGGATGTAATGACAAAAAACATCTATACGGTTTCTGAGAATACCGATCAGGTAGAGATCGCGCATTTGTTGACGCAGCACGGCATCAAAGCGGTTCCGGTTTTGGATAAGGAAGGCAGGATGCAGGGAGTGGTGACCGTCGACGATCTGATTGATGTGATGCGCGAAGAGGATACCGAAGACATTCAGAAAATGGGTGGCATGGAAGCTCTCGACGGACCATATCTTGATACTGGTTTTGGCACCATGATCAAGAAACGCGCGGGATGGTTGGTGATCTTGTTCCTGGGAGAAATGCTGACAGCCACGGCAATGGGCCGCTTCGAGCATGAGATTGAACGCGCGGTTGTCCTCTCTTTGTTTATTCCTCTGTTGATCAGCAGCGGAGGGAATTCCGGCTCGCAAGCGACTTCGTTGATCATCCGCGCATTGGCCTTGCAGGAAGTTCGCTTGAAAGATTGGTGGCGCGTTATTAGCCGCGAAGTCGCTGCAGGAGTCATGCTTGGCGCAATTCTCGGCGCGGTTGGATTCACTCGCATCATGATCTGGCAGTCCATCTGGCACACCTATGGGCAACACTATCTCCTCATCGGAGCCACGATTGCCTTCAGTCTGCTCGGTGTCGTCACCTTTGGGACGCTAGCCGGTTCGATGCTTCCGTTCATCCTTCGACGCTGTGGAATGGACCCAGCCAGCGCCTCCGCCCCGTTTGTTGCAACGCTTGTTGACGTCACGGGCCTGATCATTTACTTCAGCATCGCCAAAATTATTCTTAGCGGTACTTTGCTTTAATACGTCACCCGTGCAACAGGTCTCACTACATGCAGGACAAAGACTGTAGAGCGTGGTAAGGTGTGAAATATCGGAGACCGCCTAACTCCTGCACGGGGAGATCCCCTTGGCGAATCTTTCTCCATTGCAATCCGAAAAAGCCGAATGCCGGCGGGTACTACTGATCGAACCGTCCATCAAAACAAACACTCATCTAGCAGAATTATTCGACCCCTCTGTGTGGACAGTAAGCTATGCAAAGGACAATGAAGCCGCCATTGAGATGGCCAAGGCTGAAGCGTTTGATCTGATCTTGACGAACGCTGCAACTACTTGCGCGGAAGACACCGTCGTGTTGCAACGCTTGCGCGCAGTGCGCCCACACACGCGCGTCATCATTCTGACCGAAGAATGGTTGCCGGGAGACATTCTGAAAGCCATTCGAAGTCATGCCTTCAGCTATTTCACATTGCCAATCGCAAAATCCGATTTGCGAAAGCTGATTGAGCAGTCATTAAAGGAACCTGTCTGGGATGACGGGATTGAATTGATTCAAGGGAGCCCGGAGCATGTCGTGTTGGCAGTGCGGTGCGATTTGGCCACTTTGGAGCGTTTGATGCATTTCATGCGCGAGAGTTTGCCACTGCCCGCTGTGGAATGCGAAGAAGTTGCATTTGCGTTTCGGGAAGTTCTGGTGAACGCCATGGAGCATGGCGGCCGCTTCGATCCACGCGAATTTGTGGAAGTGTGTTATCTGAAATCGAAACGCGTGATCATGTGCAGAGTGAAGGATCCGGGTGAAGGATTTTCCATGCAAGAAATTCGCGATGCGGAGACTGCGGAACCATTGGAGAAATACGCTCAGCACGTGAAAACGCAATCCTGGGAAAAGATGGAGACAGCCCCACGAGGGCTGGGCATTCTGATGGCGCGGAAATTTCTGGATGATCTGATTTTCAGTGAGAAGGGCAACGAAGCATTCTTGATTAAGTATTTGCCGCAACACGACTTGTCGAAGGGTGCGGGAAACTGAGTAAAGGCTACACTGCAGCTAACAGGCCTGCCTTAGCCTTTGGCCGGATTCAAAGAACAACTACATGAAATCCGAGCTTGGGCAGAATCCGGGAAAGCCTTAAACTAGCTGGGTGAATTCTTTAGGAAAAGACTCGCACAAGCTTATTTGGGGCGGAGGCAGCCGCCGTCCAATTGTGGGATACAGGAACTCGGTAGCGCTCATTTTGGCCTTACTTTCGTGCGCCGCCCACCCTGTCTTAGGCCAATCTCTCCATTCTTCGCCCGCTCAGATGTTCGATAGCCTTCCGGCTCCTCCAGGAATTATTTTGCTCGAAGATTCGCAGCAACAGACTGAACCGCGCATGCCGGGAAGCATCACCGGCACCTTGGTTGACCGAAATGGAGCCGCCATCGCCAATGCTCACGTGAAATTGATGCGCGAAGGTCAACCCTCGGGCGTGGAAGTGATATCAGACGAGGACGGACGTTTCTTCATAACGAATGTCGCTCCGGGGCCTTTTGTACTGACCATTACAATGGAAGGTTTTGCGGCGCAAAGTTTCTCTGGCACTTTGCGCGCGGGAGAGAATTATAGCGTCCCGCAAATCGCGCTGACATTGGCTACCAATGTTACGGAAGTTCGCGTCGAACTCTCGCAGATCGAAGTGGCCCAAGAACAGATGAAGGATGAGGAAAAACAACGTCTCTTGGGAGTATTTCCGAATTTCTATGTCACCTACGTACCTAACGCAGCTCCACTAACTCCCAAACAGAAATTTAATCTTGCATGGAAGGAGACGATAGATCCCGTTAACTATATCGTGGTAGCTGGCACAGCGGGACTGCAGCAAGCGCAGAATGATTTCAGCGGATATGGACAAGGCGCACAGGGCTATGCAAAACGCTATGCCGCTTCATACGGCGATTTTTTAATCGGCACGTACATTGGCAGTGCGATATTGCCATCTCTCCTGAAACAAGATCCGCGGTATTTCTACAAAGGAACAGGAAGTATCCGATCACGAATTTACTACGCGATTGCCAATTCCGTGATCTGCAAGGGCGACAATGGACACTGGCAATTTAATTATTCCGAAATTGGCGGGAGTCTGGCTGCCGGCGGAATTTCTAATCTCTATTATCCATCGAGTGACCGCAATGGAGCTGCTTTAACATTTGAGAATACTCTGATCGGGATTGGAGAAAGCGCCGCAGCCAATCTGCTGCAGGAATTTGTCTTTCGGAAATTTACGACGCACGTTCCGAACAACCCAAGCCCCAATCCTTCCATTCCGTAAAGCATAAAGCCACTAGACGAAAAGCCAATTTTCTGTTGACGATCATTTAATCGCGATCGCGTTCTTCGCGTTCAGTCTTCGCTGGTTTTGTTGATGGTGGGAAGATGTTGAAGTTCGGCGCGGGTATTGGCGGATTACCCATGCGGTCTTGCCATAGAAATTGATTCAATACGACGTTGTCGGCAGCGTCAGCATGGCTGAAATCAAGATTTGCGCCTTCTTTCCAATCTTTAGTATTCACCTGGTAGAGCAACCCGTTGTCACGATTGCGATAATCCGCGGTGAACGGCGGTTGCGTACCCGGTCCGCTGAAGAGGGGCGTCATCACCGCCGCGCGCGAATCGTTTGTATTCATCGGAGGTACACCGAGTAAGGATTCAATCGTGCGCACCATATTAATGGTTGTGAAGAAATGATGATCCACTACTGGCGTAGCCGTAACTCCCTGAGATTGCGCGATTGGCGCATATTTGCTGATCACCAGCGCAATGCTGCGATGTGAATCCACATGGTCCGGTCCATCCTGCGCGTCATCTTCCAGGATTAAGATCGCCGTGTCGTCCCAATACGCGCTGTGCGAAACGGCATCAACTACGCGGCCCACTGCCAGATCATTGTCCGCAACGGAGGCGGATGGGGTAGGCTCCCCTTTCGTGCCACCCGCGGTGTGGTCGTTGGGCAGGCGCAGCAAAATAAATTGGGGCATGGAATCTTTGCCGGATTTGCGAGTTACGAGGAAACCATTAAATTCATTCAAAAATTCATCCACGCGCAACTGATCGGGATAAGAGACTTCAAAATCTGGGAATAATAGATCAAAGTGGCCGCGCAACTCAGCTTGTGCCGCAATATTCTTTGCCAAGACTGGAATTTCCCATGGATAAGGGCTCGGCCCACCTCGTGGCTCGCCCACATTTTTCTCCAGGGGGTCACCTTTCTTGATTACTTTGCGCGTGCACGCCACGCCCGCCACTTTTGGCGGCCCAGCCGTAGGCAAATTCGTTCCCGCCGGCTCGTTACACCATTTGGACACAATGTATTCCCCGTAGTGGCGATAGGAAATTCCGTGAACCGCAAAATTCTTCCAGAGATAGCCGCCGGTCGGCTCACCGGCATCGGGCAACCCATCTTCAACTGCGATTCCGCCAAGAAATTGCCCCTCGGAATCGTAGGTGTGCTCGTGGCCACGATAAGCAATCGGCCAGGTTTTCTCTACATAATCGGAAATCGAAGCAGATGTGGACCACACGTGGCCATCGCCGGAAACGTCGCCACTATCGTAGAAATTATCCAGAATGCCGAATTGCCTTGCGAGTTTGTGTTGATTCGGCGTGATGCCTTCGCCAAACATAGTAAGCGCCGGATCACCGTTGCCGGCACCCAGGTCGCCAAACACCTGGTCGTAGGTACGGTTTTCCTTGATGATGTAAATCACGTGGCGAATTCTATTTTCGCCTCCCGCAAAAGGAACTTTGTCCACATTGCCTTGTGCAGTGTTGCTGGCAACGGCTTGCTGCGTCCAGCCGGCAAGCTTCGCGGGAATTTCTGGAAGTGGAATGCGGGCGAGCGAGCCCTCGGTAATCGCCGCGACGTACGGATACTCCGGCATGCCATCCTCGCCCTTCTTGAGAACCTTGGGATTGGAGCTGGACCCAAGACCTTTCGCGGTACCGATCAGAAGGTCATTCGAAGTTGCCGCTACCACCGTTGGATACCACTCTGTGGGGATGAAGCCTTTCGCGTGAATCTGAGAACCCGGCGAGAGGTGGCTGAGATCGAACACTGCCACCGAATCGGAAATCGCGTTCGCGGAGAAAAGCATTTTTTCGTCTGCCGAGAGCGCGATGCTTTCCGGATCGCTTCCACCATATTTCTGATCGGGCAATTTAGTGGAGAGCGAATCGATCTCTTTGCTAATTATGGTATCGATTACGACAATTTCGTCGCGATTGGTCAACGCGACAAACAGCCGCGAATTGTCGCGATTCAGCAAAAGCGCTGTGGGATGCGAGCCGCCTTCCAGGGCAGCCGCAGGTTTCCGCAGCGGAATCATGCGTAATACGCGCCCGTGGACAAGGTCGAGTTCGGCTATTGCCGAAGCATTCCAGAGCGACGCAAAGCCGCGCTTGCCATCTTTGGTCATCACCGTTGCGTAGGGCAGCGACCCAGGAATCCGTTTGAATGTGGATACATCGATGCGCTGAACAATCCGCCCGTCCGCCACATTCAGCAGAATCACCTCGTCTGAATTATTGCACGCCACCAGGATTCGTTCTTGACCACCACTAAGGCCCACGCTCAATCCAGCGGGGTACGTAACGTCTTTCAACTCTTCGCGGCGAGCTTTTCCAGTTGGCAAGTTGGTGCGCGGCGAGAGCGGCAGGAATCGCTCCGGCGTTACTTTTCCATTCTCGAAACCGTAGACGGCGATGCCGTTGCCCGTACTTCCCTTCTTCTTTCCTAGTGGATCAGTTAGCGACGCCATCGAAGCAAACAAATGACGCCCATCGCCACTGAATGCCAGGCCAAGAAAATAAGTTTGCTTTGCCTCAGAGCCCAGGCGATCGTCGGGAAAGTCGGTAATGGCACCTGTTTGCAGGTCCAGAACGGTCAGCGATTGCTTTTCACCGGAACTGTAAGCGCCATATCCGCTGTGCAACAAAACGACGAAACGCTTATCGGGCGAAGTGGCGACCGCGGTAGGAAAATTGTTGGTGCGCTGAGGATGGCCCGGGACCTCGCCCAACAATTTAGCATTGGGCATTTGTTTCAGAGGAGCAGACGCTTGCGATCCACTTTGACCGAAAAGAGAAAATGGCGTGAGGCCCAAAATTAAGATTAAGATGAGTTTGCTCGATGGAAAAAGGTGTCTGCGCATCGCCGCATTATAAGAGACTTTTTATGTCTCTGACGTAAACGCTCAAAATAGCGAACCGGGCGCTCAAGTCCCCGAGTAGCGCTGCTCTTTCCAGGGGTCACCGTAGGCGTGATAGCCATTCCGC
The DNA here is from genome assembly GCA_036497825.1 of Candidatus Acidiferrum sp. Taxonomy (GTDB): domain Bacteria; phylum Acidobacteriota; class Terriglobia; order Acidiferrales; family UBA7541; genus Acidiferrum. The sequence goes on from DASXIT010000057.1 coordinate 14,912, forward strand.
TCCCAGAATCCCAATTGGTCGTGATCCAGAAGTGTGAACCCGCGCACCCACTTCACACTCTTCCACGCATACAAGTGCGGCACCACCAGACGCACAGGTCCACCATGCTCCGCGGTCAGCGGCTCTCCGTCGTGTTCAAACGCGAATAACACATCCGGCCGCTGCAAATCCTCCAGTGGAATATTCGAGGTGTAGCCTTCTTCGGCAAGAACCAGCACGTGCTGCGCGCTGGGCTTGGCCTTTGCTCTCTGCAGTACTTCCGTGAACAATACGCCCTTCCACAAATTGTTCAGCCGGCTCCAGCGGGTCACGCAATGAAAGTCAGACGTGACTTCGATCTGAGGCAACGCCCGGAATTCCGGCCAGTTAAAGTGCAAGGGCGATTCGACCAATCCGTCAATCTTGAAGTCCCATTGGACGGCATCAAAGCGCGGCACACCTCCGGCATGCAACACCGGCCATTTAATGGTCAGTGATTGACCCGGTGGCAACCTGCCTTCGGCCCTTGCCTTCTTTTCCATCTCTCCCCGCCCGCCGTCGTTCCCAAACACTGGCATCACTTTCTCCTCAATGATTAGAGCGCTCTGGCAAAGAAAAGTTTCCCCTATTGGCCTTAACCATTCCACGCCAATTTGGCAGCAGACAATGCGGCTGTTTCCTTCGGGTCCACAAATCTATACCCTGATGGAGTTGCCGACGCAGCTTGCCGGAGCCGGAGAGAAACGATGCCAAACGAATTGAAAACTGAGCAAGGAACTCTTGCCTCTGCAGCTTTGAACGTTGCGCTTGAGCGGTCGCAAAAATATCTTCGCGAGGTTGCTCAGCGAGATGTCTTTCCCCCCGATTCGACATTGGCCGGTCTGGCGCAATTTCACGAACCGTTTCCGGATCACTCCAGTGATCCTACAGATGTGCTTCGCATGCTGGATGAATTGGGCTCGCCCGCCACGGTTGCAACGACTGCTGGCCGCTATTTCGGATTCGTCATTGGTGGAACTCTGCCTGCGTCGCTGGCAGCAAGCTGGCTAGCCAACTCCTGGGATCAAAACGCAGCGCTGCGGGTGATGTCTCCCATCGCCGCGGAATTGGAAGACCTCGTACTCGAATGGGTTCGCGATATTTTAAATCTGCCTCCGGGTTGCGCTGGTGGACTAGTCACTTGCGCAACGACCGCAAATTTCACTGCACTGGCAGCGGCTCGCCAATCTTTGCTGGCCAAGGCCGGTTGGAACGTGGCTGACGACGGGATGTTCGGCGCTCCCCCAATTGATGTCGTGGTTGGCGAAGAAGTACACGCATCCGTTCGCAAGGCCCTAAATCTGGTTGGCTACGGGAACAAGAGAGTGACGGTGGTCCCGACAGATACACAAGGCCGCATGCGCGCCGACAAACTTCCAAAGTTAAGCAAGAACACAATCATCTGCATCCAGGCAGGCAATGTGAATACCGGTTCATTCGATCCCGCCAAGGAAATTTGCGCGCAGGCACGAGAATGCGGCGCGTGGGTCCATGTCGATGGGGCATTCGGCCTGTGGGCCGCCGCCTCGCCAAAATACCGCCCTCTCGTCAGCGGTTTCGAGCTTGCCGATTCCTGGTCGACGGACGCGCATAAATGGCCCAACGTTAACTATGATTCCGGAATTGTTTTTGTGCGCGACGCTGTGGCGTTGCACGCTGCCATGGACATTTCGGCCGCCTATCTGCAGCCTGGAAATCGGCGTGAACCCATGCACCAAACTCCCGAGGCTTCCCGAAGAGCCCGGGGAACAGAATTGTGGGCCGGACTGAAATCGCTGGGGCGGCACGGCCTGGCGGACCTGATCGAGAGAACCTGTAGTCATGCGAGACGTTTCGCCTCGGGATTGCGGGAAGCCGGCTACGACATTCTGAATGACGTAGTCATCAACCAAGTGCTGGTTTCTTTTGGCACCGCCGAAATTACCCGCGAAGTGATTCGCCGGGTTCAGGTAGATGGCACTTGTTGGTGTGGCGGAACCGTTTGGCAGGGTAAAACGGCAATGCGCATAAGCGTGTCCTCGTGGGTGACTGCGGAACATGATGTCGACCTAAGCCTCGCTGCCATCATCCGCATTGCGAAGGAGGTCGCCGGGTAAAAGTGCCCCTAAGCTTGCACTTGTAAGAATTCTGTGAACTCGCGTGATATTCTCTTCTTATGCCAGCACAAATTCTCGATGGCCTGAAAATTCGCGATGAAATCTTCGCCGAACTGAAAACCGAAATCGCTCGCCTAATAGCACAAGGAGTACGGCCCGGCCTAGCCGCGGTTCTTGTCGGGGAAAATCCCGCCTCACAAATTTATGTGAAAAGTAAAATCGCGGCCTGCGAGCAACTGGGAATGGCGCACTGGCTTCACACGCCTCCGGCCTCCATTACAACGGAAGAGTTGTTGAAACTGGTCCAGGGCCTAAACAACGACAACGCCGTCGACGGCATTCTCGTGCAACTTCCACTTCCCTCTCAGGTCGATTCCAAGCAAATACTCGAGGCTGTCGATCCTGCAAAGGACGTCGATGGTTTTCATCCGGTAAGTGTTGGGCGCCTGGTGAGCAACCGGCCGGGCTTGGTGGCGTGCACTCCCGCAGGCTGCATGGAAATGTTGCGCCGTTATAAAATCCCTGTCGAAAGCGCTAACGCGGTGGTACTTGGGCGCAGCGACATTGTTGGCAAACCCATGGCGCTACTTCTGCTTCACGGCAATGCAACGGTAACGATTTGCCATTCGAAAACGCGTAATCTTCCTGAAGTTGTTCGCCGCGCGGATATTCTGGTGGCGGCCATCGGCAAGGCGGGCTTTGTGCAGCGCGACTGGATTCGCCCCGGGGCTACTGTCATCGATGTGGGCACCAACAAAGTTACCGACGCGAACGAAGCCGCAAACCTCTTGCGCAATTTCCCAGAGCGCCTGGAAAAATTCCGCGTCAAAGGAAGCGTGCTGGTTGGCGATGTCCATCCCGACGCCGATCAAGTGGCAGGCGCGCTTTCTCCGGTTCCCGGCGGTGTGGGGCCGATGACCATTACCATGCTGATGAGCAATACGGTTAAAGCTGCCCGCTTGCGCCGCGGTGCAAAATTGCATGTAGGTGCCGGGCTTTAGCCGATGCTCCGTCTCGGCCTGACCGGCGGCATTGCCAGCGGCAAGAGCGCTGTCGCGGCGATGCTGCGCGACTTGTGCTTTCCGGTTCTCGCCGCCGATCCACTCGGTCACAAATTGATGGAGCCAGGGCAGCCAGCCCACGACGAAATTCTACATGAATTTGGCCCAGCAATCGCCGATGGCCCACAGCAGCAAATCAATCGCGCAAAACTTGCCGCCATTGTTTTTGCTGATCCTGCAAAACTCGCGCGCTTAAACGCTATTCTCCATCCACGCGTCGAGAAAGCAATGCTCCAACAATTGGACGATTGGCAGCGCGGCGGCAGTTATGATGCCGCGTTCGTGGAAGCGGCGCTTCTTGTCGAAGCTGGCTTCGACAAAAAATTAGATGGCCTGGTGGTGGTCTGGTGCGAGCCCGGTCAACAACTCGAACGCCTTCGGGCGCGCGGCATGAACGAAATCGAGGCCAAACATCGCATTGCCGCCCAAATGCCTGTTGAAGAAAAACTCAAACACGCGACCTACACCATCAACTGCTCTGGCACGATGGCCGAAACACTTGCCCAGGTCCAGGCGTTGGCCGCGAAGCTTCACAAACCTCACTAACAGGCCTGGAATTTTGGTTTGCCCCGTGTGCCATATACCCAAAGCAAGCATCTATTGTATAAGTAATTCGGATTAAGGCTCGCCGAGGCTCGTTTTCCTATTCCGCTTGCAGAAGGAGACAGACCGCATGAAAATTGTCGTGCTGATCGTTCGCATCCTGCTTGGCCTGATCTTTATCTTTTTTGGCTCAAATCTAGTCCGTCCCTTTTTGCCAGCGCCGCCGGTGGCCGGCCTTGCCGGTCAATACGCCACTGTGCTGTTTGTGTCACACTACATGTTCTTCGTCGGAGCGGTGCAAGTCATTGGCGGGCTCCTACTGCTAATCAATCGGTATGTTCCGCTCGCGCTGGTTCTCCTTGGACCAGTCATCGCAAATATTCTTCTGTTCCATTCGCTGATGGCGCCCAGCGGCCTTCCTCTCGCTAGTGTGGTTTTTATTTTCTGGCTTGTCCTGGTGTGGCACGCACGCCGCAATTTCTCCGGCATCTTCGCGCAGCGTATCGAGCCGTAGGAGGCCTCTCAATCACAATTGCCTCTGACCAGTGGCGCTGGCTTTGTGCCAGCGCTTTTTCTTTCCACGTTAGCCTCGCCATTCTACCGAGCATCTACCAATTCCACCCGCACGTGAAGCCTTGCCGATTTTTCCCTATACTAGGTGTAGATAAGTTTCGGAAGGACGCACCCGATGAGTCTTGGCAAGTCTTCAAATCGCACGCGCCTGATACTGTTGGCGCTGATCCTGGTTCTTGGCGCTTTTTGGGTTGGAGCGCGGTATGGACCGCGCCAGGCTCAAAAAGTCGAGGCGGGTCACGGCGATGCTGCCGCGCAACCTTTCAATCTCGCCACTGGCGAGAGGGGAAGCCAAGTGAGCGAACATGACCACAACGTGGCGCTGAGCGAAGACGAATCCATCAATGTGCGCATCTATCACGCTGCATCACCCGCCGTCGCCAACATTTTGACCAAAGCTACCGAATATGATTTCTTCATGGATCCGGTTCCCGTCGAAGGAGCAGGCTCGGGCTTCATCATTGATCCACGCGGTTACATCCTGACCAACTATCACGTGGTGGCTGGCGCACAAACGATGGAAGTGATTCTAGGCGACCAAACCCACTATCCCGCGAAATTTATAGGCGCAGACCAACGGAACGACGTTGCTCTCATCAAAATCGATCCTAAAGGCAAACAGCTAGCCGCTCTCACTTTGGGTGATTCCTCCACTTTGCAAGTTGGCCAAAAAGTTTTGGCAATTGGCGATCCTTTCGGCTTTCAGTCCACGTTGACCACGGGCGTTGTCAGCGCGCTTGGCCGCACGGTGCAGACCAGCCAGACTACCTTCATCGATGAAGCGATTCAGACCGATGCGTCCATCAATCGAGGAAATTCAGGTGGACCGCTGATCAATACTCATGGCGAGGTCATCGGCATTAATTCTGCAATCTACACGCCAAGCGGCACAACTGCGGGGATTGGTTTCGCGATTCCCATCAACTCTGCAAAACTCATCGCCAATGATTTAATGTCCGGGGGAAAAGTTCGCCGTGCATATCTCGGCGTGCAGACGGTTCCCGTGGGTGGCTGGCTTGCTGAAGCTTTAGACCTTCCCGTCCAAGAAGGACTATTAGTGGAGCTGGCCACGAAAGGCGGACCGGCCGCCGCCGCAGGCATTCATGGGGGCGATCGCGTTGCTCAAGCAGGCATGCAAAAAATAATGATTGGTGGCGACGTCATTGTAGCGCTCGATGGCAAGAAGGTTGGCAACCGGTTCGATATCGATGTGATCTTGAATCGTAAGAGGCCGGGCGACGCCCTTACGGTTACCGTCTATCGCGGAGCAAAAAAGCTGGATATCCCGGTAAAGCTGGGTGAACGGGACGGCAATGAATAATCTCACGGGGAGCTGGCTAGCGGCCAATTTCCGCGCGGTGCCGGTTGCGCTCTTCTTCACTTAGAGAAAACCAACCCTCGGCAATATCGCGCACACGCTCAAGCGCTTTCTGCATCTCTTCGTGTTTCGCCTTGATCATGTCCGCATCGGCATCCTTGGGGACATGGATGACTGGCGCGCCAATCAAAATGGTGCGCGCAAACAACCCCGGCAAGAGAAAGTGATCCCAAGTCTTCTCGATCGTTTTTCCGCGGTCCACGCCGACATGAAAAACCATGATCGGCGCGCCGGTCATTCGCGCCAACAAAACGGGTCCAACCTTAGCGACGTATCGCGGGCCGCGCGGCCCATCTATCGTAAAACCGCAATCGAGCCCATCCGCAATGCGTTGTGCCATCACGGTCAATCCGCGCAATCCTCCGCGCGAAGAACTTCCCTGCGCGGTGCCAAATCCCAGCCACTCAATTACCTTGCGCGTCCACTGGCCGTCAAACGCCGTGGTGTTCATAATTACGATGCCACGATTCCTTCCGTACCACGCGATTGGAAGAATCACGCGGTGCCAAAACGCCCAGATAATCGGCTGCTTCTTTGTCCATTGTTCATCGGCGTAGTGACGGCCAATCACCTCGTAGCGCAGCGTTGGACCCAGTGTGCGAATCACGCTGTAAACAACTGCGGCGATGATGGGGATCTGGATTCGGCGATGCCAGGGCAGCTTCGGCAAACGCACATCGTAGTGCGCGCTAATGTTCTCCTGCTCTTTTGGCTTCTGAATGTCGGCGTTATCCATCTTCGTATAGTATAAAAGGATTGAAAGGTTGCTGCTGGCTCAGGAGCTATTTCGCTTGTCGAGGAAGAACCCACGGTTTTATCTTCAGTGCAAAATCTCCAGTGTATTCCTGGTGACCCTCGCGCTATTTGCCATCGGCGTTGGGGCCGCGGTCGCGCGCCCGGATGAACCCACTGTCACCGATAAGGTCGGAGCGATCGAGGGCGAAGCGATCTCCGTCGAAGGCCCAATGAGCTTAGATGTAGTGGGCGGCAAGGTGCGTACCGTCTTGCGGAGCGGCAGCGACGTGCGCGTGAAGGCTGGCCAGGCGCGCATCGATCTAGTAGAGGGTGGGCACATCACGATTTGCGGGCCGGCTCACTTCTCTGTACTGAAATCCGGTGGCGCGCTTACCGTAGCCCTGGAATCCGGCACGATTCGCGCGTTTATGCAAAATGAACCGGCGCTTACGGTTTACACTCCGCAGATTCAGGCGAAGCCGATTTCCATCGGCAATGGCTCGATGGAAATATTGGTGGGAATCGACTCAACGGGTTCCATGTGCATTCGTGCAACAAAAGGCGCCGTGCGCATCGAGCAGCAGCTTACAGGCCAGAACGTGCTCGTGCCGCAGAACGGCGACGTCACGTTGACCAATGGGCAGTTGGAAACGCTGAAGACTTCCGCGGGACATTGCCTGTGTGAAGAGCAGCAAATTCTCCCTTCTTCAATGGGGCCGGTGGAAGTCAGCCAATTGGCGTCGCCCGAAGAATCAAGAAAGAAGGCAGCGGAAAAGAAGGCTGTGGCGCCGCCCGCGAGTACTCCTGCTCCAACAGATAAGCCTGAGCCCGTCTATCAAGTGTTCATGCCGCCGCTGCACTATGACGCCAACTCCAAGAATCAGGAAGATTTCGATCCTAATCTGATTATTTTGGTGCGGCGTGTGCGCGTGCGTCCTACGCTGATATTTCAGGGCAAAGTGGAAGGCGACCCGATCGTCGCACAGAATACTGCCCCAGCGCCGCCTGCCTCTACGACTGCGGCCAAGCCAAAGCCAGAAGATACAACGTGGAGCCGCGTAAAAACCTATTTCAAGAAGCTCTGGACTCCCGGCACTTAAAAGTTTTTGAAAAACTTCCCTCCGCGCCGTACCAAGCTACAGTGTCACCGCCGTACTATTTTTGCGACCTGCATGGCGTGCTAATTTTCAAAAATCATTCTTAGACCCGCGATTTCAGAGCCCGTAAGAACTTTTTGTTTTTAACAGTGGGGGGATTTCCTTGTTCACGCGGTGTTTGCAGCTAGATTTCGGCACAAAGCCGCTTTCCGATCAATCCAGCGATGAAGCCTCGGACGCGGATTTCGGCTCGGGTGGCGCGGCGATTCTTGTAAATGCGGGGCCCGTTGCGCATTTGGCAGTGGGGGGCGGAAAAGACGCGGCATTGTACGTTTTGAACCGGGACAATCTGGGACATTTGGGTGACGCCAATGCTGTTCAGAAGATCTCGGCTGGCAACAGTATTTTTTCTACGGCGGCGTTTTGGCAGAACACTTTATACCTGGCACCTGCGGGCGGCGCGTTGCGCACCTACCCACTGAATCTGGCGACGAACATGTTCGGAGCAACTTCCTCGCAGACCAGCACATCGCTTGGTTGGCCGGGATCGACTCCGTCGATTTCGTCCCAAGGAACATCGAAGGAATCATCTGGGGAATCTCAAACAATTCACCAGCGGTGCTGCACGCGATGACGCGAACAACTTGGCCACGGAATTGTGGAATAGCTCGCAGACGAGCGGCGACCAAGCGGGGGCTTACGTGAAGTTTACCGTACCGACGGTCGCAAATGGAAAAGTGTACGTGGGAAATAGCAACCAAATTAATGTATACGGACTGAAGCCAAATTAACGTTTTACATGCCTTCGTAATTAGGCCCACCGCCACCTTCAGGAACAACCCAATCGATAATCTGGTAGGGATCAGCAATGTCGCAGGTTTTGCAATGCACGCAATTCGCGGCATTGATTTTTAATTTCACGCCCGGACCTTCTTTCACCATTTCATACACAGCCGCGGGGCAAAAATATTGGCAGGGATTGCCGTATTCCTCTACACAACGCGTTGCACAAACATTCAAATCGTGGACTTTCAAATGGCACGGCTGATCTTCATCGTGGCGCGTCCCGGAGTGGTAGACGTCGGTGAGCCGGTCGAAGGTAACTTTGCCATCGCCCTTAAAACGCTCAGGCGCAGGGCGCCCATGAATTTGGCTGTAGGCCTGGTAGCCCGGGTGCGCATGCATTGGATCAATCAGGCCGCGCCCCCCAGTCAATTGCTGCAAGCCAGATTGGATAAATCCATTCAACAAGCCGTGGCTGAAGGATTGATGGAAATTGCGCACCTTCCATAATTCCTCTTTGATGTAACTGTGATCGATCTTTTCTTTATAGAGTTTCAGGGTTTTGGCGGAATAGTCCTGTTTTTTTAGCGAATCGAAAATAGTTTCTGCCGCCAGCATTCCGCTCTTCATAGCCAGATGAATGCCCTTGAGCCGCTGCGAATCGAGAAAACTTCCGGAATCGCCAACAATCAAACCCCCATCCAGATAATTTTGCGGCATGGAATACCAGCCGCCATAAGGCAGCGACTTCGCACCGTAGCGGACCAGTTTGCCGCCATCGAGAAAATTGCGCAGATAAGGGTGCGTCTTCCAGGTTTGAAAAGCGGCATGAGGATCGAACCGCGGATCGTGATATTCCAGCGCGATGACTAAGCCGATCGACACACGATTGTTCGATAACCCATAAAGCCAACCCCCGCCATACATTTTGGTAGAGATCGGCCAGCCAAGAGTATGCGCCACGAAGCCAGGTTTAATTTTCCCCGGCTGCACATCCCACAATTCCTTAATGCCGATGCCGTAGGTCTGTGGGTTAATGTTGTCGAGCTGCCTTTTGTTGACCAGTTGCTTGGTGAGCGAACCGCGCGTCCCTTCGGCAAGGACCGTCACTTTCGCGCGGAGTTCATAGCCAGGAGTAAAATTTGCCTTGGGCTTGCCGTTTTTGTCGACGCCCTTGTCCTCCGTGATAACACCTGCGATGCCATCGCCCTCGTAAATTAAATCCGCGCCGCCAAATTCCTTAAAGACATTCACACCGGCAGATTCGACCAGGCCACCAAGCCACTTCACAAACTTGTTGAGTGAAATTACGTAATTACCGGCATTTTGAAATGGCGGCGGAGTAATAGGAAAGCGGAACGACGATTTTTCCGTGAAGACCAGAGCAGCAGAATCGGTGACCGGCGTATCCAACGGCGCACTTTTTTCAAAACTGGGAACGAGCTCGGCAAGCGCCTTCGGATTCATGATGGCACCGGAAAGCTGGTGCGCACCAATATCGCGGCCTTTCTCGAGGACGTAAATATTTTCGGTGGATAGCTCAGGCTTTGCGCCGCCGGCGTTGTGTTGTTTGATGAGATTAGCGAGATGAAGAGCGCAGCTCAATCCGGCTGGGCCCGCACCGACGATGAGCACGTCGGCTTCAAGCTGTTCGCGTTGGATGGCCATGGAAATATTCTACCAAACAAGTGTTTGGGGAATCTTCCCGAACCCTCACGTGGGTATTAGATCTGTCCTTCCGACCGGAGCTTCAACGGGTTTGTCGAGACGGAGTGGAGGAATCCCTCTTCGTTTTCGGGGACGATAACTAAGAGAGGGATCCTTCGACTGCGGCCCGGCAACCACCGCCGGGCCTGCGCTCAGGATGACAGGTTTGTGGTGCGTTTGCTTCGCGCCACTTCCCACATTGTGGAGTTATGCTTTCGACTTCTGCAGTTCTTCCGTGAGGGCTGGCATGACTTCGAAGATGTCGGCGACGATGCCGTAATCTGCAATTTCGAAGATTGGCGCGTTCTGGTCTTTGTTCACGGCAACGACGGTACGCGAGCCCTTCATACCGACGACGTGTTGAATAGCGCCGCTGATACCAAGAGCGAGATAAAGTTTAGGAGCAACGGTTTGCCCAGAGCTGCCGATCTGGCGTTCCATGGGCAGCCAGCCTTCATCGCAGATTGGACGCGAAGCGGCGAGCTCTCCTCCCATAGCTTTGGCAAGCGCTTCGGCTTGCGCAATGTTTTCGGGGGCCTTAATGCCACGGCCTATTGCAACGATAAGCGGTGCTTGCGTCAGATCAACGGCGGATTTTGCCTCTTTGAAGAGTTCGAGCGGCTTGGTGCGAATCTGCTCAGGCTTAAGATCGACGCTGACAGCATTGACGGGCGCTTTTCCAGACGCGTGCGCAGAGAGCAAATCGGCGCGAAACGCCCCGGACTGGAATGAGGCGAACCAGGGAGCGCCGGCGGTAAACGTGACATCAGCAGCGGTCTTTCCTTGAAACATCTGGCGAACGAAAACAAGGTTGCCGCCTTCGTTGCGAAAACTAATGCAGTCGCCGATCATCGCTTTGCCAAGCAGCGCGGCGAGTTTCGGCGCAAAATCGCGGACCTGATAGGTGTGCGGAAATAGAACGAGATCCGGCTTGGCGGATCCGATGACCTGCTTCAGGGCTACGCAGTAGCCATCTGGCGTGTAATTCTCCAACAAGTCATGCTCAACGAGCAAAACTTCCGCCACGTTCTTCGTCGCGATTTCGTTTGCGAGGTTTGCAACACCTTTGCCTACAACTGCGGCGCTAATCGTGGCAGGGTTCACTGCGGCAATCTGTTGCGCTGCGACAAGCGTCTCAATACTTGTGGGATTCAACTTCCCTTGGCGTTGTTCAACTATAACTAGGATTTTCATGGTCAGATCACCCGCGCTTCGAACTTCAATTTCTCTACCAGCTTGGCAGCCACTTCTTTTGGCGTACCAGTGAGGAATTCCGTTTTTTTGGTTTTTACCGGCACATAAATTTTTTCAATTTTCTCGGTGGGTTCGATGGTGACGCCCAGCGATTCGCGGGTAATCGTGGCAATTTCTTTTTTCTTGGCAGCCATGATGCCCTTGAGAGTGGCGTAGCGAACTTTGTTGATGCCGGACTGAATGGAAAGCACTGCGGGTAGCGGACATTCAATCCACTGGAACCATCCAGCTTCCAACTCGCGTTTCAATTTCATTTTGCCGTCTTGTACATCGATCTGCATGATGATGGTCGCATGAGGAAGATTGAGCAACGCGGCAAGCACCACCCCTGTCTGGCCAAAACCATGGTCATCGCTTTGCAGCCCGGTTAGGACTAAATCGTATTTTTCCTTGCCAATGGCGGCAGCCAATACTTTTGCAGTGCCGAGAGGGTCGAGTTGCGCGAAATTGTCATCGGCAATGTGAATGGCGCGATCGGCGCCTTTGGCGAGAGCTTCCTTGATGGTTTGCTTCACCCGTTCCGGTCCAAAGGAAAGCACAATCACTTCCCCACCATGCTTTTCCTTCAGGCGCAGCGCCTCCTCAAGGGCATACGTGTCAGGCTCATTCATCTCAAAACCAATGTCAGATTCTCTAATCCAGTTTCCGTTGATGGCCAACGGGGCGTCTTTTGCGGGAACTTGCTTGATGCACACGATGATGTTCATGAGGTTTCCTTCCATCCGGGCTACATTGTGAGGGGTAACGTCATTCTGTCGGAGCGAAGATTCTCAGATTCTGGTACGCCCAGAGGTTGTTCATTATGTTGAGATTCTTCGATCCGAACGCAAACTTAGGATTCGGTCCTCAGAACGACAACAAGTCAAAGCCTGCGCACTGAAAAGCGCAAGCGACCAACGAACCTACTTGCCGGTCCAGCGCTTGAAAATCAGAGCGGCGTTGGTGCCGCCAAATCCGAAAGAATTGGAAAGCGCGTAATCAACGGTAGCTTTCCGCGCCACGTTCGGAACGTAATCGAGATCGCAATCGGGATCAGGCGTTTCTTGATTGATCGTCGGGGGTATCACCTGATCCCGCAGTGCCAGCACGCTGATGCCTGCTTCGAGGCCTCCCGCGCCACCAAGCAAGTGCCCAGTCATCGATTTCGTCGAGCTGACCGCAAGCTTCCTACTGATGGCTCGTTCACCAAAAAGGCGCTTCATCGCGGTGGTTTCAATCGCATCGCCAATGGGCGTGGAAGTGCCATGAGCGTTAACGTAACCGATATCTTCAGGCGTTAGCTTCGCATCCTTCAAAGCTGCGCGCATAACGCGAAACGCCCCGTCGCCATTTTCCGCAGGCTGCGTAATATGATAGGCGTCGCCGCTCATGCCATAGCCCACAATTTCTGCAAGGATGGGAGCATTGCGCTTAGTAGCGTGTTCCAACGATTCAAGTATCAAAATCCCCGCGCCTTCACCAACGACAAATCCGTCCCGGCCGGCGTCAAACGGGCGGCTGGCTTTCTCCGGCGCATCATTCCGTGTGGACAAAGCGCGCATGGAAGCGAATCCGCCAACACCCATGGGCGTAATGGTGGCCTCGGTACCGCCGCAGATCATCATTTCGGCAGCGCCGCGTTCAATAATTTTGAAGGAATCGCCAATAGCATGAGCCGAAGCGGAACAAGCCGTGGCGGTGGCCGAATTCGGGCCGCGCGCGCCATAACGAATCGAAATATGGCCGGAAGCTAGATTGACGATAGCCGATGGAATGAAGAACGGCGAGATTTTGCCGGGGCCGCCTTGCATCAATTTGATGTGTTCGCGTTCGATGATGTCGAATCCACCGATACCAGAGGCGACGTACACGCCCACTTCATCGAGATCAGTTTGTTCCGGCTTCCATTGAGACATCTTGACGGCAAAATCCGCGCCGGCGAGCGCCACCTGAATGAAGCGGCACATTTTTTTCAGTTCTTTTTTTTCGATCCACAGGAAGGGATCGAAGTTTTTAATTTCACCGGCAATTTTGCAATCAAAGTCGGTGGTATCGAAGTGCGTGATATGGCCGACGCCGCTTTGGCCCGCGACCAGGTTCTTCCAGCTTTCCTCGGTCCCAATACCCAGTGCGCAGACTAATCCAACGCCCGTAACGACGACTCGGCGAGTCAACTTAATTGCTCCTTCGTGCGGCGATTTGCCTGCGGTTTACTTGCCTTTGGAGTGCTTATCAATGTATTCGACTGCGTCCTTCACGGTGGTCATTTTTTCCGCGTCCTCGTCGGGCACTTCGATGCCAAAGGCTTCTTCGAAGGCCATGACCAATTCTACCTGGTCGAGCGAATCTGCACCGAGATCGTCCACGAAGGAAGCGGTCGGGGTGACTTCGGCTTCATCCACACCAAGTTGCTCGACAATAATTTGTTTTACGCGTTCTTCCACGCTAGCCATACCCATTCCTCCGCGACCTAAAATCGCATTCAAGTTTTCGTACTACGTGCGGTACGGCACTCTATCTGCCGCCCTACATACTTTTTCCCTTAAAAGGCAACCTTGCCATTCTAGTGAGCCTGAGCGGCAAGGTCAACTTTTACAACCATTTCACAAACCAAAAAAATTGCTGCGATTCTAATTCCTACGCGTTCAAAAAAAACAATCTATGCCAGGTACATACCGCCGTTCACATCGAGAACGTGGCCTGTAATGTAAGCGGCTTCATCGCTCGCAAGAAAAACAATCGCGGTGGCAATGTCGCGTCCAACACCCATGCGGCCCAAGGGAATACGAACCTTCAGTTCTTCCTTCACTTTATCGGGCAAAACGTCGGTCATTGGAGTTTCCACAAAACCCGGCGCGACGGCGTTAACGGTAATGTTGCGCGAAGCAATTTCCATGGCGATGGACTTGGTCAGACCAATCAGGCCCGCTTTGGCCGCCACATAATTGGCCTGGCCGGGATTGCCGGTGTGCGCGACCACGGAAGATATATTGATAATGCGGCCAGCGCGCGCCTTCATCATGACGGGCAGGGCCTGCTGGATGCAGACGTGCGCTCCGGTAAGGTTGGTCCGCAGAACGGCTTCCCAATCTTCCAGTTTCATTCGCATGGCAAGGCCGTCGCGCGTGATCGCGGCATTATTTACCAAAATATCGAGCTTGCCGAATTTTTCGAGCACAGCTTTGAAGCCGGCTTTAATCTGTTCGGGATCGGCAACGTCCATTTTTACCGGAAATGCTTCACCGCCCTTGGTAGCAATTTCCTGGGCGAGAGTGGCGAGCTTTTCCTCGTTGCGCGCGGCAATAGCCACCTTGGCGCCTGCTTCAGAGAGGGCAAGCGCGGTGTCGCGGCCAATACCTTGAGATGCGCCGGTCACTAAAGCCACTTTGTCTTTCAAGCTGAACATCGTCTCACCTGTTTGAAATCGCGATGTTGCCGCAAAAAAACAGATCCCTTGCTTCTCTCGGGATGACTATTTTAGTGATGCCTATTCATGCCGGTCAAAAAGCCCGGTATTTATATTAAGACTAGGAACTCGCCCAGCGAAATCCTATGCTGCGTCGATTTTCGCGGCTACGATTTTTTCGATCGTGGCGGCAAGACTCTTATCGTCTTCGACATTGAGCGTCGTTACGGAACGCTCGATTTGGCGCATGATTCCCGTTAAAACACGGCCGGGACCGACTTCAATGAACGTGCGCACATCTTCGTCCAACAAGAAGCGCATGGACTCTTCCCAACGCACCGGCATGGTTACCTGACGAATGAGCGCCTGGCGTGCTTCGTCACCTTTGCGAGTGCTGTCGGCATCGACGTTGGTCACCAGAGGAATCTGGAAGTCCGAAAAATGCGTGGCCAACAAATCCTTTTCGAGCTTTTCCTGCGCAGGCATCATCAACGCGGAATGGAACGGCGCGGATACCGGCAAAATAACGGCGCGCTTGGCTCCCGATTGCGAAGCAATCTCCACGGCCCGCTTTACAGCGTTAGCGTGCCCGGAAATCACGGTTTGTTCCGGTGAGTTCAGGTTTGCGGCGGAACAAACTTCGCCTTCTGCCGCGCGCTTACACGCATCCTGCACCACGGCGGGAGAAATACCGAGGATGGCCGCCATTGCGCCTTGCCCCGCGGGCACGGCTTCTTGCATATAAGTGCCACGCTTGCGAACCAAGCGCACGGCATCGGCAAACTTTAAGCCACCAGCCGCCACCAATGCGGAATATTCACCCAGACTGTGACCTGCCACGAAGTCGGGATAGATACCTTTTTCGGCCAGCACTCGAAAAGCCGCAACGGAAACGGCCAAGATCGCAGGTTGCGTATTGGCTGTAAGCTTCAGCTCGTCTTCGGTGCCTTCGAAACAAATTTTAGAGATAGAAAAGCCAAGCGCTTTATCCGCTTCTTCAAAAACGGCGCGCGCTGCCGAATATTTCTCGGCGAGTTCTTTTCCCATACCCGGGTATTGTGAAGCTTGCCCCGGAAACACAAACGCTACTTTTCCCATAACTGTCTCCTCTCTCCGGACGTCACGCTTTAGCGTGTGTCAGGGAGAGCTCCTGCTCGATTTTTTCATTTACACGGGCTTTGGCAAGTGCCGCGGCCACGCGAATGGCATTCTTCATTGCATTGGCATTGGAGCGGCCGTGAGCTATGACGCACACGCCACGAACACCCAACAACGGTGCTCCACCGTACTCGGCATAATCCATGGTTTGCTTAATCCCCTTGAAAGCACCCTTGGAAAAAATATAGCCAAGCTGCGATGACCACGAACTCTTATACGTCTTTCGAAGAAACTTTACGATCTCCATAGCCAGGCTTTCACAAATCTTCAAGGCGATATTGCCCACAAAGCCGTCGCAAACAATTACATCGACTTTGCCAGAAAACAGATCGCCACCTTCGACATTGCCCACAAACTGAACCGGCAAAGCCTTAAAGCGGTCGTACACCGCCCGGGTCAATTCGTTGCCCTTGATTTCCTCTTCCCCAATCGAGAGGAGACCAACACGCGGCTTGCGGCTGCCAAACGTCAAGCGATAATAAATCTCGCCCATAACCCCAAATTGCAACAAGTGGTCGGGCTTCGAATCCACATTCGCACCCACGTCCAGCAGAACCGAAACTCCGCCCCGGGCATTTGGAAAAGGAGCGGCTAGCGCGACCCGGTCCACCGATTCCAGCGTGCCCAGAATGAACTTGACGGTGGTCATCACTGCCCCGGTATTCCCGGCACTCACAAAACCATCTGCAACACCCTCTTTCACCAGCCGTGCCGCAACGTGAATCGAACTATCTTTCTTGCGGCGGAACGCCTGCGCCGGGTGATCTTCCATGGTGATCACTTCTGACGCGGCAACAATCTCGAACGGTCGAGCCGGCTTAGGGAGCCTGGCCAACTGATGGCGAATCAGATCCGGCTGGCCGACAAGAAGGAGTCGCACGTCATATTCACGCGCTGCCAGGACACTCCCCTCCAACTCAGGCCGGGGTGCATGGTCTCCCCCCATGACGTCGACTGCGATATTAATCATGGATTGATGCGTCCGGCGAACCGCCACGAACAGAGGCAGACAGCGGAAATCGTCGAGATACGTCTTCTCCTGTCGAAATCAAGGGCGCGAAGAGCCGCGCCAGTCCGTTTCCCCATTAGACGGCCCGAAAACTAGGTACGACCGTTGGCGAAAGAAAGTTTATCGTGGGATCTTAAGCAGATTCCTGAACCGCTTTGCCCTTGTATTGACCACAGTTGGGGCAGACCTGGTGAGGCTGCTTCATCTCGTGGCAGTTCGGGCACTTCGCCAGCGCCGGACCTTTGAGGTGATCATGGGCGCGCCGAGTACTCGTCCGTCTCTTGGAATGTCGTCGTTTTGGATTTGGCATAACACTACTCCTCGTTTTCGCCGTATTCGTGGCAACACACGCCGCCATTCCGAATATGGTCGGATTCTATGGGCTTTCCACCCGGAAATCTATTGTTTCTTGAGCCAGTCCTGCTTCAGCCTAGCAAGGGGAGCCAGACGCGGGTCCGTGGCATGAGTTTCGCAACGGCACTCTTCGTGGTTAAGGTTGGCGCCGCAGGTGGCGCACAGCCCTCGACAATCGCTCTGGCAAATCACTTTCATCGGCAATGACAATAAAACCTGCTCCTTCAGAATATCGACCAGGAACAGGCCCTCTCCCACAAAAAAACCAATATCGGTGTCGTCGTCCTTGAGCCGCTCTTCTTCTGGCTTAGTGCCTTTCAGAAGTGGCTGATAAAAAAGATCGAAATCGCGACGAACGTCCTCCATTACAGGTTCCAGGCAGCGGGCACAAACCATCTCAACCTTGGTTTCCAGCATGCCAACAACCCGGATGTGGCCTTCAAGCAACTCCGCCGTAGCATTTACTTCCAGCGGCCCTGCTTGTTTTACCTCATTGATACCGTAGTCGATGCTGCCAGGCGCGTAAACCTTGTGAATATGAATTTTGCGAACCGCAAGATCCTTCACGTCAAGGAACATGTTTTCTGCCCCTCCGGCGCGCACGCCTAAAGCATTCATCTATTATTGGGTTCAACGCGATTCAAGTCAAGAAACGAGGCGACGAATCCTCACCTATCCGATGGCAACACGGCAATAGAAGGCCTTCCAATTCTACTCCTGCCCACACCCTCGAACGGCTGGGAGCCGGTTTCGGCTAGTAGTGGGGTCAGGAGACAAGCCTCGAAATCCTGAACTGTAATCGACTTATAACTTCCAGAAGCACTGGGGCGTGGCACCGCCCCTCCCGCAACCACTTATGGCGTGAGGGGAGCTCACCTGTTGCGGCAAGAGGCAAAGTGCCGCGCCCACAGTAGATCTGCCCAAATCAAGTTTCTGGACTGTTAGGTTGTTCTTGAGAAGCAGAGCTCTTAGTGAGCTCCTCCGGCAGCTGGTTTGGGCTGTATAGCTTTGAGATAGTCGGTAAGGCTGGTGATACGTTGCTCGGTCAATTCCGGCGATTCGCCGTGAATCGTAGCCAGCAGAGGCTTCCACACCGGCATGTAAGTCGTGCTTTGAGCCTGCGTCGGCTTTTCAGTACCATAGCGCAGAATTTGAGTAACCTTCTTTTCGGGGAAAGTGCCGCGATTTTGCTTGGTGAGCAGTGTCAGATCAGTCGGTGGAACTGCGCAATAACGCGATGTGCGTCCCACGCCGCGCCCGTCATCACCGTGGCAGCCGGCACAGAGTTGTTTGTAGAGGTCAGCTCCGGAAACCGCCCCGGTTGGAACAGTAAGGTAAATATCGTGATAGGGCGGTTTGATCTGTTTGGTGGTCTGTGTGACTGGAGTGGGTTGGGCAGGCTGATTCGGTTGATTCGTTTGGTGGGCGGCGTATACAGCTCCGCCAACCGCAAGAAACAGTGCTACGCATGAAACCACTTTGTATGTCTTTGTCATAGCCAAGGTAAGCTCCCTGTTCAAGGTGTACGCGGAGGGTTGAAAAGTCACAATGTCGAGGGTCACAAGAGAGTTGTGATAGCGGGCAAGCGGCTGATAATAAGCAGGTTATACGGTTTACTGTTTGAAAATAATTGAAAAGTATTTTATTACAGTTTAGTTTAAGAAACTCAAGGTTTGACCATCGGATTTTTTAAATATGCGCTCACTACTTTGCTGTAATCCGGAATAGCGATGGATGGGTCGAGGAGATCTGGATGCCAAACCTTTTCCCATTCGAAACAGTAAAAACCAGTATACCCGATCCCCCGCAGCGCACCGATTTGGCGCGCGATTGGCACATCACCCTTACCGGTCAGGACGTACTTGCGATCCTTACCATCTGAAATGGAATCCTTCAGATGAGTATGGCGAATCCATTTTCCCAATTCGCGAACCGTGAATTCTGGCTCTTCATGCGAAGTGGCGAAGGTGTGGTGCGCGTCCCAAAGAAGCGCCGCGTAAGGAGAGTCGGCGCGCATTAAGACTTCTTTGAGAGTAGGCGAATCCGTGAAATCACCGTGCGATTCGATGATGACGGTGACGCCGCGAGGGCCCGCGTAATCCGCAAGCGTGCGCATGCCTGCGGCTACGCGTGCAATAACTTCTTCTTTGGGACCTTTGATCTCATTGCCAAATACCCGCACATACTGCGCGCCGAGTGCCGATGCAAGATCGATAAAACGCCGTGCATCCCCCAGGGATTGCTCGCGCTTAACGGGATCGCTTTCGTGCATTGCCGAAGAGCTGCTGACGCAAGCGATTTTGATGCCGTGAGCAGCAATTTCCTTTTTGGTCTGAGCGATGCTATCGGGAGCGAATTCCGGACGTGCGGGCAGGTCAAAGTTGCCCATCAAGCCGCGGAGTTCGATAGCTGTGAACTGATTGGCTTCGGCAAAATCAAGAATTTTAGGCAGTTCCCACGCGGGACAACCAAGAGTGGAAAAGGCCAGAGGCAGGCGTGGTTGCTCCGCCAAAATTGACATCCGTGAAATAGCCAACGCGGTCGCACCAGCAGCGCCGGCAGCCAGAAATTTTCTTCGCGATAGGGGCACGCAGATCCTCGCTATACCTTCCGTGTCATGCTGAGGCGGGGGTGATTTCCCACACTGAAGCATCTCAATGCCTGTAGGGCACGGAACTGCCGCGCCCATCTTCATTCACATATTGCGCCCGCAACTCACTCACGCCTCTTGAATAATTTTCAATAGGCCGTCCATGGATTCGCGACTGGAAGCTTCTTTGTTTTTCGCAGGGTTTAGGTAGTGCGTTTCCAAAGACATCGTTCCTTCATACCCATCTCTCAGCGCGGCGCGAAATTGCCCGAGGTAATCGATCTTCCCGCCACCGATTGGCCGCCAAGTCGATTCACTGCGTCCAGGATCATCCTGCGCGTCTTTCAAATGCATATGCCAGATACGCTTTTTGTCCAGGGCATTATAGCCGTCAGGATAAGGTTTCTTTTCGCCTGCAGCGAAGGCGTTGCCGGGATCCCAGTTCAAGCCAATTGCCGGCGATTTCACCGCCTTCAACATGGCGGCACCTTCCACCCCCGTTGCCACGTTGCAGGAAAATTCGTTTTCCAGCACAAGACGGATCCCTTCCCGCTGAGCTACGGAAGCACTTCGATCCAATTCTTTGGCCACGCGATCGAAAACGGTAGTCGGATCAGCTACGCGGAGGAACGCAAAGATGCGCACCTTATCCGTGCCAAAATCCTTGGCACGAGCCATCGCAAGTTCCAGCACCGCATCCTGTTTTGCAATGTCACTTTGCAGGGGATCGTTTTTCGGATCGCTGAATTTCGAAGTTGTGCCAGGAAGAAGAGTCTTGAAATAAGGGGAATCGACAACCGAAACACGCATATTGTATTTTGCAAGAAGTTCTTTCGCGCGTTTCACGTCGTCGGTGGCAAGATCGGTGACGTATTTCCCCCAGATGAAGCGAAGTTCCACCCAACTTAGCCCGAAACCTTTCACCCACATCAAAGCTTGCTCGAAATCCTGCGTGACTTCATCGGTAATGATGCCCAGCTTGAACCGCTTCACGTTTGCCGCCCACATCGCAATTCCACTTCCGGCCAGCAGCGCCGCACTCGCTCCGGCAGCTACAAATTCTCTTCTACCCATTTTGCCTATCATGAAGCGTCTACCTCGGGTTCACAGCGATTGAAAAAATGCGCTTTTGAGCCGCTGATCGATTGACTCAACTACAAGCCCAGCCTACTATAATTTCCGCTCAATCAGACGTCCATCCCAGGAATCCATGGGACTTGCCGAACACAAGTGAGGAATGATGATCGTGTTGCATTCTCGACTTTTCGCATTTGCCCTATTCTCGCTCGTTTCTACCTGTTTGTTGCCGCTCGCCTCAGCGCAAAACTGGAACTACCCGAACACCCGCAAATCCGATCAACTGGACGATTATCACGGCATAAAAGTTGCCGATCCCTACCGCTGGCTGGAAGACGACAATTCCGCGGAGACCGGGGCATGGGTGAAAGCCGAAAATGAAGTCACCTTCGGCTATCTCGACAAGATTCCTTTTCGCATGCAGGTTCGCCATCGACTGGAACAGCTCTTTAATTACGCGCGCTACACTCCGCCAGTTCATCGCGGCGAGTATTACATTTTTTCAAAGAACGACGGCCTGCAAAACCAGAACGTTCTCTATGTCCAGACTGGTCTTGACGGTGCGCCCGCCGTGTTGCTGGATCCCAATACATTTTCTTCCGATGGAACTTCGCGGCTGACTTTTTCCGAAGCCTCTCGCGACGGCCGCTACCTGGCCTACGGAATTTCTTCCGGCGGCTCGGACTGGCAGGAAGGCCACGTTCTGGAAATTGCCACCAGGAAAACACTGCCAGACGAATTAAAATGGATTAAAGCATCAGGCATAGCTTGGGCTGGAGATGGTTTCTATTACAGCCGCTATCCCGCGCCCCAGGAAGGCCACGCGCTTTCCTCGAAAAATGAATTTCACCAGGTCTATTTTCATAAAGTGGGAACCGCGCAATCTGCCGATGAACTTATTTATGAAGATAAGAACAATCCGGAGCGATTCCACTTTGTCGGAACGTCCGACGACAGCAAATATGCGTTTCTGTTCATCTCAGATGAGGGCAAAGGGAAGAAAGGCAATTCCCTTTCGTTCTTGGACTTAAGCTCGAAAAGCAAGAAATTCATCCCCATCGTTTCCGATATTACGGATGACAGCTTTAATCCATTAGACAATGTCGACGGAAGGTTTCTGATCCAGACGAATCATAATGCCCCGAACAGCAAAATCGCCTTATACGATCCGGCGAATTCTAGCTGGAAGGATGTAATACCTGAGCAGTCTAACGTCATCGATTTTGCAGGTGCTGTGGGCGGGAAAATTGTGGTTTCGTATTTGAAGGATGTGGCCAGCCACGTTTACATCCATAGCGTGGAAGGCAAGCTGGAAAATGAACTCAAGCTGCCGGGAGTGGGAACCGCGTTCGAATTCCAGGGAACTGATAAGGATGCGAACCTGTTTTTTGGATTCACTTCGCCGATTTATCCTTCCACGATTTTCCGCTACGACATTGCCGCGAGAGAAACGAAAGTTTATCGCGCCCCGCAGATTCCGGGCTTCAATTCCGACAACTATGAAACCAAGCAGGTGTTTTATACCAGCAAAGATGGGACCCGCGTTCCCATGTTCGTCACCCACAAAAAAGGTTTGGACTTGAATGGAAAAAATCCCACGCTGCTGTACGGTTATGGCGGCTTCAATATTTCTGAAACGCCTATCTTCCGTCCCTTGGTGCTGGGATTACTGGAACAAGGTTTCGTATTTGCCTCGGCAAACCTGCGCGGCGGTGGCGAATACGGCGAAAAGTGGCACGATGCCGGCTCAAAACTGAATAAACAAAATGTGTTTGACGATTTTATCGCCGCGGCAGAGTGGCTGATCGCCAACAAATATACTTCCACCGAACATCTGGCCATCAATGGCGGCTCGAACGGTGGATTGCTGGTGGGCGCCGTGATGAACCAACGCCCAGAACTGTTTCGGGTGGCCGTCCCACAAGTTGGCGTGATGGACATGCTCCGATTCCAGAAATTCACGATCGGCTGGAACTGGATCTCGGATTACGGCTCCAGCGAGAATGCGGATCAATTCAAGGTTCTGTACTCCTATTCGCCATTGCACAATATCCGTGCAGGAGTGAAATATCCCGTTACGCTGATCACCACTGCGGACCACGATGACCGCGTGGTGCCTGCGCATTCCTTCAAGTACGCGGCAACCTTGCAAGCGCTGGCCAGCCACGATAATCCGGCGTTGATTCGCATCGAAACAAAATCGGGACACGGAGCAAGCAGCACCACCAAAGCTATCGAAATCACCGGCGATGTGTACTCGTTCATTTTTTACAATCTCGGGGTCACGCCGAAATATTAGATTTCTGCCACAGAGGATTGTTGCGAATTTCTGGAGACTACGGAATGAAAGTGTTTGTTCGATCGATTGCCCTGCTTACAATCCTCATGCTGGCCACTCTTCCCATCATCGCTGATTCAAAAATAGTCGCTCGCTGGGTGTTGACCGGCCTGCCGATGCCAAAGCTAAAGCAAATTCTGGTCATCGCGGTGATCGATAATTATCTGATCCGGCAGGAATTCGAAGACCAAATGGAAAAGCTGTTAGCCAAATCCGGCGTAGAAGCCGTTCCGAGCCACATGGTATTGCCCCCGCGAAATGAAATGATGGAAGGCGAATTAAAGCAGCGCATCAAAGAAAGCACCCTTGACGCTGTTCTAGTGATCCGGCCGAAGGCAGTGCGCAAGGAATCCGAAGAAGTCATCACCGGCGGATTTTATGTGCCACCGCCCGGCTATTATTCGTTTTGGCCCTATTGGAGCATGGCTTCTGCCCAGTTTTATCCAACAAGCTCATACACGAAAGAGAACATCATCGTGCGCGCCGAATTCAATTTGTACAACACCAAGGATGAGAAATTGCTCTGGAGCGGTGAGACCGACACGGTGTACTCCAAGGATTTTCAGAAACTAGGCAAGGAATACGCCCAGATGTTAGTCAAGCAATTGAAGAAAGACAAAGTCATTGGAAAAAAGTAACCCGCCATGGGTTTGCCTCTTGTAGCTGGCACCTTCTGAGGTGGACGCCTTTCCCCGATCCGTCCAGTCCACTTCTTACCGTCGCAGTACCAGTGTTCCCGCGATCATGTCGTGAAGAGCCTGCCGGCGTTCTGTAAACCCAGCCATAATGTAGCCGAGTCCAAGGGGTATCAGGCCTGTGATGATTTTTGAAAAGTGCCGGCCAGTAGCGTGTAGAAAAGAAATGGGCTGCCCGCTCAGGTCGGTCACGTAAAGGCTCAACACGCGCTTTCCGGGCGTCGCCTGCCAAGACGAACTTTCGAAGTAGGCGTGGTACAGCCAGGTAATCAGCAACGCCACACCTGCAAAAGTAATGATCACCGAAATAAGCGCGGCAATCACCGCGGGATCCATCTGTCCCCCATTGCGCGGAAAATTTTCCAGGTTATTCAAATGTGCGGCGGCACCCGTCAGGACGGCTATGGGAATAAAGAGGCCGAAGATTCCCACGCTGACGATGAGACCATCAATGAGGTAGGCGACGAACCGAAGCCAGAATCCCGCGAACAAAAATTGCCCGCGACCTGCGCTGAATCCCGCCACGCCCACATTTGCAGGCACACTGATCGCCCCGGGCGCATCGATAGCAGCCCGCGCTTGGGGGGCTCCGCAGGAGGTACAAAAGGCTGAATCGGCGGTTGTCGCCGCACCACACTTGGAACAAAACACGTTGAGTGCCCTCCGATCGCTTCAACTTCCGTGGTTAAGAATGAGAGATTCGATGACGCCGGAAGAATACAACAGGAACGAAATTATTCGCAGCCCTCTTTTAAGAACTGGTCGAGGAGCCTTTGTGCTTCGGCATTCCCTTTTTTCGCCGCCGCGGTGAGCAAAATCCTGGCTTGGTCACAACTCCTGGGAACACCGTGGCCCTTGTGATAAAGCTCGGCGAGTGTTACTTCTGCCCCCGAATTGCCTTTTTCGACGGCCACCCACAACAATCTCACTGCCTCTGAGACTCCAGAGGTGGAATGCTTGTCTTTCAAAATTTCCTGAGCCGCAAGATATTCCTGCTGACCAGCTTGATCTGGTGCAGCGCTACCAGGAGGGGAAAAAGTCGTATTCCGATCTTTTGCAGGAAGCGGCACGGGTGCCGCAGTTGCAGCGGTTGGCGGATTCTTAGCCGTTTGCGGCGAAGTATTTTCGATGACCGGGGGCACTTCAATGCTCTTTTTCATCGTGGCCGAACTGGCGGCAGCATCCGCCGACGGTAGAGGCTCCGTTTCGGTCGCACTGGAATTAGTTGCCTCAGTGACAGGTGGAGAAGGATTGCTAACGCTAGCCGGCGGCGCAATCGCTGGAGGAGTTGCCCGCGATCCGGAGGAAGATTCATCAATCTTCGGCGCATACGATATTTCTGGCACGTCCGACCCAGCAATCCTCTGCCCTAACCAGATCACTGCGTTGCCGAGTTGCCGGTGAAAAACAACTGCGCAAGCCAGCAACGCCAGAAAGAACATCATCTTAATTGCCAGTGAAATGCCGGAACGCGCAATCCTGGGATCCAAAATTACGTCTTCAGGTGCAGATTCCAACTCTGGCAAAATTGCCAGAGTTTCAAACTTCGACGGGGGCTCTGACTCCAGACTCGATTCGGGAACTGGCTCGGCAGTGGGCATGAAGACTGCCGCAACCGAATTATTCGGTTCTATAAATACAGGCTCGCCATTCCGGGTCTGCACAGGAATGGGGCGGAATTCTTCCTTTGAATTAGCTTCCGCACGACTCTGTTCCGGCCTTTTTTCCGTGCGCTCCGCGCCATGCACGTTCGGTGTGATGGAGCGCAATTCCTCACGCAACTCTTGCATGGTGGACGTTTCATGTACCGCCGGTTTTGCAGGCGAGCTTGCCGAGGGAGCAGCATAAGAATTCTCCACCAGCCACTCTCGCACGGTCTTCGGCAATTCCTCTGATACTTCAGTGAATTCCATCCCCGCAACACGGCCGTCTTCTTCAACCCACAGAACTTTGCATTGCCCTTCCAATCGCGTTTCGGGATCGAGAGAAAAGCCAAAGGGAGTGGAATCACCCGGCCGCAAAGGCATCATCGCCCGCACCGCGAAGCCCTGTTCCGAAAGATCGCGCAGCATCCCGCCATTAATTGACGAGAGTTCTACGTAAACAAGCCCCAACGGGCGTTTTCGCTGCTCTTTTCGACGTTCGGATGTAATGGTGACGTTAGGCATCTTTGCCGTATTTTACCCTGACTACGGCCATTGTGAAGCCTGGAATATGGGGTAGTAATCGAACTTACACGCTCCGCGAATCAAGTTTCACCTTAGACACAACTGCTTCCGAACCATTGGCCTGGCGAACGATCTACATCGTACAGTGTAGGAAAGCACGTAGTTCAATGTATTGGCATCCTCAATGAAAAAACAATTCATTTGGCCGGGTTTTTTATTGCTGGCAATTTTGGGCGGGGGCTACTGGTGGTGGCAGCGGCCTATCCCCCTGAGCAATGGAGATTCGTTGCTGGTAAGCGATTTGGTGAACGAAAGTGGCGACCCCGTTTTCGATTCCTCGCTTACTGTGGCCCTTCGCGTTTCTTTGGAACAATCCCCCTATTTCAATCTGGTGGCGGACCAGAAAGCCAGAAATGCCTTGAAGAGACTAGGCCAGCCAGATCAACAGCCACTGACAGCGGAATTGTCGAAAGCCATTTGTGCGAGTTTGGGAGCGAAGGCCTTTACCACAGGAACCGTGCGTAAGGCCGAAAGTGGTTATTCGGTTAAACTGGAAACAATACGTTGCGCCGACGCGACACAGATGGCGCACGCGGAAGCTAGCGCGGTACGGTCTGATATGCTGATTCATGCGCTGGGAACCGCTGCAACGAGCGTTCGAACGCAGTTGGGAGAAAGCCAGGAATCTGTCCAGAAATTGGATGTACCTCTGGAACGCGCGACCACTCCTATTCCAGCCGCACTGAAGGCTTACGAACAGGCCCGCAAAACTAATACGGCAAGTGGAGATCTGGACGCCGTTCCCTTCTACAAAAAGGCGATCGAACTTGATTCGCGCTTTGCGCTGGCGAGATCTGGACTGGCGGTGAGCTATTACAACTTAAGTCAGATGGGACTTGCCGGCGAACAAATCCGGCAGGCCTACGAAGAAGCAGATCGTCAAACATTTCGCGAACGCTTGAATGTTGCCACCTTGTATTACGACCTGGCACAAGGCGACATCGATAAGGCGATTGAAGGCTACAAGGAATATATTCGCGCTTATCCGCACGACGATGTGGCTATGGGAAATTTGTCGAGCGAATTTTTCGTTACGGGGGATTACGAGCAGGCGGCCAAATATGCGGAAGAAGCGCTGAAGATCGATCCCGATTCCCCGGCATGGTACGAAAATTATTCGACAGCATTGATGGCGCTCTCGCGAACGGACGAAGCGGAAAAAGTGCTTAAAGAAGCTCTCGCGCGAAAACTCGATGATGCTTCGCTGCATTCCAATCTGTATTCGCTCGGGTTCTTGAAAGGCGACAAGGCCTTGATGGAACAGCAATTGGTCTGGGCGCAAGGCAAGCCCAATGGCGAGGATTCTCTACTGGCTTCGCAATCGGATACCGAAGCCTATTACGGGCGATTGGCGAAGGCACGCGAATACACAGAACGTGCTGTGCAAGCGGCGCAAAAAGCCGAACTACCTGAATCGGCGGCCACGTGGAGAGTGGAATCGGCGATGCGTGAAGCCATGTTCGGCAACACCAAAGAAGCGGGCAAGGATGCGCAAGAAGCGCTAAAGCTGGCCCCCGAAAGCAAAGATGTGCGCGCGCAGGCAGCTTTGGTATTTGCGCGTGTGGGAGATATGACCCAGGCGCAGAACATCATCGACAATTTGCGGGCGCTGTATGTTTCGAACATGGCGATCCAAAAAGCGTGGCTGCCGGTAGTCCGTGCACAAATGGAAATTCACGCTAATCGAAATACGGAAGCAGTGCAATTGCTCGAAATTGTAGCGCCATATGAAAAAGGTCAGCTCACTGGAAATCTGAGCGACTCTTGCATGATACCCGCTTATTTGCGCGCGGAAGCCTTCATGCGTATGCAGAAGAATCACGAGGCGTTAACCGAATTTCACAAAATTCAATCCTTCCCTGGAATTACGGGCAGCTGCTGGTCCGGTCCTCTGTCGAAGCTTGGAGACGCTCGAGCAACGGCACAAGGTGGGTCAACGGCAGAGGCGAAATTGGCGTACCAAAAGTTTTTTGAATTGTGGAAAGATGCCGATAGCGACATCCCGTTGCTGAAAGAAGCGAAAGCGGAAGCGGCGAAGCTGCGATAATTTCTGCTATCGATATCATCCTCGATTCCACTTGCGTTCTTCTGCCACAATCATTTTATCGAATGCAGCGGGCAGGCCCTCGCGTGTTGAATAGGGCCCAGGCACGTAGGCGCGCGAACTAATCCCCAGTTGCGAAAGCTCGGATATGCCCCAGTCTTCGCGATTCGTTGCATCCCAAAACGCAACGGCATCGTCGGCCGTACAATCCTCCTTGGCCATTTCTTTCGGATGAAAATGCCATTCACAAATCACCCGGGTGAAGTCCGGTGCAATTGGCCAGAGCGTGTGGGTCATCATGTAATCGGGGTGAAGGCTAAGAAAAAGGTTGGGATAAATGGTGTAGTAGAGCGTTTGCTTGCGCTGAGATTCCGCCAAACCCGGCAAGTAATCGCGATGAATGGCGCCATCAATGCTCATGGTTTGCGCGTTGCCGCGGAAATCCATGGACCCACCAATGTAAGAGGAATTGGGAATGTCATTTTCACCGCTCAGGTAATCGGTGATGCGGCTCAGCAACGGGTGCAGCACCGGGCAATGCATGCATTCGTTGTAATTAATGATGATCAGTTTCCAGTTGGCCTTTACATCGTAGACAATCCGTTTGTAGAGGCGCAGGTCCTGCATTTCCCACGGTGCAAACTTTTCCGGCAAATCAGCAAGTTGCGCAGCAAGCAATTGCGGCTGCTGAGCCGCCAGGTTGACAAAAATGTGGCCGTCCCAAGCGTCGACATGCACGGAATGTAGAGGATATTCTCCGCGTTGAAATCCCATGTCTTCCATGTGCGGCGCGCCAAGGAGCTTTCCATCCAATCCGTAGGTCCATGCGTGATAGGGACACTGAATGCGGCCCGCAAACGTTCCTTGCGATTCGCGGCACATTCGCGTGCCACGATGGCGGCAAACATTGTAAAAGGCCCGCAAACTGCCCTGGCTATCTCGGGTAACGATAATGCTCTCGCCACCTACCTCACGGAGAAAATAATCGCCCGGTTTGGTAACTTGTTCGGTGCGCCCGGCACATAACCATTTATTAAAGAAAAATCGCTCCAACTCTTCCTGAAAGGCCGCGGCGTCCGTGTAGTAGCGGCGCGGCAAAGTCATTGGCTGCGTGGTCATAAAAGCTCCAGAGACTAGAACTGTAATCTGCGCGGAAGAAAAATTGCAACGAGTCTCAACGCCCCTCTATCAAAAGGCACCAAAGTTTCGGTAGAGATTATTCATCGCCGGGGCAGAAACACAATGGTAGGATTTGAGATGCCTCGCCCAGCTCAAACCGGATGAGAAGGCTTCTCAATTCGGTTGAAAATCGAAGTAAGGAGAGCTCGCCATGCGTTGGACACCGGGCGGTCAAAGTGATGACATTGAGGATCGTCGCGACCAGAGCGGCGGTGGTGGCGGCGGATTTGGTTTTGGTGGTATGCGCCTCGGGGTTGGCGGAATCATCATCCTGTTTGTTCTCAGTTTAATTTTTAAACAAAACTTTTTCGCCTTGCTGGGCGGTGGTGGACCGAGCAGCAATGTTGCACCAGGCGCCGCTGCTGTCAGCCGACCCAATCCTGCACGCGACGAACAGGAAAAGCCTTTGGTGCAATTTGTCTCTTTCGTTCTGGACGACACCCAGAAAACCTGGACAGAAATCCTTCCGCAGCAGGCCGGCACGCCCTATCGCCATGCGAAGCTGGTTCTATTTCGCGACGCCACGCAATCCGCTTGCGGTGGCGCAGAGGCCGCCACTGGTCCTTTTTATTGCCCGGGAGACGAAAAGGTCTACATCGATCTCAGTTTTTACGACGAATTGAAGCGGCGTTTCGGCGCACCGGGCGAATTCGCTCAAGCTTACGTGCTGGCGCATGAAATTGGCCACCACGTCCAGAAAATCATCGGCATCGAAAGCAAAGTGCGCAGGCTGCAGCAGAGCAATCCGCGGGCAGGAAACCAACTGTCGGTGGCCATGGAATTACAGGCGGACTGTTTTGCGGGAGTATGGGCCCATTCAACGCAGCAACGCGGGTTATTGGAAGCCGGAGACGTTGAATCGGCGCTAGGTGCGGCCTCAGCCGTCGGCGATGATCATATTCAGAAAATGACCAGAGGGACCGTTCAGCCGGAGACCTTCACGCATGGAAGTTCCGAACAGCGGATGAACTGGTTTCGCAAAGGCCTTGATACCGGCTCGATTGCGTCGTGCAACACCTTTTCGCAGTAGCGCTATTCACTCCTCGTAAGGCAGAGTTTTCAACGGTTTTTGCGCGCCAGAAGCGTCTCGGGCTTTATCAATAGCAACTTGTATGTTCTTGGATTTTGTTGGATCGATCCACGAATCCTGGGTAACAAAAGTGGTTTGCGTCGGCAGAGCAAGCACGACACCGTATTTTTCCAGAATATCCATAATCTTCAGGAACAACTCTTCCTGCGATTTTAAATACGACGCATAGTCCGGCTCGAGAATATACAAAAAGATTTCCAGCTCCAGAGCGTATTCCGCGAATTTTACAAATTGTACGCGCGCTGATGCGTCTTCCACTTTCGGATCGTCAAGAAAAAGCTGGCGAATCTCTTGCAATACGAAACGAATGTGATCGGGGGAAAGGTCGTAGCGCAAACGAATGGTTTGCTGACAAAGGAATTTGTCACGAAAACGGAGATTTTCGATTGTCGCGGTGGCCATGGTGCCGTTGGGGACGGTGAGTAAAGTTCGCTCGGTAGTGCGCAAACGGGTCGAGCGCAAACCAATGTCTTCGACAACACCTGTTTGATTATTGATTTTGCAAGGGTCGCCAACCTGGATCACCTTGTCGAACAAAACAGAAATGCCGCCAAACATATTTTCGAATGTTTTCTGCGCGCCCAAACCCAGTGCCAGTCCCCCAATTCCTACGCCAGCCAAGGCGGTAGAAACATCGACTCCAAGCCCATGCAACACCACCAATGCCACAAACAGGAATATGACCACTTCCACGAACCGGCGTAGCAAGGAAACGATGGAGCGTTCCGCCAACATGCCACGGCTGGTGAAACTGGCGGCGATTCGCGCAGAGACGGCGCGGGTGATGCGGGTCAAAATCCAATAGAACGCAATCGCCAAAAATACCCAGATAACGCGGCGATAGTAGATCCGGTACAGCAGTGAAGTACCGATAGAACTCACAAACGAATAATGAAGTAGCACTGCAAACGCGAGCGTCGCCGGCCCTAAATTCAAAAAGGCATTGGCGGGAAGCACCGGAAAGTGCCGGGCCTTGCGATATGCGCGAATGAAATATTCAGCGGCGAGAGTCAGAAGCCGGCCCAGCAGAAGGGCAATGGGAATGAAAATGATCATCGCTAACCATTGCCATACCGGCATGTACAACCAACGATTCTCAACAAGTGTCTTGGGAATCCTCTTTTCAAACTGCGGAAATTGCAGCGCTTCATACACTTGCGGAACCTCATCCAAGGTCGTCCGGGAGAAATACCAAAGTTTGCGGCCCTGCATGTCTTCACGACGAACCAGGAAAATCGGAAGCTCCCCCTCGGAGCCCAGCGTGCTATTTACTTTTTCGTGATCCTCGGGCAAACCGTCATCCAGTCTTCCTTGTGGATCACGGCTGAGGAAATCCAGCGGCCCAGCAAATTTCTGGTTGAGAATAGCCAAAAGCTGCTCGGCAAGCTCTTCTTCCTCTTGCTGGTTGAACTTCATGTGGTGAGAAGGTGGCTCAAAATATTGAGCCGCGACCGCGTATCTCTCTTCTTGCGCAGCCCGGATGAATCCCAAAACGCATCCGCGGGGATTATCCCGTCCAAGAGGGTCGGGTGGTGCTTGTTGAACTTGCCCGGGAGTTGCAGGCGTGGAAGCGGGAGTAGATGAAGTGAATCCGGGAATCTGTGCTGCGGAAAAGGCAGTCAAGCCGCCCGAGCTGAATAGAATGGCAATTATGAATTTATAACTAGCGTGCATGCCGGCTGACCCCAGACTAAGAAATCATACTATCTGTTGCGGCTCTTTGGCGGAAGAAGCGGAGGAACAATCTCTCAAGTGTTCGCGGTGCTGGCGAAGAAGAAATTTATCAGTCATGCCTGCGATGTAATCACATACGATCACATGACGTGGACTGTTGACGGCCATCGCTTCGTAGCTCTCGGGCATGGAATGCGGTTGTTCCAGAAAATACAAAAACAATTCCTCCAGACATTGCACGGAACGGCTGCACTCCTCAGTGATCACGGGATGGTTGTAGATATGGGCGAACAGAAAGGCCTTGAGCTGGGCGTTTTGTTGGCGAGCCGGTTCGCTGAATCGGGCCAGCCGCGAAGGCAGATGCCGGATGTCGTCCACGGAACCAGCCCCTGATTCTTTTCGCAACCGTTCCGTATTGCTGATGAGGTCGCTGGCCAGATGATCCAGAACATGACGAAGCGCTTCGCTAAAAATCAGTTGAATACGCCCATTCGGATGTTGCTTACGCACCTGTGCAAAATATTCCCCAAATATCGGAACCTGCCGGCAGAGTGCATCAACGTCCAACAGATTCGCTTCGAGCGCATCGTCAAGATCCGCAGTGTTATATGCAATTTCATCCACCCAGTCGATCAATTGCGATTCCAGCGGCGGCCGCAAGTCCAGCAAATATTCCGAAAGCTCCGGAAATTCGCCGGCGGAATAATCGCGCGAATGTTTCACGATGCCTTCGCGAACTTCAAAGGTAAGATTCAGGCCGTTGAAATCCAGATAACGATGCTCGAACTGCTCCACGATCCGCAGCGCATGCAGGTTGTGATTGAAGTACGAGCCGCGAGCGCGCATCAGTTCGTTCAATTTGCGTTCACCCGAATGCCCAAAAGGGGGATGCCCAATATCGTGAACCAGGGCCAGCGCCTCCGCCAACTCAGAATTCAGATTCAGCGCTCCAGCAACAGTGCGAGCGATTTGCGCGACTTCTATGGTGTGGGTGAGCCGATTACGAAAGTGGTCCGAAAAGCGCGTGCTGAAAACCTGCGTTTTCGCTTCTAACCGGCGAAACGCGCGCGAATGGATAATCCTGTCGCGATCGCGCGCGTATTCGCTGCGATAGGAGTGCTGCGCTTCAGGAACTCGCCGGCCCCGGGAAGAGGCTGATTGCATGGCCCAAGGGGCCAAGGGTTGAGGAGTATCGATGGCGGAAACCTCCCGCTGAAAATCGCTCGAAGTTAGACCTCAGGACTTCGGCGCGATTGCTTGTAGACCGCGGTCTGCTTCTTCCGCGATGGCGGAATTCGGGTAGTCTTTCTTAAGTTGTTCGTAAACCGTGCTGGCTTGCTTAGGATCCGACTGCCGAAGCACACCTGCCAACTCCAACAGCACGAGCGGCTTTGGGACGAGAACCGATCCAGAGGTAGAAAGAGCCTTCAAAGTCCTTGTGGCTTCGTCGATCTTTCCGTTGCGCTCGGCGATCAGTGCTTTCTGGTAATCGGCCAAGGCGGCAAGTTCTTTATCGGAGCCCGCATTCAACTTGCTCAATTCTTCGGACGCCTGGTTTAAACGATCCATGTCCATGAGGCAAAGAGCAGAGTAATAACGCGCCAACTTCCCCGGCTTGGTGCCGGGATATTTGTTCGCTACCACGGCAAACTTCACTTCGGCGTCCTGCGCGCGCTTCATGGGATCAGCATAAGTAAGTTCGCCGGGCAAAGTTGGCTGTCCCGGGGTGGGTATTTGTGCATTGAAAATCTTGAAGGCCTCGTCAAATTCAGATTGCGCCGCCGCGTTCTGGCGGTCGGAATAAACCTTCCAGCCAAAATAACCTGCGGCGGCGATGATCAAAACGATCATGGCAATCGAGGCAATTTTGGTGTGCGACAGGACCGCTTCAGCCCCGTGTTCGAAGGTCTCGCGGACCTTGTCCTGTTTTAGTTCTTTGCGCGAAATGTGTTCAGACACGACGTTCTCCTGCTTTGTTTCGAATCTTTAATCGTAGCATAAATACTGACCGGCAGGAGCCAACTGGATAAGTAACGAGTGCCGCAACGCCGGTTGCGCCGCAAAAACGAACCACTCCCAGGCATGGTAAATTGGAATTATGCAGACAGGCTGCATCCACTGCGGTCAGCAGCACTTACTGAAGGATGATCTGGTCGCCAAGCACCCCAAGGTACAATTTCGGTGCACGCGCTGCGGACAGACCACGGTCGTCGAAGTGAAGCGCCGCGTCGACGAGACCATGGTCATCTCGCCCATGCCCTCCTTTGGCAAATCCAATTCCGCCACTATAACCGCCGACTTCCTGAAATCTGGTGATGATCTGCGACTCCCCGACGGCGTCGAAATCTTCTTGACGGTAACCAGCGGCCCGGACATGGGTTTGGAATTCCAACTCAAAACCACGCGAACTGTAATTGGACGCAAGGGCACGGACTTCGGCCTGAATGATCCCGAAATTTCTCGTTACCATTGTTTGCTTGAAGTTCGCGACCAATTTGTGAACCTGAAAGACATGGATTCCACCAATGGCACTTTTTTTGAGGGAGAAAGAGTGCGCGCTGCGTTCCTGCAGGATGGCGCGGAATTTCGCGTCGGAACCAGCACGATTCGCGTCAACATCCACTCTAACAAGGAAGATCAACCCGCCGCGGTTTGAGATACCAGCGCCGGCGTGGTAGTTTCTCGCACAGAGATGAATCGTCTGAGTATTTGCATCGTCGCCCAAAACGAAGAGCATAATCTTGCCCGCGTTCTACAATCCATACAATCCATCGCCGATGAAATTGTGCTGGTCGATGGTGGCAGCACCGACAGAACGCCGGAGGTCGCTGAACACTTCGGATGCAAAACTTTCCATCGTCCGTTCACCAATCACGCGGATCAGAAAAACTACGCGGCTTCCGTTGCTTCGAACGACTGGATTTTCCTGCTGGATGCCGATGAAGAGCTCAGCCCGGAACTGAACGCCTCCGTAGAGAACTGGAAACACGAGGCGCCTAAATTTGCAGTCTATGAAATGGCGCGATTGACCTGGTATCTGGGAGCGTGGATTCATCACTCGCGTTGGTACCCCGACTGGCAGCGGCGCATTTACGATCGAAACATAGCCACTTTTGGCGGCGCGATCCATTCGGCGCTGCGCTACGACGGGCAAACCGGCAGGTTGGATGGCGATTTGCTCCACTATACGATTCGAAGTTTTGCGGAACACGAAGCCAAACTCGATCGCTACACCACCGCCATTGCCCAGGAAATGTTTGATCAAGGGAAACGAGACTGGCGTGCCGCGATGTGGCTGGCCACGCCTTGGAGTTGGGTGCGCCACTTTTTCCTGGGAGCCGGGTTCCTGGATGGGTACCGAGGAGCCTTGATTGCCCAGATGGCCGCGCGTGGCGTACGTCAAAAATTCGCAAAGCTTGGCAAATTGATCGAAGCCGAAAAAATGAAGAATCGGGATGGTTCGGGATGATTCCACTGATCGTGGATCTGGAAACGGAATGGCGCGGCGGACAAAGTCAGATCTTGCTGCTGTTAAAAGGGCTATATGAACGCGGGCATGCCGCCGAGTTGATCGCCCTAAAAGGTTCACCTCTGGCGCATCGGGCGCGCAAAGAAGGCATCTATGTGCATAGCCTTCCGAAAAACCTTACGCGATTGCGCGCTGCCGCAAAGATCCGTTCCGTAATGGCCGACGGGCGCATTGAACTGGTGCATGTAAACGAAGCTCACGCATTGACAGCAGCGTGGCTTGCCGGAGCGCATCGGCGCGTGCCACTGCTGTCGTCTAGGCGAATAGGATTCCCCCTGCAAACAAATTGGGTCTCCCAAGCTCGCTACGCCGCGCTCGAGAGATTTGTGGCCAATAGTAAAGCGGTAGCGCAAAGTTTGATCGACAGCGGCTTCCCCGCTGATCGAATCGCTATCGTAAACGAAGGCGTGGAAATCCCGAATCTTGTGCAAGCTGCTGAACGGCAGTTAGCGCGAAAAAAATGGGGCGTGGCCGACGACGAACACTTGATTGGCTGCGCCGGCGCCTTTGTGCCAGAGAAAGGCCAACGCCATTTGGTGGAAGCTTTGCCCGCAGTGAGAGAAAAATTCCCGAAAACGCGGCTATTGCTTATAGGCGAGGGACGTTGCCGCCACGAAATTCAGGAATTGACCATGCGCCTCAACTTGGAAGCTTCGGTCCTGCTTCCAGGCTTTACATCCAATGTGCGAGAGTTCTACGCCGCGCTCGATGCGTTCGCGTTTCCATCGGAATTCGAAGGGCTAGGCACAGCCCTCCAGGCCGCAATGGCCTACACCCTTCCGGTAATTTCCACCACCAGAGGCGCACTTGGCGAAGTAGTGGAACACGGTCGCACAGCCCTGGTTGCCGAGCCAGATGCGCCATCGTTCGCCGCCGCTATGATTCATCTCATGAGCGATTCAGCGCTCCAACGAAGGCTGGGGGAAGCAGGTCGCGAAGAAATTAAACAGCGCTTCTCCGTGGATCGAATGGTAGAAAATACTCTCACACTCTATCAGCAGGCAGTGTGAGGCTGAAGGGTTGTGTAGCGGCCGCCTTCGGTTCACCCTGAGCTTCGAAGGGAGGCGGGCGCCTTTAGGTTGCGATGCCTATTTCGCATAACCTTTCGGAAACTTCTGCCGCCAGTCCCACGCGGATTGCAGAATCTCTTCCAACGAAGAATGCGAAGCCTCCCAACCCAAAGTCTTCTTCAACTTCTCATTGCTCGCAACAAGCGTTGCCGGATCGCCAGGTCGACGCGCGGAAAGCTTGTGCGGAATTTTGCGCCCCGTGATTCGCTCCGCCGTCTGCACCACCTGCAGATTGGAGTACCCGTCGCTGGTCCCCACGTTAAAAGCTTCTCCTGGCACGCGGTCAATTTCTTCCAGCGTCCGCAGGTGAGAATCTGCAATATCCAACACGTGAATATAATCACGCACACAAGTGCCATCCGGCGTCGGAAAATCCGAACCGAATATTTCCAGCATCGGATAAGCGCCTAGGGCAGTATCAAGCACCCGTGGAATCAGATGCGTTTCGGTGCGATGCGCTTCTCCTCGTTCCTTGCTGGCCCCGGCCGCGTTGAAGTAGCGCACGGTAACAAATTTCAGCCCCATATAAGCGCGGTAATCGGCCAACACCTGTTCGAAAGTAAGCTTCGATTTCCCGTAAGGATTGATCGGCGATTTGCGATGATCCTCGGTGATGGGACTCGTTTCCGGTTCCCCATAAGTCGCCGCCGTGGAAGAAAAAATAATCTTGTTGACGCCGTGACACACCATCGAATCCAGCAAATTGATTCCGCCGGCCACGTTGGCAGCATAAAACGCACTTGGTTCGCGCATGGACTTGGCAACCAGGGTCTCCTCCGCAAAGTGCATGACCGCGTCAATCTTGTGTTTGGCAAAAACCTCTTCGATTTGCACCTTCACCGCAATATCCGCGTGGCAAAAGATCGCACCGGGCGGCACAGCCTCGCGATGCCCTTCCACCAAATTATCAAGCGCGACTACCCCATATCCGCGTGACAGCAAAACCTCTGAACAAATACTTCCGATATACCCTGCTCCGCCGGTCACGAGAATATTCAAAGGCCTGCTCCTCTTTCAGATATGTAAGCGCCGTTCGATTACCTTTGAAAGTATACATTGCAGCTTGATGGTACATGCTGTCCAGAAAACGGGGCGAAGGAATAACTTTCCGCGAGACTCGTTATAGAGATGTAACCAGGCAATTCTCTATGCTATAAGTCATCAAATTCACCGGACTCTGATCATAGGTCGCCTTATTTCTAGCACTATAGAAGAGGTTGCAATGCGCTCTATTCTTTGTGAGTTGTTCGTCTTCCTGCTGGCTACCGCAATCCTGTTTGCGCAACCGCAAAATCCCGATCTCGCCAAGCCCGTCGACCTTTCCTTGACCGCCATTGGCAGGCAGCATCACCCCATTCAAACGCAAAGCCGCGAAGCCCAGGAATACTTCGATCAGGGCATCACCCTTATATATGCATTCAATCACGAGGAGGCCGCTCATTCTTTTCAGCGCGCCGCGGAGCTTGATCCCGCGTCTCCCATGCCACTGTGGGGCATCGCACTTGCTGTCGGGCCGAATTACAACATGGATGTGGATGCGCAACGCGAAAAGCAAGGCTATGAAACGATCCAGAAAGCGGGGAGACTTGCCGCGAACGCGCCTCAAGTGGAAAAGGATTACGTTGCAGCACTAATGACTCGCTACTCAGGAGACCCGACTCCCGACTACAAGAAGCTCTCACGTGATTACGCGTCAGCCATGAAAGCACTCTCCGCCAAATATCCCGATGATCTGGATGCCGCCACGCTCTACGCGGAGAGTCTGATGGATCTCAACCCCTGGAAGCTCTGGTCCCTTGATGGCAAGCCCGGCGAAAACACAGGCGAAATCGTCGCTGTGCTCGAATCGGTTTTGGCTCGCGACCCCAATCACGCCGGAGCCAATCACTATTACATTCATGCCGTGGAGGCCTCGCCCGATCCTTCCCGCGCCTTGCCCAGCGCTCATCGCCTGGACACCCTTGTCCCAGAGGCTGGCCACCTTGTCCACATGCCTGCGCATATTTACGAGCGCACTGGCTACTACGAACAGGCTGCCAAAACTAACGCGCAAGCTGCAAAGGTCGATCACCAATACGCTGAAGAAGCCGGCAAGACCGGAACTATGTACGACATGATGTACCATAGCCATAACCAACATTTTGAAGCCATGGCAGCTTCGATGGCTGGAGACTACGCGGAAGCCAAGCAAGCTGCGGATTCCATGGCCGCTCGTCTGCTTCCCCATGCCGCCATGATGCCGATGCTTGATTCCTTCCTCATGACTCCCATCTGGGTCGATGTACGCTTCAGCAAGTGGCCGGAGATTCTTGCCCGCCCAGAACCTGCGAAGGAACTCATCGGGACGCACGCTATGTGGCGCTATTCCCGCGCCGTCGCTCTCGCCTCTACCGGTAAAGTTCCGGAAGCGGAAAAAGACTTTGCGCTCTTCAACACAGAAGTCGGCGCAATCCCTGAAGGTGTGATTCTCGGTGACCAAAACAAGGCCAGCGACGTCTTCGGTGTCGCCGGACACGTCATCGAAGGCCGCATTGCCATTGCCCGAGGCGATAGAGACGAGGCCTCCATGCACTTGCAAAAGGCCGTCGCAATTCAGGACACCCTCAAGTACGCCGAACCGGCCGACTGGTATTATCCTGTGCGCGAATCCCTTGGCGCATCCTTGCTTGCTAGCGGGAAAGCCACTGAAGCGGAGCAGGTCTTCCGAGAAGACCTAAAGCAGAACCCAAGAAATCCAAGATCGTTGTTTGGTTTGATGGAAGCACTACGGGCGCAGAAGAAAGAAACGGATGCGGCCTGGGTCGAAAAGGAATTTAATGCTGCGTGGAAAAGCGCGGATACCAATCTAACGTTGGCCCTTCTATAAATAATTTTTGTCCAGCTTAAAATGAGAAAGCGCCGGAAGGGTTCTAAGGCCCGTGCGGCGCTTTCTTGCGCTAGTCACTTCTTCCTGCAAAGTGTTCTCCAGTAGTTCCCTCCTATCCACTCGCCAAAATTGGTCAAGCTAATTCGAAGATTCGACTACCCATCGCCCTTTCGTCTCGAGGAACTCCACCCCAATTGCATAGCCGTCGCCATGAATTGGTTGGCAATAAGCGACTCGAGCCGCCGAACGAAACTCACCTGTGCGTGAAGCAAACACAACCGGGGAACCCTTCTCCCACCGGCGGACGCTGACTACCCGCGCGCCCTTCCCGCTGACGTTTTCCGTAAACGTCGATTCCGTACCCGGCACCTGCCGGTGTCCATCGAGCACCACGGGAATTTCCATCGGAATGCGATTTTCGCGCCGGTGGAATGGGTGCATATCTCTGGGAGGCATTGGCATCTCCTCAGAGGCACGCTGCAATGCGTGCGATGGAATTCATGGGGCTGCCGCGATGCTTCATGCGATAGAGCATGCGGTCCGCGGCGCCTAAGAGTTTTTCCGGCGTGTCACCGTCTTCGGGATAAGCTGCGATGCCTGCGCTGACCGACAGCGTCGGTTCTTCTGGTTCGGCGGCGAGCCGCTCGCGAATGCGCGAAGCAACGCGCGTGGCAATTTCTTTTGGCGCTTCCGGCAGAACCAGGGCGAATTCATCTCCGCCGTAACGCGCGGGCGTATCAATCGCGCGAGAATGGTTGCGCAACGTTTTTGCCAGGCGCACCAAGGCGCGGCTCCCAACCAGGTGGCCGTGCTTGTCGTTGATGGTTTTCAGCCCGTCCATGTCTAACAGAACGATGCTGAACGGACGATGCGTACGGCGCGAGCGATCGAGTTCCGATTCGAGGACCGCAATCAGTCTGCGGTAATTTGCTAGCCCGGTAAGCGAGTCGCTGACCGCCATGTTCCGCACTTGATCAAACAAGCGAGCCTGATCGATTAGCGCGCCAACCAAAATGATGGCGTAGCTGGCGACTTTGCTGAGTTCTGCAAGAAAAAATGGTCCGTCAAACAACCGGCGGGAAAACAGTGCGGCAAGATGGCATGCGCCATTCAGCAGCGCAACTAAGAACAGAGAGTAATCGTAAATGGATGCGTCGCTGTCGTTCTTCTTCCCAGACTTGTACCTGCGGTAAAAGAAAATTGAAGCCAGAATGAACAACCCGCCTGGAAGCAGTTCCCAGGGGCGCGAAATGAATGCGCCAGCCTTGGCAACGGGAGTTGCAGGCGCAGCCAGGAACGCGGCGCTGGTAACATACGCTGCGCCGGCCACAACAAATAGCGCGCCAGCAGTTTCGCGGCTCGGTTGCCGGGCCGTGGGCAAGAATCGCTCCACCGCCAGCGCAGCAAGAAGGAGAACGGCAAGAAGGGTGCGCCCGACCATCCAGCCCATAGGTACGTGAGACAGTGCTACCGGGCCGGCATGCAGCAGGCTGCTGAGCCCAAAATAGCTGAGCGCCTCAATCGTTCCCGACAAAACAAATCCAAACGCAAGAATCAGCGCGACGCGATCATGTGTTCCGCGGAAGCGCACCAAAGCGTTCGCGGCGTAGCAGAAACTGAGCAATGAACCGCCAACTTCCAGGAAAAGATAGGTATTGGGTGAACCAAAGGTGTGCGAAGCCCGTGAGTAGAAGACCGTCGTAAGGAACAGGGCAACAAGAAAGCCATAACCAATGGCAGGCAGGTTACCGCGGTCCCTGCTGAGAAACCCTTTGATCTTGGCCCAATCGCCCAACATATCCCCCAATTGTCGGAGAAACCCGACAACTACAGGGGAGTGCACGTACCATGCCTTTCTTTGCAGCAGAATGGCCCAATCTATGTAATTGATTCTTATTGAGTTAGAAATGTGGGCCTGGGTGAAATTCCCATGTGAGACCGAATGCGAGACGGTCTCATTCCTTCTTGCGTTCTTTTTGAATCGTTATCGTGAATGTATCCAGATAGTTAGCAGGCCATTAGACAAGTCTGGTCGAATACTGCCCTTATTCTCGAATTGAGACAGTCTCATCTTGGGAAATGGCCCTTAAATTCACGGCTTCGGTGCCGGGGGCTGCAAATCCCGCGCGGTAACTGTGTTCGTGAAATTCTGACGCTTGTGCGACCCATCGCAAAATGGCTGATTGCCAGAGTGGCTGCAGCGGCAAAAAGATACCGCGGAACGCCCGCCTAGACCGAAGACATTTCCTTCTTGATCGACAACCTGAAAATCGCCTTCCACTTTGATGGGACCGTTGTTGAAAATTGTGACCTTGGTAGATGCCAAAGA
This sequence comes from Candidatus Acidiferrum sp., assembly GCA_036497825.1. Classification (GTDB taxonomy): domain Bacteria; phylum Acidobacteriota; class Terriglobia; order Acidiferrales; family UBA7541; genus Acidiferrum. Next base: position 56,772 of record DASXIT010000057.1, read on the forward strand.
ATCCTCCGTAAGACTTCTATCGGTTTACTTAGAACTTAAGACTGAGAACTGAGAACTTTCTCAATACCGCGGCACTGTAGGATCCACCTCAGTGGACCAGGACAGGATGCCGCCGCGAAGATTCAGCACCTTGCGGAACCCTGCTTTACGCAGGAAATCGACGGCTTCCGCCGAGCGCTTCCCGCTCCGGCAGTGCGCGATAATTTCATTCGAAGAGTCCAGCTCGTGAACCCGCCGAGGCAATTCGCCCAACGGAATCAAGTGCCCCTTCAAATTGCAGATTTGATATTCATGCGGCTCACGAACATCCAGAATGAAGAGATCATCGCCGCGATCCATGCGCTGCTTCAATTCCGTTGCAGTGATTTCCGGAACGTGCAAATCGACTTCGGGTTCTTCTTCGCCGCGCACCCCGCAAAATTCATAGTAATCGATCAGTTGATGAATTTTCCGGTGCGGACTGCACATTGGGCAATGGGGATTCTTTCGCAGCTTCAATTCGCGGAACTTCAGCGCCAGCGCGTCGAACAGCAGCAGACGTCCAACCAACGATTCGCCGCGTTCAATCAGCAGCTTGATAGTTTCCATGGCCTGCAGCGAGCCGATGATTCCCGGCAGCACTCCAAGCACACCACCTTCAGCGCAGGAAGGCACCAACCCCGGCGGGGGCGGCTCCGGATACAGACAGCGGTAGCACGGTCCATCCGGCATGCCGAATACCGTGCACTGCCCTTCAAAGCGGAAAATCGAGCCATACACGTTCGGCTTTCCAAGCAAAATGCACGCGTCATTTACCAGGTAGCGAGTGGGAAAATTGTCGGTGCCGTCGACGATGACGTCGTAGTCCTTGAAAATTTCCAGCGCGTTTTCGCTGGTCAGTTTCGTCTCGTACGTGGTGATCTCCACGTCAGGATTCAGATTTGTCAGCCGCGCTTTCGCGGCTTCGGTCTTGGGCTTTCCTACATCGCTCGTACCGAACGTAACCTGCCGCTGCAAATTAGTGAAATCCACGATGTCGAAATCAACCAAGCCGATTTTGCCGACTCCCGCCGCCGTCAGATAAAGGCCCAGCGGCGCACCCAGTCCACCAGTCCCGATCAGGAGCACTTTGGCGCCCTTCAACTTCAGCTGCCCATCCATGCCCACTTCCGGCATGATCAAGTGCCGGCTGTAACGGAGAATCTCTTCGTTGGTTAAGCTCGCTGCCGGAACGTGCCCGGTCAGCGTCTGTTCTTTGGTGTGCATAAGTATAGTTTTCCTTCTAACCATCTTACGCGCTTCACCCCAGCGTGAAAAGCTTGGTCGCAACCTGTGCAGTTTGATTTTCCACATTCAATTCGACATCGAAAGTTCCACACGGGCTGGCAAGTTTGGCAATTCGCTCGAAAGAGGCATATAGTCTTCGCCACGCATATCGTTTACGTACAACTTGAGTTGAGGCAGAGATTGTAAAAGTTCTGATGGCCGCAGAAGGTCCCGGTCCACCAGTATTCTGGCGGTCTCTCGATACATCTGCTGCTGCTCTTCGACAAAGGCAAGAAGTTCGCCATTCAACTGCCGCTGTGACTGGAACTCAATCGTTTTCGCGACCCGAGTTCCCCACGGAATCTCTTTTTCAGATACGTTCAGCATTTCTGCTATCAATTCGCGGCGATCATTGGGGCCCAAATACAAGCCATTGATGGCGCGCCCATCGTACGAGCCCGATAATATTCGCTCGGCGTAAATCGAGACAAGGCCTTTAACTAACAGGATTTCTCCGTCCCTGTTTTCCCTGGAGAAAATGAATTGTCCGAATAACGGCCAGTCCTTACGACTAAAACCAAATATAGCGCCGCCGCAACCACTGGAGCCACCCCGCCCTACGTTTGAGTCTGGCAAAACAACATCTACATCAGCCCGGACGCTTGTATTGGAAAGTATGTCTGCCGCAAAGCCTGGCTCTGGGTGCAGGGCCAGCAGCGCGGCGCTGACATATTCGAGCCCATAGCTGCGCTCTGCACTGGCACGATACAGTTCAAAAGCCAGTGGGCCTGACTCTTCGACTGGCATCCGGCTGAGAAGCACCGCGACATAGTCACCGAAATCTGGCGCTAACGTTTGTAGTGTTTCGCTAGGAACGTGCACATTCATTTGAATGAGTGCATCAACGATTGCCGCCATCGCATCACGCTGATCTAACTGCTCCGCTGACAGAGGGCTCCAGTCTCTAGGGTCTCCGATCGAAGTCGGTTGCCACTGGCTCGCCAAAGACAGGAGATCGGGGACCAGATCGCGGTCACCTGAAATGAGAGCATCATGTGCTCCCCAAGCCACAAGATACGGGTCTCCGCTGAGCAACTCGCCTCTAATTTTCTCTTTTGATGGGACCTCATCTTTTGCAAGCGGTAACTGCGCCAGGGCGTAGGTACCAAATAGAATTGAGAGACAGCCGACGCAGAGCACGTGACGAAATAAAAGCATAAAAACCTCAGCGAATCGGTGAGACCTCAATGATTGATGCGCCCAGGTTGGCAGATGCTGCCCGGCAAAGTCTCAAACTGTCGTAGTTTCTCCTCGGATAGCCCTACATGTGGCCTTCCGTTATAATCCCTACTTCTATTCTAATGACTCCACTGCTTGCAGAAATATTACGCACCGGGCATGTACGCAGCGTCGACGGACAGAGAAGCATTCCACCGGATTCGGCAATAACGTCTGATGTGGGCCTATTCCTTCAAGACCTGATCCGGCAACGGAAGCCAACCACCACACTGGAAGTCGGATTGGCGTACGGAATTTCGGGATTATTCATCTGCGAAGCGCTTCGCGAATGCGGCGGCAAGCGCCACATTGCCATTGACCCGAATCAGAGCACGCAATGGGAAGGCATCGGATTCAATAATCTTGCTCAAGCCGGTTTTTGCGATTTGCTGGAGTTGCATGAATCGCCCTCCCATTTGGCTCTCCCGAATCTCGAAGCCTCTCGCACGCGGATCGAGTTCGCCTTCATCGACGGCTGGCGTACTTTCGACCACGCTCTAACGGATTTCTTTCACATTGATCGCATGCTGGCGGTTGGCGGAATTGGTCTTCGATGACGTCCGAAAAGTTGAGCGATGACGACCGCCACTGGGGTGCGCACCTGGAATTCTGGATTGTCGTAATCCATGGAGGAGCCGAATAAAAATGGCTGTGGCATTCCGAGCAGATCACATCGGCAGTTTTCTTCGCCCGCTCCCCTTGCTCGAAGCGAGGAAAGCAGCCAGTCCAGAAACACTGCGCCAAATCGAAGACCAAAACATCCTGCGCGTTCTTGCCAAACAAAATGAGCTTGGATTTGAGGCTGTAACAGATGGCGAGTTTCGCCGGCGAAATTTCATGAGCGATTTCACCGATGCAGTCGATGGCTTCGACTTGGGCGACGCGGTAGGGCGGAACTGGCAAGCTGGGCAATCTGCCGTCGGTTCCGTCAGCAGCGTAACGGGAATCGTCACTGCCAAGCTGCGACAACTTCAACCGCTCACAGGTCACGAATTGCCATTCCTGCAGGCCCATAGCCCGTTGCCAATTAAGATGACGCTGCCCAGCGCCACGCAATTCCCTGCTATCTCTTTCAAACGCGGCGTCACTGACAAAATCTACAAAGATCATTCCGCGCTACTGTGGGACATCGTAGAGATTATGAAAAGCGATCTCCGAAAACTCTCCTCCGCTGGCGTGAAGTACATCCAGATCGATGCGCCGCGCTACAGCTATTACATGGATCTCAAGTGGCGTGAGTGGATTAGAACCGAATTGCAGATCGATCCGGATGTTGCGCTTGACGAAGCAGTGCGTGCCGATAATGCATGCTTCCTGGCGGCGCGCCACGATGGGGTAACACTGGGCATCCATCTTTGTCGTGGTAACAACCGCAGTCATTGGTACGCCGAAGGTGGCTACGATGCAATAGCCGAGAAATTGTTCGGCACGCTGGCGGTGGACCGGTTTCTGCTGGAATACGATGACGAGCGCTCCGGTACATTCGAACCACTACGGTTTGTGCCTAAGGGCAAGACTGTGGTGCTAGGCCTCATCAGCACCAAGGTGCCGCGCATGGAGGATCCGGATGCGCTTGCAAAACGAATCGAAGAAGCGGCGAAATTCGTCCCCATTGAAAATCTCGCGCTGAGCCCTCAGTGTGGATTCGCCTCCACCGCGGAAGGAAACCTCCTGACCGAGGAAGACCAATGGACCAAGCTGAAGCTAGTCACCGACACGGTCCGAAAAGTTTGGAGCTAAATTGAACGACGGTGTCACGACAGTGGTCATTGCTGAATCCAATATCCGCAGCGGGCGCTCACAGAACCTCACGCCCCACGTCTAAAAGGCAAAGTTATCAGGTGCTCGCAGCTTCAGCCGTTCTTGTAACGGCCCGTTCGAGGGGAGCCTTAGCCTGCCCGGTTGACTCTCCTTCGAAACAATTTTGGCGGCCTAAAAGTCTTGTATGTCACGTTGATCGAGGCAAAATAATAACGATTCGCTGATTCGGGAGGGACAAATGGCGACTGAGCTTACCTTATCCGTGAACGGCACGAAGCAGGTGGTGTCTGCAGCGCCGGAGACGCCTCTGCTCTTCGTGTTACGAAATGAACTTAAATTGACGGGACCACACCTCGGCTGTGGCATGGCCCAGTGTGGGGCTTGCTCCGTGCTGCTCGATGGTGAAGAAATCCGTTCTTGCGTCACGCCTGTGTCCTATGCCGTCGGGAAAAAAGTAACAACCATCGAAGGATTGCCGGCCGTTTGGGCTGAGAAGAAGGGGTTGAGCTCCACCGATGCCGCGAAAACCCTGCATCCCGTTCAGCAGGCTTGGATTGACGAGCAAGTCCCGCAATGCGGCTACTGCCAGAGCGGCATGATGATTGCCGCCGTGCAATTGCTTGCCAAGAATCCGAACCCAACCGTTGCGCAAATTAAAGACGCATTCACCAATACACCTCCTTCACCGCATCTATGCCGTTGCGGCACCTACACCGCCATCATCGACGCCGTACAGCGCGCCGCGAAAACCATGAGGTCCTAAGGAGGCATGCCATGACAATTACAACGAAAACAACAACTTCCGGTGATTCCCCCACCTCAACGACTCTCTCGCGGCGCGGCTTCGTCAAAATTGGCGGCGCTCTCTTTGTTTCCTTTTACCTCCCGGCTGGAGTTTTGGCCAAGCCATCGGAAGCCCTAGCTTCGCTTGACCCGACTTTGCTGGCCTCCTGGCTTGAAATCCGAAACGACAATACAATTCTTTTGCGCACTGGCCGAGCCGAGACCGGCACCGGCATGAGTGCGTACTATGCTCAAGTGCTAGCCGAAGAATTGCGTGTCCGGCCGGAATCAATCTCCCTCATCTTAGGTGACACCGACAAGACTCCGGACGGTGGTTTTTCCGCTGGTTTCATCTATGGAGCGGCCAACGTCCGCAAAGTCGGCGCCTACACCTTCCAGGCTCTGTTAAGTCAGGCCGCGACGCAACTTGGTGTTCCCATCTCAACTCTTTCCGTAACGGATGGCGTCGTCTCGGGCGACGGAAAGAGCGTCAGCTACGGGCAACTCGTCCAAGGCCAGAATCTCGACTTAAAGATTCCTGTGAAAGGCAAGCCTCTAAAAATGGACCCCGCAGAGGCCACTGGTGTCGCGGGACTATACGGACTCGAAGTGACGGGCGATCCCCCGGTGAGGCCGGTTAGCGAATACAAGGTTGTCGGCGCCTCATTTCCAGTTCCCGGAATTCCCGACAAGGTCACTGGCAAGACCCAGTGGAGTTGCGACGTCACCCTACCCGGAATGCTGCATGCCCGCATGGTGCGGCCCGCAACCTTGGGCTCGACCTTAATCTCCGCTGGCACACTCGACAAAAAACAATTTCCCACTGCCCAAGTCGTCACCAAAGGCAACCTCGTTGCTGTGGTTTCTCCCAACGAGTGGGAGGCCATCAACGCAGCGCGTGCGGTTGCCGCCAGCACCAAGTGGACCGACTGGTCCGGGCTGCCAGGCAGCGAAAACCTCACCAAGACGCTTCGCTTGCATAATTGGGGCGCTCCTTCGGAAAGCAAAGGCAATGCCACCGCTGTAAACGCAGCAATGGCCAGCGCGCCAAAAACAATCTCTGCAACCTATGAACTCCCCTATGTCCGGCACGCCCCCATCGGTCCCTACCTTGCGGTCGCCGATGTTCGCAGCGATGGCACGGTGACCGTATGGACTCACTCTTCGCAATCGCAGGGACTACGCATGCGCATCGCGAATACCCTCAGCGTCCCCGTGGATAAAGTTGTGGTCCGCTGGCTGGAGCACTCCGGCCAATACGGACGCACAACATTTGGTGGCGATGGTGCCGAAGGTGATGCTGTCATTCTGTCGCAATTGACTGGCAAGCCCGTTCGGGTGCAGTGGACATTACAGGAAGACCTGGCGTGGTCGACCGTTTCGCCCGGATGGGTGTCTGATGTCAAAGCTGGAATCGACGCGAATGGCCACGTAATCGCTCTGCACAGCTCCTCGTACTCGCCGCATCAATTCGATGCGCGGCTTCTTGGTGGCGTTCTCGCCGGCATGCCCTCAAGCACATCAAAGGCTGGCATCTGGGTTGCCACCGAGTGGCCCTATGACAAAATTCAAAACAAGTTGGAAGAAGCTTACGGAATGGCGAACCTTGCGGCGGATTCGCCATACGGCGGCTTGCGCGGGAACATCATGCGCACTCCCGGACAGCGTCAACAGAACTTCACGCTGGAAGGTTTAATCAACGAAGCTGCCGCATCTGCGAAAGCGGATCCAATTCAATTCCGCCTCGACCATATCACCGAGCCGCGTCTCATTGAGGTGCTCAACGCCACTGCCAAGGCAGCAGCGTGGGAGCCACGTCTTTCGCCTCACCAGGGCGCGCGCAAGACTGGTACTTCTCCCGTGACCGGGCGAGGCATCAGCATCATCATGCGCTCCAACGCCTACTGGGTGGGCATCGCCGAAGTTCTGGTAACCCCAGCGACCGGTGTGGTGCAGGTGACCAAGTTCACCATCGGCGTCGACTGCGGCAAAATCATCAACCCACGGCAACTCGATCGCTGCATGAAGAGCGGAGTGGTGATGGGTCTCAGCGAAGCTCTGAAAGAAGAAGTCACCTTTGACCAGCAAAAAGTGACCAGCACCAATTGGAGCCGCTACAAAATCCTCACCATGCAGGAAACTCCCGAGATCAAGGTTGTCCAAATTTCGCGCGACGATAAAGGTTTCGGCGGCGGTTCCGAAGCCGCTAACGCCCTCGGTCCCCCATCAGTTGCGGCCGCCTTCTTCGACGCAACGGGAGTAGTTCCACGCAAGCTTCCACTGACGCCCGCATATGTAACGATGTTGCTCAAAGACTAGCGAAGCTCCAGCATTAGCTCATTTGCTACATTCCGATCCGCCCGTGTGCGCTCGTCATACATGAAAGAAGTCGGGCGGCGCAAGCGTAGTAACTTGTATGCAGTCTGTTCTTCGCTCCCGACGCGCGGTCTGGTATGTGGTAATTTATTTAGCGCTGATCGGAGTCGGCGTCGGGGTCCGCAGAATCACGAATTTGTTGCCCGTCATCGTAAATGGTTATCACCCACCCGCTGCACCATCCAATCCTGTAGCTGCACAATTTGGCGCGTTGGATGATTTGTTTGCGCACTATCCGATCCTCACGCTGATTCACATTGTGCCGGGTTTGTTTTTTGTGCTCCTAGGCCCGTTGCAGTTCAATGCAACGATTCGGGCCCGTTATCCCATGTTCCACCGCTTCAATGGCCGCATGTTCGTGATCTGCGGATTGGTGATCGGAATATCCGCCCTGGTGATGAGCCTGGGGATGCCGGCGATTGGCGGCGTCAATCAGGCGGCAGCGACGACATTGTTTGGCGCGTTCTTCCTTTTCGCTCTGTCCAAAGGGCTATGGCATATCCGTCGGGGTGAATGCGCACTTCATCGTGAGTGGATGATTCGCGCCTTTGCCATTGGGCTCGCTGTCGCCACCATTCGCCCGATCGTCGGAATATTTTTTGCCACCAGTCGGGTTTCGGGTCTGACGCCCCACGATTTTTTTGGTATCGCCTTCTGGATTGGATTCGTCCTACACCTGATCGCGGCGGAAGCCTGGATTCATACGACACAGCCGTCGCAGCTCGCAGTCAACCTTGGCAAATAGTCCAAAAATTTCTATTGCTTCGGTTTTGCCGTTAATTTCTCCAGCTCAGGCATTGAGGACGCTTCCACAATGCTGCGTTCCGGTGGCTGAACTTTGCTTTCCAGCGCGCGTACCAAAATCCCAATCCCGAGTTCCATGGTGACGGAGGTAACAACGGCAGCGGCAAGAAGATGCCCGTCCACCAAAGATTTCACTTGATTGAAAACGCCGATGCCGGTGAACGGCACTTCCAGCCATTTTTTCTTTTGCTCGGCACTGTCGACACTTTGCAATGCCTTCCGGGCCCCCATCGCCAGTTCATGCGTTTGCCCAGCCACCAGGTCAAACTTCTCCGCGCGCGAAGTAGCCAGCCGTAGCCACGCGTTCACGCTTTGATAAGCGTTCTCCTCGCTCCACTTGCTCCGCAACAGGGTAAGCTGGATATTCCGCGGCCGGGCCGTTTCCATTCCCTCGTGCCGCTGCACCGCAACCGAACTCAGGCTCGGCCCGGCAATGAACAAGACCGATCCACCCTGCGGCAAAATCGCCGCCATTTGCTTCCCTTGTATTCGCCCGATTTCGTGCTGCCCCTGCGTCACCGTGAATACCGGAACCTTCGCCTTTTTGCGGAGCTCGATCACGTAGTCCACATCGCTATTGCTGATCCCCCAGGCAATCCCGGCGGCGACCGCTGCTTCCGCTACCCGAGGCAGTCCTGTGGCGGTCACCGGTTCCACCAAGAATGCATCCGGCCGTGCCTCCGGCCGCGCCTGGATCATTTCCAACAATTGCTGGCTTTGCAGGATGGAGTCGTCTTTTGCATGGATCACTTGCAGCTCAAGCCCCAGCCGGTCTCCTGTCGTCTTCGCAGCAATTCCTTGCTGATGCTGGTAGGCATTGTCATTGGGAAGTGAAACCACGATCCTCAGTTTTTTCATGTTCCGTCTCCCACGCTGCCAATTTTCTCAGTATAGGTGGGTTCGCTCGGTGAATTTGAATTCCGAAAAAGTACTACGCGAATCAATTAACAAGTTTGTCTTCGAAAAGTTATTACGGTTTGGAGGAGGCGGCTTGGCAAACTCTCTTTTGCTGGCCCCTCCGTACCAATGACGCCGGTCCGCCGGTCCGCGCCCTTTACAGGATTTGCCGGGAATCGTAACCTATTCACATCATGTGGAACGTAAACGAACGCTTTGAAAAGAAGACGATAGACACCCTGACCGCCAAAGGCTTTTCCGTGGGCAGCACCCGCGGCGTGGTTCGCGTGGAAAAATACGGCTGCGGCGCGGAGTTGCGGCAAGATGCCGACGGCCGTTTTCAGATGACCGTGCTTCCCTCGGTCATGTTGAATGGACAGTTCACGCGGCTTTGGGATGCCGGCTACCAGAAATTTCTAATCACCGACGAAGGCGTCAAGGTTCCGGCGCTCGCCACGCACCTTGCAAATCTTCGACAGTTCAATGAAGAGTTGCGCACCTTGCTGGGCGTACCCACTTTCTATAACGAAGCACTCGGCTCGGTCAGCCAGGTCAGCGTCTATGATCGGGTAAAGGGCCGCCCAGGCGATGTTCCCGACAAGACAGTGGGCGCGCATAGCCCCGGCACCACCGCGCACTAAGCCCAAGTTGTAATGCGCCACAGTCGTATATCTCATTACATGGAGGCATAGGCATGGCGAGAGCCGTCGGCTACATGGACGATCTTTTCTTCCAAATGAAGATCGCAGAAACCGCCAAGCAATTGGGCGTAGAATTCAAGGTCGCCTCTAACCCCAGCGGCCTGAATGGCTTACTGGAACCTCCTACCAAACTGGTCATTGTCGATCTGAACTCTCGCAACAACCCGATGGCAACTCTCCAGAATTTATGCGCAACGCACAAAGGCTTGCGCGTCCTGGCATTTTTATCCCACGTACAAACCGATCTAGCCGCGCAAGCACGAGCGGCGGGTTGCTCCGAAGTAATGCCGCGTTCGGTATTCACGCAAAATCTGGCGACAATTTTGGAAGCAGCAAAGGATTGAGAGGAGCAAGTTTGCAAGTTTCGCGGAAGTTTGTTTGGGCCGGTTTGGGCTTTCTACTGGCATGCTCGTTTCTGAGCAAGCCTGCCTATTCGCAAACTTCGGTCAATGAAGCGCCAACGGCCGTTTTACGCAGCGCGATGATGGCGGCGTGTTCGCAAAATGCGGATGATTTTCGCCTCGCGCTCACGGCCCGCAATGCCGCCGCTTTTTCGCGCATCACTCCGGCCGCCCGCGCCACATTTCTAAAGCGATTTGTGCTGCTCGACAAGCCGGGTGAGCCCCACAGCCAAAATACTTCCAATGAAACCTATCAAATCACCTGTACGAACGAAACCGTAGCGACTCAAATCCAGATAGGCAAACCGGAACTCCGCGACAATCTCGCTTACATTCCTTTCGATATTAAAGAAGCTTCGGACACCACCGGGCAAACTGTGCGGCACGCGATCATCGGCATGGTGCGCGAAAATGGCCAATGGAAATTACTCTCGTTGGGATTGCTGCTGCTCGACCTGCCCTCGTTGGAAGAAGAATGGGACAAAGCGGAAATTGCAGTGAACGAGAAATCGGCCGTCGCTTACATAAAAGAGATTGCCGACGCAGTGGAAACCTACCGCAAGAAGTACACCCGTTTACCAGATACGCTGGCGGTGATGGGTCCTGCTCCTCAAGGACCGGCCAAGCCTGATAAAGCCGGTCTGCTGGGCGAAGAACTTTCCACCGGCCGCAAGGAAGGTTACGTGTTTCGCTATGTCGTCGTCGGCGCAAGCACTTCCGGTGCTCCCGCAAAATATGAGCTTGCTGCAATACCTGCAGAGTACGGCCGCAGTGGAACCCGTTCATTTTTTCGCGATACGAATGGAGTGCTTCACGCGGCAGATCACCAGGGCGCGGTTGGGAGCGAAACCGATCCGAGGCTGGAGTAGTTTCATTTTGGGGTAGTCTGTCAGTGTTTTTCTCACACGTACTATCCGTTCGCACCATTGTCATTTCTCTTCCACAGCAACAATATTTAATCGAGACCCATCCGGCTCTCGGCGAGAATTTTTCTCCGCGAGGAGTTCTGCCTCTCCAGGTGGACAAGCTAGCTGCGCGCGAAATCAGCGGGAGAGCAAATGCCGGCCGTTACGTTAGAAAAACGAAAAGCACAACGCTACCCCCCGAGTGCTGGCGGCTGAAGTGGTTGAACTGCCGCGCGGCGCGAGATTGAGCGCGCGGACATCGGATTTCTGCAGCACGGGCTGTTATGTGGATACGCTAAACCCAGTGCGGGCGGGCGCAAAAATTCGGTTGCGCTGCACCCACCACGATGAACAGTTCGAGGCCATCGGTGTGGTGGTGTATGTGAGCCCGAATCTCGGCATGGGGGTTTATTTTTCCGAGATTGCAGCCGAGGAGCAAAGCAAGCTGGAGCGCTGGCTGAATAATCCCGACACTGAATTTTAGCTGAGATCCTTCGGCAATCTTCATCGAACCAGTGTTGCCTTGTTAGTCCTAAAACACAAACCTTTTGAATTCGCAATCCTGACAATTTGATGCTGGACGATTTTGCGCTACCATTCCGGATTCGCTATGCGCTTTGCTCATCTACGGCTTCTACCACTCATCGCAATCGTGATATTTCTGTCTGCCACAGCTCCGGTGGGTCGTGGACAAGAAATCGACTCGGTTTACGGACCGCTTCCGGTCTTTGAATTTCACAGCGGCTTCTGGGTGAATCTTCATCATTTTCTCTATCACGAAGCGCGAACAAAAATGGCGGCGAAGGATACTCACGACGCATCTTCCAAATCCGGTACTCCGGTGCTGAGGCAGACGCCGGGCTCCACCGTCACACTTTCCGCCGCCGAACAAAAAATCTGGGACCAGGCCATCGCCTATTACCTGGAAAATCACAGCATGAAGGACATGCAAGTCAATATCGATTTGATTTTGCTGAAGGATCAATTAGGTGATTTCGAAGATTGCGATGAACTGACCGGCAAAAAGAGGCCCACGTGCGATGCCGGGCTTCCAGGCAAAGAGGGGGCGGTCTTGGAATCAGTTGCCGCGATCTACCGCTCTCACTGGTGGGCCGATCACAATCGCGCGAATCGCCGCTGGGTGGCCCGGGTGGCACCCCTGGTTCGCGAGCAGGGTGTGGGAGTCTCTGAGCGCCTTGCCGAAATTTATCAATCTAAATGGCCTAAGGAGAAGATCCGCGTGGATGTCTGCGCTTATGCGAACCCCGCGGGGGCGTATACCACGCTCGATCCTCTGCGCGTGACGATTTCCAGTCTCGATCCGCGCAACCAGGGAACCGAAGCGCTGGATGCTCTGTTCCATGAGTCATCGCATGGTTTGGCCTTGCCGGTACAAAACGCCATCGCCCGCGAATGCCGCCAGCGCGAGAAGCCGATACCGCGCAACTTGTGGCATGCCCTGATTTATTACACAACCAGCGAGGTATTGCGGCCGATTTTGCAAGGAGCCAACTCCCAGGCCTTCTCCCCAGCTACAAAATCGCAAGCAAATTCCGGCCAAAAAACGAGTCCCCCGATCCCGGATGAATTAAGGGAAAACCTGACGCAGCGTGGCTGGGAAGATTATCTCCACCTGCTGACGACCTTCTGGCAACCGTATCTCGATGGCAGGGTGACCTTCGAGGATGCCATCGCCCACATGGTCTCCGCTCTCTGAGGCCCTTACTCTCGCGGTCTCCTGCGCCGCAGCACAGCGCGATCGAGTTAGAAACTTATCTACGTAACATCAAGCAGCTTATTGGTCCTAGACCGTTGGATTCCCTCCAAGGATGCAGGCGCAGGCCTGCGACTCCACGCGTCCATCGCTCTTCGTCGTGCCCTATTCCACATAATCAGCAGAGGAGGAATATCGGGCAGATAGCCTTTGTGCCTGGATGCGTCTATGTTAATCTTGGCTTCGCAGTATTCGCCCGGCTATCGCCACGTAGTTCACGCATCGAACGTCCTTGCTGACCTTCTTCCTCGAAAGAGCAAAGAGTGTCGATGTCTCTACAGCATGGCTGGCCCGGGGCAAAGGGACGAAACACCCATGGCGGCAAGACAAACGGCATCACAACCGGAAAAAGAACTGCGAGAGATTAAACTGGCGCATTCGCCCGACTCTGACGATGCTTTTATGTTCTATGGACTGGCGACCCACAAATTGGCCACCCCGGGATACAAGTACAAGCACATTCTGGCTGACATCCAAACCCTGAATGAAGCGGCGTTAACCGAGACCTACGATGTTACCGCAGTCAGCTTTGCCGCCTACCCTTCCCTGCGCGACAAGTACATTTTGCTGGATTGTGGTGCCAGCTTTGGCGAAGGCTACGGCCCGATCGTCGTTTCCACGAAATCCATGAGGCCGCAGGACTTGAAGGGCAAGCGGATTGGTGTCCCTGGTCTGAAGACCACGGCCTATTTGACGCTGAAACTGTTTCAGCCCGATTTTGAAGCCGTAGTCATGCCCTTCGACAAGATCATGGAAGCGGTGAAGAACGAACTTGTGGAAGCGGGTCTACTCATTCATGAAGGCCAGCTTTTCTTCCAGCAATTGGGCTTACATCGCGTCATTGATTTGGGCATTTGGTGGCAGGAACTGACCAGCCTGCCTTTGCCGCTGGGCGGGAATGCCGTGCGCCGGTCGCTAGGGCCAGACCTGGGGCGGCTAATCGCCAGGACGATTCGCGATAGTGTTTCCTATAGCCTGGAGCATCGTGAAGAGGCCTTGAATTACGCCATGCAGTTTGCCCGGGATATGGACACGGAACTGGCCGACAAGTTTGTAGGAATGTACGTCAATAAATGGACCTTGGGTTACGGTGAAAAAGGCAAGAAAGCCGTTTGCGATTTGATCGAGCGTGGAACTGCGGCTGGGATTTTGCCAGGACCAGCAACGGTTGAATTTCTTTCCGAATAATTTGCCGCTCAAGCACAGCTAACTTTTTTGAGCTTTCAGCAAAGTTTTGTGCGCGTTTCTGGGAAGAAGCGCTTACTTCCAAGGCTGCGCTGTTCCGAAGCGGAACATACCATTAATTATTTATTAATGTAATTATCTTATTGAAAATACCGCTCTCCTGCTCCATTCTTCCTTTGAAATGAGTACCTCGCATTTCCTCTTCTTCATTAAACAGAAGAGAGCGTGGCCGCAACATAGGCGTCTAAGTCGGCCGGCACTTGCTGCCCGTGCACAACCACCGCAGCCGCCAAACGAATAGCAGAACACTCCATCGCAGCCGGTTCCCGCGAATCTTCATCGAAGTTTTCCTCCAAAAATTCGCAGCAAGCTTACATCAATCATCGTTACTGCTTCCCATCAAACTTTCGTGCCGACTTTGTTGCGTGCCGCGCCCGGATCATTGAATTACAACGACGTTCCATTTGACGTTCGTGGGCGTGCCAGTAACGAACGCACATACTCGAACCGTGACGATATTTGACGAACTCACCCACGCTTGCCCAATGGAAAAGTTCTGCCCAATCGTGCTGGAAGGAGAAACCGTTGCAATCCCGGTGGTCGCCGCGCCCGGAGCCGTCAAAGTCTGGTCCTGGCATCCCGGCGCAGTGATCGATGTGAAAGCGGAATTCAGGGGGAGTCCAGATATGCGGATCACTTTATTAATGGGTGAGCCGCCACCGATGGTTGGCGTGTTTAATCCCGGGCTGGTTAGCGTTTTGTTGGTGAGTGTCTGCGCCGCATTGTCGAGTACGAAATTGGAATTGGAATTCCCCAGCCGCGCGGGAAGGTTCGCGACACGATTGGCAGAGGTAAGGGGCGTCCGGTACGACTTTGTATACACTTCAAAAAGACTTGAGTCTCCTGCATATCCCCACACGATAGGATGGGCAATGTTGGCTCCGTTTACGGAACCAATTCCCCCGCCCGCATTGATCACATTCACGTCGATCGACACATCTTCATTGATACCGATTTTTGTGCCCGGCCACCATGTTTGCGTAGTTCCCGTGGATGAAGCCGGCACGGTAGCGGAATTCCCAGCGTAGTTAGAGACCGCTGCTACAGCGGAGCCAGCAGCTACCGAGTCGAAAAAGAGGTCGTTGAGACCGGTCGTCAGTCCCGGACCAGTGAAATTAAAAGTGGTAGCGCCGTTTGGTAGGGACCAACGGGTGGTGCCGTTAGCGCCGCTGGAGGTTTCGGCGCGGAAAGCAATAAAATTCCCCTCTCCCGCGCCTCCCGTGCGAGTGATGGAAAATAGTATGGCCCCGGCGTTAACGTTTGCATTGCCAGTAATGAAATTGGAATAGAGGAAGCCTCCGTCGAGACAAAATCCACACTGCCCGGAGGAAACGCTCATTCGCAGGCCGATCCACTCGTTGTAGCCGAAACTGCCACCGTAGGTCCCATGATCCGTGAATTGCAAATCCTTAGTACAGCCATTTTGCGCAAGTCCTGAAGCACTTTGATGGATGCCCAATTCAAGATCAATGTGAATGTTGCGTTCGTACCACCCGTTGGTGTCGTCAACCCAGAAACAAGAAGAGCCCGCACCCAGAAAATTGTCGATCTTGATATCCGTCCACTGGCCGGCCTGATAGTCGCCAGTGTGAATTCCGTGCTGGCCTGGCCTCCCGTTTCCTACAATCTGAAATCCTGAAAATCTGCTTCCGCCATGTGAATTGTTAAAAGGCGTTTCTCGAATACTCCAGCAGTCACCAGAAACCGTGCAATTCATGATGAGTTGCGACGAGCCCAGACCGACAACGGATACAAACGAACTGGTGATGTTTACGGGAGTATTTTGGGTCACTGGCGCTGTGCCCGGGAAATAGAGGTACACGGTTCCAATTGGATAGGGTGTCCCATTAATCGTGAGAGTTGGAAGGCTGGCAATAGCAGTCATGATCCATGCTCCGATATCAGAACCTGGCCAGCCCTGTGTGTTTGCCGCATCCACACAACGAAGGGAGGCAAAGTTTCTGCAAAGTGTCGCGTCCGCGGCAATCGAGCCGGCAGGGACCCTTGGTTTCGCCGTGTCTTGCGCTCGAACAAATAAGGCGCCTCCGCATAGAGTAGAAACCAGCAGCACGGAAATAAGGAATCTCATGTTGAAAATCTCCTGATCTTGGCGAAGCTTACACTAATCGATCCAGTCGGGAGTTTTCAGTCTACAGTTGTCCGTTTTCAGTTCGGAATACAAAGAAGCTCGTTAGAACAGAAAATTTAAAGCAGAGTCCGCAAACGAGAAGGAAGAATTGATGGAGAAGCGCAGACGGGCACAGCTAGGCTGTGCCCAAGCCGGGGCGGAACACTGATCTAAATTCCAGCCATATTCTGTAGGGCGGCTTTGTTGCGGAGAAGCATGGTGGAGCCGTTCAGTTCGAGAAGATTTTGGCGTTTGAATTCGCTGAGGGTGCGGCTGACGGTTTCGCGAGAGCTGCCGATGAGTTGGGCGATTTCTTCATGAGTAAGCGCCAGCTTGACGCGGAGGATACCTTCAGTGATTTTGCCGTCGGCAGACCAATCGACCAGGAAGCGCGCCAACTTTTCCGAAGCGGAACTGCTCAAGCCGATGGAGCGGACGCTTTCATAAGCCGAATGGCAATCGCGCCCGGCATGTTGCGCGACGTGGAAGCAGGCGTCGCTATGTTCCCGGATGTAGCGCATGAATTCCTGGCGGCTTACAAAGGCCAACTGGCAGGGCTGTAACGTTTCGACCGTGATGTCATGCGGGCGGTTGGTGAGAAGCGAGTTCAAGCCGAGGACTTCGCCAGGGCGGGCGATCTTGAGGATGAGAGTCTTCCCTTCGCCGTTGGTGGTGAGCAACTTCGCGCGTCCTTGGCAGAGGATATAGACGCCCCGAGCCTCTTCCCCTTCCATGAAGATAATGGAGCGCTCTGGATAGGAGCTTACGTGCTTGATAAGGTCGAGCGCTTTCTTGGAGGATTCCGAGAGCTTGCAGAAGAACTCGGTGTTGCCTAATTGGCATCCCAGGCAGGTTTCCGGTGCGGCCAACCCATAAGGGGAAGGCGTCTTGCGTAAGAGAGAGTGGGATGTGCCGAGATGAGAAAAACTGGAAGAAACCATGGCGCGCGATGACATAATTTTGCGTCCTTTCGAAGTTCGGTCTGGAATGAGTAAGGGCACGTGCTCGGCCAACTCCAAGGAAATCGGGGCGCGATGTGCCTGTTGCAAAGCAAAGAGAATGAGTAGGTTGGAAAAGAGGAAAATGTTGGGAGTGAGGAGGGCCTACCAGCGTATGCGTGATTTAACCCAAAAGTGTGTGACTTCAATCACTGGAAAGTGTGACGGCGCACGAGCCTTAGGAGGGATGCCGTGTCTCTTTGGAAAGATCTTTCGTGGCAAGTATCACTTCGGCCCTCAGCTTGACGCATTCCCTTCAATCACTTAGTGTCAGTTTCTAACTATGATGCGAAAAATCCTGATCGTATTTTCTGTGCTGATTTGGGCGAGCTTTGCGTGTGATGCGTACGCACAAACGGCTGCCGAATTCCGAGATCGTCCCGACATTCCGAAAGAGTGGCCACGTGAACCGGTGCGCGGCGCGCATGGAATGGTGGCTACGGATGAGTTGCTGGCTTCGCAAGCGGGAGTCGAAATCCTGAAGCGCGGAGGCAATGCGATTGACGCAGCTGTGGCTACAGCGTTTGCATTGGCGGTCGTCGAGCCAGCGGCGGGAAATATTGGAGGCGGCGGTTTCATGCTGGTGAGGCTGGCCAATGGTAAGACACAGTTCTTTGATTACCGCGAGGTGGCACCCGGTAAAGCAACGCGGGACATGTACATCAAGCCGGACGGGAAGCTGGACCTGGAAGCGTCGGTGATTGGGTATCGCTCCGTGGCGGTGCCTGGCACGGTGGCGGGATTGGCGTTCGCGCTGAAAACCGATGGAACGATGAAATTGGCGGATGTGATGCAACCTGCGATTCGGTTGGCGGAACAGGGATTTCCAATCACGGAAAAACTTGTGCGCGAGTTTGAGGAAGAGCGGCCGGGGTTGCAGCGATTCTCGATGAGCAGCCGAATATTCCTGAATGATGGAAAGAGGTATCGAGTTGGAGAAACGTTTCGGCAGCTGGAGCTGGGCCAAACTCTGAAGCGTATCGCCAAGAAGGGTCCGGCGGATTTCTACCAAGGCGAGACGGCGCAAATGCTGGTGCAAGACATGGCGGCGCTGGGCGGGCTGATCACAATGGATGATTTGGCTCACTATCAGCCCAAGGTACGAGAAGCGGTACACGCAAATTACAGTTTTGATGGGCACAAGTGGGAAGTGTTCTCTGCGCCGCCGCCGAGTTCGGGCGGAGTGGCTGTGGTGGAAGCGCTGAACATGCTGCAGGATGTACCGCTGAAGGGTTGGGAAGATCCGCAGAGCGTTCATATGGTTGTGGAGGTATTGCGGCGGGCATTTGCGGATCGCGCGGCTTATCTGGCGGACCCGGATTTTTCCAGTGTGCCGGTGGCCGGGCTGACCGACCCTTGCTATGCGAAAGAGTTGCTGGCGACGATTGAGCCCGCTCGAGCAACTTCCAGCAAGATCGTGCATCCGGGGAATCCGCATGTTTGCAGCGAGGGGATTACTGCCGATGCCGCGAGACCGAAGACGATCGTAAGTCTTGGCGAAGGACCGCATACGACGCATTTTTCGGTGGTGGATGCCGCGGGGAACGCGGTGGCCAGCACGACGACATTGAATGATAGCTACGGGTCGCACGTAACTTCGTCAGCGGGATTTTTGCTGAATGACGAAATGGATGATTTCACCACTCAGCCCGGAGTGCCCAATGCTCTGTTTGGGCTGATTCAATCGGAAGGCAATGCGATTGGGCCAGGGAAACGGCCGCTGAGTTCCATGACGCCGACAATTTTGGTGAAGGACGGGCAATTGAGTTTTGTGACGGGGTCGCCGGGCGGGCCGACGATTATTTCGGCAACGCTGCTGACGGTGCTGAACTGGATGAGGCTGGGGATGGATGCGCAGTCGGCGATAAACGCGCCGCGATTCCATCATCAGTGGTTACCAGACTACATTTTGATGGAAAGGCTGTTTTCACCAGAAATGGAAGAGCAGATGAAGGCGATGGGGTACGAAGTGAAACGGCGCGGGCATATTGGTCTGGTGAATGCAATCGGGATTGATGCGAAGACGGGGGAACGGTGCGGGGCGGCTGATCCTCGGGATGATGGATCGGCAGTGGGATATTAGTTAGAAAGAGGATTTGTCTTGGGGGCCGCATTGGCGGTCCGCCTCAGAAGGCGGACCCTACAGTTAACTTTAGGACCCGTTCCGGTTGGCGCGCTTTCCCGGCGTTGCATCTCAACGTAAAATTAAACCCGCCATGCAGAGAATACTTTCGACCTATTTATTTGTTTCAAAGAAATTGACGCCTGAATTGTTGGGGCAGATATCGACCGCGCGATTTCAGGGTGTAGAGATATTTGCAGCTCGCAGCCATTTCGACTACGCAACGAAGGCAGAAGTTCGAACGATTGCCAGCGCGCTGGCCGAGCATCACCTGCAATTGAACTCGTTGCACGCTCCGACCAGCCGGGACCTGAGCGTAAACCGCGAAGGCGGCTCGCCACTGTCAATCACGGAAGTGGAGCGGGTTCGGCGGGTGGAAGCGATGGACGAGCTAAAAAGGGTGTTGGACGTGGCGCAGGATTTGCCCTTTGGGCGGCTGATTCTGCACATGGGCGGTACGCGGGAAGCAGCCGACCCTCGGAAAAGGGATGCAGCGTTTAGTTCGTTGGAACATTTGACGCTGCATGCGCACCATGCAGGCGTGACGATTTGCCTAGAGAACACAAACACCGAAATGGGTGAGCCGGGTTATTTGCGCGCGTTTGTGGGTGAGACGCGCCTGACGGGGGTACGATTTAATTTTGATATTGGGCATGCCCACCTGGCTGAAGGGACGGAGGAGGAGCGCGTGGCGCACGCCTTTGAATCATTGCGCGGACTGGTGGTCAGCGCGCATATCCACGATAATCATGGCGATAAGGACGAGCATTTGCCGCCGTACGACGGGACGATTGATTGGCCTGCGGCGATTGCGCTGTTTGAGGCAGCACCGGTGAAAGATTTGCCGCTTACGTTGGAATTAAAGGAAAAGACTGGACCGGATGCGCCAACCTTGGCCGAGCAACTTTCCGCTGGAGCGAAAGCCCTCGATCGCTTCGAAGAAGACTGGGATAACTGAACAATCTTAAATAGGTCCGCATATTGACCATTAATTTGACTATAGTCTATAATATGGTCAAATGGTGAAGCTATGATTGAAGTCCCTATCTCCGAATTTAAAGCAAAGTGCTTGGCATTACTGGAAGAAGTGCGCACAACGCGCCAGCACATCCGCATCACTCGCCACGGTAAGCCCGTGGCAGAGGTGATTCCTCCTGCCCCAGTAATGAATCGCGCCGACTGGATTGAGTCTATGAAGGGCACCATCAAAATTACAGGGGACATCATTTCACCTGCTAGCGATGAGGACGAATGGGAAGCACTACGAGATTGAAACTTCTTCTCGATACGCATATCTGGCTCTGGCTATTCGATGATCCCAAAAAGCTCGGACGCAAAACGCTTGCGTTACTCAAGGATGAAGAAAACGAACTCTGGTTGTCACCAATCAGTATGTGGGAAGCGCTTACGCTGCAGCAGAAAGGCAGGATTCAACTTCAGGGTGACGTTGAATCGTGGGTGGAACGCGCAATCGCAGGTACGAAGGAGGCGGTCTTGACCCATGAAATCGCCAGTGCAGCGCGGAGCCTGCCC
>DASXIT010000058.1:0-1845 GCA_036497825.1 Candidatus Acidiferrum sp.
ACTGCTCCACGGCTATTGCTGGTTTGACAAGAGCAGGAAGCAGTTAAAGCTGATTCCGATCAAACAACAGGTGGAGCTGGTCTCAATGATCGGTGATATCACACTCGTGAACAACAAACCTGCTGTTCACACACACGTATCTGTAGCATCAAGCGATGGAACACTGCGGGGTGGTCACGTGATCAATGCGTTTGTGTTTCCGACGCTGGAGTTGTTCATGACCGTCTATCCCACCCCCTTACACAAGCAACCTGATGAGGCGACAGGATCGGAGCTGATCGACCCGCTATCGAAGTAGAAAGAACAGAGGAACTAAAATGAAAATAGGATTCATTGGTCTAGGAATCATGGGCAGCAGAATGGCGGCCAATCTGCAAAAGCACGGCTACCCATTGGTCGTATTCAATCGCACACGGTCGAAAGCAGAGCCCCTACTCGGTCCCTGCGGAACGTTTTCCGATTCGCCGGCAAAACTCGCCCCGCAGGTGGATGTTTTATTCACGATGCTTCCCGATCCAGACGCCGTCGAAGGAATAGCTCTGGGCTCGGAAGGGTTTTTGAATTACCTCCGGCCGAATGCGCTTTGGATCGATTGTAGCTCGGTGAACCCGTCGTTCTCGAAGAACATGGCCGCCGAAGCAGGACGCCGCGGCGTCCATTTTGCCGACGCCCCGGTAACTGGCTCTGCTGTGCCGGCCGCCGAAGCGAAGCTCATTTTTTGGGTTGGAGCCAAAGTGGCGGATTTGGAGACGATTCGCCCCCTGTTGCTCTGCATGGGCAACAGGATTGTCCACGTGGGCGGTCACGGCATGGGGACGTCGATGAAAATGGTGATCAATCTTATCATGGGTAATGCCATGGCGGCGTTCGCCGAAGGCATGGCATTGGGCGAAGCGGTCGGAATCTCGCGCAAAGTGTTATTTGATTCATTGCTCGGCACGCCTGCGGTCGCGCCGTTTCTCGCATTGAAGCGGGAGAAAATTGAGAGCGGAAATTACCAAGCGGAATTTCCGTTGCGCTGGCAGCAAAAAGATCTGCATCTCGCCTCAGTGAGTGCGTTCGAATCTGGCGTGGCCATGCCAGTCACGAATGCTGCAAAAGAATTGTATCGGCTTGCAATGATGGACGGACATGCCGTCCAGGACTTCTCGGCAATATACAAATATCTCGCGCGGAATGATGGGCGTTTGCCAAATGAATCTGCTAACCAAACAACGCAACGCCAGCAACAAGCTGGTTAACTGTAGCGGCGGTCTCCCGACCGTGGATGGGCTCTCATATGGCGCCGCTACAACGCGATTTGTCTGGCTCATGAATCTGGTAGATTCAACCAACGACGTATATGCACTAGGTTATGGCTAAGAACTTCAAGGACCTATCAGAAGCGGAAATCCTTGCCCTGGCTATTTCCAACGAAGAAATGGACGGGCGCATCTATACTGATTTTGCAGCGCGCCTGAAGGATAACTATCCGGCGACGGCTGAAGTCTTCAAGGAAATGGAGACCGAGGAAGATACTCACCGGCGCCGGTTGATCGATGAGTTCCAGCGGCGTTTTGGCGAGCATATCCCACTTATTCGTCGCGAAGATGTGAAGGGCTTCATTACCCGGAAGCCAGTCTGGCTAATTCGAACTCTCGGGATCGACACCGTTCGTCGCTACGCGGAAAGCATGGAAATCGAAACGCAGCGTTTTTATGAAAGCGCTGCGGACAAGGTGAGTGATGCCTCAACACGTAAATTGCTGGGAAATCTGGCTGAAGCGGAGCGCCACCACGTGGAATTGGCCGACGAGCTAGAGAAAGAACACCTGACGACTGAAGCCAAGGCGCAAGAGGATAAGGC
>DASXIT010000059.1:0-34928 GCA_036497825.1 Candidatus Acidiferrum sp.
AGTTCCCCGGAGCCTTCCCGCACTTCTTCAAGGTTTTCAACTTACTCGCAAAGCCGCTCGGGTTGGTTTCGATTGGCATAATATTGATGGCATCTTCGATAAGCTTCAGGAAGAAACCGAGGAGCTCCGTGTCGCTCTGAAACGTGGCAAGTCTGACGAAATTGAAGGCGAACTTGGTGATATCCTCTTCGTGGCTGTTAACCTTGCGCGCTTCCTCGGGGTTGATCCGGAAATTGCCATGAACCAAGCCAATTCGAAATTTACGCGTCGCTTCCAGGAAATGGAGCGTATCGCACGTGATAAAGGCACTACGTTCGATAAAGTGCCGCGCCCAGAGATGGAAACTCTCTGGGACGATGCCAAGCGCAATCTTCTCTCGACGTCGAAAGTGAACTAAACAATGGCTCCCGATATCGTCGTTCGCAAGTGTGACAAGCTCGACGAATTCCATCGCTGCGTCGACATTCAGCGCGAAATTTGGAATGAAAGCGACTTGGAGACAGAGCCATACGTCACTTTCGTTGTGGCTTCGCATACCGGTGGCCAGGTTCTCGGCGCCTTTGACGGCGACACCATGGTCGGCTTTACCCTTGGTCTAGTGGGATTGCACGACAAAACTCCCTACATCCATTCACACATGACTGGCGTGCTGGCTTCGCATCGCGATCGCCGCGTTGGCCGCCTCCTAAAACTGTTTCAACGTGACGAAGCGCTTCACCGTGGAATTCGCCACGTTGAGTGGACTTTTGATCCCCTGGAAACTCGCAACGCCCATTTCAACTTTAATCGCCTCGGCGCCATTTGCCGCAAATTCATTCCGAATTTATACGGTGTCACGACCAGCCCTCTGCATCGTGGCCTTCCGACAGATCGCCTCCTTGTCGATTGGCAGCTCGATACCAAGCGCGTCATCGCCGCGATCAACGAGCTAGTCCGCGACCCCGTAGAAGGTCCGGCGACAATTCATCTGCCTTCCGAACTGGAGGAGTGGAAGAAAGACAACCCTGAGCGTTTGGAAGCGGAACAGACCCGCATCCGCGAAGAATTCCTGCACTGGTTTGGTAAAGGTTATGCCGTCACGGGTATCCGCTTCACGCTCACTGGCGCCGACTACTGCCTCGCTCCCTGGAGTGATTTTTAGTGTACGAAACGAGGTGCTACCTGAATGCGATTGCGTGAGATTACCCTCCGCGAAATTCATCTGAAGCTGCTTCATCCCTTCGAAACCAGCATGGATAGAGTCACCGACCGGCGCATCATCCTTGTCGAAGCGGACGTGGACGGAGTGATTGGCTGGGGCGAATGCACCGCGGGCGAAAATCCATTTTATAGCCCGGAAGACACCGAAACCTGCTGGCACATCCTCGTGAATTACCTTTGGCCCATGCTTAAGGGCAAGGAATTTAGCTCTGCCGCCGACATTTGGCAGCTCCTCAAACACGTTCGCGGTCATAACATGGCTAAAGGATCACTTGAAGTTGCTATTTGGGACGCAGAAGCCAAGCAAAAGGGAATAGCACTTTCAAAGTTGCTTGGCGGGACTCAGCAAGAGATCGCCTGTGGCGTATCTATCGGAGTTAAAGAAACAGTTGAAGATCTGGTTGCCGCGGTAAAGAAAGAACTATCATCTGGCTACCAACGCATCAAAATCAAAATCAAGCCAGGTAAAGATTTACTTCAAGTGCAGCGCGTGCGTCAGGAATTTCCGCGCATCAAGCTTTCTGTTGATGCCAATTCTGCCTATACGCGCGAAGACATCAATCTTCTCAAGCAAATGGATGCCTACTACCTCATGATGATCGAGCAACCCCTAGGCTGGGACGATTTATACGGCCACGTCGAAATCCAGAAAGCCTTGCAGACCCCCATCTGCCTTGACGAGTGCATCCACACCTACGAGCAAGCGCAAGCAGCCATTGCTCTTGGCGCGTGCAAGATTATCAACATCAAGCTCGGCCGCGTCGGGGGCTTCCACGAGGCCAGGCGCATTCACGATCTTTGCCAGAAAAACTCGATTCCGGTGTGGTGTGGCGGCATGCTGGAATCGGGAATCGGCCGTGCCCACAACATTGCTATGTCCACCTTGCCTAATTTCACGCTCCCCGGCGATGTGAGCGCCAGCGCACGCTACTGGCACGAAGACATCATTACTCCAGAGGTCACTGTAAGCCCTCAAGGAACCATAATCGTTCCAACCACTCCGGGAATTGGATTTGAACCTAGGCGTGAACGCATTGATTCCATCACCGTCCGCAAACGGCACCTTTCCTGACGCGCGCTTAGATGAGATTTACACCCAGCATCATCACATCCACCCGTAGGGTAGGCGTGACGCCACCGGTTTTCGATTACTTGATGATCTCTACCACCAGAAATTCGGTTATGACCAAGTCCAAGGTCTCACCGGCTTTTAAATGAAATTGGTCGAGATTATTCACCGTGCTGCCCAATTGACCGTCTTCTTCTCTCCTCTTTCTAGTTGAGAAGTCTATTTTCCGCTTCCGGTCACAATCATGTCGAAATCCGAATTTCCGCACATCCCATAGATTGATCCGGGATTGCATGCGCCGACCGAATACTTGTAGCATCCAGCCGTCTTGGTAATGACAGTAACTGGACGATCCGAGCCGCCCATAATTGTTCCCGGTGGGTCAAAGGGAGAAGACGCACCAAAATCGATCATGATTCCAGTATTCTTGCCGTCGCCTTGCCATGTCACGCTTGTGCCAGTCTTGATGCAGATTGGCGAACCTTTGGGGAAATCGGCGATATTCGGTGTCACCGATGCGTCTTCGCCGCCACCAACTCGCTTGATGAGGAGAACGCATGGACTACCGCTCGATCCGCAGGTATTCGCAGCCGTACACAGTTGCTCTGGATGCGCGTTTGAGCAAGCACTCTGCTTCTTGCTTTTCTTGTCGTTCGCGACCAGGTGGCCTGTCAATAACAACATCGGTATCAAAATTAATCCGCACACGATCTTAGGGAGAGGCCTGCTTTCCATTCCATACCTCCATTCAGAAATAGATTCTGTAAATTGGAACTTTTGGGAACTAGTTGACGCCTGGTGTGCCCTTCCAATCGATTACATCCACCAAGTTCCAAGGATTCTGCGCCAGTTGAATCTGCAGTTGGCCTTGCTTGTCGATCGCCAGTTGGCATTCCGGGTAAAGCACGCCCTTGCTCTTGCTCTTATCCGTATCGTCCAAATCAAATTCGCCACCAGTTAGGTTGAACGATGTGGATTGCGAGTCAGCCCAAACTTCGCCAAAACGCAGCAGTCGGTTGGTGACGAAGCGAAGCTTGCGCCCAGTTGGCGTTGGAATCATGCGAACATACGCCAGATCATAACCAATCGTGCCTGTGATGGAGATGTGGCCGACCGCATGCATTTTTCCCAGTGCGTTGACCAACCCCTGATTCTGGCCTTTCGCGAAGGCATCCATTAGGACCTGGCGGTCCTCGGGAGTCGAATATTCGTAGATCTCCACGGAGATGCCGATCACCTGACCTAGTTGGGTGCCTGTACCCATGGCACTAGCCTCGATCGTTTCGGCTTTAGGTCTCTTTTGCGAAAAAGCCGGAGAAATAGCTAGAACCAACAATGCGGAAACCGCAAGGCCCATAAAAGCCCATCTGTAAGACTTATTGCTAAAGATTTTCGACTGAGGCATACGTTTTCTCTCCTTTACATCGACCATCGAGAACAGACCTCAAGTTATCGCTGCATTCATATGCCATGAAGAAGAGAAGGGGTATTGTCAAAAAGTACAGTGGGGGATTTCTGGCCCGAGCGTGGCTTTTCTCTCCTCCACGCTCGGGTCCCAGTTACAAGGAACGAAGGAAGTTGAGCAGGTCTTGTTTCTGCTGCGAAGTGAGTTCGTTGAAGTTAGAAATTACCCCGTTTGCTTCTGAGCCACTGCTGGCGTGCTGTTGGATTGCATGGACAAGGCCTCCATTTGCGGGACCGGAACGTCCATCGTGCAGGAAGAATATTCGTTGACCCAAACCCCACAGCGGCGCAGTCCGGAATTCTTGAGGGCCCGCGGAGCCTTGGGAGATGTTATCGGCTAAACCGCTCCCCATTTTGTGGACTAGCAGATCCGAATATAGATTTGCGATCTGATTGCTAAGCCCCGGTGTCAGTTTAGAAGTTCCAGTCTGCAACGATGCGGTGTGGCAAGTATCGCAATGGATCTGGCTGAACAGTGCTTGCCCATTTTGAATGGAGGAAGCTGGTGGATTGTTGGGTATTCCTTCGGACGATGGTGTCGGGGGAGCCAAAAAGCGCATGAAATGGGAGAACTCCACTGTATCCGGCACGATCGCAACCCCGGACGCATCGAAATTCGTTGAGTCTTCGGGCGTCGAGTTAAGAATGCAGGAAGCGGACGGATCGCCTCGCTCGTCAGGAAATAGCTCGTTGGTCACTCCCATCTCCACGTTGTAAGCCTCTCCAGCAAAGACTTCGAGCGACTTATTCTGTGCCTTCCATCCGAAACGCGTAAGCGTTCCATCATTCCCGCTGAAATTCGGGTGCCCGGAAATTCCCAACTGCTGTTTTAGCGTCGAATTCGCTTTCATATTGGCAAGAATTGTAGCATCCGGAATATTCTCGATCAGTCCTGAGCCAAAAACCGGAGTCGGAATCCGGAAGATCAGATTGTTGAGTTGAGCCATCTGTTCGAAATTGGGTTGTGCAAGGGTGCAATTTCCCGCGTCAGAGCGGCCAGCTATTGTAAATAAGGCGTGGACACCACCATCCGGCGTGCGCGATAGCGAGGAATTTGATGTCACCACGAAGGGAAAGCGAGCTTCGCGAACCGGGCCGTCTGCATTAATGAATGCTGGTATCTTGTTGCTTGCGCCGCTGGCGGAAGCCGCCGCAATCTGCGGATTTGGTCCGATGTTGGGGAATTGGTCGGTTCTTGGACTGGTGCCGCCAGTTACGGGTTGCGCGTGGCAGGATCCGCAACTGGTGGAATTGAAGGTTGGGCCTAGCCCATTCGCCACTTGTTCCACTTCATTGAACCGTGTGAATCCATCGTTGAAAAATTGCGATTGGCTTGGCGTTAGGGTTGAAAGAGGCTTACCAGCATTAACGGAACCGGCACGAACGCCGGGATCTTTCGCTTGCGAGTTTAGACTGTCACTGGTCTGCGTTTGAGCGACCGCAGGCTGGATAAGTAGCACGGACGCACAGACCAACACACTTGCTAGACACACAAATATTCTTTTCATTTCACTCCTTTTTTGGGTGTAGACACACCCCGGCATAAAGCTGGATTGGGTTGATCAATGCGGAGATTTGGAATTCGCAAATGACGCTGGGACAGCGATCGTCATTTCACGACTGGCAATGGGAAAAAACTTTTAGGGTTTTCTGTAGATGGTGCTTGAACCGACTGCCGACCCCTTTCCGAGGGCTGTACATCGCCTGCGAATTATCGGCACTGTGAAATCGACCTGTGCCCCGATTTTTTCGCGTGCAATCGAATTCGGCTGGTTCGAATTCCCGCGAAGATATGCCAGTCCCTCACGCCGGTCAATGCGAACGAGGTACAGTTTTCGAGCAGGTGATTGGACAAGGTATCGGAAGAGTAGATAGGAGAGAGGTGCGAACTACTCTGCAACCCCCTGAAAAAAAATCTCGTATGATTTCCTCCCGATTACGCGCATCCGCCATTTTAGAATCCAAACAAAACCCCCGCGCATCTAACCGTATGTAAGGGGAAATGTTATGAGAGTTCCAGAAAAAATAGCTAAAGTGGTAAGCGGCCTGGTTTTGGCAATGTTCCTGTACGCTCCGGCGTGGGCGCAAAATCCGAATACGGATCAGTCGCCGAACCAGCAGCAGAATCCGCAAGCTGAGCAGAGACCGGTCACAAGTACGGATCAAATTCCAAACGAAGAGCAAAATCCAAACCGGGGACAAAACCCAGACGATCAACAGGTGCCCAATCAAAATCAACAGAACCAAAGCCCATACGGAAATCCTGGCCAGTATCCCAATCAAAACCCGAACGCAGCCGAGCGGCAAAACTCCCATTCCGGCCGGCCCGGATCCATCAATTACGTCGAAGGCAAAGCTATGCTCGATGGACAACCGCTGACTCCGGAATCCGTCGG
The DNA here is from genome assembly GCA_036497825.1 of Candidatus Acidiferrum sp. GTDB lineage: Bacteria > Acidobacteriota > Terriglobia > Acidiferrales > UBA7541 > Acidiferrum. The sequence continues at coordinate 6,130 of DASXIT010000059.1, forward strand.
CAACGCCGTCATGGATCGCGGGCAAGTGCTGACAACTCAGGCAGGGAAAGTGGAAGTGCTGCTTACCCCCGGCATATTTCTGCGCATCGCAGATAACAGCGTCGTGAAAATGATTTCACCAGACTTGGCAAATATCGAAGTGGAAGTAGATCGTGGCCGGGCCATGGTGGAAGCAACCGACTTCAGCAAGAACAATAATATTCGCATCGATTTGGCTGGTTCGAATACACAGCTACTGAAAAATGGCTTGTACGATTTTGACGCCAGTCAGGGACAAGTCCGTGTCTTCAGCGGCAAAGCTAATGTCTCCGTAAACAATCAAAAGGTAGGAGTTGGTGAACATCACGAGGTGTCTATCAGTGCCGGCGGGAAGCTCAAAGCACAGGATTTTGATTCCAAGCAATACTCGGACGATTTCTACCGCTGGTCGGGTCTTCGCTCTGGATATTTGGCGGAAGCGGATGCGGATACAGCTCGGCTGTATGTAAATGGTGGAGCCGGCTGGGCTGGCGCGGGCTGGTATTGGAGCCCGTGGTTCAGCACTTACACCTTCATTCCGGGTGACGGCATCTTCTACAGTCCCTTCGGCTGGGGCTTTTACTCGCCCTTCGCAGTCTATGGCTCGCCGTTTTTCTATGGTGGATACTACGGCGGGTATTATGGACACCCCCATCACTTTGGAGAATTCCACGGACCCTATGGCCATGGCTTTGAACCGCACGGTGGATTTCATGGTGGTGGGGTTTCCGGCGGCGGATTCCATGGTGGAGGTAGCGGCTTTCACGGCGGTGGTGGCGGTGGAGGTCACCACTAAAATGGCTAGTCCTGGTTTGACTTTCTGAAGCAGGATTGGAGCAAATTGAACTTTCGAAACTCTGGATTGTCGCGCAGGCAATCCAGAGTTAACGAATTATTCTGAAGTGAATGACTCAAGGAGCCGTTTATGTCCAGAATTGTCCGATTTCATAAAACCGGCGATGCCGATGTCTTGAAAATTGAAGAAGTACCTTTGCAAAATCCGGCCCCTGGTGAACTGAGAATTACTGTAGAAGCGATTGGCCTCAACCGCGCCGAAATCATGTTTCGCAACGGCATGTACCTCGCCAACCCGACTTTTCCATCCAAAATCGGCTACGAGGCTTCCGGCACTGTCGATGCTATCGGTCCCGATGTTACTGGCTTTAAGCTCGGCGACCGCGTCAGCAGCATCCCCGCATTCTCAATGAGCGAATATGGGGTCTACGGCGAAACGGCGATTGTGCCTGCGAGATTTGTCGCACACTATCCAAGCAATTTGAACGTCAACCAGGCAACCTCGATCTGGATGCAATATCTCACCGCCTGGGGCGGTTTGATCCACCACGGCAAACTCCAGTCGGGTCAGTCGGTCTTGATTACCGCGGGTGGCAGCAGTGTTGCCCTGGCCGCGGTCCAAACGGCACGTGTCGTGGGGGCCAAGCCGATTGTCACCACGCGTACATCCGCCAAAAAGAAACCGCTCAAAGACGCTGGGGCCGCGGAAGTCATCGCCACCCAGGAAGAAGACATAGTTGCCCGCGTGAACGAAATTACTGGGGGCAAGGGCGTCTCTCTGGTCTTTGACCCGATCGGAGGCCCAATTCTCGCCCAATTGGCGTATGCCACCGCACGCGGCGGCCAGATAATCGAATACGGCGCGCTCTCCACCGAACCAACGCCATATCCATTATTCGCCGCCCTCGCAAAGGGCCTGGTGATTCGTGGCTATACTCTGTTTGAGGTTACCGCGCCGTGGAATACGGACGTGCTCGCGCGGGGCGTTTCCTTCGTCACGGAGCAACTCAAGAACGGCACTTTCGTTCCGCTCATCGACAAAGTCTTCCCGTTCGATAAAATCGCCGACGCGCACCGTTACATGGAGTCGAACGAACAAATCGGCAAGATCGTTGTCACTGTCCCTTGATCTAAATCAATACAGTACAATTGATTTAGTTTCATTCATACACAAGGATCACAGTTGGCCACTCCCGTACGAATCTTGGGCATCGAATCCTCATGCGACGAAACAGCCGCTGCCGTCCTCTTGGATGGCCATAAAATTCTCTCTAGCGTGATCGCTTCACAATTTGATGTGCACAGGAAATATGGCGGCGTTGTTCCGGAGCTGGCTTCGCGAGAGCACCTGCGCCAGATTGTGCCGGTGGTGCGCGAGGCGATGAGCCTGGCCGGATTGAAATTAGAAGAGTTGGATGCGATCGGCGTAACCCAGGGGCCCGGCCTGGTGGGCTCGCTATTAGTCGGCATCACCTACGGCAAAACACTGGCGCGCTCACTGAACAAACCTCTGATCGCCGTCAATCATCTCGAAGGACACATCCACGCTGCACTCTTGGAGACGCATCAATCAGGAATAGAGCCCAAGTTGCCAGCGGTTTGTCTCATCGTTTCTGGAGGTCACACCGTTCTTTACGAAGTAAAGCCGGGTGAAGGTAATGAGGAATTTGCTTACCGGAAAATAGGGCAGACTAGGGACGACGCGGCCGGCGAAGCTTACGACAAAGTGGCCAAACTCTTGGGCCTGGGCTATCCAGGAGGCCCGATACTGGATCGTCTGGCGGCCGCAGCAGGAACAGTGCCAGCTCCCGTGAAATTTGGTCCAACTAAAACCCGCGGCAATGCACTGGATTTCAGCTTTAGCGGATTGAAAACCGCTGTGCTGTATCACGTCCGCGAACACCCCGAGTACACCGATGAAATTCGGCGTCGCGAAGAGTCGCTCGCAAGCGGCAAGCGCTCCTTCGAAGATCTTTTGCCACTATGCAGCTTCCAAACGCTAGGACTTGTTCGCGAATTTCAGAACGCGGTCGTTCGTGATCTGTTGGAACGTACCCTCACCGCCGCCGAACAATCCGAGGTGGAAACCATTCTGGTTTCTGGTGGAGTTTCCGCCAATCAGCAGTTGCGGGCGGCCTTCAAAGACCATGCCAGAGGATTGGTCGTATTTTTCCCCAGCCCCGAACTTTGCACCGATAACGCAGCCATGATCGCAGCCGCAGCCTTCGCTAAATTTCGTCGCGGAGTTTTTGCCAATGTCGACTTGAACGCAGTAGCCAGCATGCCGCTGGCCTGACCAATTGGTCTTTCTGTTCTAAATGGCGATCCCCAAATAAAAAAGGGCGGCACTTTCGCGCCGCCCAGTTCACAAACTCACCGCGCTACTCGAACTTTTCGACCATCGTCGGAAACTGCAACTTTGCCTTGGCCAAGGACTTGACTACCAGGCCTTCGGCATTTTCCGCTGTCAGGTTACGAGCTGTCGCCATTTCACTAACTAACAGGTACTTGGCGCGCTCCAACATTTTCTTTTCACGGAAGGAAAGAGGCTTGCTGCAGCTCAGTGATACTAAACTCTTCAGAACCACCGCAACTTCTAGCAGGGAACCGGTTCGCATCCGCTCGGAATTCTCTTTAAAGCGATGTTTCCAGTCGTGATGGGAATTCAGCTTTCCCTTTTCAAGGAAACCAAGGACTTTGGTTGTGTCATTGGAACGTATAACCGATCGAAGACCCACGGCAATCGCGTTGGTGTGTGGCACCATCACGCGTAAGCCACTGGATATAATACGGATCATATAATAACGTTCTGTTCTTCCGTTCAAGACCCCAAAACTCATCTGTTCTACTACACCGACACCATGATTCGGATAAACGACCTTGTCGCCAATCTTATAGTCCATAGTTAAGGTGTTCCCCCTAGGAGATAAATAGAGTGTATGGAAATGTTAGCTAAGAGTCAAGATATATCCAGTGGAATGAGGAAGTTAGCGAACGGCGTGTGCCAATTTGGCACTAAAATTGCTTACGTCTGGGTCATTCTTCTTCGCTCTTTGGCGACTTGTTCAAAACAACTGAACATGGGGCAAATCCCAATCATTGCAACGTCATTAACAAATCGTTTAGATTCATATAGTAACGCTCTGTAGGGGTGGGAACGGTTCATTCATGAATACTTTAGCAATTGACACTTGCGACCGACGCGGCAGTGTTGCTGTGCGTTTGAACAGCTTATGTGCCGCAATCAAGACTCACTCAGGCGAAGAGTATTCCAGTTGGCTGCTGCCCGCTGTGGAAAATTCACTGCTTTTCGCCGGTGAGAATCTTGCTGATTTGAATTTGTTAGCGGTAGCAACCGGCCCAGGCTCGTTTACCGGGGTTCGAATTGGTCTTTGCGCCGTAAAGGCTTGGGCAGAGGTGTACGGCACCAAAGTCGTCGGTGTGTCCCGACTGGAGGCGCTGGCTAAGTGTGCGGCAGAAGACGGGTGGGTAGCACCTACCTACGACGCCCACCGCGGGCAGATTTTCGCCGGACTATACCGGAAGGTGTCAGGCCGCCTGGAACGCGCGGAACACGAGGCAGTCATTGCGCCCGAAGATTTCCTGGCCCTCGTGCGGCACAGCACTGCGGGAGCCCCCGTGCAGTGGCCAACGCTTGATTCCACTTTGATTAGTGGGTTGCAAGCGTGGAAAGACCACCAGACCACTGGAAGTAAGTTGTGGGAGTGTAAACCCGACTTGGCCAACGCTATTGGCGAAATTGCTGAAGAAAAAGCAATTCGTGGCGAGTTTTCGGATGTTCTGGAATTGGATGCGAATTATGTCAGGCGCTCGGACGCGGAGATTTTTTGGAAAGGGCCGGCGCATCGTGTCGGATGAACGCCACATCGGCAGCTCGAATGCCACGGTCAGGAAAATGCTCCCATCGGACGCGCTAGCAATCCAGCAACTACTGCGGGAAGCCCCGGAGGCCGCCAATTGGACAGAAGACGCAATAAGGTCTTCTCTGCGGGGCGATCAAACCCTGGCCTTCGTAAGCGAGCGAGATGACGAGATCCAGGGCTGTATTTTTGGAACAAGAGTAGCCTACGAAGCGGAGATTTTGAATCTTGCGGTGAAGTTGCCGCTCAGAAGAAAGGGAATCGCCCGCGCCCTAGTTCTCCATATTTTGTTGGAATGGCAAGGTCAGAATGTGCAGAAGGTTTTTCTGGAAGTGCGAGAATCCAACAGTGGTGCGATTTGTTTCTATACAGGATTGGGGTTCCAGCAGGTGGGAAGAAGAAAAAAGTATTACGCCGAGCCGGAAGAAGATGCGCTGATCTTGGAGCGGGCTAGTACGCAGACACTTGCAAGTAATCCACAGATTGGTACCAGATAGCTCTTGACGTGGTTTTCCCCGGTGCTACGCTCGGCGATGTAGTTGTTACAATTCCGTAATGAGGAGGACCGCGTGGCCGAATTGCACCGTAACCCTCGGGACGTAATAGTCGAAACAGACGCCGAGTATCAGCGTCTGAGCGAGAAGCATCGGCAGTACGAATCAGAACTTCAGAATATCTCGAGATCTCCCTACCACAATTCTGAAGACCTCATCGAAGAAATCCGATTGAAAAAGTTGAAGCTCCACGTGAAGGATGAAATGGAGCGTCTGATTGCGCGCCATCACCTTGCGCCCGATCGACGATCGCAGTAGCCGCCCAGTAATCACGCTCCCAGTACAATTTTTATCGTAAGATGACCAGAGACCTCCCGCGCACTTGAATGCGCAACGGGAGCAGGGAGTCTATGGTCAAAGAAGGTTATTTTTTCGGTTTACCTCCGCTATTTCTGGGATTACTCGCATTTGTCTTAGGGTCGCGGGTTGGCATTGCCACCGGAATCGTACTGGTGTGTCTGGCCTTATTCGTTTTCTATTTCTTTCGCGACCCGGAGCGCGTTATCCCTGTTGATCCTGGTCTGATTGTTTCGCCGGGCGATGGGCGGGTTGTCGTCGTGAAAGATGAGTCCTACGCGGGACGCCCCGGAAAGCGAATCAGCGTCTTTCTCGCGGTCTGGAACGTCCACGTCAATCGTTCTCCAGCTGCCGGAGCGATTACTCGTCTCGAATACAAGCCCGGAAAATTTATGGCCGCGTGGGCGGAAACGGCTTCCCTCGACAATGAACAAAACGTGTTTACGCTAGCCAGCGAGCACGGCGAACTTGTGTTCAAACAAATTGCCGGGTGGGTTGCTCGACGCGTCGTTTCGTGGAAAAAGCAGGGGGAGGTGGTTGCGCGCGGAGAGCGCGTGGGACTGGTGAGGTTTGGCTCGCGCGTGGACCTCTGGATGCCAGATAATGCCGAAATATTGGTGAAAGTCGGAGATAACGTTAAAGGCGGCTCCAGCGTTTTAGCTCGCATGACGGAAATGGCCGGCGCCACTAAAATGGGACCAGAAATTTCCCCAACAGCGCAGCAGAAATTGAAGCAAGACGGAGGCGCGGCGTAGTATCTTGTTGCGGGTTACAATACTCAACCATGGCTGAACACGAACACCAGGAAGCACCTTTTCACAATCGACGTTTCAAGAACCCGAAACTTCGGCGCGGTATTTTTCTTTTGCCCAGCTTGTTCACGGTAGCGAATCTCCTTTGCGGATACTATGCCTCGGTCGCCGCGCTTGTTGGGCGCAGCGAAGACTTTGATCACGCGGCGAAAGCGATCGGGATCGCCATTCTGTTTGATTCGCTGGATGGCCGCATCGCCCGCATGACCGGCACGAACACCGAATTTGGAGTGCAGTTTGACTCGATAGCCGATGTGGTCAGTTTTGGTATCGCACCCGCTATCGTGGCGTATGCCTGGGGTTACCGCAATCTGCCCGGAGTGGTCACCGATGGAGTTCGCGCGCTTGGAGAAACCGCTTGGCTTGGCGACGTGGCCTGGCTCTGCTGTCTTACCTTCTTGATTTGCTCCGCATGGCGTCTGGCCCGGTTTAACGTGCAGGGGATGGCTCCTGGAGGCTCAAAGAATTTTGTGGGCATGCCGACGCCAGCTGCCGCCGGTGTGGTGGCGGCGATCATTCATGCATGCCACTGGATTGGCCCGATCACCGACAAGAGCTGGGCCATCGCGTGGTTCGTGCTGATGGTGGTGCTTGGGGCCCTAATGACCAGTACGGTCCGCTATTACAGCTTCAAAGATATTCCGTGGGCCAGGAAGCAGCCTTCCATCACGATTATCTTGCTATGCCTGCTCGTTGGCATAGTGTGGAAATATTCCGAATTTGCATTGGTCATATTTGCGGTCTCCTACGCCGTCGCTGGCGTTGTGCTGCACATTGTTCGAGTGCTCAAGCACCGGATGGTGGCCAGGACCGTCTGACCTCTATGGCTGCCGATCGAAATTCCCAGAAAATAGTAATTGCAGGAGCTTCGTCGCTTCTCGGGCACGAAGTGAAATCGCTATTGGAAGAAAGCCGCTTTGCGGGCTGGGATTTCTATTTGGTGGATGAAGACGAAACCGTGGGAATCATCACCGAAGCTGGCGGGGAACCGGCAATCATCCAGCGAGTCGAGGAAGATACCTTTCATGGAGCGCGCTTTGCCTTTCTCTTTGGTTCGCCAAATTTTGGAAAGCAATGCCTCGGCCCCGCGAAAGAATCCGGCGCAACGGTCATAGATCTATCGCACGCTTCACTGGAAGATCCCGATGCCACTCCGTGGTTTTCGAAAATTGAAGCGTTGAGCGGAAAAAGTGCAAATCGCGACGCGCAAGTATTTAGCATTTTTTCTGTCGGGGGAATGTCGATCGCCAGCCTGGCCCTGATGCTGAAATCCCGTTACGGATTGCGGCGACTAGTGGCCGTATTAAATGAGCCGGTTTCCGAAGCCGGCCGCCCCGGCATCGAAGAATTAGAAACCCAAACCTCCCAACTGCTCTCGTTCCAAAATATTGGTCAAGAAGTCTTCGGAACCCAGACTGCCTTCAACATGCTTTCTCGCTATGCACCGGAAAGCCGCCATGATTTGGGAAGCAAATTGCGCCAGATGCGCGCCGAAATTTCTGCCGCGATAGGTGATGCGGAAGAAGATGCAAAAATTTCCGCTAATCTCGTCCATGCTCCGGTATTTTACGGGACAACTTTTAGTGTCTGTTTTGATCTTGAGCGCGATATCGATGCTATGGCTCTGGCCGGTGCCTGTCGTGATGCAGGCTTTATTGTGGTGCCCGAAAGTGAGCCAAGTCCAAGTAATGTGAGCGTCGCCGGCGAAACCAGCGTCTTCTTGCGCGAACCGCAGCCAGAGATGACCCGCGAGAAGAGTTGGTGGATCTGGGGTTCGGGCGATAATTTACGGGTGCCAGCCTGGAGCGCTGTAAAATTGGCGGAGTGGCTCGATTCATGAACTGGAAACGAATACTGCTTGTGGGAACGATCGCCTTGGCAATTACCGGGAACGGTTGTGGTTATCACACCGCCGCGCACTTCAATGCCTTACCCAAAAATATTCACGTAATTGCCGTGCCGACGATGGAAAACAAAACCACCGGCTATCGAATCGAGCAGAAGTTAACCGCAGCAACCATACATGAATTTCTAGCCAAGACCACATATCACGTCGTTTCTGATGCAGATGCAAGCGACGCTGTGCTGCAAGGCAAAGTGGTGAGCCTCGAGATTGTGCCATTGCTGTTTAACAACGAGACCACTTCCAGTGGTACACAGATTGCCCAGGCTACCGCCATGCTGATCATCGTGAAGTGCGATGTTACCTTCACCGATCGCAGCACCCAGAAGGTTCTCTATCACAACGACAACTTTGTTTTTCGCAATGAGTATGAATTGTCCACCGACGTGCGCAGCTTCTTTCAGGAAGGCGATCCCGCAGTCGACCGCATGGCCAAGGATTTTGCTTCGCGGCTGGTTACCGCAGTGACGGAGAATTACTAATGGCGCGCATTTCCACGGAAGAATTAGCGGCGCGGCTCGAAAAAGATAAGAAAATCCCTGGCATTTTGCTCCTGGGTGATGAGCCGTACTTGCGTGATAAGTGCCGCGCAGCCTTGATCGAATATTTTGTTCAGGAAGCTGCCCGCACCTGGGCTATTTCCCGTTTTTCTGCGGATCGCGGAGAAACCCAGGCAGCCCTCGATCAGGCGCAGACTCTCCCCATGCTTTCTCCCAAGCAGGTTGTCTTCCTCGAAGAAGCCGAGGCCATTGAGGCTTTGGGCGAGAAAAATCGTAAGGAAACGGTGGAAAGTATTCTGAGCTATTTAAAGGATCCGGCGCCCTTTACCGTATTGGTTATTGAAGCGGCAAAACTCGATATGCGCATGCAGTTGGGCAAGAACCTTGCCGATGAAGCTTTGGTCGTCGAAGTGGGAACTGGTGACAATCCGGAAGGTCGCATCGCAGCCGCCACGGAAGTGGCCCGCGATTTGGCCAAGCAGCAGGGAATTGAACTCGAAAAAGGCGCTGCGGAAGAACTCGCGGAGCTCGTCAGCGGAGATTTGCTACGACTGGAAACAGAACTAGAGAAACTCGCTACCTTCGCCGGTGAGCGGAAGAAAATCAGCAAAGCGGAAATCTCCGCGTTGGTTATTTCCGAAAAGACCACCACCATCTGGGAAGTTGCAGCCTTCTTGGCCGCGCAGCAGCCCAAGCAAGCCCTGGAATTCATCAATCGCCTCTTTCAAGAGGGCGAAGCCGCGCTCCTAATGCTGGGTGGAATCACCTGGATGTATAGAAAAATTGTGGAAGCCAGCGAAGTGCGCGGCGCAACAAACGGCTGGCAAGCTGCTCGGGCATTGGGCATGCGCCCGGAGCAGGCAGAGATCGCCTTGCAATGCTCGCGCAAAATCTCCAAAGAACGCCTGATGAATGGCCTGCGCGCCCTGAAAAATGCCGATGTGCAACTCAAAAGCGGCCGCGACGAACGCACCATAATGGAATTTCTAGTCTGGGAATTAAGCGGCGCCAAGTCCCCCGCGCGTTCCTAAATTTTCTGCGTCGATTCTCTCTCCCAATTCACGCGCCCTATTTTCTTGTGTAGGGGCGAATTTACGCCGCTCTCTGTTCACGCCGAGCTTCGAAGGCAGACGGGGGCTGTCGGACCAACTTACCGCATCGTTGCGACCTAAACTTTCAGCAACCACCCATACTTATCCACTTCTTTGCCCGTCTGAATGGCCACCAACTTAGTGTGAATTTTCTTTGCAATGCCTTCGGCGACTCCGGTCGGAATTGCAATCTCGCGATCCCGGTAGCCGATTGCGGCGATGGGAGCAATCACTGCAGCGGTTCCAATGCCGAAGGCCTCTTCCAGAATTCCCGCGTCGTGCGCTGCAACCACTTCGTCAACCGTGATCGCGCGCTCCTCACAAGGAATATTCATTTCGCGCAGGAGCGTCAGAACCGAATCACGAGTCACACCCGGAAGAATCGTCCCCGACAGCGCTGGCGTAACTGCCACGCCCTTAATCACGAACATAATATTCATCACGCCGGATTCTTCGACGAACTTACGATCCTTGCTATCCAGCCACATCACATTATGAAAGCCCTTGCTCTGCGCCAGTTTTGCCGCCAGCAACCCGCCGCCATAGTTACCCGCAGATTTTGCCTCACCGGTTCCACCAGGAAAAGCGCGAACATACGCCTCTTCGGCCAGCAAGCGAATGGGCTGAGCGAAGTAAGGACCACCGGGCGCGGTGAAGATCACCAGTCGATAGCTCTCGGCCGGTCGCACCATCATCGTTTCATCCGTACCGAAATAAACGGGCCGGATGTACAGCGAACCACCTTCGCGATGAGGAACCCAATCGCGGTCGGTGCGAATTAGCTCGAGTAATCCGCTCCTGAAAAGCAATTCAGGGACTTCGGGCATGGCTAGTCGCGCCGCGGAGCGATTCAAGCGCAAATAATTCTCCATCGGCCGAAAAATGGATACGCCCCCGCCGGGCATGCGATGTGCCTTGAACCCCTCGAAAAGAGATTGTCCGTAGTGCAGCGCCGTAAGTGCGGGCGACAACGACATCGGCCCATAGGGAACCACTCGCGCATCGCGCCATTCTCCATTGCGACAATCGGCGACGAACATGTGGTCGCTGTAATTTGTGCCGAACGGAGAATTTTCCCGCAGCTCTTCTGTGAGCCTGGATTTCGCAACACGCGCCACTGATATCGAGTAGACCATGGTTCCCTCTAAGAGTGCTTGATGGAACGAATACAGCTCAACGTCAATCTGCTACAAAAACAAAAAAGGCGGGCAACTTAGAAAGCCGCCCGCCTGGTAAAAGTTTTCAGTCTGGAATGCTTACTTCGCGGCCTTGGCTTTGATTTGGTTGTAAGCCAGGGTAAGTCGCGACTTGTAGCGATTGGCGGTGTTCTCGTGGAGCACGCCCTTGCTGATCGCCTGATCGATTGCGGACATCGTGGGATGCAGAAGATTTCCGGCCGCAGTGGCATCGCCGGCGGTAATGGCCGTGCGGAGGCGCTTCATCACGCTGCGTACGCGCGTCCGGTTTGCCTGATTCACTTCGGCTCGCTCGCGGGATTGTGCCGCGCGCTTTAATACCGATTTTTTCTTCTTCTTAACCTTTGTAGCCTGACCTTGCGCCATCTATCGCTCCTTAATCTCTTTCTTCAATCTTATATTTTGCGGGGATACGCAGACATTGTCAAACGAAGTATAAGCATGGCCCGCTGTTAGTGGTGTAGGGACGCTCTGAAATACGGACAATTCTTCCTTCCCCTTCTGCACCCTCTGCGTTAGCCTTTCTCTTCTCTTTCTTGCTTTTCATTTTAGCTTTCGACTTTCAACTGCACGTTCTCCTCACTATCCCTCCGCCTTCACCAACAACGTACTCAACGAATCCGCCGCCAGTCTCAACATGGTTTTCTTCCCGTTAATCGCCACATCGACCAACGATTCGCGGTTGCTTTCATTCCGCAGAATCACCACAACGCTCTTGTCCGGATTCCGAAAAACCAGTAAATCATCAAACGTTCCATCGCTCTCCAATCGCACAGCTCCGGGCTGCACGAAATGGCTTACATGCTTCAGTACGTAATAGTCATAATTAAATTTGTATTGCTTTGTCGCGACATCCACTGTCACCAGCGAATTCTGTGGCCAACCCCACTGGCTCCGGCCGCCTTTTTCCAGCGACAGGTTCCAATACATATAGCCCGAAGTGTTGTTCCTCAAATAATGCCTCATCAAATTCCAGCAATAACCAGCGTAGCTCCATTCATTCTTTCCGTTGCCACATTCCTGCTCTGACTGATAAATCGCAAGCTCGGGATATTCTTGCCGAATCGCATGAACGGCATTTTTGCCCGCCCATTGCATCCCAACCCCTTTGACATATTGCTTCGCGACCGGATCGGCCATCACTCGATCGAGCAACTGCCGGTTCCCGCGCTCATAAGTCCCAAAGAATATCTCCACGTGCCGTTGCTCCATCGCCGGCCCAAGCTGATGCATAAACCGCGCGAGCCCTTCCGGCGTCCAAGTGCAACTGGGAAAAGGTTGCGCGGAATTGAATTCGTTCTGTGGCATCACCATGGAAACATCGATACCTTGCTGCTTATACGCATCAATGAACTTCCCAAAATACTTTGCGTACGCCTCGAAGTAGCGATCCTCCTGAATGAACAGATCGCTGCCTTCTTTGCCAATTTGATCGGGCTGCAGTCCGTTCGGGGGCAGGCCAGCACCCTGCTGCACTTCCGCATAGTGCTTATTCGTTTTCATCCACGATGGCGGGCTCCAGGGTGAAGCCCATATGCGAATCGATGGATTGTATTTTTTTGCCGTCTGAATGTAAGGCACCAGCGTCTCAAGGTCGTTCGCGATACTGAAATGTTGCATGGCGAAATCGTCTGGCGTTTCGTCGTACGAATACCACTTCCTCGAAAAATCATTTGCGCCAACGGGCATGCGGCAGATCTTGAAGTTAGCGCCTTTCCCGGGCGTGAAGAGCTCGTCAAAGACAGCGCCCCGATCGCTCTCGCTGAGCGCCTGAAGCGAAGTCCAGCCAAGCTCATTGAAGCAAGCACCGAAACCCTCGATCGCCCGATTCTCACTATCCAGATTTACTTGCACATCCAAATCATCCCAATGCCATCCATCGGTTCGTATCGGCATAGACTGCCACGGCGCATTTTGCGTTGTGCTGATGAACGGAATCGCTGGCGAAAGTGAATTTATACTTTGGATCGCCAGCCCTCTTGCGGCTCGCGGGATCATTATCATTGCCGCTACTAGTTTGCCAGCTCTTTGAATTAGCGTTCGGCGATCAATCTTCTTCGAATTCTCAACTCGAATTATGGTCTTGCTCGTTGCACCTTGTTTCACGGGCGTTCGCTCCCTCTGAACCGAGCCCATCACAACGTGCTCACATTATTTTGTCAAGAAGCGCGCCAGGTCTGCCCTTGCATAGCGTAGAACATGCCCCCAGTAAATGGCTGGAAATCGCACTTTACTGTCGTTACCCTCGAACTAACGAACTAAACAGTGGTTCTATCAAGGGTTGGTGTCTGTGCCAGATTCTTTCAAGACTATTGCGGCGGGAACGCCGGCATCTTTTGCGGTCGCACTCACAAAGAAGCAACAGGAGTTGCGATTGCTGATCAATTCGCGCAGCCCCATCATCACTGTGGAAACCGACGAAGAAGACCGCTTCATGAAACTGCTCGCTGGCGTCACCGCGGATCTCAGCGTGGGCTTCTATGTTTGAAGCATCACCGAGGGCCTCGCCAAATTCGGTGGCGCCTCCTTGTACAATTCCGACCAGCCCGAGCAGGCCTTAGCGAATATCGCCACCATTCAGGGAAACGCTATTTTCCTTCTGAAGGATTTTGGCCGCTATTGCGACAACGACCGCGTCAGCCGTAAATTACGTGATCTAGCCGACGGCTTTCGCACTTCTCACCGCTCCATCGTCTTGCTGGCCGCCAGCATTCAATTGCCAAAAGAATTGTTGGCCGATGCTGCTGCATTCCAATTAGGTTTGCCTACTTCGGAAGAACTTCTTCCGGGCGTGAAACGAATCCTTGCAGAAGTGAATCGCGATCAAGGCGTCACGATAGCCCTCGATGCAACGGGAATCGCCCAGGCGGCCAAGAACTTGATTGGTTTAACCGAGGACGAAGCTCTACGGCTCTTTCGCAAATCCCTGTTGGCGCGCGGAAAAGCAGACACGGATACTCTGAACGAACTCCTTGATGCCAAGAGAGCTGCCTTGCGTTCGGATGGTACGTTGGAAACCGTTAAGCGCGACGCTTCCTTCAACGATGTTGCAGGTTTGGCTGGCTTGCGCGAGTGGATCAACAAACGCAAGAGTGCCTGGACGCCCGAAGGTCAAAAATTCGGCTTGGTTCCTCCGAAGGGCGTGCTAATCACCGGTGTGCAAGGTTGCGGAAAAAGTCTGGCTGCGAAAGCAATTGCCGGCGAGTGGAATTACGACCTGGTCCGTCTGGATGCGGGTTCGCTCTATGACAAATATGTGGGCGAGAGCGAGAAGCGCCTGAAGAAAGCGTTGGACCTGGCGCAGAAACTTTCACCTGTTGTGTTGTGGATCGACGAAATAGAAAAAGCCTTCGCCTCCGCTGGATCGAGCGGCGATGCGGATGCCGGCCTTTCCCAGCGTCTGTTGGCCACTTTGTTGACTTGGATGCAGGATCGGGAAAATGGCGCGTTTCTCGCCGCAACCTCCAACAACATCACCATTCTCCCTCCGGAAATGGTCCGCAAGGGCTGCTTCGACGAAATTTTCTTTGTCGATCTCCCAATCGAAAAAGTCCGCGAGACACTGTTTACTTTGCATTTGAAAAAGCGCGGCAGGGATCCTGCCGGATTTGACGTCGCCAGGTTGGCAACACCTTCCGAAGGATTTTCCGGCGCGGAGATCGAGCAGGCGATCGTCGCGGGCCTGTACACCGCATTCAATCTAAAGCAGTCTCTTTCCACAGAAATATTACTGGGAGAAATTCGAGCCACCCGCCCGTTAAGTGTCACTCGCGCGGAAGAGATCGCCGCAATCCGCGAATGGGCCAAGACTCGCGCTGTTCCCGCAGACTGATTCGGCGCTACTAGAAAGCATGCAGAGCCGTCCGACTAAGAGACACCTCATAAGTGTTTCAGAAGGTCGGAGCTTCAGCTCCGACAATAAAGGCACCCTACCGTTGGGGTTTATAGCCCCTGAGGAAATTCGCTCTTCCAAGGAAATGACTTCCAAAAAAAACGGCCCGGCGCGAGGGTTCACCGGGCCGCAGGGAATGATCGCGCTACTTCTTTTGGGTAAAGGCCATCGGGAAGTCGAATACGAGATTGCCGACCGGCACGCGAAGAGAGAGTTCGCGCGCATTAGGGTCGCGTTGAAACCAGATCACTCCCGTGGTTTTCTGTCCAGACCCTAGCTTGGTATGTCTCAAGGCCAGCGAGTTGAGTTCAGAGGATGCCGGAGCGCTGGTCTCGCGAGTGTTGGAAGAGACGGGTACCGTGCGATCGGTAAAAATATTGGGTGAAGAGATGCGATAAGAAGCGTTGGTCATGTGCGCTTCGGAGAAGTGTGCGGTTGCCGAAACCGAGGGTTGCGCGTTCGCTTGTGTCCACAACATCTCGTGGTTAACCACATGGCGGAGCTTCGCGGGATCCAACGCCAACAGCGGTTTCAATCCAGGTTGCAATTCATCCAGCGTCACGAGCACAGGCAATACTTCAATCGTCTCGCCCGCCTCGTTTGAGATCGCAATCGTGGCGCGCAGCTTCCAGCCAGAGTCCTGCAGCGAAACTTGCACGGTAACTCCGTTGGCGCTTGCGGATTCTACGGTGTAACCCTTCACCGAAAATTGATCGCAACCCGGTGCACCCGCCTGCCAGCGCACGACATTATTCACTGGTGAAGCGCTCACCGGCTGTATATCAGCGGCACGCGCGGTCACGCTGGCTGCGCTGCCATTCATGTTCAGATACATCCGTGCAACGTAGCCCTCCGTTCCGTCAGAAAGACGAACGCGTGTTGTATAGCCCTCATTGTCGGCAATCACCGCAACTGGTTCTTCGCAGGCCAGCGTCGCCACAACTCGCATGGGCAACGCTTGCTCCGCGTCCGCGGTCATCGGAACACTGCTGATACCCGGGCAATTAATTGTGGCGTGGGGTATCGGCGCGACAGCTGCCGCGCCGGAATTTGTCTCTTCTGCTGTCAGCGCCGGGAAAGCTGCGCATAGAAGCGCCGCACCGACCAATGAGCTTTTCACAAAGTTGAAACTGAACATGGCCCTTTTCCTCCCTCAGAAAATTCCAACCGCATAAATCTTTGCATTCGATGAGTGGAGTTTCGGATTTTGGCGCGTTTGCGTCTATAGCTCTCGCGTACCAGAGTACAGGTAATCAGATCGCAACTGTCCTTCTTCGAGGTAGGAAAGAAAAGTACAGGTGGACACCGCGAAGACTTTTTCTGCTGCGGCAAGGTACATATAAATGCTCTACTCATTCTGCGAATGCTAGCGAGCGGCAGAATTAATGAGGCTGTAACTTGACGATGGCGCAGGGGTGCGTTACGTTGATTGTAGTTTCTCCGTGTCTCGGTGCTTTCTTGCACGACCTTTCAGGAGGAATCCCATCGGTTACCCGGTTCGAACAGCTCAGCAACCTTCCAATTGGATGAAACGCACGATACACATTACCGGAAAAATTGAACCCTTCTTTGGCACTTTGGACGAGAATATCCGCTCGCTCGAAGACGCTCTGCACGTGCGCACCCATCTGCACGATTCCCGTCTCACCGTTGAGGGTGACCAGGAAGGTGTGGACCAGGCCGTGCGCATCGTCGAAGAGTACAACCATCTAACCCGTCATGGCCGCGTGTTGGCTAGCGCGGAAGTGAAGTCCTTGATGCGCGTTGCGACAGATGAACCGCACGGGTCTCCCCGCGGCATGTTTGAGCACGGCAAAACTCGCTCGTTCGGTAAGAAACCGGTCACCCCGAAGAACGCCAGCCAAAAACGTTACATGGACGAAATTGAAGCCCATGATATGACCTTTGGCATCGGCCCAGGTGGCACCGGGAAAACCTATCTAGCCGTCGCGATGGCCGTCAGCGCGCTCCTCACCAAGCAGATGAACCGCATTATTTTGGCGCGACCTGCAGTGGAAGCGGGGGAACGATTAGGATTTTTGCCCGGCACACTGCAACAAAAGATCGATCCGTACATGCGTCCGCTTTACGATGCTCTGTACGATATGTTAGACGCGGACAAGTTGGAGCGCTTTCTGGAGAAGGGAATCATTGAGGTTGCGCCTCTTGCCTTCATGCGCGGCCGCACCCTGAACGATTCGTTTGTTATTTTGGACGAAGCGCAGAACACCACCAGCGAACAGATGAAAATGTTCTTGACGCGCCTGGGGTTCAATTCCAAAGCAGTGATCACTGGCGACGTAACTCAAATCGATTTGCCGACAGGGAAGAAGTCCGGCTTGATCGAGGCCATGGAGATTTGCGGGCGCATACCGGGAATC
This sequence comes from Candidatus Acidiferrum sp., assembly GCA_036497825.1. GTDB lineage: Bacteria > Acidobacteriota > Terriglobia > Acidiferrales > UBA7541 > Acidiferrum. The sequence continues at coordinate 23,450 of DASXIT010000059.1, forward strand.
AGCGTCGTTCAGTTTGGTGAAAAGGACGTCGTTCGACACAATCTGGTGCAGCAGATTATCCGCGCATACGAAGAACACGACATGGCCAACCCGCAGCGGGGCGGTAACGGCAAATTGCCGAACCCTGCTGCTGCGAAAACTCCAAATAGGCCTGAGAGTCCCAACACGTCGCAGGAATGAAACAGAAAAATCGAAAAGCGAAGCCGGCGGTCGCGGAGCGCGAACCGGCGATTCAGAATGGGCAAAAAACAGTTCGCATCGAATTGCGCAAATTGTTGGTATTTGCGCATAGACTCCAGAAAGAGCTGGGATTGGGTGAGGAAAGCGTCGCCATCCGCATGATCACCGATGCGGAGATGGCCCGGCTGAACGAAACATACCGCCACAAAAAAGGCACCACTGATGTCCTCTCGTTTCCTGCCGAAACTCGTCGCACACCCGCCAACTTGAAATCGCGCATTCGGAAAATTCGGGGAGTTCCACTCGGCGATATCGCCATCTCTCCTTCCATGGCCAAACGAAATGCCAGAGTCTACAAACGAGCTTTATCGGAAGAATTGGAAATCTTGATTTTGCATGGAGTCTTGCACCTTCTGGGATACGATCATGAAACTGATCGTGGAGAAATGAACCGTACGGAGATGCGCCTAAGGCGCCGGCTGGGTATCGCATAATGTTGCAATGGAGTTACATCGGCAGCGTTTTAGTCTTGGCGTTGGGCCTTCCCATTTTTTCCTACCTCACTCTGATTTACCGCGAACTTGGACGAATCACCACGGGTCGAATTCACGAACATCTGGACATTTTTGAAGCGGAGATCGAACCGAAGCTGAAGATCACCCGGCGAAGCGGTGGCCGTACCTTCCGTATCCTCGGTCACTTCTGGCTGGCTTTCGTTGTGTTGGAAACCACGCGCGGCGTCGTCTATCTGGTGCCCAATCGCTTGGAAGCAGGCGTGCAATTCCTCGTCTTCCTCACGCTGGAAGTTGTCATTGCCATGCACTTCATTCCCGATATGCTGCTCTATCGCACTGCTGGACGATGGCTGCTGCCTTTGCTTCCTTTAATTCGCTCGGCGATGTGGTTGGTTTGGCCGATACGTGTCTTCCTCGAGGGAGCAGAATCTTTGGCGCGCATTTCCGAACAAGAAGTAGAACGAACCGAAGAGCAGCGCACCGAAGAAGGAATCGAAGCGCTCGTCGAAGTAGCGGAAGAAGAGGGCATCATCGAGCCCGATCAGGCCGACTTGATCGAACAAGTTGTCGAGTTCAGTGACAAGCGGGTTCGCGAAGTGATGACGCCTCGTCCCGATGTTGTTGCCATGCAAGCGGATGCCTCTCTGGAAGAAATGCACGCCAAGTATGTTGAAACGAAACTCGCGAAGATGCCGGTGTACGAAAAATCCATTGATGACATTGTTGGCGTCGTCCACGTGCAAGATCTTTTGCAATTTGCTGACGCGGAACTGTTTAATCGTAAAGTGCGAGAATTGATGAAACCCGCGTTGTTCGTTCCGGAAACGAAGTTGGGTTCAGACTTACTCAAAGAGATGCGCCAAAAGGGCCAATCGATGGTCATTGTCATCGATGAACATGGTTCCGTCGCCGGAATCGCTACGGTCGAAGATCTGGTCGAAGAAATTGTTGGGGAAAGCAATGCCAACAATCTTCAGATGGCGCCCGATGCGGTCCGCGAACCAGATGGTAGCCTGGTGCTGCGCGGCAGCATGTCGATTCGCGAAGCCGAGGAATTGCTTGGAATTCATTTCGGCGAGAATGTCGATGAGACAGTCACTACTATTGCCGGCCTCCTCAGCACAGTCTCCGGTAAAGTCCCAGCTCCGGGCGACAAAGTAGATCTCGGTGGTTTTCGCTTCGAAGTATTGGAAGCCAACCAGCGCAAGGTTTTGCGGCTCCGCGCAAAGCATCTGACCGTCTAAGTCGCGCAATTTCATCCTCCCGAAAGCCAAATTTCAAATTCAAGGAGAGTTTCTTGCTAAGCCGCGTTAGGATAGTCACGCGGAACAATCTGCATAAGGAGATTTGTGGTACCTAAGAAGGAAGAACAAGAAGGCACAAAAGCAGTCGGAAAAGCTGGCTTCGTTGCAATTATCGGCCGTCCCAATGCCGGAAAATCCACTCTTCTGAATCATTTCGTTGGCCAGAAAGTGGCGATCGTCACTTCAAAGCCGCAGACCACCCGCAATCGCATTCAAGGAATCGTCACGCGCCCCGAGGGGCAAATTGTATTCATCGACACGCCGGGATTGCACGACGCCAGTTCCGTGCTGAACCGCCAGATGATGCGCGAAGTCTCTGCAGCGCTCGAAGGCATTGACGTTCTGCTGTTGATGATCGACGCCACCCGCACCATGCCGCATGCGGATCAAATGTTGCTGGACCGGGCCAAGCGCTACGAAAGCAAGACCATCCTGGCCCTGAACAAAATTGACAAAATACCCAAGCCAAAGTTATTGCCGCTTCTCGAAGCTTTCTCGAAGTCGTTTCCATTTGCCGCACTGGTACCCATTTCCGCTCTCACCGGCAGCGGGTGCGATCAATTGCTTCAAGAAATCTTCAAACAGCTTCCTGTGAACGAGAATTTCTTTCCCGAAGACCAGATCACCGATCAGCCGGAACGTTTCTTGGCTGCGGAAATTGTCCGCGAAAAAGCCATTCAGTTGACCTATCACGAAGTGCCGCATGCCCTCGCTGTCTTTGTTGACAAGTTCGAAGAAACGCCGAAAATCTTGCGCATCGAAATGACCTTACACGTAGAGCGCGATTCACAAAAGAAAATCCTGATCGGCCGCAAAGGCGAGATGTTAAAGAAAATTGGCACCGAAGCGCGCAAGGAATTGGAAGCGCTCCTCGGCACTAAAATCTATCTCGGCCTGTTCGTAAAAGTCGTGGAAGGCTGGCGCGACAATCCCAGCAAAGTTCGCGAACTCGATTGGCATGTGCAACTGGAAGATATCAAGAAAGATCAAGCCCAGCGCGCTAATCGAGAGCGCGGTGTGGACGACGATGACGACGGCGCCGACGCCAGCGATGACTGATCCATTTTCCCTGAGTGGGGGCACAGTCACTCTTGACTGTGCTCTCGGGTCCCCTTTGCTTTTTTCTCAGCTGTTGAAACACTTCAATCTACTCCGGTGCGGCAATCCCCAACGATTTCATCTTCCGGTATAGATGCGACCGCTCCAACCCAAGCGCCGTCGCTGTCTGCGTCATATTCCAGCGATGTTCCTGCAATTTTCGCAAAATAAATTCGCGCTCATAAGCGCTGCGGGCTTCATGCAAAGTCGAATAGGGTTGTTGCGGACTCTCTGCCACGCCCCGGAACAGCTCAGGCGGCAAATGGTGCGGCTCAATCCGAGCTTGAGGGCACACGATCACGAGCCGCTCCACAAGATTCCGCAGCTCTCGGACATTCCCCGGCCACGGATAGCGAAGCAGTATCTCCATAGCCGCATCACTCAATTCGCGCGTCTTCTTACCATACTCAGAACTAAACTCATTCAGAAAATATCGCGCCAATATCGGGATATCTCCTTTGCGATCCCTCAGTGGAGTCACGAAAAAAGGAATTACATTCAGCCGGTAGAAGAGATCCTGCCGAAATGCTCCGCGAGCAATTTCCTGCTCCAGATTTTTATTCGTCGCCGCGAGCACTCGCACATCTACAGTCATCGTTTGATTTGATCCGACTCTTTCAAATCGCTGCTCCTCCAGCACGCGCAGCACTTTCGATTGCGTTCGAAGGCTCATATCGCCCACTTCATCCAAAAACAACGTGCCGCCATCCGCCTTCTGAAATTTGCCGATCTTATCTTCGCTTGCACCGGTGAAGCTTCCCTTAATATGTCCGAAAAGTTCGGATTCAATCAGTTCTTCCGGAATAGCTGCACAATTTACCTCGACAAAAGGGCCCTTGTTTCGCAAGCTGGCCGCATGCAATGAGCGCGCAACCAGTTCTTTGCCCGTTCCGCTTTCGCCATAGATCAACACGCGCCCATTTGTCGGCGCTGTCACGCCGATTTGCTGACGCAAAGCCTTAATAGGTACGCTTTCGCCAATCACCTGATAGCGATGGCCCAACTCACTGCGCAGCAATTGATTTTCGTCTTGCAAACGGCGCTGTTGCACCGCGTTGCGCACTAGAACAATGATTTTTTCTAGGGAAAGTGGTTTTTCGATGAAATCGAAGGCGCCCAGTTTCGTGGCCCGCACGGCTGTCTCAATGTTTCCATGCCCCGATATCATGATAACGGCGGGAGCGCGGGCTGTTCCCTGAATGCGTCCAAGCGCCTCCATGCCATCCATGCCCGGCAGCCACACATCCATAAGAATCACATCAAAATCGCCGTTGGTAATTTGATCCAAAGCCTCTTCGGCCGAACCAACCGCGGCAACCTCATAGTCTTCGTCGCGCAAAATCGACGCCAGCGATTCGCGGATTCCCGCCTCATCATCCACGACAAGAATTTTGGGTTTCGAACTCACTTGCCGTTCTCCATCTCGGAACGGTCAACACCAACAGCAGAAACGGTTTCTGCGACTGGCAATTCAATGATGAATCGCGAGCCTTGCGGAAGATTGTCTTCGACGCGAAGAGATCCGCCGTGTTCCGAAATAATGCGAGCGGCAATTGCCAACCCCAACCCGGTCCCACGTTCTTTAGTGGAAAAATGTGGCAGGAACAGTTTGTCCTTATCTTGCGGCGAAATACCGTGGCCTGTATCCGACACGGCTATCTCTATCGTATCGGATTCGGCTCGCAATTGCGTGGAAACCGAGATTTGCCGCACGGTAGCGTTTTCCAGCGCTTCGGCCGCATTGTCAATCAGATTGACGATTACGCTGCGAAGCAACGCCGCATCCGCACGCACCGGCGCCAAACCGTCCTGCAGCGAAGTCTTCAGCGTGAGCCCGTCTAGCCGGTCCGAAAAAACTTCCAACGCCTCATGCACGGTGGTGTTGGCGTCAACCGGAACGAGTTTCGACGCAGGAAATCGTACGAATTGTGAGAACTCGTTAACCAGCGCAGCCAGCGTGGCGACCTCTCGCTGAATCAGTGTTGCTGATTCCCGCGCAATTTCCATTAGCTCCGCGTCTTTCACCGGTTTCTTGTCCGCGTCGCGGCGATCCAATTGCCTACTTAGCCGTTGCGCAGAGAGCTGAATCGGCGTCAGCGGGTTCTTAATTTCATGTGCAATGCGACGCGCAACTTCCTGCCAGGCTGCTGACTTCTGCGCATGCAGCATTTCCGTCAGATCATCGAACACCAGTACATAGCCGGTGTTTGCGCGACGCGGGCCAAGGGAACTGACCGTAGCCGACAGATGACGCACGCGCCCCGCAACCACCACTTCCAGTTCGCGCGAAATTTGCCCCATCCGAAGGGATCGACGCATCAATTCCTGCACCGTATGATGACCTTCGGGGCCGAGTAGCGTTTCGAGAGAATGCACTTCACGCTCGACAGTCCCGAACATGCGCAGCAGCGCAGTATTGGAACGAAGTATGGTGCCGTTCGAATCCAGAGAAATAACCCCTGCGGGAATATTCTCCAGAACCGTTTCCATCAATTGTCGTCGGCGTTCTAATTCCTGAACGGCTTGTTGTAGATTGCGCGTGAATTCGTCAATCTGCGAGCGGCTATCGCTCAACTGCGTGGTCATCGTATTGAAGGAGCGAACCAGAAGCCCGAGTTCATCTTGAACCTGTTCTGGTACCTGGTAGGAAAAATTTCCCGCCGAAACCTCACGTGTGCCCTCGGCAAGGGCTTGAATCGGGATGGTCACCTGTTTAGAAAGAAATAAAGCCACCCACGTAGCCGCGGACAATACCAATAATGTGAAGAAGAAGAGAATCAGCAGCATCTGCCGTTTCAATGCTCGCAGATTTTGTTTTACCCTTTCGTATTCCTGCGTCTGCGTTTGAATTACCGTCCAGCGTTTCAAAAAGTCCGGACTAGTGCGGTACGCTGCGATTAAAACTCCCGGCTTTTGTCCATCCAATAAAGCGGGTACACGTGCGGCGAAATAACTTTTTCCGTCGGCCTCCCACACTTCTACGCCGCTGGGTAAAGTTCGCTGCATCTCGCCATGAACTCCGGCAACTGTGCACGTTGCTAGAGTGCGGTCCTCCATCTGGTCGTCGCACAGAATGCCTCCGCGAAGGAAATGACCTTCCGCATCGTAAAGCCACACTGCATCCAACCCGCTCGAAAGGGCGTGCGCCAGGAAAGACTCAGGAGTTTCTGTTGCATGCATCGCGGCCTGATAGCCCTGGGTATGCAATCGAGGTAGCGTTCCACGTCCCAGGTCGTTCAAGAGCTTCTGCGTTTCTTCTGATGCGATCTCCAAAGGACGAGGGAACCATCGGCCCAATGTGCGATTCAGAAGGGAATAGCTGACAAAGAACATGAAGATAACCGGAAGCAGGGAAATTGCCATGGCCCCCAGAACCATCTTTGTTTTGAATTGGGCGCCGGGCTGTTCTTTACTCCTTTCCACCAACAGCCGAATGATGCTCCGCGTAAGAATGAGACCAAATACCAATAGCGCCGCAGTGATCAGGCTCGAGAGGGCATAGAGAGCAATAATTTCACGCCAAGACTCAGGCTCAAAGGGAACATCAAGCGATCCCATTGTGAACACGGCTGCCAGCAGAAGCGTCAACAGAATGCCGCCGACGATCAAGCGAATACGTAATTTCGGATCAGCATGCGTCATCGAGAACCCTCTATGGCTTGCGGCAAGAAGGGCTGAAGTGGACACGCGGAGCACTGGGGCGACTTGGGTCGGCAGAAGCACTTTCCTACCTGCACGGTCAGTGCATGAAATTCATTGAACATCACAGTGTCGCGCGGTAAACTTTTTTCGAATAGCGCTCGAATCTCCTCGTAGGTTTCTTTCCCATGTGCAAGACCGTGTCGCTGCAGGATTCTCCGCGTATACGCATCAACAACAAACACCGGATGGTTTCCTGCATACAGGAGGATCGAATCGGCAGTCTCTGGCCCAATCCCGTGCACCGCCAGAAGTTGCTCGCGCAACACTGCGGTTGGAGTGCGAAACATTTTCGTCAGCGAACCTTGATACTGTATATCCAGAAATGCCACAAATGCCTTCAGCTTCCGCGCCTTCTGCCGGAAGTACCCGGAAGAGCGGATCAACGGAGCCAGCTCTGTAGTGGAGGTCCGTGCGATTGCTCCGGGCGAAAGCAATCGATGTCGCCGCAGCGCGAGTATAGCGCCCCCCACGTTCGTCCAGCTGGTATTTTGCGTAAGAATCGCGCCCACAATAATTTCAAAGCGGGTGCGGCCAGGCCACCATTTTTGTGGCCCATACGAACGAACAAGAATCTCGAAATAATCCTGCAGGATTGGCAAACTCCTAGGGTGCCCCGAATTGGGTTGTCGGCGAGAACGCGGGGTAAACGATCTCGCAGTTTGTGGGGGAGCAGGCAAAACAGAGTGCATAAACGTCTCTTTTGCAAGATAGACAGCCCCGCGGAGCAAGTCAAGAATGAGACACTGGCCATAGTTACAAAGCCCTGTCCCCGTGGGCAGGTATTAGCCAATTCACAACGATGCTGCAAAATCAGACTCCACCGCAACCCGGCGTTTGCTATGTTGACGGTGGGTAGTCAGCATCGAGGGAGTCCAGCGGATGTCTGTCCGTTTAGGCGAAATTTTAATTAAGGAAAGCCTGATCACGCAGGACCAGTTGGATAAGGCGCTGGAATTTCAGCGCTCCAACGGCGGCAAGTTAGGCAGTTGCCTGACTAAGATGGGCTATATTACCGACGACGACATCACTGGTGTCTTGAGCCGGCAGTATGGCGTGCCTTCTATCAACCTGAAATATTACGAAATCGATCCCAACGTCATAAAGCTAATCCCACAAGACACCGCGCTGCGGTATCAGGTAATCCCCCTGTCACGAGTGGGCTCAGTTCTGACCATTGCGATGACCGACCCCACCAACGTTTTCGCCATGGACGATATCAAGTTCATGACCGGCTTCAACGTTGAGCCCGTGGTCGCGTCCGAATCGGCCATTGGCGAGGCCATTTCCCGGTTTTATGGTGGAGGAGCTTCCAACCACGAAGAACTAAGCAATTTGATGAAAGACTTGGTCGACGAGGATCAGGAATTGGAGTTGGCCGCGGACGAGCAAGAGATGGACGCCTCCGCGCTTGAGAAGGCCGCTGAAGAAGCGCCAATCATCAAGCTGGTCAATTTGATTTTGACGGATTCCGTAAAGCGGGGCGCCAGCGATATTCACGTCGAGCCTTATGAAAACGAAATGCGTGTGCGCTTCCGCATAGACGGTGTTTTGCAAACCGTAATGAGTCCGCCGCTGAAATTGCGCGATGCCATGACCAGCCGTATGAAAATCATGGCCAAGCTGGACATTGCGGAAAAGCGCCTGCCGCAAGACGGCCGCATCATGATCAAGTACAAGGCCGATGGCAAAAGAAAGGAATTGGACTTCCGCGTTTCCTCCGTTCCCACCTTGTACGGTGAAAAAATTGTTTTGCGGTTGTTGGACAAAGAAAACCTCCGCTTGGATATGACCAAGTTGGGTTTCGAACAAGAATCGTTGACCAAGTTCGAACGCAATATTTTAAAGCCCTACGGAATGGTCCTGGTTACCGGGCCAACCGGATCAGGTAAGACCAACACTTTGTATTCTTCTGTTGCCCGCTTGAATCAGGTCGATACCAACATCATGACCGCTGAAGATCCGGTTGAGTTTCAGTTGGCGGGAATTAACCAGGTTCAGATGAAGGAACAAATCGGCCTGAACTTTGCCGCCGCCTTGCGTGCATTTTTGCGGCAAGACCCCAACATCATCCTGGTCGGAGAAATTCGAGACTTTGAGACGGCAGAAATTGCGGTGAAAGCCGCACTGACCGGCCACTTGGTGCTTTCTACCCTGCACACCAACGATGCGCCTTCAACCATCAGTCGCTTGATGAACATGGGTATCGAACCGTTTCTTGTGGCCACTTCCGTGAACCTGATTTGCGCGCAACGGCTCGTCCGGCGCATTTGCGCGAACTGCAAGGAAGAATTGGAGGTTCCCCAGCAGGCCTTGATTGACGCGGGTTATACGCCGGAAGAAGTGAAGACCACAAAAATTTATCATGGCAAGGGTTGTTCCACTTGTAACAAAGGTGGTTATAAAGGCCGTACTGGACTATACGAAGTGATGGAAATTAATGACGAACTTCGTGAATTGATCCTGGTGGGTGCCTCGGCTTTGGAATTGAAGAAGAAGGCCGTGGAGCAGGGCATGATTACTTTGCGCCGCAGCGGTTTGATCAAAGCGTCGCTAGGCATGACCACTATGGAAGAAGTTCTTCGCGAGACGGTTTTGTAGGTCGAGAGGATACGACGATGGCTGGTATCACTTTAAGCGAGCTGCTCAAAAAAATGATCGAGATGGGAGGAAGCGACCTTCACATCACTACCAACAGCCCGCCACGCGTACGCGTGCATGGCAGGTTGCGCCCACTTGATATGCCACCGTTGTCTGCCGCCGACACGAAATCTTTAGCCTACAGCGTGCTCACCGACGCGCAGAAGCATCGGTTTGAAGAAAATCTTGAGCTGGACTTTTCCTTTGGCTTGAAGAACTTGGCTCGTTTCCGTGGCAACGTGTTCAATCAACGCGGCGCCGTCGGCGCCGTGTTCCGTACTATTCCTTGGGAAATTAAGGGTTTCGACGCGCTGGGCCTCCCTGCGGTTGTAAAGAATATGTGCGATAAGCCGCGCGGTTTGGTGCTGGTAACGGGACCAACTGGTTCCGGTAAATCGACGACTTTGGCTGCTATGCTGGACAAGATCAACGCGGAACGTGAAGAGCACATGATCACGGTGGAAGATCCCATCGAGTTCCTGCACAATCACAAAAAGTGCCTCGTCAACCAGCGCGAAGTCCACGCCGATACTCATTCTTTCGCGAATTCGCTGCGCGCTGCGTTGCGCGAAGATCCTGATGTCGTGCTCATCGGTGAGATGCGCGACCTTGAGACCATTGAATCCGCTCTCCGAATCGCGGAAACCGGCCACTTGACTTTTGCGACCCTGCACACCAATTCCGCGGCCTCCACCATCAACCGTATCATTGACGTTTTTCCCTCTCACCAGCAGCCGCAAATTCGCGCTCAGCTCTCCATGGTTCTTGAAGGAATCCTGTGTCAGGCGCTGTTGCCCAGAACCGATGGCCGTGGCCGCGTCATGATCATGGAAGTTCTCGTCCCCACTCCCGCCATTCGTAACCTGGTCCGTGAAGACAAGATTCACCAAATCTATTCAGCGATGCAGACCGGCACGGGACAAACGGGAATGCAGACGTTTAATCAGGGCCTGGTGAATGCTTATTTCCAGAAGTTGATTACTCTGGACATGGCATTGTCGCGTTCCTCAAATCCGGATGAATTACAGGACATGATCAATCGCGGTGTGGCGACCGTGAATTCTGGCGGGAGAGCGCCAGCAGGAAAGTCGCCTGTAGGTTCAAAACACTAGGGCCATGAATTTCAGGAGCATTTGGATAAGACCAATTGAGTTTCGACCGATGAGGAGGAAATATGCCGGTCTTTACATATAAGGGAACGAATCGTTCGGGTGGATCAGTTGCAGGGGAGATGGCTGCAGCCAGCAAGAACGAATTGCAGAGCTTGCTACGGCGGCAGCAGATTACTGCCACGAAAATGTCCGAGAAGGGCAAAGAATTTAACCTGCCCACATTCGGCGGGGGGATCAAGGCCAAGGAACTGGCGATCTTCACCCGGCAATTCTCGGTGATGATCGATGCCGGTTTGCCTCTCGTGCAGTGTCTGGAAATCCTGGCGACGCAGCAGGAAAACAAAATCTTTCAGAAGGTGCTTACAGGCACGCGTTCCGCCGTTGAAGGCGGTAGCACACTTTCCACGGCCATGAAGCAATACCCGAAAGTTTTTGACCCCCTCTATAGCAACATGGTCGAAGCCGGCGAAACGGGCGGTATTCTTGACACCATTTTGCAACGGCTCTCTACCTACATCGAAAAGAACGTGAAGTTGCAGGCCGCCGTGAAGTCCGCTCTTATTTATCCGGTGGGCGTTCTGACCATTGCCGCGGGCGTGATCATTTTGCTCTTGTGGAAGGTCGTTCCGATTTTCGCAACTCTATTCGCGGGCTTGGGCGTCGACCTGCCTTTGCCCACCAAGATCGTCATCGGCGCTAGCAATTTCATCGGCAGTATTTTTGGTCTGCTGATCCTGGTAGCTGCCATCGCCGGGATATTTGGCCTGAAGATCTGGTACGGAACAGCACAAGGCAGATTCGTGATGGATACGATTGTCTTGAAACTCCCAGTTATTGGCATATTGATGAGGAAAATTGCCGTCGCCCGCTTCACTCGAACTCTTGGCACGTTGATCTCCAGCGGTGTTCCCATTCTTGAGGCACTGGATAT
>DASXIT010000060.1:0-20980 GCA_036497825.1 Candidatus Acidiferrum sp.
CCCGAGGGTGTAAGTAAGGGCTACTTTGTAAGACCTACCGTTTTCGCCGATGTAGACAACAAAATGACCATCGCCCGGGAAGAGATTTTCGGCCCAGTTCTCTGCATTATCCCGTACGAGGACGAGAATGATGCCGTACAAATTGCCAACGACACCCCATATGGCCTCTCCGGATATGTAACATCTGGTGACCTCGATCATGCCCGCCGTATCGCCAAAAGAATCCGCTCTGGAAATGTACGTGTGAACGGCGCGCGCCTCGATTTTGCAGGCTGTTTTGGAGGCTATAAGCAGTCCGGTAACGGTCGGGAATGGAGTGAAGCCGGATTAGAAGAGTTTCTAGAACTCAAGGCCATCTTTGGCTATGCTCCTCTTGAGAAATAGAAATCTAGAACTATAGGTACTATGCGTAAAGTAATGCATCTCTCTAATCTCTAGTTCGTGACTGCAGTCACTTCAACATTTGTCGCTTTCGTCTAAGCTTCTGCAATGCGAGCGTATATCGAGAATCATCCTGCGGAAGCCCCATCTGCTCCGCGCATTAGCACTCCCCCTGAGACCCCGGTCGGCACTACCAAACCCAAGGTCCGCGTCTTGAGGACGATCTCTGAACTTGAGGAGTTCCGCGAACTGTGGACCGCTTGGTGTGAAGATCCTACCTCTGATATCGATTCTTACCTTGTTGCCGCTCGACTGAATTCCTCTGTTGTTCGCCCCCACATCATGGTTTTATATCGTGGTGGGCGTCCGGATTGCCTGTTGGTGGGTCGTCTCGAGCACTGCCGCTTGCCTCTCAAAGTCGGATATACAACTCTTTTCAATCCACCAGTTCGTAGGTTGTTCTTTCTACAGGGGGGATTCCTCGGAAACCAATCCGGGGAAAATTGCAAAATCTTGATAGAGGAAGTTTTGCATTGTCTGAACGCAGGTGAGGCTGATACTGCTGATCTGGCCAGAATTCAGGAGAAATCGGATCTCCAGAATATCTGTCGTGAAGAACTGCCATTGCTTTCTCACGGCCACTTTTTGCCGCTGCACCAACATCGAGCGGTCAAGCTTCCGGAAAGCTACGAAGCGTTTTTCCGTGGCCTTTCCAGGAAGAATCGCCATGAACTTCGCCGTCATGAAAAGATTCTCAACAACGCTTTTGCCGGCAAACAGCATATTCAGTGTTTCCGTGGAGAAGACGAATTAGAAGAAATGGCCAAAGAAGTCGACAAAATTTCCGAAAAAACTTATCAGAGAGCAATCGGAGCCGGGTTCAAACCTGACGACGAAACTCTCGGATTTCTTCGAACCGCCGCCCATCGTGGTGGGCTTAGGGGTTGCGTGCTCTACCTCGAAGAACAACCTTGTGCTTTTTTCATCGGGAACCAATACAAGAATACTTTCCATGCCAACTACATGGGATTTGATCCCAAGTTTGGTAAGTATTCGCCGGGCTTGTCGTTATTAATGCATAGCATCGAGGATTCATTTGAAGCCTCTGCAACCCGTATCGATTTTGGTTGGGGAGATCGTCAATACAAGCGCGCCATTTGCAATGAAGTCTGGCAGGATGGACCCATCTACCTGTACGCATTTTCGCTTCGCGGGTTGACCCTTAACCTCCTTCGGAGTGGAACCAGTTTTCTGGACTTGTCCGCAAGAAAGCTGTTAGTCAAATTTAGCATTTTTCAAAGGACAAAAAAGTCTTGGCAGAGCTGGCTACAACGTTCTAGAGACCACAACGAGACGCCTAAACCTGAACCTTCCACGGAAGAACTAAACTAGGTTGAATTTAGTCCTCTGTTTATCAGTAGCACGTCCTCAGCAGAAAGACTCTCCAACTTGCAAGTGGATAAAGAATTGCCACTTTTGGCCCTTTTTGCAGACCCTCTGGCTACTGGTCTTTAGCAAATGGAGGCAGCTGCTTTCAGTAAGTAACAGAAAACAAACCGGTTTACTGGCCCTCCATTGCCCTTTATTCCAAATTGCATCTGGAAGGTAACTTGCACCCCTAATGCCCTAGCTTCTTCATCTGAATGTCCCGGAGTCCTTAACAGGAGAGAATATTTACAGTGGAACTATTAGCATCACAGTACACTGCTGATCCTAAAATCACGGGGTTCGTCTTTGGCGAGGGCAAGATCATGCTCTCGCTGAACGCAATGACCGCTGAAGTTGCTCGTACAGAGATTCCCGTACTTGTCCTCGGAGAAAGTGGCACTGGCAAGGACGCCTATGCCAGTCTCATTCACAGGCTCTCTACGAATTGCAAGCTGCCACTCAAGAAAATCAACTGCTCCGGCGTCGAACCCTCCGAATTATTAGCCCAAGTGAATGAATCTATTCATAAGCTCTCGAACCAAGATCTCCCGGGAACTCTTTATCTCGACAACATTCAAGAATTGGATCTCGGGTGCCAGCGCGTGCTTCTTTCTCACCTCCCTGATGTGGAGGGCGCCGGCTCCAAGCTTGAAGCGTGCCCTCGTTTAATCTCGTCAACCTCAAAAAATCTTGAATCCGAAGTCGAAACTGGGCGATTTCTTCGCGAACTCTTTTTTCGCCTTAATGGTGCATGCCTTCGCCTTCCCGCGTTGAGAGACAGGCGTGAAGACATTCCAAATTTGACGTACTTTTTCTTAAAGAAGCATTCTTCCATTTTGAAAAAAAATCCTTCCACATTGAATGCCAAGGCAATGCAGACTCTTGATGCCTATCACTGGCCTGGCAATATTCGAGAGCTTGAGAATGCCATTCGAAAGATTGTAGTATTTGGCGACACCCAGTCCGCACTGAACGACCTTCGGCCCGCTAAAGCATCTAATCTGAAAATGTCCGTAAACGGTAAAAGTGAATCACTGAAGGTTGCGTCACGCGCCGCCTCGAGACAGGCGGAAAGGGAATTGATTATGCAAGCCCTGGAACGGACCAGGTGGAATCGCAAACGTGCCGCGCAAGAATTGCAGATTAGCTACAAATCGTTACTATACAAGCTCAAGGAAATCGGGCCGTCCAACGGTGAACAAAAAGAGGTAAGGGAGAAAAATCAAAGATGAAGAACGGTTGTTTATTTCTAATGTTAATGGCAGCGTTCGCATCACTGGCCCAGGCGCAAGACACTACCAAACCCTCAACCCCGGATGAGTCGAACAAGAAAGTTGACGCAGCAAGCAAGACACCGACTAGCGGATCGGTAGTTGCGGATGCCGATTATCGAATCGGTCCTCAAGATTTAGTACGCATTGATGTTTGGAAAGAGCCGGATATTTCTAGAACTATCCCTGTCCGCCCCGACGGCAAAATTTCTTTGCCATTGCTTAATGATATCCAAGCCGCGGGACTGACAGCCATGCAACTTAGCGGTGAGATTCGTGACGGCCTCACAAAATATCTGACCAATCCTCAGGTTACTGTATCCGTAACTGAAATAAATAGCCGGCGAGTATATGTGACTGGCGAAGTATTAAAAGCAGGCGCTCTTCCTCTTTTGCCGAACATGACGGTCCTCCAGGCATTGTCCAGCGCTGGCGGATTTACACAATTCGCCAAACTCAAAAATATTTATGTGTTGCGCACAGAAGAGGGAAAACAGGTGAAGCACCCTTTTAACTACAAAGATGTCGTGAAGGGAAATCACGAAGAACAGAATATACCTCTGCTACCGGGAGACGTGATCGTCGTTCCTTAGGGTCGCCTATGAATTTTCTTAGATCAATTTTCGCCACTGCTCTCCTGTTCGCTGCACTATCCTTTGGAGCAGAGTCCATACGACCTCAAGATGAGCCTCAAGAGCCGCCACCAACCGAGCCCAAGCCCAAGCCTGCTGCTCGTTCTAACCCAGTCCCCTTAATCGATTCAGGAGCACAGGATGACGAAAATAACCAACAGGATCCAAACCAGCTTCAGCCTGACACGACTCCCCTCACAGGTATTCAAAACCCAACACTAGGTACTCGCGAACTGCGCCATAGCTTCTGGGTACCTGGTTTTCTTTATGCGAGTCAGATTCAATCCAGGGGGCTCAACGGGAGTTCTGGATGGATCATGAACAATTACCTCGTTGGCAATCTCAGTTTACTCAAATCATGGAGACGCTCTCAGCTCATCGCAAATTATTCCGGCGGAGGATTTCTTACTACTGACAGCTCTCAGGGAAATGGATATTACCAAACGTTTGCTGTGTCTCAGTCTTTTCAATGGGACAGATGGATTGTGCAAATATTGGACCAATACTCTCACCTGCCTCAATCGCAATTTGGTTTTGGAAGTGGGACTGACCTTGGGGTCTCGGGTGCAGGTTCATTTGGCGCCGCCATCCCGAGCTTAGGTGGCAGTTTTGTTCCTGCTCAGAGCATCTACTCCGCGATCGGCCCGCGCACCAGCAACGTAGGCGCTGCTCAAGTTAACTACTCCATTTCGCCACGGAGTTCGATTACTGCTTCCGGCTCTTATGGTCTTCTAAGTTTCAGTGATCCCGGAAGCATCGGCAGCCGATCCGTTACAGGGGGCCTGGGCTACAACTATCTTCTAAATCGTGAGAGCACGATTGGTGTGGTTTATAGATTCAGCAGCTTTCAATACCCAGGTGCTCCGCAGGCATTTGGCAGCAACGTTGTCGCCGTAGCGTATAGCCGCAAACTAACAGGGCGCTTTGCACTGCTATTGAATGCAGGCCCACAGTTCACTCATTTTCGCGTCCCGATCGGCGGACAATCCACCAACGTTGGCGCAAACGTCACAGCAGGCATTATGTATGCCTTCAAGAACGGCGGCCTTACAGGCAACTACCTGCATGGTCTCTCAGGGGGAAGTGGCGTTTACACAGGCTCAACCGTTGATCAAGTTACATTTGAGGTTTCGCACACATTGGGACGGTCTTGGACTGGGCATGGAAATGTTGGATTCGCCGACAATCGGACTCTCGCAGTCTCTACTCCAAATGCTCTGCCTTCCTCTTACAAGACGTTGTATTTAGGTGGCGGAGCTAACAGACCAATTGGTCCAAATGTAAAGCTAGACCTCGCTTATTCCGCAAACATTACAATGACCGGTCAGACTGTCGGGTCGTACCCCACGACTCAGTACATCACAATCAGCTTGCGGTGGCATGCACGACCGTTTGTAATCGAGTAGCTTAGAACTTAGATCAGTCTGAAAGAAAGGTGCGATTTACAGTTCGCGGTTAGAATAGAGTATGAGCGAGATGCAACAGAATGTATAAAAACTTTTACGGACTCAAAGAAAACCCGTTCAACGTCAATCCCGATCCCCGCTTTCTTTTTCTTACGAAGCAGATCGAGGAAGCCTTGACCGGCTTGATGTATGGCATCCAGACTCGTAAAGGTTTCATTACCCTTACTGGCGAAGTTGGTACCGGCAAGACAACTCTCATCAATCGATTATTAGACTGGTTGCACCAGAGAAAAGCACGCACTGCCTTCCTTTTTAACTCTCGGATGAATTCCAATCAGCTTTTCGATTTCATTCTGGCCGAATTTGATATCCAATGCGAATCGAAATCCAAGAGCCAGCAGCTAATGAAGTTGAATCACTGGCTACTCGACCGATACCGTATGGGCGAAACCGTCGTGCTGATTATCGATGAAGCTCAGAATCTCACTTATCCCGTTCTCGAGGAAATCCGGTTGCTTACAAACCTCGAAACGTCTACCGAAAAACTGTTGCAAATTGTGTTGTCCGGCCAACCAGAGTTGGAAGAAAAGCTCAAACTGCCTCAACTCCGCCAGTTGCGCCAACGCATCATGCTTCGTTGCCGCACGGCGCCCCTGACGAAGGAACAGACCCACGAATATATCGGGGAACGACTGAAGATCGCCGGTGCCGCCGACCAACCGATTTTCGCTCCACAAACCATTGATGCCATCCACATTTACTCCTTAGGGATTCCACGTGTCGTCAATCTTCTTTGCGAGCATTCACTTGTAAACGGGTTTGTCGAGCAACAGCGGCCAATTCAGACGAAGATCGTGGAAGAGGTCGCGCGCGAATTTCAACTCGATGAAGTCGAGCCCATCGCCCCGGCCAACTCCAAGGTCGATACCGATGTCTATAACTCTGAAGCGTTTCTACAGAACCTGGGCGAAGCCCTCTCCCGCTTCCGCCTTAGCCCCACCACCACTCGGGAAAGAAAATAATTCTCGATCGATCCTTATTTTACTGATTATCCTCGCAGAAAAGTTTCTGGAACCGCCGCGTCTTTCGCACAGAATAAGCGCATATATGTGCAGTGCGAATTCACCTATCGGCAAAAGCGTTGCGGTCAAGTTCGACCTTCACAACAATGCCGGGGAAGGGAACAATTCCACCGGTATGTATCTCAATGGGGCTTCGCCCACCATGCCGGCGGTCACTCTTGGTAGTGGTGTGAATCTCCACAGTGGCGATATCCTGCACGCTCACCTTACTTATGACGGCGCTACTCTCACTTTGATAATTACGGACACTGCCAATCCAATCGAAACATTCAAAACCTCTTGACCCGTCAATATTCCTTCCACCGTTGGCGGCAATACCGCCTACATCGGCTTCACTGGCGCGACCGGAGGCTCCGCTGCCATTCAGAAAATCGTCACTTGAACTTACTCGAGTACGTTCACGGCGCCGAAGATTCCTGTCACGTATCAAACTTCTACTTTGCTGCTGTAAGTTTAGGCCCGTCATTTCGTACATTCACCTATCCCGGCTTTCCCGACACCACCGGCACCATTATCGATGCAACCCAGGTGGGCGACAATGTCACCTTCACCGTTAACGTCGCTACTGCAGGTATTTATGATATCCAGCTCTCTTACAAGAAATTCTCCACCAGGGGTATTGCCCAATTGTCGATTAACGGCACAAACGTTGGCTCCACTCTTGACGAATACGCCGCTACCGACTCCAATGCCGGTTTTGATTTCGGAGCTTTTAACTTTGTGTCTGCCGGCAATTACTCATTTCAATTTTCTGTCATGGGGAAGAATGCCAGTAGCACTGGCTACTCTATTTCCTTCGACGACATCATCCTGACTCCGCAATAGGCGTCAGCTCTCAATTCACGATCATTGGTGCATGACCCGAAGATTTGGCCAATTTGGGTGACTTAAGGCTTCGCCCAAAGAGCGCTCACCTCGTGCGAGGGGGCCAAAAATTTACGCTTGCTACAGAACGCGTAAAGTGGTACATAAGCCCTTAAGGATGTGGGTGAAAGCGAAGTATTGGGTACCAAAAACACCCCTCGGACCGTATCCATTTTATTTGTGTGGAGTTTGACGATTAACGAAAAAATGCCAGTCAAATTTGGTCGGTTTTCCGCCCTCCTAAGACCGAGTCAGAGCAGTAGAGTAGATAGTTCCTGTGAGGTTTGAGAAACTCTTTTGCAGGAAAGTCTAACGCGAACGAATTTCTGAGAAATTGCCGGTAGTGATTTTTGACGCCCGCCCAGAGGTTAGCCCGTATTTTTTCAATTTTTTAGCCGGAGGGTTGTCTTGACAGTTTCTCAGCAAATGCAAAGTCCCTGGCATACCGTCTCTGGGGTATGGTTCTAGGTCCGGTCGAGATGTTAAAAACTCCCGTGGGTTTGATTTTAGATTTCGATACTGGGGAAGGGTGATGGAACAAACATTTAGTAAGACTACGGATTCAGTGGGGTTTCTGCTGTTGGATTCGGGGTTGAGTCCGATTCTTGTCAACCAAGCGGCAACGGAAATTCTGAGCTACCCCCACAAGGTCGAGAGCAATAAGAATCTCGACAGTTACCTTGCAAAGTTAGTGCGTTCGAGCCTGGTGTTGGGCGGGTCATCGCGCGCCCCAAAACTGGCTTCTGAGTTTCATTCCGGAAGAAGGCTTTATCACTGTCGGACCTACAAAGTGAATCCTCTCGCCCAACGGGATTCCCCGTGTTCACTCGCAATCATCCTGGAACGTGGTTCTAACGGATCATTTTCGATTGCCCAGGTTTCGGAAAGATTCAACCTCACCACTCGCGAAAAAGAAGTTCTGCAATATTTGTTGACAGGTTTAACGACCAAGCAAATCGCCTCGGGAATGGATATCAGTCCAAATACGGTGAAAGCATTTCTGCGCATGATCATGGTCAAGATGGGAGTTTCCACTCGATCGGCCATTGTGGGTAAGGCCTTCACACAGCCGACGATTTAGCAGTTTTTTTTTTGGCATGTTGCTGGACTAACCCATTTGAAGGATTGACCCGATTGGTGAATTGCAGCAGCATTATTTTGTTTTGTGCCCCCTAGCCGATCGAGACGAAAAAAGAGGCTCTACCCGCTCCCCTTGGTCTGCGGAGGTTGCGTTAGTTCTCCACCCAACTTTGGAAACTGCTGAACCGGCTCCGCTCGTGATCAAGGGGAAGACTGTAAATCTAGCGAAAGGTGGAATCGGAATGCTTTGCGATCGGCATGTTCCTCGCGGCAGTGTCGTGCGCTGTGAGATTCCGCTTTCCAATCAGGCTTTCCCCATCCCCACTCTTCTAAGAGTTCAATGGAGTGATCTTCTAAAAGGCAAGAAGCGCTGCCGCGTCGGCTTGCAATTCCTGGTTTGACTTCTCGCCCCGTTGCCCGGACTACCCAAAAGGATTAATCCAGATGAGCTACTACGATCGACTAAACCCATACGGGCAGTTGCAGAAAAACCCCGATAAAGTCACCCTGCCTGATGCACTCAGCGTGAGCAAGGCAGGAACCGGGCAAATGGAGGAGTGTCTCTTTTGTTCCATTTCTGTTTCTGAGCCGTGGGGGTTTATCCATGATTGATGAAGTCGAAGAACGAGTATCGCCCAGCTTCGAAGATCTCTGGGCTGTGCTCCGGCGGCGCCGCTGGTGGCTATTGCTTCCGGTATTTCTCTGTTGGCTGGCTGTCTGGGGCGTAAGTTGGCTCTTGCCTACCACCTATCAGTCGGAAGCAATCATTCTCGTGGAACAGCAAAAGGTCCCCGAGCATTTTGTGACCCCGAATGTCACGGTAAATCTACAAGACCGCTTGCAAAACATGACTCAGCAGATTTTGAGCCGCACGCGCCTGCAAAAGACCATCGATGATCTTCATCTGTATTTTCCGTCTAGAGGCTTGAGCTGGCTTTTTCAATCCGGGGATTCGGTCGAGCAGATGCGCAAGGATATCAAAATCGAACTCGTTCAGTCGCCGGGAGGACACCCAGGCGACCTTACGGCCTTCAAGATTTTTTATTCTGGGGCAACACCTGCACGAGCCCAACAGGTCAACAGCGAACTCACGACGCTTTTCATTGATGAAAACGTGAGATCCGAGCAGCAATCATCAGAAGATACCACGACCTTTCTTGCCAGCCAGTTGGAGGACGCTCGCGTTAAATTGGAAGAACAAGAAGCCAAAGTGAAAGCCTTCAAAGCGGGGCACCTTGGCGGACTTCCCAGTCAACTGGAGAGCAATGTTCAGATCCTTACCGGCCTGCAAACGCAACTGGAAAGTGTCTTGCGCGGGTTGGACAACGCGAAGCAACAAAAGCTCTATCTTGAATCGCAGTTGCAGCAATTTCAGTCGGCTCGATCCCTCGGCAGCGGAGATTCCATGTCACCAGAGACTTTAGAGAAAGAGCTGTTCACTTTGCGCCAGCGCCTGGCAGATGAGCGTTCCCGGCACACCGACCAATATCCGGAAATCATTGCCATCAAACAGAAGATTGTCCAAGCTGAAAAGCTGAAAAAAGACATGGATGTCGAAATCGCTGCGAAAGACAAGGCCGATCCGGCGAACAGTCCAACCGACGGGTTAAGTTCCAGTTACTCAAGCCCGCTTATGCAGCTCAGAAGCGAACTGAAAGCCAATG
The DNA here is from genome assembly GCA_036497825.1 of Candidatus Acidiferrum sp. Taxonomy (GTDB): domain Bacteria; phylum Acidobacteriota; class Terriglobia; order Acidiferrales; family UBA7541; genus Acidiferrum. Next base: position 9,809 of record DASXIT010000060.1, read on the forward strand.
CACTTGAGATCCAGAACTATCAGCACCGCGATGCCACCATCGAGTCTGAGATCTCTGCTTATAAGGCCCGGCTGAACATGACTCCGGAAACCGAACAGGCGCTGGCGGATATTTCCCGTGGATATGACGAGTCTAAAGCCAATTATACTTCTCTCCTCCAGAAGCAGAATCAATCTCAACTGGCCACCAGTCTGTCGCAACGCCAGCAAGGCGAGCAGTTACGGGTGCTTGATCCGCCGAGTTTGCCGGAAAAACCAGCGACTCCCAATCATCTGTTATGGAGCCTCGGGGGTTTGGTGCTTGGGGGAATCGTCGGAAGCTGCTTGATCCTCTTTGCCGAACTGACCAACGTACGTGTCCGCAAAGAAAAGGACCTTTCCGATGTTCCGGCGCGCGTCCTGGTCTGTATCCCTCACCTGGGTACCCCCCAAGAGGCGCAGTTTGCCGCCGCAGGGCGAAGACTGGAAATGTTTGCGGGATCAGCCTTGATTTTGCTGATTGTGATTGGCAACTTTTACTCCTTTTACCGAGGCTAAGTGTGATGGCTCCAAAATATTTCGGCTTGAAGCGAAATGCCTATATTTCAGGACATCCAACGCTGGTCAAGATGTTCAGAGAAGACGCATTGATTTTTTGGCTTCGGCCCGACAAGCGTGGTAGTTCCAGCATCGAATGTCAGGAGGTTTTACCTTTTCGTTAGGAATATTCCTGACCTCGATGGGTCCCCGCCCGAGTAGCAGGAACAAAATAAATTTCAATTTGCGCTCGAAACAGATGGTAATGAGCTCTCTATTTTTGGGCATGAGACCCTAAACACCAATTAAGAGGCCGGGGTAAAGTCACGATGAGCAGAATATACGAAGCATTAAGGCAAAGGGAGCGGGAAAACCGGTCTAAAGGCCTGGATTCTCCCGAACCCGTGATATCGGCTGTGTTGCCGAACCACGGGATCCCAGAGCCGGCTGAACCAATTGGGATTCGTCCAGCAGTGGTGGAGGCCAGAGCAACGTCGCGCCTGGTTGCACTGACCGAACCACGGAGTCTTGGCGCTGAAAAATTCCGCAGTTTGGCCACGCGTTTAGAAAATCTGCGACGTGAGCGAGCATTGAAATCCGTGCAGATCACCAGCAGCGTCGTAGGCGAAGGCAAGACCTTGGTGAGTGCGAATCTAGCCATTACGCTTGCAGCGGAGTGTGCCGCTAAAGTCCTACTTATCGAAGGAGATCTCAGGAGACCGGCGTTGGCCTCGCGACTTGGGCTAACGGACCTTACTGGTCTCCATCAATGGTGGGACACACGAGATCAGGGGTTGACGCAATTCTTGTACAGATTGAATCAATGGCCGTTGTTCTTTCTGGCTGCAGGCGGAGTGTGGGACCAACCATCGCATTTGCTGCAATCAAGGCGATTCGCGGACGCTTTTCTGAGCATGACCGGCGCATTTGATTGGATTGTTGTGGATTCCACCCCGATGACTCCGGCCGTCGATGCCAGTCTTTGGTCGCGATTGGTGGATGGAACCCTCCTGGTGGTCCGGGAAGGGGTGGCACCGGTAAATGCCGTGAAAAAGGGCCTTGAGGCTCTCGACAATCCCAAACTGCTCGGGGTTGTGCTCAATGAGGCCTCTGAATTCGATCGGACGTATTACCAAGATCAGTATTACACCTCCCAAGAAAAAGAATTATACGAGTCGTAGAATTCAGGGTGGGGTTCCCATTGATCCGTCTTTTGAATGCTTACTTTCCTTCGCGGACTCTCTTTCTGGGTGTCTCAGAAGCGTGTCTGGTGGCCGCTGCATTCCTGGTTGCTACGATTCTACGCTTCGGTCCTAATGACGCCTCCGTTGTGCTCAGTTATGAGCAGGGTTTTTTTAAGATACTGGTGGTCGCCGCGGCCTTTATCACCTGCATGTATTACTTCGATCTTTACGATTCTTCCATTCTAAGCAATCGTCGCGAGGTTCTGATTCGTCTCATTCAAGTCCCCGGCACAATGTGTATTCTTCTGGCGGTTGTCTACTACCTTTATCCGCCTCTGAAATTGGGTCGCGGCATCACCCTAACCGGCCTGCTGTTTGTGGTGATCGTTTTGATTCTGTGGCGGGCGCTATTTCTAGCTCTAAATGGCCTATCCCAGTTCGCCGAGCGAACCATCATCTTCGGGGATGAGCCTTTCGCTTCGAGGCTCCTGCAAGAGCTCGAATCACGCCCAGAGGTGGGTCTGCGTATTGTCGGCCGCGTTCTGGTGTCCGGTAATGGCAGCTATCAATTCAATTCTGAACGCCGTGGAGAAAGCGGCACATTCAACGGCCTAATTACCGACCAGGAATTCCAGACGGCGATCAGTCAGCAGCGCGTGAGTCGCATCCTTGTGGCCCTGGATGACCGGCGTGGAAGGCTGCCAGTGGATCTTTTGCTTTCGATGAAAAGTCATGGTGTGCTCATCCAAGACGGGCTTGAGCTGTACGAACAGGTCACGGGAAAAATTCCCATAGAATCGCTGCGCTTGGGAACGCTTCTTTTTTCTTCCGGCTTTCACATTTCGCGGTTTCTTGAGATTTATAAACGTCTCTCGTCTATCATGCTCGCCGTTGTGGGATTGCTCCTTGGTCTACCGCTACTTCCTTTTGTAGCCTTGGCTATAAAATTATCGTCGCCTGGCCGGCTGTTCTATCACCAGAAGCGTGTAGGAAAAGACGACACCATTTTTTATTGCCACAAGTTCCGCACGATGCGAGCCGACGCCGAGGCCGATACCGGTCCGACGTGGGCCGGCGATGAAGATCCCCGGATTACCAAAGTTGGGCATTTTCTCCGAACCACCCGGCTCGATGAAATTCCGCAACTCTGGAATGTGCTCAAAGGGGATATGAGTTTAATTGGTCCTCGCCCGGAACGTCCCGAATTTATCGAATGGCTCCAGAAAGAGATTCCTTATTACAACCTGAGGCATGCGGTCCGGCCCGGAATTACCGGATGGGCGCAGGTACGATACAAATATGGTAGTACGGTCGAAGATGCCAAGGAAAAACTTCGCTATGACTTGTTCTATATCAAGAATATGTCGCCAGGCCTCGACGCGTTGGTCTTCTTCAGCACCATAAAAACCATTTTGCTCGGTCGAGGAGCACGATGAAGTTATTGTTCTGGTTCTCGATCTTCCTTACCTTCTACGCTTATGTGCTTTATCCGGGCTGGTTGTTTTTACGCGCTCGGCTATATCCCCGGCCAATCGATCGGAAGCCCGTTTATCCCAAAATATCGATTGTCCTTGCGGTACGGAACGAAGGGAAGCATCTTGCAGCAAAGTTATCCAATTTGCAGCGTTTGGATTATCCCAGAGAATTGCTAGATATATTCGTCGTTTCTGACGCCTCAACGGATCAAACCAACGACATTCTGAAAAATCCTGATGATTCCCGCGTGCACGCAATTCTTCTGCCGGAGCATGCTGGCAAGGCCGAGGCGCTCAATCGCGCGATCGAGGCTGCGACGGGAGAAATCGTTGTCTTTATGGATGCCCGCCAGCGCATAGCCAATGACGGGCTTAGAACGCTTGCGGAAGCCCTTGCGGACCCATCTGTGGGATGTGTGAGCGGAGCATTGCAGTTGGGTGACGGAGAAGATCATTCCCCAAAGGGAGTGGGTTCGTACTGGAAAATGGAAAAGGGCATCCGTTCTTGGGAGAGTACTGCGGGCTCAGTTGTGGGAGCCACTGGCGCGTTATATGCCGTCAGGCGTAACCTCATTCCACATCTGCCGCCGGGCCTGATTCTAGATGATGTGTTCATTCCCATGGAAGTTGTTCGGCGGGGGGTGCGCGTAATTTTCGAGCCAAGGGCTCTTGCCTGGGATAGCCTGCCATCAAACCCGCAGCAAGAGTTTCGTCGCAAGGTGCGGACACTGTTTGGAAATTACCAGCTTCTCCGATTCGCTCCATGGTTGCTTACCTCGGCCAACCCGCTCCGCTTCGAATTCTTTAGCCATAAATTGTGTCGCTTGGCTGTGCCATTTGCTCTCCTTGGGATGATCTTGTCTTCCTTTTTTCTCTCGGGATACCTCTATCGACTTCCGCTTGCAGCGGCTGTCGGAGTAGTCGCATTTGGATTTCTGGCATTGCTGCGAAGGCCTTTGGGAATCGTCTCCCGTTTAACTGATCTCGCTCTGGCATTCGTTCTTTTGAATACCGCCGCGATCGTCGCCTTCTTTTATTTTGCAGTTGGCAAAAAACGAGTATGGGTCAGCTGACCCTAGATAAAGTCGCAATCGAGAGACTCTTGTTTCCATTGCCAGCCGAGCAAGACGTTGAGACTTTGGAACCGGTTTCAAATTAGAGGTGAAGCACCCCAGCCGGCGTCAGCCGCTCGGATTGACATATTTCGGGTTAGTCCTCTTTTCTCAGGAACCGATGTTTTCGGGATTCTCGCTAGCCCACATTTCTCAGTGCGCCATGAAAGCGCTGATCCAGCGGGTGAAAGTCCCGCCCGGGAGCCGGTTCGTTCCAGCCGGTAGCAATCGAAGCAGTAGCGGAGGCAACGAAGCTGCTGAAGCCTTCGGTGCAGAAGGTCGCGAAGGCGACTTGGCAAATCTGTAGGCCGTAACAAGGTAAACGCTGAGCAGGAGGGCGAGTTGCTTCTAACTTACGTGGATCACTACAACACTGTGCGGTGACCCAGCTTAATCGGATTCATACCGTCACGCCCCAGGGCATACTGACGCGACGGCGAAGGGAAATCCACGCCGCGCGTGATCAAAAGGTGGAGGAGGCCCGGCGACAACGCCACTAACAGCGAAATGCTCACCAATATTCAATATCGAATTCTAAAGAGGATCTCTACCGGTGCCCCAGATTGTTGTGGAGGGTGCATTTACGAAGGCAAGTCGAAGCTCGCGGTTCTAATGGGGGATGAATTCTTCAACAAGATTGCAGGGAAAGTTGTCATCGACTTCGGCTGTGGAGAAGGAGCTGAAGCCGTAGAGATGGCTGGAAGAGGGGCCAAGCGAGTGATTGGTATTGATATCCGTGAGGATGTTCTCCAAGCAGCAAGACAGAAGGCGGTCAGTACGGGTGTTCAAAATACTTGTCTCTTTGTATCTTCGACGAAGGAGCTTGCCGACATCGTCGTTTCGCTGGACGCCTTTGAGCATTTCGCCGACCCCGCTGGAATCTTGCGTATCATGAACACGCTCCTGCAGCCGGCAGGCGAGGTGCTCGTCAGCTTCGGACCAACGTGGTATCACCCATTGGGCGGTCATCTATTCTCCGTCTTTCCATGGGCTCATCTAATATTCAGCGAGAAGGCCCTTATCCACTGGCGGTCCACTTTTAAGGCGGATGGGGCAACTCGTTTTAGCGAGGTGGCGGGGGGCCTGAACCAAATGAGTATAGCGAAGTTCGAGGAGTTGATAGCGGGTAGCCCCCTAAGGTGCGCCAGCCTTGAACTTGTACCCATCAAGAAGCTTCGACGCCTCCACAACCGCTTAACGCGGGAATTTACAACAGCTATTGTGCGTTGCCGTCTGGTCAAACGAACATGATGACGAAAACGCGCAGAACCAGGGTCGACCGCCGGGCCCCCCAGTGCCCGTGATCTCCGGCGCTGCAATGACTGTGCCAGGGTGAAACGGAACGGGCTAATCGATATTCTTCAACGAGCTGCTAAAACCCACCCAGGGGACAGGTCTCATATTGGTCCTTCCGACCAGTAGCAATTTGCCTTTAAAAACCTTAGCTTGCAAGTGCTTGGTTCATGAGCGCCCTCAGACCAGATTATACATTCTGGGGCCATTGCCCGAGGCCAGGCTGGTTTGGTTTGATGTGCATTCGAACGGAAGAAAACGCGGGCTCGGTAAATTTGGCATCTTTGCGACGCTCTTTCATTTGAGTTGTGCGATTGCGGGGCACAAAAATAAATCATGAAATTAAGATTCCTCCTGGCATTAATGTTTCTTCTTATCGAAGGGACGTTTGTGGGCGCTACCTGCAAGAAGCCAACGATAACGGTTCCAGTGGCCACGCCAGATTTCGGCGGGCAGCAGGTGACGATTACGTGGACAACTGACGTGGCGGCAGACTCGCTTGTCGGATACGGAAACCCAAACGCGGGAACATTGACCCCGATCACCGATTTAACTGGTGTGACGAGCCACTCGGTGACGATCGCGGGATTGATACCGGCCACGGGGTATAACTGGGGGATTCGCTCTCGTGCCATAGACAACGGGAAGCCGTGCAGCTCCAATTTTTATACGTTCTATAACGGTCCAGGAGGCACTGATTTTACCACTGGCCCACCGCCCGCTGGCCCATATGATTACACGATTCTCGCTATCGGCGGCCACCATGTGACCCAAGGCTACGGTATGTATTACAGGATTAACCTTGCCACCCTAGTAGGAGCCTTCCCAGGCCCCAAAGTTATGAAACTCTTATTAACCGGGCTTCCGCCATTTACTACGGTTAGGTGGACCGACAAACAGGTAATTGGAGAGGATCTTGACGCGCTTTCGACCACCACCGTTCCTAATGATACTGTTGTGCTGTACGACCCGGGCCCCAAGGAAGCCTATATTTTGACTAATGTTGGCGGCACCACTCCTCCCGGAAGCTACACAATCACAATGACCACAACTGGGAGCGCTCACCCAACCCATAGTGCGACCTGGGAACTCACGGTAGACCCAGCTTCGGCCCCCTTTAATGGAATTGCGTTCCCCAACGGCACGCCATCCTCATATCCAGCAGTGCCGAACCTTGCGACTTACAAGGCTTCGGCTCTCACCTATGGAACATCCAATTGTGCGGAAGATTTCGATAGCCTTCGCACGATTCGACCAAACGATACTTCCAACCTAACGCCCGTAGGCTCATCGACCACTTATGGCGCGTGGTTCTATGACGGAGTGCAAGCCTATTGGAATGTGCAAAACCTACTGAATGATGACACGGATTGGGAGCAGTGCCGAGCTAATGTGAAGCAGGTATACAGGGATGGATACGTTCTTCCGCGAGACGGAGCGATTTTTGGATTCATGATGTTTACTGAAGGATACTATACAGATTATCTGACTTCGACGGAAGCCGCCGACGTAACTCTTATCAATGACTTGGATAGCCACATGTATGCCCCTTATCATGGCGTTATGGTTGATGTCTCCTATCTGCAACGTGAGACGGCTTACGCCATGAAAAATGCTATTTACGCAAGTGAGATAAGCCCGAACAGCCCTAAGCTTTTCAATAATACGACGTCCTTTTGGCGAGATTATACGCTTGACCATGTTCTGGGCCACGTTGACCAGATTTGCTTGAGCCAGAACGCTCAGTATTTCGAGTCTTTCATGGTGGGGTTAGAAGCCGAAAGCCTGGTGCAATACTACGACCTAGTTCGCCCAGACCCGCGCATCCCGCCCGCCATTAAGTGCCTTGCGGATTATATGTATTCGAGCGTATATAATACCGTAACGTCTGACCAGGGCGCTTTTCCTTACGACAAATGGCGCATGCTATCGGACTTTGGCTACGGTAACGGGGGCAGTTGCATGATTAGTTTGAACATGCTCATTGTTCCGATGTACGCATGGTTGTTCAAGAACACTGGCCTCACGGCGTATCAGACCGAAGGTGACGAGATATGGAACCACGGTGTTCTGTTTGATGGTTGCCAAGGCGGAGTTGCGGCTAACCTTACCGGGCCGAAAGGTAATGCGGGGAAACAATTCTCGCAACAGTATTATTGGGGGCCGAGTTACGTCACCTGGCGAAGTCAGCCTCAGACTGTAAAGCCTGCTCGACCGGCAGCACCCTCGGGATTATCGGTGATCTTGCACTAAATTGGTTCCGTAGAGTCCAGAATCCGCGGCGTGACACCTACCATAACTACGTTACCAGCATCCGCAACGACAGTGCGATCCGGCAAGCCCACGCGCGCACCTGATCCTCTACAAGCAATCTCCCAGACCTGCCCTAGGGTCTCAGGAGTGTTGGCACGGAGGAAGGTGCAGGGGCAGCTACACCTCACTAGTTAAACCCCCTGTCGAAGGGATTTCATGGTGCGCACGAGTCTTGCTATCCGATCGCGATGAAAAACAAAGAGTGCTCCAAGGTAAGTGGCCGCACCAACTACGATTGTTAGGAAGAGATTCGAAAGAGGATGCAGTGCACTGGTAATTAAAAAATGAATCGCTAGGACACAAATCGTCATAGTTGCAGAAGCACTCAATGCTGGCACCAACGCCGATAAGTAGTCTCTCAGCCGCATCTCTGTTTGATTGAAGGTCCGAATGTAGAGAGGAATTAATATCACCGGATAGGTTATTATCCAAGCTGCGGCGATCCCGTTTATTCCCCAGTGGCTACCGGCAAAGAACGCGATCGGCATAAGAATTGCCGACCCAACTGTGACCCACATAACGAACCGGGCATCTCCGATTGATGTTAGAAGATTAGGAAGCAGTGTTGCCAGTGATCGAAACGCAATAAAGAGACTCAACAACCGTAGTGGTGCGATTGCATCCATCCATTTAGGACCGAGCAGAACTACAACCAAGGGCTCGGCCACGAGCGCGAGCCCAATACTTGCTGGGATAGTGACTAATGATAGCGCCTCTGTAAGTCGAAGCAGATACCGCCGGAGTTCGGACTTGTTGCTCTGGATAGCTGAAAAAAAAGCTGGGGTCACTCCCGTTATGAGAGAAGAGATCTTATCGACGGGGACGGAGGCGATACCCCAAGCGACTGAGTAGTTGCCAAGTGGCACCTCTCCTAGAACACGCCCGGCGACAGCAAAATCTGCATTTGCATAAATATACGCAGCAACTCCAGAAAACAATACATGACGTGCATATCTGAGCGCTTGACGCAATTCTACGAGATGCGGTCTGGCGAAGTCATGGCGCATCCAGTACAAGGTCGATACTGAACTAACCAAAGTTCCGATGATGTGACCCAGCACTAGACTCCAATAGCGAAAATGTAACCAAGCTAGAGCCACGCAGCAAAGAGCCTGACAGAAAAAGCGCGTTGTTTCGATTGACGAAAGTAATTTGAATCGCAACTCTTTCTGTAACAAAGCTCGGGGCACCACCTGAAATGCGTCGATTAAGTAGGCTATACTCGCGACCAAAATTACCGCGCGTAACGGAGGCGCAGAAAAAAAGCGGGCAAGAGGAACTGCCAAAGCGCATGTCAATGCAGTTAGAAAGAGCCCCACAAATATGCAAAGAGTGTTCAGTTCAGCGATTTGCCTGCGCGTGAGACCACGGAGATACAGTACTGCACTTCCAATCCCAGTCTGGCTAACGACTGCGGCCAGGGCCAGATAAACACCAGCCATTCCTACTAATCCATAGTCGTACGGCGTTAGGAGACGGGCAACGACGATTGTCGAGACCCAACTGAATGCCTGCGAAATAACTTTCGCGATTGCATTCCAAGCCAGTGCGCGGGCCATGGAACGGTCAAGAGAATTACCCGGTGGCATTGTTGGCGCTCCCTATCTGCTTCCCCGCGAAGAGTTGGAGGACCAGTCTCTTACAAATACCAATAGAGTTTTAGGTTTAGGATTTAGTCTAAATGAGCAGCTGCGATTCAAAGTTTGCTCAGTTCAACTGACTGTTCTTTACTCTCATCCTCTGAACCGCTATTCGGGCATTTGGATTCAATTGATTGCAACATTTTCTTAAACTCTCTCACGTAAGCTACTTCATCGAACTCAGAAAAAACTCTATCGTAGCCTCTCCGGCCCAGCCGCGACCCCAACTCTTTGTCATTCACGAGAAGAACCATCTTTGCTGCAAGTTCTTCCACATTTCCTGACGAAAAAAGAAGCCCGTTATCATTGTCACTGATGTAGTGAGGCACACCTCCGACCCTTGAGGCGATGATGGGCCTGCCCGCCGCCATAGCTTCCAAAAGAACTCGTCCCATTCCTTCCGTCCGCGAGGCCAATACGTAGATCATGCAGGCAGAGATTACCTTCATTGCCAACTCGTTAGGACCAGGAGCCAGGAATTCTATTTGCGGACAGTCCTCCGCAAGCTCTTTCAAAACATGAAGATCGGGATAATGGCCCATAAGCTTGAGTTCGAGATCCGGATACTGTTTCATGATGGACTTGAAGGCCCGAATCAGGATGTCCACTCCCTTTGTGTACCACGGATACCCGATACAGAGGATAAATTGGTTCTCTTTTTTTGCTAATTGCACGTATCGTACAGGAACAAAGTCGTGGAAAACGGCTGCCTTTTTCTTTTGCAGTTCTGGGTATTTCTGTAGCTGCAATGGATACAGCAGCTTAAAGCAGTCCGATGCTTTTCCCACGATACACAAGAGCCGGTCGGCAAAGAAACGCTTCACACTTGCTTGTTTACCCGGATTTGGTACGTCATAGCGAAAGGCATTCTCGGGAACGCCGGGTATTTCCACAATTAATTTTGCACCTGTCAGCCATTTCAAGACTGTGGCCGCGACTCCTGGTGTGTTTGTTCCATAAGTCACAATGACGTCGATCTTGTTTTCACGGTGCAGTTGGATGCCACGGCTTATGTACCACAAGAAAGTAGCGATTTTCCTGAAAACTTGAGGAATCCTAAGAAAAAGGAATAAGTGGTAAGAGAATCTGCCGACTCGATAGACAGGAAAGTTCTGCTTTAGGTGTGGACTGACCTGTTTCGTTGAATGCCACCATACTGGAAGGAGCACTTCCCCTTCACAAATTTCCGAGAGGTACTGAAACTTATCCCGGGCGGGCTCGGAAGTCGGCGGTACAAGACCCGGCAGGATATAGAGCAATCGCGTCATCACATCTCACTCTGTTGGATTCGCCTGACTGAGAATTCATAAGCACATTCACCTTTTTATCGAAAAGGGCACCCATTTTACACCCATTTCGCCTGCTTTTACGTTAGGAAACAAGTAGCCCTATTGGCGTCGAATAGTGACGTCCGGTATCCGATACAGGACGCATCCGCGTGCTTTGCCGGCTGGTGCTGGCAAACTGGCACGGTGCACAGATGCGCTCATGGGATGACGTGTCCGGAAGTGGCGGCGCTGTTAGGAGACGCACCGAGAACCGTCGAGTATTGGATTCGTGGGTTCGAGGAGAAAGGCCTAGCCGCACTGCGCGAGGGGGAACGGTCGGGGCGGCCGAGACGCCTGAGCGAGAAGCACCTT
>DASXIT010000061.1:0-3588 GCA_036497825.1 Candidatus Acidiferrum sp.
CACCTGGTGGCGCAAACGCATCGGCCGAATCTAAGCCGGTGGATGCACTGGCTGAGTGTCGCCTACACAGTGTTTTTCAACCGGCGACATCGCATGAGCGGTCACCTGTTCCAAGGTCGCTACAAAAGTTTTCTGGTGCAACAGGGGAATTACCTGCTGGGCCTGAGCCGATATGTCCATCTCAATCCGGTGCGCGGAGTGAGCCTGGGCAAAGGAACGCCGAGCGAACGCCGCAAGCGCTTGCGCGCCTTTCGCTGGAGCAGTTACCCTGGATACGCGGGATTAAAGAGGCCGTATCCATTTGTGGAGGAAGAGATGGTCCTTGGCGAGTTAGGCGGTGCACGAAAAGGTGAGCGGGTGCGGTACCGGCGATTCGTGGAGGAAGGGCTGGCGCGGGAGGTAGAGAATCCGTTTGAGGCGGTTCGCTGGCAGGCGGTGCTGGGGAATGAAACGTTCGTGCAAAAACTGCGCGATCGACTCAAGGGGCTCCACAAACACAGGAGAGAGATTCCATCGCTTCGCCGCATTGGAGAGGGCCTAAAGACGGAAGAAATGCTGGACAAGGTGGCCAAAAAGTTCAAGGTGGAAAGCAGACGAATGCTGGAAAAAGGCGAGCGTGGTCTGGAAGCACGCAACATAGCCATGTGGATGGTTTGGGAGAGCGGAGACAAATCGCTGCGGGAGATTGGAGAACTCTTTGGCGGCCTGGATTACGCCGCTGTGGCACAGAGGATTCGCCGCACTCGGATGGCGCATGATGCCCGAAGTCGGCGCAAACTTCTGGGAGAAATGTTAAATGTTGAGACCTGACCCTACCCTATTTCTTCATTGGCAATTGCCTGTTAATAGGAAGACTACGGGCGACGTGTCGGAGTAGGACTTGGCCGTCGCTTCACTCTATGCGCCGGGGCGAGGTGCTGGGGTTGGACGCGGTCTCGGTGTGGGAGTAACTCTGGGTTTCGGTGACGGTGTCCCTGTTGGCGTAGGTGTTGGTGTAGCTGTTGCGGTTACAGTAGGAGTGGGCGTCGGCGTTGGAGTAGATGTTGAAATGAGTTCCCAGGTATCGTTGAAATACCCGTTGTTATCCTGGCCGCCGAAGAGAACCACGCGGCCTAACGCAACGTCGTAGGCCATGCCAGCGCCTTCGCGCGCGGGCGGCGATTGCTGCGTAGATAGGTGTATCCACGTGGCGCCCACCTGATCCCATAACCACGTCGTGTTCTGCTCTTCACCGCCGCTTGCGCCTCCAAACATAGCCACTCCTTGCAGCCCGGGATCGAAAGCGGCAGAAGCAGCATACACTAAAAGAGGTTGCACGGCCGGAGATTGCAGAGTCCAGTTGGTGCCATCATAGGTCCAGGTGTTATTCGGGTTAACATCAGCGAGACCGCCAAACATAACTACCTGTCCCGTGGACGTATTCGTGGCAACCGCTGCATCGGCACGAGCAAACGGAACGGTCTGCGGAAATAACTGCGTCCAATCGGAACCGCCCCACTGCCACATGGTAAGTTGATAGAAGTGTCCGTCGAACCCGCCAAAAACATCGGCCCTGCCATTCGGATCCGGAAAAAGCATCGGCCCGGTAACAGCTGAAGGGTGATGCTGGGGTGTCGCCTGCGTCCACTGTAACGTGGCCCCATCCCAAAGCCATGTGTCACTCAAGTAAGTTCCGTTGAACCCTCCGAAGAGCACTACCTTTTGAGTGACAGAATCGTAGGTCATTTGGGCGGCAGCCCGGGCGGGAGGCGCAGGTTGTGTGGCGATCTGCGTCCAGGTCGTGCCGTCGAAACTCCATGTATCGTTCAGGTATGTCGTGCCGGTATCTCCGCCGAACATAATTACCTTTCCGCTCGCAGGATCATAGGTCATTGCAAGATACGAACGCGCCGGAGGAGAATTGGTTGGCGAAAGCTCACTCCAATCTGGAACACCAAATTGAGCGGCCGCTGCACTCGCTGCAAATCCGATCGAAATGCAGCAGCACATAAGAATCGTCAACGCACGCGAAAAGTATCGAACCCGAGTAAGTTTCATCCCGGTATGACTTAAGGCGCTCAACAGGGGTTATGTCAAGTCGTCGAGCACGACGTTTTGCCTCGCAAAATCGGGGGTTTAGCCCACTCTGACCCCTATTCACTACTGCTGACCCTAATTGTCTTGACAAGGTAGCGAGATTTTTCGGAAACTCGGCGTCGGTTTTACACGGATTCGAATCAGGCGGAGGTCCTGCTGCCCGGCCCGGTTCTTCGCCTCTTTCGGAACCCGCGATTCGCAAGGAGTAACAAAAATGAGAACAACAATGAAAAATATTTATTGCGTGTTCGCGGTTGCAATCCTGGCAGCAATCGGCGCGCTCACAGCAAATGGGGAGTCGGGGGATCTTTTCGTCTCTGTTGATGGCGCTTCCCGAAACGGTTTTATCTGTAAATATAATTCCAACGGGATGCGAAACACGGTTGCTTTTGGACTTTCTCGCCCTCGCGGGTTGGCTTTCGACAGTGCGGGCAACCTGTTTGTGGCAACAAACTACTGCGACGCTACTACGTGGTGTCATCCCACCATTTTGAAAGTCGCGCCCGCGGGAGCAACGGCTATATTTGCTACCATACCAGATTCCTTTTTCGCTCAAGGCGTGGCGATTGACCGCTTGGACAATGTGTTTGTCATGGCGATTAGCTGGTCCAATGACTTCTCAATAATCTTTAAACTTACGCCTAAGGGAGGACGGAGGTCCTTCGGCTTTGTCCCCGGTCACGGTTTGGATCTCGTCTTTGACAACGCAGGCAATCTTTTTGCAGCGGACGCGACGAGCAAAACTATCTATAAGTTCACCCCGGATGGCATACGGAGCGTATTCGTTGGTCCAGAAGCTTTCGATCCTGAAACTGGTCCTATCGGCCTCGCTTTTGATGATTTCGGGAATCTCTTCGTATCTACTGAGGTATTCCCTTATAACGCAGATAGAATTTTTAAATTTACCCCGAGGGGTGTTAAAAGCACATTTGTCTCCGGCCTCCCCAATCCTCGCGGCCTAGTCTTCGATAGTGCGGGCAAACTCTTTGTAGCCGAGATTCCTCCGTCTGCCAGCGGCGATATCTTAAAATTTACACGCCGCGGCGAGCTGACTGTCTTTGCTTCACAGATTGGCGATCCGCAATGGAATGCTGGTCCGCAGTATTTGGCGATCCAGCCATGAGTTGTAGTTCGCCTTGAAGCGGTAACGGCATTCACAGGTTTCGATTGCCGCCGTGGAACGGAATCATGCGCTCAAGGCTGAGCCACCCATTACGATGGGGGTGCATTCTCTGGCCCAATTTGACCCCATTTCGGAGACACCTTCACTGAATTGGGCCTAGAGAAAAGTTGCGTATCCCGATAATTTTTATTGACGTCTGCAGCGACACTTTGACGATCCATGCTTACGAAGTGCGCCCGCGCAAAGATGCGTGTCGCGACGCCTTCTAGCGGTGCGAAATGGCGGAAAACGCTGTCGAACGGATTCTTCATCCGCTGCATCACGAGAGAAGCAGCGAGTCGTCGCCGTAGCCGGAATGCGCTTGCGAATTGGCATCCAATTTTCTACGA
>DASXIT010000062.1:0-30914 GCA_036497825.1 Candidatus Acidiferrum sp.
AGATGACGAAGGAACTGACGGCCTACGCCAGAGGCTGGAAAGGATACTTCGGCTACTGTCAGACACCTTCGGTGCTGAAGGCCCTGGATCAATGGATCCGACGTCGGTTGCGATCCACGATCTGGAAGCGGTGGAAACGTGGGCCCACGCGGTTCAGACAGTTGCGCCAACGGGGAGTGAGCACCACTCTTATCGCTAACACGATCAGGAGCTGCCACGGTCCCTGGCGTCTTGCTGACAGCCCGGCTCTTCATTCCGCGCTTCCTATAGCCTACTTTGACTCTCTCGGTCTTCCTCGTCTCTTCGATGGCCTTGCCTAACCCTCTGAACCGCCGTACGCGGACCCGCATCTACGGTGGTGTGGCAGGGGCGGACGGGTTACCGTCCCCCCTATGCCGATTGGAGTGCGCATTTTTGGTGAGTTTCTGCGCTGTCGCGGTTACTCGACGGAAAGTCTTGCATTCTTTTGATGCCGTGCTCGCATTCGTCTAGCCCGCGATTCTGAGGCGTATCCTACGAGCCAGAGCAGAATCCACAAAACTGAGATAACCCCAAGGCCGAGGACGAAGTTCTTCATACCGTGGCTCCACTTCTTTTACATCGAGTCCGTAGACGCATTCCACGTCAGGACACTACCGAAACCGAAAAGCTCCGAAGTCCTGTTGTGGATGTTTCCGTTCGTAGATTCTTCCATTCCTCGTCTGAGTTCTCCCAATTTGAGCGCAGGGATAACAAGCTCAGCGTATCCGCAATCTAAACAGACTAAGAGTCTATGGCAGACATAAACGGAAGTAAGATTGGTTCGTCTTAATCCGGGGAAATTAAAGTTAAGTTCGGCGGGAAAATCCGCTTGCTCGGCGGATGAACATAACTTACAAGACATAAGTTCACCTGGTTGTAAATTGCAGGCGGGAGGTGGGATTGGCGGCCCGTAGCCCGAGAGACTCTACCATATGTTCGCAATTTCCAAACGCAAAACTTGACGGCATCATGCTCTGTGCGGTGCCGCTCCGCTGCTGTCAGTTCTGACAGGTAGCCGCGTTTTGTGGCGCAATTTGCGGTGTTGTGAATTCCGCCCTTGTCCTACGGCCCGTCCGCCACGGGCCTTTTTCATTATCCGCCCCATTTTGAAATGATTCTGCTACGATTTCACCCGTTTATGGTCATACGAAATGGTTAATTTAATATACTAGTAACAGTGGCCGCTCCGAATTTAGTGTGCGATGCAACTGTGAGTGTCGCGCACTGTTGGGCGGACAATGCGCAACGCGAACTTGGAACGAGGCCCGGCGAGAGTTGGGCCTTTCCTATTTTCGCAGCTTATGCATCAAGAGTTTGTGCCTCCCCTCTGCCCGAGAGTATTTCGGATTCTTAATCTTCAACCAATCATTCCCGTCATCCCTGCAGACTCCGTTCTTCCGCTTCGCGATTATTCCTTCTAAATCACGCGCACAGATTTCTTCAAATAGCCCAACGCCATTGGCCACGATATGGTGCGCGTAGAGAATCCCGCTGCACTCAGCCTTCTTTACCAACTGCTCTAATTTTCGTTTCCTATCGAGGAGCGGCAACTGTCGCAAGTCTTTGTCATTGAGCCAGAGGAGATCGCTTATTATTCCGACATCCACTAGGCTGATCTTACTGTCCTTCCGTACAGGTGTCTTCGACGTCTAGTTCACGTATGCTAGCGGCGAAATTGGGACATTGTGAGGTTCTAATGGAACCAGATATTGAACAGATAAAAGCAAGAGTCAGCGCAAGCGCTACGCGGGACAAAATCCCAACTGTTGACCCTGTAGCTGCTAATAGACATCCCGGACGACTTCTTCGAACGACCTATTATTCGTTCGAATTCGACCCGTGGGCGGGGCGTAGGGTTTTGGCATTTCTCGTTGTCACCTTTATCCTCTCCAATCGAGATTCAGACCTAATACCCCATCCGGGACCTAATAACAGAATTCTCGCTATGGCAGTGAATTGGCTTGACGGTGGGAAGCGACATTGAGGGGGCAAAAGCTGTCGCGTTCTTCGTATCAAGTAAACAACTGCGCACCGTGCAATGGGGTCACGGTAGTGCGAGGAAGAGTTTCCTCGCTAGCTTCGCGCTCGTTTTTACGATGATTCCTGGTTGGAGCGTGGGTAAAGCCGGACCAAGGCATTCCCCGATTCGGTCCGACTGGCGCTTCCACGTTCCCCGAATCTAGGCGTTAAGTATCAAACTGACCCATAATACTGTCAAGAGAAAATCACAAAATCTAGCTAACTTTTTCTCAAACTGCCTATATCTTGTGGTGTTGTTCCCTGGTGGACTCGCCTTGTGATGGTGATAAACTCCCAAAACCAAAACGTAGCCCCAGCCCATTACAGGGAGGCTACATGTACGACGCTTGGAAGAAGATTACCCCGCAAGGCGAGATTACCTTCGCGAAAGAAGGCGCTCCCGGAATAGGCTTTGTCTACACCATGAAGACAGCTGGAAAAATCGTGCGTGAACTGAGCCACTCTGGTGATCTATCGCATGAGCAGGTTGAAAATCGATTCACAGACAATGTTGTGGTGATAAGAGACTAAGGCCATCGGCGAGTGCCAGGTTTTTGTGTTTCTGCCCCTACCTTCCGCAACTCGGAGTAGTGCAACCGTGATAAGATTTTGTCTGGGGGCCGTAGCTCAACTGGATAGAGCAAGAGTTTCCTAAACTCTAGGTTGGGAGTTCGAGCCTCCCCGGTCCCACCAGATTTTATACCCACGATTTATACCCAAATCTATACCCAACCTGCCCGACAATCCCCCACTTACGTCAAAAATCGTCAATGGTAACCTACTGAAAACAATCAACGCTGTACAACCTCGCAGTTTTTCTACACCTTAGGTCGGGAGTTCGAGCCTCCCCAGCCCCACCAGTTTTGACCGACATTGGCTGAACCTAAAATCCGCAACAGTTGAAGTGGGAATCACGTGGACTTCTTCCTCGAAGCTTGTCATCCTGAGCGAAGTCCTGGCGCATTTTGCCAGGACGCAGTCGAAGGATCGCAGAAAGTATTCAACTCCACCCGGCATCCATGGAACTCTCGCACAAGCACTGTAGCTGTTTCGTAATTATTGCCTCGATACCTCCATGACGGCCCGCAAACATCGCGTCCTCTGGTCGGGATGACACCATCCCCACCGCGTGGGCAGTTCTAAAACCCTGTCCCCGTTTTGCTCCGCTAGCTCACCTCCACCGTCCACCAGTACCGTAGAATTACTATTTTTACTTTTAGTTATCATGGTTGTTATTTTCGGAGGGGCTGCCGTTGTCCCCAACTCCACAATCCCGCCCCGCCCCGCTTCCGCCCGCGCTTGCCTTCAGCATTCAACTGCCGGTGATTGCGACCGGCTGATCGACGCTTTCCCCAACTGCGAACTGACCACTGCAAACTGTCGACTCACCTCTTCTTTGAACTGCAAACTACCGACTACAAACCTTGCTACTCTTACAGACGCCCCATCCGCAAAACATAGGGGGGAGGGGTGTTATCCACCTAGTCAACCCCATCCGACGGTTTCTGCTACGCCCTACAAACTACCGGCTACCGCGAAGCACGAAGGTTACGAGGAAAGTGCAAACAAGGAGGTTGTGGACTCAGACGGACTCGGGTCGAAAGAGTCCCGCGAAAAGAATGTGACGATCTCAATGATTGAACACTACACGAGACAACCCAAGAGGGCGGCGTAAAGCCGCCCCTACTCTAGAAAGGGACCTCTTGAATTCCTAGAGAGAATCTAGCGGTGGTATCCTTCCTCACAAACTTCTTAAGTCATTCGAGCTACTATGCATGTACGCAAATAGAGCGTGACATCGGAGGAAACACGTTATGGACGTATTTGATCGAGGAGAAGGCGGGGGGCGCGAATATACGATGCGCCCGAATATTCCGGGGCTTCGCAACATCATCATTCTTGCGGCAGTGGTCATCATTGCTTTGCTGCTGCTGTCGCTGGTCTTGCGGGTAACGCGTATTGAGGCAGGGCACGTAGGGGTAGAGATTAATCTGGCGGGCCGGCAACGAGGCGCTTCGGAAATTCCTGTGCGCACCGGTTGGGTGGTGTATTCGCCTCTGACGACCCAGATCATCGAATTTCCCACGTATGTGCAGACGGTGAAATGGACCAAGGACACCACCGAGGGCCATCCCATCAACGAAGAGATGGGATTCAACTCCAAAGAGGGGATGGAGATTTTTGTGGATGTGTCGCTGTCGTACGCAATCGATCCGTTGAAGGCTCCTGATTTTTACGTGAAGTACCGCGTGGATGATCTGGACCGCTTTACCCACGGAATTTTGCGCGACATCGTGCGCAATTCACTGAACGAAGTAGCTTCCACTTACGTGGTGGAAGATATTTATGGTGAAGGCAAAGCGGAATTTCTGCATAAAGTGCAAGCGATGATTGAGCAAAAAGTGGCGCCTGTCGGAGTTGGCGTGCAACAGTTTGGATTTATCGGCGCGCCGCGCGTCCCACCCGTTATCGCCACGGCCATTACGGCGAAAGCTCAGGCTATTCAGCAGGCGGAACGCGCGCGAAACGAATTGGCAACCACGCAAGCCGAAGCCGCGAAGAAGATTGCCGAAGCGGAAGGCGATGCCAAATCGCTGGTGACGCGCGCGCAAGGTGAAGCCGACGCCAACCGCATACGCCAGAATTCGTTGACGCCGCAATTGCTCGATCTGCGCCGCATCGAAAATAACCGCGCGCTGATTGATAAGTGGAACGGCCAATTGCCGACGGTGGAAGCCGGCCAGGGCAGCGGCATGATCCTGCAACTGCCAAAACCGCAGTAAACACGCGCGATTGGCGAGAAGTAGGTTAGTGAAATTCTTTCAACCGAGTTAACGTCTCGTCTGCATTGCTCTTGATGAGAGGGTCGGTGGCGCGGTCTCTCATCTCGAGAACATAACGAATCGCTGTGTTCACTGTTGTCCAAGGAAGGCCGAGGGGCCCTTGAATTACCCAGACGGATTCACCCGTAGGTTGTTCCTTGATCAGAGTTTTTCCGTCAGCTCCATACGTCTTCATTAACCTTGGAGTGAAGATTAGGTTGAATCTTAAGCCAGTTTTGAAGGCGAGAGTTTTCTTAGGTGGAATATATTTTAAGTTGGAGTCTATTCGCCCGAGATCAACATATTCCATTTCAACGATTGCTTCGTTTCCCTTAGTCTCGCTCTGATGTATGCCGTAGTAGTTGGACATAACCTGGATTTCTCTGTTATGGGTCCACGGGCCAGGATTATGGTAAAAACCCGAAACTCGCTGCCATCCTGTGGGGTTTAGAAGGTCCCCAGCTGTGGCCAGGTTCCAAATATGTTCAACATTTTCTTTCGGCATCTCTGGTGGATACAGAACCTGAGACAAAGACGGAACCGTTGGAACCCGAGTAGATAAGCAACGACCAACCACGCTTTCATTCGGCCAGTTTTCATGAGGCGAGAATATCACTCCGGGGCTTAGTGTAACGGGTTGATAGGAACTACTGTGTATGTCAACGCAAAGTAGAAATGTCCGGTTTTCCGCCAGATAGAAATGTCCGGTTCCATGATTTTCTCCAAGGGTGATTTGCAGGCACATGGTATTTGGGTTGGATTTTGTTTTTGGTTCTTGGTGTTCGCTCCACATAGGAACTACTGTGTAGTTTTTGAAATTCGACGATGTGATAAGATGCGGGCCTGACGAGAAGGCGCCCGCCTCGCCTGCCTGATTTGGAGGACTCCATGAGTGGCAAATTGAAAAGGGTCGCGATTGTAATCGTGGCACTGATCGTGATCTTGTTCATCCTTCCGTTTTTGATTCCCGTCAATAAATTCAAACCGACGATTGAAGCGAAAGCTTCCGAAGCGCTGGGACGCAAAGTGGAATTGGGCAATTTGAGTTTGTCGATTTTTCACGGCGCGCTGGGCATCGATTCGATATCGATTGCCGACGATCCGAAGTTCAGCAGCGCGCCATTTCTAACGGCAAAGACCGTCGACGTAGGCGTGGAATTGATGCCGCTGATTTTTTCGCAGCAGGTAAACGTCACCGATATCGAAATCGTGAACCCCCAAGTAGTGATGCTGAAGAATCCAAGTGGCCAGTGGAATTTCTCTTCCATCGGGGGAAGCAGTAGCTCCGCACCGAAATCCACTTCCAGTTCGACGCAGAATGTTTCCATCGGAAAATTGGAGTTGAAAGACGGCCAGATCACCCTGGGGAATACTAATTCGCAAAAGCGCTCGGTATACACGAATGTAGATCTGAAAGCCACTGATGTAGCCATGACCAACAAATTCCCCGTGGATTTTTCCATGGGATTGCCGGGTGGCGGCACGATGAAGATCGACGGCAATGTTGGGCCTGTCGATCAGAAAGATGCGGCGTTTACTCCGCAAGATGTAAAACTGGCGATCAGCAGCCTGAATCTGGCGAGCACCGGATTTCTTGACCCGAAGCTGGGATTGGGCGGAATGGTCGACGTTGCCGCCACCCTGGTCAGCCAAGGTGGCGTCATGGCCACCAAGGGCCAATTGACGCTCACGAAAGCTGTTTTGGTGGCTGGAGGACAACCGTCTGGCGTGCCGGTCGTAATGGACTTCGACACAAAATACGATTTGGCGAAGGGCACCGGCGTCATCAATCCATCCGTAGTGAAGATCGGAAATGCGAAATCCAACCTGGATGGAACGTACAAATCCGTTGGCGATGAATTCGTGGTTGATTTGAAGCTGAATGGACAAGGATTGCCTGCGACGGACTTGGAATCGTTCTTGCCTGCGTTGGGAATTAATCTACCTACCGGATCGAGGCTGACCGCCGGGACGCTTAGCACCAACTTGCACGTTTCAGGTCCTACGAATCAGTTGGTGACAGACGGAACGATTGGATTGTTCAACGGAAAGCTGTCCGGATTTGACCTTGGATCGAAGATGTCGGGAGTGGCATCCCTTGCAGGGATCAAAACCGGCAAAGACTTGGACATCGAGAAGTTTACAACCAATGTGCACATGGCTCCGACGGGATTGAAGACGGACAATATGGATTTAGTTGTTCCATCCCTGGGAACGGTGGTTGGCGGCGGGACGCTGGACTCCAAGAACAATATGAATTTCAATCTAGTGGCCACAGTGAATAGCGCGCTGGTGACCAACGCAGCAGGAAGCATGGCCGGAGGTGCGGCAGGAGGGGCAGCGGGTGGAACACTCGGCGGCGCGATGGGCTCCATGGGCTCGATGCTTGGTGGCGGCACGAACTGCAAGAGTGGCGGAATCAAAGTGCCGTTGCAGGTTCACGGCACGACGCAGAATCCACAGTTTACGCCGGATGTTGGCGGCGCAACTGCCAGCTTGCTGAAAGCCCAACTGACTTGTGCCGGAGGAACGGCTGGGGCCGCGGAGGGGCTGGCTGGTTCACTAACCAAGAATCCAGGTGCGGCTGGTGCGGTGGGTGCCTTGGGTGGCCTGCTTGGCGGAAAGAAGAAACCACCTTATTGATTGTAGGTTTTGATTCGCCAGAAATTTTCAAGACACAGACTAAAGTCTGTGCTACGAAGGGACGACCATTCGCGCTTGTCCCTTTTTTTTGCGCATCGCTTGACGTTGCAGGGCAATGTCACTAGCCTAATTAGCCTGCGCACCAACCGCGCAGGTTCTCGCACACAAGGAGTAAAGGATGAAGTTGAGAAGCGTACGCCAACGTTTGGGAATCATTGTGCTCGCGGCCGTTTGCATAAGTTTGTTAGGTGCGATGCGCATGGAAGCGCAAGGCGGAGAGCCGCGCAGCTTCGCGATTAAGGGCGCGAAAGTGGTGCCGATCAGCGGACCAGTGATGGAGGATGCAACCGTTGTGGTATCGCGAGGAATCATTGTTGCGGCTGGGAAAGATGTGACGATTCCGACCGACGCTTGGGTGATCGAAGGAAAAGGGCTGACCGTCTATCCGGGATTTGTTGACGCGTTCACGGATGTAGGCGTAGCAGCAGCGCAATCAAGCGGAGGGGGCGAGGGAGGCGCGAAACAACAGCCGCCCGCCTCGAAAGGGCCAGAGGATCGGCCAGCGACGACTCCCTGGAAAAATGCGGCCGATGAAATCAATACTAGCGATCCACGAATTGAAACTTGGCGAGCGGCGGGATTTACGACCACGGTTTCCGCACCGAAGGGCGGAATGTTTCCTGGGCAAGCTGCGATTTTGGACTTGGCCGGAGATCGACCGGGGAATTTTGTGGTCAAGGAACCAACGGCAGTTCCCGTTTCGCTGCAAGCGCCGGGCGGATTCCGGAATTATCCCGGGTCGTTAATGGGAGCAATTGCGCATGTGCGGCAGGTGTGGATCGATACGAATTGGAACACGCAGGCGGAAGCGGCGTATGAGAAAAATCCGCGCGGAGTGGAACGTCCCCGGTATGACCGGACCGAAGCCGCGCTGGCGGAGACGTTGGGGAAACACGGGATTGTGCTGCTGCCGGGAAATACTTCGCTGCAGATTCGTAGAGTGCTGCAACTTGCCGCGGAATGGAAACTGAACGCGGTAATTTATGGCGGACAAATGGGATATGAAGTTGCGCCGGAAATAGCGGCCAAAAAGACGGCGGTGCTTGTGGATTTGAAATGGCCGGAGGCGGATAAGGATGCTGACCCGGAAGAGGAAACGACTCTGCGCACGCTGCGGTTCAGAGACCGTGCACCATCGTCGCCTGCTGCGCTGCAAAAGGCTGGAGTGAAGTTTGCGTTTTATTCCGGCGGCATCACGACGCCGAAAGATTTGCTGCCCGCGGTGAAGAAATCAATTGATGCGGGGTTGACTCCAGATGCGGCTCTGCGTGCACTAACACTTTCGCCGGCGGAGATTTTTGGAATGGCGGACGTCCTGGGTTCGATTGAAAAAGGAAAGATCGCCAACCTGGTGGTGACGGACGGAGACATCTTTGACAAGAAAACGAAGGTGAAAATTGTTTTTGTCGATGGAAGGAAATTTGAAGTGCGCGAACCGCTAAGGCCGAGCGAACCGCCGAAGGGCGACCTTACCGGCAAATGGAAGCTGACGTACACGACACCGCAAGGGGATGAGGAATCGACTGCGGACCTGGTGATGTCGAGCGACGGCACGCTCACTGGTACGGTGACAAGTCATCGCGGAATTGGAAATGTGTTCAGCGGCTATCTCAGCGGGGATAAATTCAGCTTCACAATCAACATTTTGATTGAGGGAAGCCCTCAAGATGCGCATTTCAGCGGCACTTTTGACGGAACAACAATGAAAGGAACTATCGGCGCAATGGGTTACTCCTTTGATTTCACGGGAACCAAGCCAAAAATGACCGCGATGATGGCCGGAGGTGCCAAGTGAATTTGCGAACAAGGTTTTTGATTGCATCGGCGGCGGTTCTGGCATGGATGTTCACTGCTGCGGGTAGCCCGGCGGCGGAGAATAACGCTGCGCCAGTATTGCTGATTCGTAATGCGACTATTCTGACGGTTTCGCATGGAACGATCGAGAAAGGTGACATCCTTATTAAGGATGGGAAAATTGCAGCGATCGGAACCAATGTGAAGGCGCCGGCCGATGCGCAAGTCATCGATGCTTCGGGACAATTTGTGACCCCAGGGATTATTGATTGCCACTCGCACATTGCCATCGACGGTGGAGTGAATGAGGGAAGTGTTTCCGTATCTTCGATGGTGAATATTGCCGACGTGATCGATTCTGACGACATCTCTATCTATCGAGATTTGGCTGGCGGGGTAACCACCGCAAATATACTGCATGGATCGGCGAATGCAATTGGCGGGCAGACGGAAGTCATCAAATTGCGATGGGGACAACCGGCGGAGAAATTGCCATTCGAAGGCGCATTGCCGGGAATCAAGTTTGCCTTGGGCGAAAATCCAAAGCGGTCGAATTTCCGTGGTGATCCGCCGCGATATCCCGTTACCCGAATGGGTGTGGAAGAAACAATTCGCGGAGCATTCACGGAAGCGCGCGATTACAAGAAATCGTGGGACGACTACAACAAACGAATTGCAGCGGGAGAGAAAAATGTGATTCCGCCGCGGCGCGATTTGAAGTTGGATCCACTGGTGGAAGTGTTGGAAGGGAAGCGCTACGTACACGCGCACTGCTACCGTGAGGATGAAATCCTGATGTTGTTGCGGGTGGCGAAGGAGTTCGGCTTCAAGATACAGACGCTGCAACACGTTCTGGAAGGCTACAAGGTTGCCGATGAAATCGCCGCGGCAGGCACGGGCGCTTCCACGTTTTCAGATTGGTGGGCTTACAAGGTGGAGGCTTACGAGGCTGTTCCTTATAACGCGGCGCTGATGACGCGACGAGGCGTTGTGGTGTCCGTCAATTCGGATGACGCTGCGGAGGCGACGCATTTGAACCAGGAGGCGGCGAAATCGATTCGTTACGGGGGATTGACACACGATGAGGCGTTGAAGTTGGTCACGCTGAATCCTGCGATCCAATTGGGAATTGAGAAGCGAGTCGGCACGATTGATGTTGGCAAAGATGCCGACCTGGCGGTCTATAACCATGATCCGATGAGCGACTACGCGGTGGTGCAAAAAACCCTGATCGACGGGCGCGTCTATTTTGACCGGGAAAAGGACATTTTGGGACGGCCTGCATTGCAGCAGGAGCGAAAAGACCTATTGGCCAAAGCGAAGAAGGAGGGAGAAAAGAAAGACTCCGAAAAGAAAGAGGAAGGGGCTCCTAAACCCGGTGCAGAGAAAAAGCCTGAAGAGAAGCCAAAGCCGCCACAAGTTGGTGGAGCAGAAGGAGGTGCGCGATGAATTTGCGGATTACTACACTGAGCGCCTTTGCAACATTTCTGGGATGTGGAGTGCTGGCGCTCGCGACTTCGGCACAAACTCCGGTGCCGACCAGTTATGCGATTACGCACGCGAAGATTTTTACCGTATCGGGAACGCCAATCGAAGACGGCACGTTGCTGATCAAGGATGGAAAGATCTCCTCGATCGGCCCAGACGTTACGATTCCCGCTGACGCCAAAGTGATCGACGCGAAAGGTCTGCAGGTCTATCCAGGGTTGTTTGATCCAGTTACGCAGATGGGACTCAGCGAAATCGGTGCGGTGCGGGCAACTGTCGATACCACGGAGACGGGAGAGTTCAACCCAGATGTTGTGGCTGCGACCGCGGTGTTGCCGTCCAGTGCGCATATTTCCGTGGTACGCGCGGCAGGAATTTCGGAAGTGCTCGCGGTTCCCGCTAGTGGCGGTTTCGACAGCGGTAATCCCACGAACCTGGTGGGCGGGCAAGCATCGGCCATTTATCTGGCTGGGTGGACGGCGGATGAAATGGCGATTCGCAAAAATGCGGCAATGGTGATTGACTGGCCGGAAATTGAGACACGAACGTTTGATATGTCTACTTTTTCCATGAAGGATAAACCTTACACCGAGGCGAAAAAGGAGTACGACAAACACGTTGAGGAATTGACCGATTGGATGGAGCAAGCCAGGCACTACGCACAAACACTGGAAAAATCGCCGGCAGGATCGTTCGACAGAGATGTGAAGCTGGAGGCGATGGCGCCGGTTATTCGCGGGCAGATGCCGGTGTTGGTTTTTGCCGATAGCGCGAGGGATATCCGGAATGCCGTGGAGTTCTGCGAAGCACAAAAATTGCGCATGATCCTGGCCGGTGGGTCCGAAGCCTGGAAGGTGAAAGATTTGTTGCGCTCGAAAAATGTGCCGGTGATTCTACGGCCAACACTGGGCGAACCTTCGCAGGAAGACGATCCCTACGACCGAATGATGACGCAACCCGCGGAGTTAACGGCCGCAGGCATCAAAATTGCATTTGGGAGTTTTGACAACAGCTTTGCACGGCGATTGGGACAACAAGCCGCCAATGCGGTGTCGCATGGACTCTCCTACGAGGATGGGCTGAAAGCAGTGACCTTGTATCCAGCTCAAATTCTTGGATTGGATTCGCAATTGGGAACGTTGGAAGTCGGCAAGGTGGCCAGCGTGATTGTGACCAACGGCGATCCGTTGGAATTGACGACGGATGTCAAATATCTGTTCATCAAAGGGCAGTTGACGCCTACCGACAACAAGCAGAAGGAGTTGTACGAGAAGTACGCGAACCGGCCTAAGGCGGCGAAATAGGGCGGAGCGGAACAGAAGTAAACCAATTCGCACAGGCTGTTTTCCTCGGAAGGCGAGCGAGAAGGACTGTACCAGTCGAATCTCATGGCCGGGCTAAAGCCCGGCGTCTACATAAAGAATAGGGAGTGTTGCGCAACTTTTTGATGTTGGTTGCGTATCTAAGTGGGGATACCTATGCGCAGACACTTCCATTTTCCCGCCATTTTCGCAAGCGCTCTTTTATTGCTTTTGTGTGGAGCTGTCCGAGCGCAGGATGCCAACAAGATCATCGATCAATATGTGAAGGCGGCCGGGGGAAGCAAGGCGCTAACTAAGCTGCAGACTGTTGCAATTGATGGCACGTTCAGCGGAACCGGCGATGCAAAACCGGGCACCTACTCGCTGCGGATCAAACAACCGAACCGGTATTACTCTGAAATCCGTAGCGACGGGAAAACACTAATCGAGTCTTACAACGGAAAATCAGCTTGGCACCAGACGGAGAACGGAGAAATGAATACGCTGCTGGGGCAGCAGGCCTTGGAGATGGAGGCAGCAGGGCAATATTACAACAATGGATTGCAGAATTTGACGAAGAAGAAAATCGGTGCGGTATTCAAAGGGAACGCTCAAGTGCGCGGACGGAATGCGCTGGTAGTGGAATTGACGTATCCCACGGGAGTTCAGTGGGAAGTGTTTTTCGATCCGCAGAGTCACTTGATTGTGGAAGAGAAGGCCACGATTGCAGGGATTCCTCAAGAAATTTATTACGAAGATTATCGCAGCGTGATCGGAATCAAGGTGCCGTACAAGATTCAACTCCACCGCGGTAGCGATACGTACGACGTGAATGTGACTCAGGCGACGCTGAACGAGACAATCGGCGAGAGAGTGTTTGATTTCCCGCGCAAAGCGCAAGTGCAGCTCCCCGATCTAAAGCAATTGTTTGCGGAAATCGATGCGAATCAGAAGGCCATCGACAAAATTAAAGAAAATTATGCCGGTACCCGGGAAGAGGAAGAGACGGAATACGATAAGACCGGGAAAGTGACAAAGAAAGAGTTATCGGAATACACCTTTTTCTATCTGAACGGAGATGAAGTATCCACGCTGGTGAAAAAAGACGGGAAACCGTTGAGCGAGCAGGAACAAAAGAAAGAAAACGAAAAGACGCAAAAGCAGATTGAGGAGCTTCAGAAGAAGGACAAGAAGAAAGAAGAAAAGGAACAGAAAGACAAAGAAGAAGGAAAAGAACCAAAGAAAGATGATGATCCGGGAATCGAAATATTTCTGCGTGTTTGCCAGTTTGTGAATCCCCGGCGGGAACGCTTTCGCGGGCAAGATGTGCTGGTCTTCGATTTCGAGCCGAATCCGGAATATAAACCAAAGAATATCGAAGAACGCGTCGTGAAAGAGCTCGCCGGCGTAGTTTGGGTGGACGAGAAGGCGCATGATGTCGCGCGGCTGGAGGCTTATTTTGTGGGCGACGTCCATATCGGTGGCGGCTTGGTGGCGAATTTGCAGAAAGGCACAAGTTTTGTTTTGGAACAGGGTTATCTAAATAACGAAGTGTGGCTGCCCACGTATGAAGAAGCCCACGTGGGCGTGCGGGTGTTGCTGGTGAAAGGCTTCAAAGTGAATATGGTTACGAAATATTCGGATTACAAGCGATTTAATGTGGAGACGCTGAATACGGTGAGTAAGCCAAAAGAGACTGGCGTGGCCCCTGTGAAACCGTAGAGAAGTTATTCAGAACAAGAGTTGGGGCTAGCCGATCTGAAGATCGGCCACTAGGTTTGAGCGCCACCCAAGGCGGGCACGGCGTGCCGTGCCCCTACAAGTTACTTTCGGGCGGGGGTGGGTGTCAGGACTTCGCGGACTTTTTGAATCAGCGTGCTGGGTGAAAATGGTTTTTGCAGGAAGGCGAGGCCCTTTTCTAGCATCCCGCCCGTGGTGATGACGTTGTCGGTGTAGCCTGACATAAAGAGGATACGGATGCCGGGCCGGCGGACAGACACATTGTTTGCCAATTCGCGGCCACTCATGCCGGGCATAATCACGTCGGTCAGCAGCATATGAATCTCACGCGCGTAAGATGTGGCTAGTTTAATGGCGTGTTCCGGGTCGCGCGCCGCGATCACGTCGTAGCCATGTTCCGTGAGAACGGTGTGAATCAGTTCGCGCACAGCCTCTTCATCTTCAACGAGCAAAATCGTTTCCCAGCCTCGTTGTATTTCTTGTACTGGCGCCGGCCCCGTTTGCGTTTTCTCCACGGCATGTTCGACTCGAGGAAGATAAACTTTGAAGGTGCTGCCTTTGCCGGGCTCGCTGTAAACCCAAATATAGCCGCCACTTTGTTTTACGATGCCGTAAACAGTGGAGAGTCCCAAGCCCGTGCCGCTGCCACTCTCCTTAGTGGTGTAGAACGGTTCAAAAATGTGAGCGATGGTTTGCTGGCTCATGCCGATTCCAGTGTCGGAAACCGCGAGCATGACGTATTTGCCGGGCCTCACGGTGACATGCTCATCGGCATAAGCCGAATCAAGGTCAACGTTGGAAGTTTCCAGAAGAATGCGTCCGCCGTTGGGCATAGCATCGCGAGCATTGACGACCAGGTTCATGATCACTTGCTCGATCTGCGCCGGATCTGCTTTTACTTTGCCGATTGCCTTCTGCGTGTGGGTGTTCATCTCGATGTTGTCGTCCATCAGGCGGCGAAGCAGCTTATCTAGATTGAGAACAACTTCATTGAGATCGATTGTCCTAGGCTGGAGAACTTGCTTGCGGCTGAAGGCGAGAAGCTGGCGAACCAAAGCAGCAGCGCGGCCAGAGGCGTGGTCGATCCGCTCGATATCGCTGCGAATCTCCAGCGGCATAGAAGAGCGGCTGAGCGCAAGATCGGTGTAACCCGTGATGATGGTAAGAAGATTGTTGAAATCGTGGGCGATGCCGCCGGCCAGCCGGCCGACCGCTTCCATTTTTCGGGATTGCTGGAGTTGGGTCTCCAGCTGCTTTCGCTCGGTAATGTCGACCATAATGCCTTCCATTACCGGATGCGAATCACTTCCCTGAATCACGACTGCGGTGTCATTCAGCCAAACTTCGCGGCCGTCTTTTCGGCGAAGGCGGAATTCGGCTTGGAAAGGATGACCACCCCTACTGTTTTCCTCTGCAGCGATTACGGCTGCTAAATCGTCGGGATGAATCAGTTTGTCCCAATCGGGGGCGATTGCCAGCCACTCCTCGCTACTGTATCCAAGAATGGATTCCACCTGAGGGCTGACGTAGAACCATTGTCCATGAATTCCGATTTCCGCGATGTAGGTGATGGCGTTCACATGCTCAACCAACATGCGGTACTTGGTTTCGGCTTCGGCGCGAGCTTTTTCCGCTTCGTGGCGCGCTGAGAGGTCTCGACAAACGCAGGCGGTGCAACCATCAGGCATAGCCGTAATGCTGAAGTCGACGGAAAGACTCCGGCCGTCGGCTTGACGCAATTGCAGTGGAGAAGTCCATTTGGATGATTGCTTGAGGGAAGAGCGGATCTGCGATTGCAATTTGTCTACGGCTTGCAGCGAATAGACCTTGCGCCAAGGTAAGCCGAGGATTTGTTCGGGGCTTTCCAGCCCCAACATATGTGCGAACGCGGTGTTTGCGTAGATGTGGATACCTTTTTCGTTCAGAAGGCTGATGCCGTCCATGGAGGAATCCATAGCGAGGGTTTGACGGCGAACTGTCTCTTCATCCTTATGCTGGCGAAGTTGCGTCAGCCCGATACGAACTGCGTAGCAAGAGAACGAAATAGCGAG
Source organism: Candidatus Acidiferrum sp. (assembly GCA_036497825.1). GTDB lineage: Bacteria > Acidobacteriota > Terriglobia > Acidiferrales > UBA7541 > Acidiferrum. Next base: position 15,940 of record DASXIT010000062.1, read on the forward strand.
TAGAGAGAAACGCAGGAGCCTGTAACTGGGGCTGATCTGCGCTACCTGGTAGAGAATCAGGAGCGGGGCAAAAACGAACATGCCATTGTTGATTAGAATTACTGTCAAGGATTTCGTGTGAGGCTGATTTGGGACTGCTTTCTCTTGTGTTGGCATCCAAGTCCCGGCCCAAAACGCTCCGAAGAGCAGCGGAATTGTCCAACCCAGGTCTAACCATGTCCCGGTGGGAATTTCATGCGCAACCTGAGCAACCTCGGTGACATTGGATAGGACGGCGTAAATGAAGAAATAAATGGCCAGCCCGCCGTAGAGTTGCCTCGCCAGCGGCAAGCGTGCTCTGCGCCACTGGACAAGCGTGAGTATAAGAACCCCCAGATGTCCCCAGATCATTACCGCATTTTCGCGTTCGATTGCCGCTTTGGGCCCCATAGTTTCCGCAGCCAGAAAATACATCACAAAATAAATCAGGAAAAATAAAATGCCGATCTGCAGGAAATCCAAGGTTTCTTCCAGGTCGACACTGGAATCGCTGTGTTCCTGATTCAGGAACAATGCCATGACAAAAAACATCCCGTGGGTGTCAAAAAGGAACCGGATCATCGAGCCCGGTGGAGGTTCGATATGGAGAACTATTTCGAAATAGGTCCAACCCAGATTTGCGATCCCCCAGATGGCCATGCTGAAAGCGACCAGCGTCCAGAACGAGCGACTGAAACCGGGTATCTTCTTTGCGGCTTGATAGCTGAGAAAAGCGGCCAGAAAACTGGCGGAAACTTGCAGAAGATTGCCGGTCAGCGGGCCGAGGCTGTTCTTTCCAAAAGCAAGAATGGACACAACATGAAGGGCCAAAATCACAACAGAAATGATGGCGAGAACGCGCGGAATGGGACGAATAGCCAATAGAGTAAGCCCAAACTAAGGGTCTTACCAGTTTAAGAAAGTTCCAACGGGGGACAGTACTTGGTGGGATTCATTGTGCTTGGATGGTCATTATTGGTGAATGGAACCCCGCGAGGGGAGTGCCATTGTGGGAAACAGGGGCTAGGGACCCAGCAGAGGTATACATACAGGGGTGGCATAAAGCCCGCCCCTACGGGATGGCCACGTGTCGAACGATTAGTCTAGCGCCCTTCGAATGGGTAGCGGTCTTGCGATTGCACAGCGGCGGCCACTTTTCGGCGTAGCGCTATGGTATCGACCGCCGGGCGCTTGCCGAAACGCTTCAGTACAGCCATCTGCGTGGTAAGCATATCGCCTTCGTGGACGGCAGCGATGGAACGCTTGGCTTCATGCTCAACGCGTTCCGCGGCGTCGGCGATGAAGGCGCTGGTAGCATCGATCAACACCGAGGAAGCTGCCTCACCCTTTGTCGCGGCGGCCTTTTGGGCGCGCAAGAGGCAGGATTCCATGGCGTAAATTTCCATGACCATGTTAGCTAGAGCGGCGATTAGCTCTTGTTCGTCCGCCAGCTTTTCACGGAATTTTTGCATTGCGCCGCCGGCTGCCTGCAGGAACATTTTCTTGGAATTGGCGACCACGCGAGTCTCTTCAGCCAGTACGCCTTCGGGAGTCTCTTCGAACGAGGGACCAGCGAGGATTTCGTCGGCCAACTTCATGGCGGCGGGAATTAGGGCAAGTTGTCCGCCCAAGGCGCGCTTCATCAGCATTTGGATGATGAGCATGCGATTGATTTCGTTGGTGCCTTCGAAGATGCGGTTGACGCGGGAATCGCGATAGGCGCGGCTGATGGGATAGTCTTCATGGAAACCGTAGCCGCCGAAGATTTGTACGCCCTCGTCCACTGCAGAGTCCAGCATTTCGCTGCCGTAAACTTTCGCGATGGAGCTCTCAATCGCGTATTCTTCCAGAACTTTCATGGTGTTCTGCACACTGTCGCCGGTTGCGCCTGCGGCGTGCATGGTCGCTTCCATATTTCCCGCGCTCCGATAAATCATCGATTCCACGGCAAAAATTTGAATAGCCATTTCCGCCAGCTTTTCGCGGATCAGGCCGAAGTCGCCGATCTGTTTGCCGAACGCCTTGCGTTCCTTGGCGTATTTTGCGGCGGTCATCAGAACGAATTTTGCGCCACCTACACTGGAGGCGCCCAAGGTGAAGCGGCCAGAGTTGAGGACGTTGAAGGCGACGATGTGGCCGCGGCCGACTTCGTGCAACAGATTTTCTTTCGGTACTTTACAGTTTTCCAGAAACACTGGCGTGGTGGAACTGCCGTGCAATCCCATTTTGTGTTCTTCGTTGCCGGGCTTGCAGCCGGGAAAAGTTTTCTCGACGATGAAGGCGCTCAGCTTTTCGCCACCTACCTTGGCGAAAACGATGAACAGGTCCGCAAAGCCGCCGTTGCTAATCCACATCTTCTGGCCGTTCAGGATGTAGTGCGTTCCTTCGGGATTGAGGTCCGCGCGCGTCAGAAGATTCTGGGCATCGCTGCCCGCTTGTGGCTCAGAAAGGCAGTAAGCGCCGATAAATTCACCGCTGGCCAGTTTGGGGAGATATTTTTTCTTCTGCTCTTCGGTGCCGAAATAGACGATGGGTAGCGTGCCGATGCCCGCGTGCGCGCCATGCGTGGTCGCGAAGCCGCCGTAGATGGAGATTTTTTCGGTGAGGATCGTGGTGGAGATCTTGTCCAAGCCGGCTCCGCCGTATTGTTCAGGCGTGCCGCCGCTCATCAGGCCGAGCTCCGCGGCCTTTCTTACCAATTCTGGCAACAGGCCCGGCTTCTTGGCTTCTAGGTCCTTGACCACCGGGAAAACTTCCTTGATGACGAATTCCTCGGCGGTCTGCCCGATCAGCTTTTGATCGTCGGTAAGATCGGCAGGAGTGAACACATCCTGTGGGGCAGGGGATTCCAGAAGGAAGCTGCCACCCTTTGCTGCGGGCTTGGTTACGGTAGTGGTCGCCATGGTGCTGCTCCTGGCGGCTAGAAGCCGCTTTTGAAATTCAAACGATCGTTTGAAAACGATTCCTGGAATTCTACTCCTGGTGGGGGTGCGGCTGCAATAGGAGGAAAAAGGGAATAGGTGCCGCAACTTCCCAGGTTTCGGCTTAGGACTCACGGACCAGACGAACTAAATCCTCCTCCACAGAGCCTACCAATCTGGGTTGACCAATGGAATTGATCATATCTTGTGGCAAATCCCCAGCGACAGTTTGTTCAGCCACGACGGGTGAGCCGCCCGGACAAAAGATCACGACGGAGCCCATCCGAAAGATAGAGAGTAAGCCCTCCCATAGCCGCAAATCTCCGCAAGGACGGTCAACGTAAAGTCCAGATAGAAATTGGTTGTCCGATGTCGCTGGAGTTACGCCAATATAGCAGGAGTTTTTGTCATCGTATCGGATAGACCAGTAGTCCGGTTCTGACTCTTTTTCAATAATTGGGAAAAGTGAGCGAATAGCTGCTCGCGGAATCCCCAATCGTTCACTCTTTCCAACGCACTGGACGAAAATCTCAAAGCCCATGGGAACTCCAGAGATCAAAAGCGTTCCCAATTCTAGCGCCTCACGCATAGAGATGCATTTCCGGACGGGCTTTGAGACGTGTCTCTATAATTGACCAGTAAAATGGTCTTAACAATTAAAATGGTCTTTTGGCATAGTGCAGCCTAAAGGCGTTCGAAGATGCCGGCGGCGCCCATGCCTCCCCCGATGCACATGGTCACAATGCCGTGGCGAGCGTTGCGCCGTTGCAGTTCTCGGATCAGGCTGGCGGTCAGTTTTGCACCGGTGCAGCCAAGCGGATGGCCGAGCGCGATGGCTCCCCCATTGGGATTCACGCGCACCGGATCGAGATTGGCCTGCTGAATCACGGCCAGGGATTGCGCGGCAAAAGCCTCGTTTAATTCCACCACAGCGATATCGTTCAGCGACAAGCCTGCAAGTTTGAGAGCTTTGGGAATCGCCTCTACAGGTCCAATACCGAATTCCTCGGGTTTCACTCCCGCAGTGGTATAAGCGACGAACCGAGCTTGCGGCTTGATCCCGAGTTGTGCGGCCTTGGCGTCCGACATCACGATCACTGCAGCGGCCCCATCGCTCATTGGCGAACTGTTGCCAGCGGTGACGGTGCCCTTCACGTGAAATGCGGGCTTGAGGCCGGCCAGCACTTCCAGAGTGGTGTCTGGGCGCGGCAATTCATCGGTTTCGAAAATAAAGGATTGTGTTGCCGGTTTCACTGGACCTTTTGGCTTAGCGCCGTTTCCGTTCGGCATCGAAGTGATTTTTACCTCGACGGGCACGGTTTCGTCTTTGAACTTACCTGCCGCGATAGCCGCAGCGGCCTTCCTGTGTGAATCAACAGAGAATTGGTCGGCTTGCCCGCGAGAGATTCCGAACTTCACGGCTATGTTTTCCGTACCGAGCCCCATGTTGATGTAAGCGTCAGGATAATGGTCAACCAGCCAAGGATTGGGCGAAATTTTATTGCCGCCCATGGGCACCAGCGACATCGATTCCGTGCCGCCTGCGATAATGATTTGCGCAGAGCCGCTGCGAATTTGCTCAGCCGCAAGGGCGATGGCTTGCAAGCCGCTGGCGCAAAAACGATTCACGGTCATCGCGGAAGTTTCCACGGGCAGTCCCGCGCGCAGAGCGGCGATGCGGGCGACGTTCATTCCTTGTTCGCCTTCGGGCATTGCGCAGCCGAAAATTACATCGTCAATTTCTTTGGGGTCGAGCCCGGGGACGCGTGCGAGGACTTCCTTGATAACCAGCGCGGCGAGATCGTCTGGCCGCGTGGTGCGGAGCGAACCCTTGTAGCCGCGACCCACCGGGGTGCGGACGGAAGAAACGATGACGGCTTCGGGCATGTGCTGACCTCTTTCGTAATCCAAAGGGTGATTTTCAGCCTGTGGTGGGGAAAAAGCAAATCGATGGCCTTGCGAGGAGGTTGTTTTGAAGAGTTAGCTGGGTGGCGGACCGCCTCCCTTCGCAACTCAGGGTGAACGGAAGGCGGTCCCTACATTAAGTACAAAGGAACAACCAGAGACGGGCACGGCAGTGCCGTGCCCCTACGATTGTGCTATTCGCGGATTACTTTACTCTTGCTGAGAGGCCTTTTTTCGGAATGAAGATGGTGCCGGGAGGCGCGATTTTGTGCACGGTCGAAAAATTGCCTTGGTTGATAGCCAGGCTGACGTGGTCGCGTGAATCAATAAAAAGAAGCGGATCGCCCACGGGAACGGTCATAAAAGTTTTTTCATAAGGTAGGATGATCGGTTTCTTGTTCAGTTGAACGGTGATTTTGTCCCCCAGGCTGTAGCCAAGCTTTTCGAACTGATCCTTGGAAATATCGGTGATTAGCGAGCCAAACGGATCGTCCAGAGCGATGATGTCGCCATCGATGCCTTTATCAGTGACTGTAGAAACTTTCGGCGTGAGGCGGACGAGTTGGTCAACCGGCTGGCCGACCATGGTGTAATCCCATCCGGCAGCTATATGAGCGCCAACGGGAGAAAAAATATCGCGGCCGTGAAAAGTGGAAGAAATCGCCTGGCCAATCATCCAATTGGTATTGGTGATCTCACGCGCGGCCTCCAGCCCATCGCGTTCAATAACCGGGGTGATCAAACCATTGTCGGGCACAACGAAAAATTGACCTTTCTTTGTCTTCGCGACGATGGCCTTGCGGGACGTGCCAACGCCGGGATCAATGACTCCAACGAAGACGGTTCCCGCGGGATAGTAAGGCGTGACTCCTTCCAGGATGCGTGCGCCTTCTTCAATCGAGAACGGCGTCACCTGATGTGTGATGTCCATGATGCGAACATCCGGTGCAATTCCAACCATCACCGCGTGGCAGATAGCTACCGCGTCATTGGCGGTGCCGAAATCAGTCATAAAAACAAGGATCGGGCGCGGATTAGCGGCGGGAGAAGACGCAGCAGTGGCCGCGTTCTGCGAGGTTTGTTTGCAGCCGGTCAGTGCCAGCAGCGCCAGAATCAGCGCTCCCTGAACCACAAAAATCGAGCGAAGAATGCGCACTACGTTCCCCCTTATGATTTGCTGTGGATGGGGTCACAGCATAAATGGCGCAAAACATTACAGCCATCAAGAATTCCCAGTCGATAAAAGTATAAAGGATAGCAAGGCCATGAAGAAATTCGAGCCGGCAGATTTTCGTAATTGCGGCAGCCATAGTAATTCATTAAACTTTTACGCCACGGCTCGAAGGGGAGCTTGATCTGGAAATTCTTTTCGCCCTGCCCACGCGAAGATCTAGATAAAAATTCAGAAAATTGTTAGGAGAACGCAAATGCGTCGTGGAATTCTTGCAGTGTTACTTGTCTTGATGGCAGGATCCCTAGCACATGCCGATCAAGTCACATTGAAGAATGGCGACAGGTTCAGCGGCACGATTGTCACCGGCGATGGCAAGACTTTGTTACTGAAGACCGAATTTGCCGGGGATATCACCATTCAATGGGATGCCATCACCGCGATGGAATCGAGCGATGTTGTCTACCTGACCTTGAAAGATGGGACCAAGCTGTCTGGCAAAGTCACCACGCAGAACGGAAAATTTGTGGTTGCGGGCGCTACACCGCCGCCAAATGCTGCTCCGGCAACAAAGGACACGATTGTAGCGGTGCGGAATGATGCCGAGCAGAAGGCTTATGATCTGGAGGCCGAACGCATGGCTCATCCCAAATTTACGTACTTCTGGAGCGGGTTGTTCGATACCGGACTCGCTTTGACGCGCGGCAACTCTTCCCAGACTACCTTTACCTTGGCCACAAAAGAAGTGAGAGAAACGCCGAGGGACAAAATCACCGTATTTGCGAATTATATTTACGGAAACGATGCCTCGACTCCACCCAGCAGGACAACCGCGAATGCTTTGAATGCTGGCATACGGGGTGATCTGAACTTAACACCTAAGTTCTTCATTTTTGCTCTTGCTGGTTTTCAGACCAACCAACTGCAGAACTTGGATCTTCGCCAAACATATGGCGGCGGTATTGGCTATCACGTGATCAAGAACGCCAACACCACCTTCGACATATTTGGTGGTTTGACCTATGAGCGGGATGCGTTTGGCGCGTACACGCTAGTTGGTCCACCGCCGACCTTTATTGCCGCGATCCAAACGAACAGCCTGACCGCCCTGGTCGGAGAAGAGTTCGATACCAAGCTGAACAAGCGCAGCACATTTACGGAAAGGTTAAGCCTGTTTCCCAACCTAAGTCGTGCGGGCGACATCCGCTCGCAGTTCGATACCACCTTGGTCACCCAATTGAAGGCTTGGCTCAGTTGGCAAGTCACCTTCAGCGACAGCTATATCAACTACCCGCCCCCCGGTTTGAAGGACAACGACCTACTGTTATCTACTGGATTGCGCGTAACGTGGGGAAAGGCCAAACTATAGCCTTTCCGCGACCATATTAGGCTCGACAAGCGGAACCAAGGAGGAAGCATGGGTTTACTCGCATGGATCGTGGTTGGGCTAATAGCTGGATGGTTGGCAGGCCAGGTAATGAAAGGTGGTGGCTACGGCGTTGTCGTGGACATTATCTTGGGTCTCTTGGGCGGACTATTGGGTGGCTGGATCTTCGATAAGCTGGGGATCTGGCCCGGCGGCGGGATGATTGGCTCGATCATTGTGGCCTTCGTGGGCGCAGTGATTCTGGTCTGGATCACCCGGCTGCTGAAGAAAGCCTGAAACAGAAACTGAGTTGAGATTACAAATTGCGCTGCGATGGATTTGAGTGGCCACCGCAGCGCGATTTTTCTTGAGAGAGTCCTTTGCTATTGAGCAATGAGTTGCGAAGCTAAGCTCGCGCCATGCGTCGCCAGATACCACTCCGCGGTTGGAGTGCGGCGATACTTCAAGCTCTTTTGCCCGCTTTCCAGACCCTTGGCGTCTCCAAATTTCTCTTGTGCCGAGATGAATTCGCGAACGACCATCGGAGAGTGGAGATCGGCGGAAAGCTGCTCGGCAGCCTTTTTGTAATCGCCCGCGCCCAACGAAATATATCCTTTTGCCGATTCGCAAACATTCTCAACCAGCAGGTCGCGGGAACTGTCCGCAAGCTGCTGCAGTTTCTGCAGCGCTATGGCCGCATTCTGATTGTTGAGCGAGGCAACCGCAATTCTCACTTGCTCACGAAGCACGCTGGCAAGGGCTGCGTTTCTGTCCGCATCCTGCATCCCTGGCCGTACTTCGCTCAAGCTGGATTCCAGCTGCTGCAGAAGCTGCTGCTCGGTCGAACGATCTGCCCCGAGAAGAGCCCGAGCGTAGTTCACTTCGAACTGAGAAGCGGCGTCACTATCCTTGGCGATTTGCTCAGAAAGCTTTGCCAACGCTTGACGGCCACCGGAAACATCATTGGTCCAGAAATTCAGCATGGCCAATTGGAACTGGATGTGGGTAGTGTCGCGAGAATTGTTCGAGAGCGTTAAAGCTTTCTCGTATTCGCTTTTGGCTTGGAAATAGCTACCCATCAGGGCGTAAGTATCTCCGCGGCCATATTGTGACGTGATCATTTTGGGGTCGATTTGCAGAGCTTCGGCATAGTGCGCCAGTGATCCGGCGTCGTCACCGGTCATACGCAGAATTTCCCCCAAAGAATCCTGGGGGTTGCCCTGATCCGGAAGCACCTTCGCATAGTGCTTCAAATATTCAACTGCTTTTTGCGGTTCGGGCTCCCCGCCTTCCACATATACATAGCCAAGCATGTTCAGGGCAGGAGGGAAATCGGCATCGATGTCCAAAGACTTGGTCCAGAGTTTCTTGGCGTGATCATAATCCTGCTGAAAATAGAGCCACTCGCCGGAGAGGTAAAGCACGTGCTTATCTTTTGGGCGGTGAGCTAAAAGGTCATTCATCGCGGAAATAGCCGGCAGAACATTGGATTCCTGGGAACCAATCAGGAAAGCGATCATCAAGCATTCGTCGCCGATACACTTTTTGGCAAGCGACTTCGCCCTGTGCAGAGCATCCGGAGCAGGCTCTGTCCGGCGCGCCACGAAGGACCAGAGCGCGTAGCCGAGCGCAAAATTGGGATCCTTATCCGTAGCGAGTTGCGCGTGCATGATCGCTTCGTCAAATCCTGCGTTTTCATACTGGTCCAATGCCATTTCCAGATTGTTTCGGGCGGAAGAGGATTTGGTGGACAAGGGCATAGCGCCATAGAGAAGTTGTGAGCCAACGGGGATCTTCACGGCTGGCTTTCCACTGGCAGTTGTCGAGCTGGATTTGGCCGGCTGGATGTGTGCCGCCTGTTGTGCCCAGCCCTTTGAGGCGAAGAGAAGAAATGCTGCTGAAAGAACTATCCGAGCGGAAATAGATCTCATAGAGACTGGGCTCCCTACTATTGATAAGGATGATGTGCAATTCGAAGGGTACCGATTGGAAGCGGAGAAGCGATACTGGACGAAAGGTCAGTTGTGCGCACTTATTCAGCAGCAAATGATGAATAAGGCACAGGGGAGAGGCATCTATGAGTTAGGCACATTTCGCGAATCAGGTACTTGTGCGCGGAGTTCCCATTCTCGAAAATTCAGGAATTAGCAAAAGATTGTGTGAGGAATATGAAAGACCGAACGCTACGACAGGTTCTCCAACTCGGGGTAGTCGTCTGTCTGCTCCTTTGCGCGGGAGTTCCATTGCTCGCCGCCATGAAAAACTGGGCAATCGTAGTTGCTGCCGGCAGCAAGCTGCAGGATGTGTCGCTCATTGATCTATCCAAGCTCTGCAAGGGTAGCCAAAAGACCTGGCCTGACGGAAGAAATTTCACCTTGGTGATCCACAATCCAGATTCGCCGGAGATGAAGAGTGTGCTCGAAAAGATTTTTGGCGTCAGCGAAACGGATCTAAAACCCACCGTCAGCAAGCTGACCGAATCGAAGTCCATCCTGAAAGTGGTGGAGTCTGACGAAGAGATTATTCGGACCGTTGGAGTGACCCCGGGAGCGGTTGGGGTCCTAGACGTGTATTCGATCAATAGCGCAGTTAAGGTCCTGCGCATAGATGGCAAACTGCCGTTCGACGCCGGATACAGCCTTAAAGGCAATTAAAGCAAAGCTGAAAACCTCTCCCAACCTAGCATTTAGAACCCCCGTAGAACCCGCAACTTGCTTGAAGTTGGCACAGGGACAGTTACAGAACTACACCAAAGAGTGTATTTCTCGTTACCTGTCCCCTGCCCGAAAGGGCAGGTTAGCCACAGGGCCTTAGTACGAACAAAAGGCGTATGTTTGTGAGGTATTTCACACAACCAGTAAGGCATTTTAAATCAACATACTATACACTGCTAAGACCGGATTTAGGGCAGTACTGGAGCAATAGTTTGCCCGACATTTTGATGCCCCTGTACCATAGCCTTCCAGCCGTTACACCTGTCTAATAGGACAGGTCAGATGCACCGCACCGACCCTTGGGTCAGGCCGTAGCATCCAATTTGTGGAAGCGAAAAGGCAAGGCCAGTCGGAAGCAAGGTCCAGGAAACAGGAGCCAGAGACGCGATGGCAAACAAAGACAAGTATCGCAAGTGGATGTGGATCTCCTTAGGGGTAGCAGCTTCTCTACAGCTTTATTTCGTTCGCGAGCTGCTGGCGGCCTTTGCACTGTTTATCCTAGTCTTCGGGTTGATAGCCGGGTTCATCGGTGCGCTCTATATGCTGCAAAAGACCTGGGAAGCCGGCTTGGGCGCGGTGCTAGCGAGCCAAAACCGCTGGGTATTGGCCATGCGCCGCAGTATGACGTTTGCTGAAGAAGTGGCTCGTAGGCCGATTCGCCGTACCGGCCCGGAGATGCCGAGCAACATTTAAGTTTAGTGAAGTATGTATGCCAGTGCACGCCAATTTGGGATTTGCGATTGGGAATGAGCAAATCCTGAAAGAGGTAGTGGGGGCCAGCCGTCCTGAGAGAGCGGCTGGCCTTTTTCTTTGGTTATTTCTAGCTCGAAGATGGCCGCGCAGAACAAGCTTCCAGGTATCCGCACACAAGTAAAATAAGCTCTTGCCGCAAAATGTCGAACACCTTTTCGAGGGCATCGGATTCGAGCAATCTGCGGCTGACCCCGGTCATGGCGCCTTGCAGCATGGAAGCCACGATCTGCGGGTCTTTCTTCAGCGGTTCGCTGGCTGTCTCCAACATCGCAACAATGGCGCTATTGGAGCGTACTCCCATCTGCTTCACGATCGTTGCACCGTCGACATCCGAGCTGACCGATAAGAGCCGTCGCCATTTGCTGGAGGGTGTGAGCCTGCTGCTCCCGGCAGACTCGCTCAACCTCCACCGTCACCTCATCCAGATGACGTTTCAAGATAGCTTTCAGAAGTGTGCTCTTGTTTGGAAAGTACTGATATAAGGTTCCGACGGAAACACCAGCTCGCATTGCCACCGTTGTCGTGGTTAGCCGCTCCTTTCCGACCTTGAGCAAAACCTGAATAGTGGCTTGCAGAATGGCCTCGACGCTTGCAGCCGAACGGGCCTGAACGGGCGATTTACGGGGCTCCAAGAGCACTCGAGCATGCTGGGGCAAATGCGAAACTCCTAATCTGAAGCTTTCTTCATCAAATTACACGTTAGCACGACCGCATCAAGAAATGCACAGACTAGAGGAGAAATCGAATGACGAATCAGACGAACCTTGGCGGCAGCTTTATGCTCCCAGGCACCGCGATGACCGTAAACCGCATGGGCTACGGCGCGATGCAACTTGCCGGTCCGCAGGTGTGGGGGCCACCACGGGATAGGAACGAGGCGGTTGCCGTTTTGCGAGAGGCCGTTGCCTCTGGCGTGAACCATATCGATACCAGCGATTTTTTCGGCCCGCACGTAACCAATCAGATTATCAAGCAGGCGCTTCATCCCTATCCGGATTACCTGGTGATCGTCACCAAGGTAGGAGCGCGGCGTGGTGAGGACAAGTCCTGGCTTCATGCGCTTTCGAGTCAAGAGTTGATCGATGCCGTCCATGAATCATGGAGCCATCGGAGGGATCCATTGAAGAGCCACTTACCGTCCTGGCCGAACTGAAGCGCCAGGGGCTGATTCGTCATCTGGGTCTGAGCAACGTCACTCCGCTACAGTTCGCTGAGGCCCAGAGAATTACGGAGATAGTCTGCGTGCAGAACTTTTACAACGTCGCGCAACGCACCGATGATGAGTTCATCGATGATCTTGCTAAGCAAGGCATAGCTTATGTGCCATTCTTCCCGCTGGGTGGGTTCACGCCTTTGCAGTCTTCGGCGCTCGATGCCGCGGCAGCGTCACTCCACTTTACGCCGATGCAGATCGCGCTTGCGTGGCTTCTTCAGCGTTCGCCAAATGTGCTGCTGATCCCCGGCACATCTTCTCTCTATCATCTTCGTGAGAATCTTCAGGCTTCCAAGATCCAACTTCCTTCCGAAATGATCGCTGAACTTGACTCCATCGGCAGGAAACCGGGGAGACAGGAGATGGCAGCTACTGATTCTTTGGCTAAAGCCTGATCTACGAAGTTGCGGTAATTAACGAATGTACATGTGGTTATTGTGGGCCAGTCATCCTGAGAGAGCGGCTGGCCTATCGGTACCCAGGCTCGAAAATCACTGCGCTTGTGCTTGGCTGGGTTGAGGATTCGGTGATTCGATCCGATAGCCGAGGGTTCGGAGTTGCCGGATCATTCTCTTCGTGCGCTTTTGCTTTGATTGCTTGGTGGCGGCGGGGCCCCGTTCTTCGTAACGAACTCCTTGGTGCAGGATGAGCCAGATCAGTCGACACTGTCGATGGGCGATGGCCCCGATGGCTTGATTGTGTCCCAGGCGCGGGACCGAGCAGCGATATACGATCTCGAAGATGCTTCCTTTGGTCCTGGCTGCGGCGTTTGCACACTGGTTGAGAACGCGGCGCATGTGGCGGTTGCCCTTCAGCGACCGGTGGCTGTAGTTCACGCCTGCGCTCCCTTCGTCGCCGGGACAGGCACCAACCCGGGAGGGAGCGATTTCTCAGAAGGAAAGGTCGCTGCTGCGGGACTGACTTCGGCAATAATCTGCTGCGCTGAATCCACTCCGAGACCGGGCAACTTGCAACCGCTCTTGTAGGGCGTTACTTACACCTGCAAAGTTACAGGAGACTTAGAATGTACTGGACACAAACCCGACGTGCATTCTTGGCAACCGTCCTCGGTGGATTATTACTGGCCAACGGATGCGGTGGGGGCGGAAAGCACAAATTCAAGTGCCACCTTCGCTACCGGACATCAGTGGGTCGTACCTGCTTAACTTTGGCACAGGCCCAAGCGGTGCGCTGGCGAATGCGAGCCTAACGGTCACACTCAAGCAAAGCGAATGGCTCAATGGAATCAATACCCTGAATATATCGTCAGGCCAACTGCTGTTAGGATGCCCCGGGGCTAGCAATCAAGCCATAACAATCGCTGCTCACTTGGAATGGAACGGTCAGCAAGAAAAGTTCGTGCTGTCCATAGATACGTCGGCGGGACAAAACATTCTCACGATGACCGACGAAAACTTCGTCGCCCATACTCTGGCAAATGGACACCCGGGGAAGCATTCCCGCCCTGCAATGGTCAGGTAGCGCCCTCATATTCTTGGCCCGGAGTCACACAGTAGGTTTCGGCTGTGAGTTAAGTAACACTTTTGAATCGGTCCCGATTTCCGCCGCAAGGAACTCATGTCAGGATTCAACGAAGCTTGGGAGGCGGTAGCCACGCCTCATAATGGGGAGCCAGTGTCACAGGCCCTCCGCCCACTTCTTCAGGGCGTGTATTCCCAAAGCCTGTCGGTCGAGTTGAAGAAGAGCCTAGAAAATTTGCTGATATTTTTGTCTCGTGACGGGCGCACGAATACAAATTGCTGGGCAGTTGATTTGTTCTTCTGCGTAGGGAACGGCTGGGAGCGAGAGTGGGCCGAACAAGGTCTTCCCGATGACTTTCATGATGTCCTATCACTAATGGGCCAAGCGTTGCACGACACCATCACAAATCCTGCCATTGCGGAAGACTTTGATTGTTTGCCCGAGCAGTTGTTGGAACAAGTCAAGAATCTGCGAACCGTAACTCCCTAGCCGCCGAAGCGGGTACTGTGAGGAACTTTTCCGGTTTGCCGGAAAAGTTCGACAAACCAGGACTTAGCAAGGCAGAATGTCCCAACGAGTCTTCTGACTCGGAATAACTTTCGGACCGAGGCTCACTCATTGAAGGCAAATGGTCTTGCCTCTGCGCGGGGCATTTGTCACCATCAACTTTCATCAATTGCCTAGCGAACCTACGTGAACATCAGAAAGGAGGCGACTGATGCATGCCGCCGTGCTACATGCTCTCGGCAAACCGCCGCGCTTTGAGGAATTTCCCGATCCAACTCCGGGCGAAGGTGAGGTGCTCATAAATGTCTCCGCGGCTGCGCTGAAGCCTGTGGACAAACAGGTAGCGGCCGGAACGCACTACGCCAGCCCGCGCGAATTTCCTGTCGTTTGCGGCATGGATGGCGTGGGGCGGCTCGAAGACGGCACGCGAGTGTTCTTTGGCGGAGCGCGGCGGCCGTACGCCGCGATGGCCGAGCGCACTGTGGTTCGGCGAGTTCAATGTTTTTCGGTCCCTGAAGAACTGGACGATGTCACTGCCGCGGCCATTCCTAATCCCGGTGTGTCGGCCTGGCTGTCTCTCAAGCACAGTGCGAAGCTCGCCGCCGGCGAAACCGTTCTGATCCTCGGCGCCACCGGAGTCACGGGCAAGCTGGCGGTACAGATCGCCAAAATCTTGGGCGCGGGACGCGTCGTTGCGGCAGGACGCAACGAACACGTGTTGAGCACACTCTACGAGCTTGGCGCCGACTCGACGATTCGCCTCGACAAACCTGATGAAGAATTGATCGCAGCTTTCCGCCGCGAGGCCGGCGAAAAGCGTTTCGACGTGATCATCGACTATCTATGGGGCCGCCCGACCGAAGCTCTGCTGAAAGCCATCACCGGAAAAGAATTTGCGATTGGGGAATCGGAGACTCGACTGGTG
>DASXIT010000063.1:0-41789 GCA_036497825.1 Candidatus Acidiferrum sp.
TTTTGCGCCGCTGGCGTGGCTGATTGGAATTCCCTGGCGAGACGCGGGCGTGGTTGGAAATCTGTTGGGTACGCGCATGGCGTTGAATGAAGTAGTGGCATTCACCAAGCTTGGACCGATGAAAGGAACATTAGATCCCCGGTCGTTTACGATTGCAACATTCGCGCTGTGCGGGTTCGCTAATTTCAGCTCCATCGGCATTCAAATTGGCGGAATTGGTGCGCTGGCCCCGGAACAGCGGGGAAATCTGGCGAAGTTGGGAATCCGAGCGATGCTGGCGGGAACAATGGCGAATCTGATGTCAGCATGCATCGTGGGAATATTGACTTGAGCCCAGCAAAAAAATCAAAAACGACAAAGAAGAGGAGAGAGGCCGCAGAGTTTGCGAGAGCGGAAGCGGCGGCCCGATTCATTACTGGGAAGACAAAACTTCGCCCGCAGATCGCATTGGTTCTTGGCTCGGGGCTCGGGGCATTCGCGGACGGATTCGCGTCGGCAGTACATATACCTTACGCGAAAATTCCGCATTTTCCGCAATCGACGGCCATTGGACATGCTGGACAGTTGGTGCTGGGAAAAGTCGATGGCATCGACGTTGTTGGGATGCAGGGACGCGTGCACCTGTATGAAGGATATTCCGCGAAAGAGGTGGCATTCCCGGTGCGCGTATTCGCGCGAATTGGAATAAAGGCGGTGATCCTGACCAATGCCGCGGGAGGAATTCGTGGGGAGTTTACGCAAGGAAGATTGATATCGATCACCGATCACATCAATCTGCAGGGTAGCAATCCGTTGATGGGTGCCAATGAAGAAAGATTTGGGCCGCGCTTTCCAGATATGACCATGGCGTACGACCGCCAGTTTCGCCAGATAGCACAAACCCACGCAAAGCGATTGGGAATTGATCTCGGTGAAGGCGTGTATGCGGCGCTAGCAGGACCAAGCTTTGAAACCCCGGCGGAGATTCGCTACTTGAAAACCATCGGTGCTGACCTGGTTGGAATGTCGACGGTGCCGGAAGTGGTTGCCGCGCGGCACAGCGGGATACGCGTTTTAGGAATTTCCTGCGTGACGAATGCGGCTGCCGGCATTCTTGATCAGCCATTGGATCATAATGAAGTACTGGCGACGGCGGAACGGGTAAAGAGCCACTTCATCGGATTGTTGCGGGCCATTATTCCGGCGATTGCCACGAATCTGTAAGCTCGAATGCTGAAAAATTAAATGAGATGGATTTAAATTTTGCGTTTGTCAGGTTCAAAGCAAATCAGTAATCTCATGACCAATGAAATCGCTCTCACCGAACGCTGGCCTATGTTGTTGCTGTTCCGGTAGCGTTTGTCTGACCTCTGGTGAGGGCTTTCCGAATCTCGAGTAAATCGATTTCAAACGGAAACAGTTTAGACCCACCACCAGGGAGCCTGGATGGTGGGGGTTTTAGTTTTGGATGCGCTGATTCCGGGAGTGGGGATCAGCGACAGTTTGCCGCAGTTGGGGCAACCCTGTGAGAGCGGCGGCAAGTTCGCGTCGAGGGCGTTCGGTGCCGCCGATCAGGATTAATAAGAGTTTGGCGCGGTTGCCAAGTGGTAAGGCAAAGGTCTGCAAAACCTTTATCGGCGGTTCGATTCCGCCTCGCGCCTCCAAAATTGAGAAACAAACGCGGGCCACCGGAGGTCGCGTTTTATTTTGCGGGCACTCGCCTTGAGGAATCGCATCCCATATAACTACAAGCTGTTGCATCTATTTAGTAGGCGATTCGTGGGCTATTTCTTTCGAGAGATAGAGGATAGGCCCATGGAAAAATGGTAATCTCGGGGGATTGCGGTCTCTGACCAAGAGGTGGATTCCGGTGCACGCAGGATGCTGAGGCGATTCGCTGTTTTCCTTTCCGTATTTCAAACCATTTTATTTTTGGCTCACTTTTTTCTCTTTGAGACTTTCGTCGCTGCCTGGGGACCGCTGAATCACTCGGTTGCCAAGGCATTGGGAGTAGGCCTCGCGATCCTGTCGGCAAGCTTCCTGAGTTCTTCCCTGCTGGCATTTGGCAATGCGAACTCCGTTGTGCGAGTAGCTTACGTCATCAGCGCTGTATGGCTGGGCACGTTCAATTATTTGTTTATCGCGGCCGTCGCCTGGTGGCTCATTCATGGGCTAGCGATCGCCTTGCGCATTCCTGGCTCTGAAGAAATCGCAGGATTTGCGCTGTTTGGCGCGGCGCTGGCAGTCAGTCTGTACGGCGTCATCAATGCAGTGTGGACGCGCGTCAAGCACATCAACGTGAAACTAGCCAACCTTCCGGAATCATGGCGTGGCCGAAGCGTCGCTTTGGTCAGCGATTTGCATCTCGGGCATGTGCGCCACGCTGGATTTGCGCGGCGAATTGTTGCGCTTATAAACCGAGAGAAACCAGATTTGGCGATCATCGCGGGAGATTTATTTGATGGCACCGCGATCGATGCCGAGCGAGCGGCAGCACCCTTAAGCGGGCTGAAAATTCCATTCGGAATATTCTTTTGCGAAGGAAACCATGAGGAATTCCGCGATCCACGGCCATTTCTGGAAGCAATCAGCAAGGCTGGGGTACGCATATTAGATAAGCAGAAGGTGGAACTCGATGGGTTGCAATTGATTGGCGTGGCCTATCGCGATGCGACACATACCGAACACATGCAATCTGTGTTGGCCGCGCTGGCTATCGACAGGTCAAGAGCCAGTATACTAATCACTCATGCGCCAGACCGCCCGGCAGTTGCAGCGGAAGCGGGAATCTCTCTTCAAGTATCGGGACATACGCATGGTGGACAATTTATTCCGCACTCGTGGATTGCCAATCGAATGTATCGCCAGTTTGTGCACGGACTAAGTCGCGTCGAGAATCTACAGGTGTATACATCTTATGGTGCGGGAACGTGGGGGCCTCCATTGCGCGTGGGAACGTGGGCGGAGGTTGTAATTTTCCAGCTGGAATAGGATTGTGTATTGGCTAAGTGCATATGTCTCAGAATTGTAAAAAATTCCTATTTCCATAATTCAATTCAATAACTCACATCCGGCATCACCGTTTTTTCTGCCAGTCGGCATAAACTTTTCCTAATTAGCTCAAATCTAAAGATTTATTTCGAAGTTCGTTCTCTTGATCCTGGCATTTTAATTGCGATGCGCTATACCAGGGATGTAGGATTTCTGATCCTCTCATCTCAGGTCGCACCAGCCTTGCCTGGCAACAAGATGCTCGCTTGAGCGGTCCGGGACGGGAACCAAGAATTTCCTGCGCACGCCTGACCGCCAACAAATATCCTCCGGGGGTAATAACAGATGGAAAGCTCGAGTTGTACTTCTCTATCTAGACGATTCGTAAGGCAAGTTCTCTTACTGTTCATACTGATCGCCTGCGTCGCGTTGCAGACTCTGGCGCAATCGACAGCGACACTGCAAGGTACGATTACCGATCCATCGGGAGCGGCAGTGCCCAATGCAAAAGTAGTAGCGACCAACGAAGCAACAGGCGTGCGGTCGGAAACGGCCTCGGACGCTGCCGGAGGGTTCCTTTTCCCAACACTCTCGATCGGTGTCTATAAGATCGAAATTTCGGCCCAAGCCTTTCAGACAACAGTGTTGAGCGGACTAAAGCTCGACGTGGCTTCTACGGTGACCAAGAATGTTGAGCTCCGTCTTGGGCAGAACTCGCAAACAGTGGAAGTGACCGCTGTGGAGCCTCTTGTGGACGTCAGCAGTAACACCATGGGGCAGGTGATTGATGACAAGACGGTGCAGCAAATACCATTAAACGGCAGGCATTTCACGGATCTGAGTTTGCTGACACCTGGAACCATTACTCCGCCGGCAAACGGATTTCTTTCAGCGCCATTGCGCGGTCAAGGATCTTTCGGAATTAATACGGCGGGACAGAGAGAGGACACCACGAATTGGCTCGTTAACGGCGTCAACTTGAATGACAACGTGCAAAACCAGATTACCTTCCAGCCGCCTATTGCCACCTTGGCAGAATATAAGA
Organism: Candidatus Acidiferrum sp.; assembly: GCA_036497825.1. Taxonomy (GTDB): domain Bacteria; phylum Acidobacteriota; class Terriglobia; order Acidiferrales; family UBA7541; genus Acidiferrum. The sequence goes on from DASXIT010000063.1 coordinate 4,016, forward strand.
TCGACAATTCGTCATTTCCCGCGCAATACGGGAGGAATTCAGGAGCCATTGTGAACCTGGCCACCCGTTCGGGAACCAACGAGATCCATGGAGAGTTGTTTGAATTCTTCCGGAACAATGACCTGGATGCGCGGAATTTTTTCAACGTGGCAACCAGTTCGACGGGAGCACCGTTACCACAGGCTCCGTTCAAACGTAACGATTTCGGGGCAGATGGTGGCGGCGCCATCATCAAGAACAAATTGTTTTTCTTTTTGTCCTATGAAGGACTGCGCCAACATCAGAGCTTGAGCGTCTCGACAACCGTGCCAAGCGTGAATGACAGAGCGACAGTAACGTCGCCAGCAATCAGGAGCTTGCTGGGGTTGGTGCCCGCAGCGAACCTGGTAGGCACAGGAAATCCTGGCGATCCCAACACGTTCAATCTTTTTAGCGGTGGAGTGTTGGCGAACGTTTCTCTGAATCAAGGATCCGCCGACATCGACTTCGAACTGAGCCAAAAAGACCGCATGCACGGCTACTATGTGGTTCAGAAAGACCTGCGAGAGGAGCCAACGGCAGGTGGGGCGATTGGCGCGAACATCCCGGGATTCGGCGACACCCGCGATGGGTTCCGGCAATTGTTCACGTTCAGTGAAGACCATATCTTTTCACCAGAGATCAGCAATACTGTGCGGTTGGGATTCAATCGTATCCATCTGACATTCACACCGAACGGTTTGCTGAATCCGGCAGACTTCAACATGGTGATGCCGGCGGGGTCTCCCGTTGCATCCGGCCTTCCCTTCTTTAACGTTGGCGGCACGCTTGGTTTTGGCGGTCCCACAGGGGAACCGCAAGGCCGTGGCGACACCACCGTCGTGCTGAATGATGGGTTGAGCTGGCTGAAAGGGCGCCACGTCTTCATCTTTGGCGGAGAAATCCGGCGCGCGTACAACAATAATATTGCGTTCAACGTGGGAAGCTTGACGTACAGCTCGCTTGCCAATTTCCTGACGGACCAGGCAAATGCCTTTACCGTGCAACTGGGCTCAGGCAACGACAAAATCCTGCAGCCTTCCTACGACGTATTCGCCCAGGACAGCTTCAAGTGGAAACCAAATTTCACGATTAACATTGGTTTGCGTTACGCCTGGAATGCCACGCCGTCGGAATCCGCGAACCGCTTTACGAATTTCGATCCGGTGACGGGCAACTTGATCCAAGTGGGCAAGCCGTACAAACAAAACAACCTGAACTTCCAGCCCCGCGTGGGATTTGCATGGGATCCTTTCAAAAACGGAAAAACCTCGGTGCGCGGCGGTTATGCCATCATGACGCAAGCGCCGACAACAAATATCGTATCGCCATTGAGCGGCAATCCGCCGTTTGCAGTGCCAATTGCTGCCAGTTCCGCGACCAATGCGATCACTGCCGAGAATCCGAGCGCCGCGGTCGTAGGCACCAGCCTGGGCCCAACGGCAATCAATCCCAACTTCGATAATATGTACGCGCAGGATTGGAATTTGTCTGTGCAGCGGCAAATTACGGCAGACTTGGGAATCGAAGTTGCCTATGTCGGCGTGAAGGGAACGCACCTTCAACTCACCCAAAACATCAATCAACCGTTCGTCGTCGATGGATTTTATCAGTCGACGCGGCCATACGCTGCGCTGCCTGCCACGAGTCCGATTATCCCGACCCAGTGCCAGGCGCCCAACCCCAACTGCCCATATGGAACTATCAACCAGATCAACGGTGGGGGTAATTCCAATTACAACGGATTGTGGGTGACGGTGAACAAACATGTGTCTCACGGATTGGAGTTCCTGGGCACCTATACCTATTCCAAGTCTCTGGATTACAACTCTCTCTCCACCGGCGAAACTTACATTCTACAGAACGCTTACAATCCTCGCGGCGATTACGGTCCGTCTGAGTTTGACACTCGCCATCGCTTTGCACTGAGCGGCTTCTATCAACTTCCGTTCAAAGGCAATCGGCTCATTACCGGCTGGCAAGTTGGCCTGGTCTTCCAGGCGCAAACGGGAAATCCGCTGAATCCGACACTGGCGATCGGTCCGGGCGCAGGTATATCACTGACGGTTCGCCCGGATATTCTGAATCCTGTCGGGACGACTGGGAACCCATCCGCTTACTTCCAAAATGCGGTAATTTGCGAACCGTTCAATGGAACACCATCTGGCGGAGCACCGGCTATCCCTGCTTGCGCTGCGACGCCCAAGGCATCCCTCGCGGTGCCGTGCACGTTCAACAGCACCCCGACAAAACCCGGCGGCAACACGTACCCAATCGTGCCGGGATCCTGCCGTCCCGGCAGCTTGGGCCGCGATGCCATTATCGGTCCGGGCTTTCTCAATACGGACTTCTCGGTTACCAAGGACACCAAGATTACCGAACGGCTGAACCTGCAATTCAGGTCCGAGATGTTCGATATCTTCAACCATCCCAACTTCGGTAATCCAGTTCTAACGGCGACGAGCAAGTCTTTTGGGATTATCGGCTCCACCCGGTTCCCAACGGGCGACTTTGGTTCATCTCGCCAAGTTCAGTTCGCTCTCTTGTTGCAGTTCTGAGCGACGAGTCTAACAACCACCTTGAGGGCGGGGCTGTCACCCGCCCTCATTTTCTTAAGTGCGGGAGGAGAAATAGCAAGGTTTCGTCGCTTAGCGCAATTGCTAGAATCACAGCAGCTCGGAGTCATACTTCCGAAACAGGGCTTGAAGGGCTTCAGGATTGCGATCAGCCATTGCGTGGATCTCTTGAATCATCCGAAAGGTATTCGAGGTCATAACCAACAAGTAGCGGAGACGGCCGGGACCGGGATTCCAGTAAGTATGTGGTGTGCCGCGTGGCACCATTACAGCGGCCCCAGTGTGAGCTTCGACTTCGCGATCGCCGACCTGAACGCGGAGAGCGCCCTCCAGGACATACCAGATTTCATCGTCCCGGTGGTGGAGGTGCAGCGGAGCGATGAGTCGCCGCTCATTGACTGAACCACCCGGATCCTGCCATTCAGCTACTACGAAACCCTCGGCGGTCGAACCGATTATATTTCCTTGCAGTGGTGGGGCAATGGCCGGTGTACTCATAGCAAATCTCCTTCGCCAGCAGTATTGCATGGCGCTACGCCACCTTGTGAGGACAGCAACAATGCAGAGCATTCTACAGACGGTCGGCAGAAGAATCTCGGCGGAATGCAATTTAAAGTCGGGAAGCTGTATCGTTCTCAAGGATACCCAAGTTGAGAAAAAAGCTTAGTTAGTTAGTTTGGTTAGAAAATTGGCTGGGAGGCCTGGACTCGAACCAGAATAGCCAGATCCAGAATCTGGAGTCCTACCAATTGGACGACCTCCCAGCCGAGGGAGGAATAGGCAGCCCTGGAGCATTCCCAAGGCTGTATCCAACCTTTCTAGGGTAAAACGGCGCTCGCCATGACGTCAACACCGCGCCAATAAAATGGCGAGGAAACCGTATTGCCTCCATCTTGTGTACGTGTTACTTTGCCCACTATTCTTGGCCTTGGGCGGAGACCCACCCGAAACTGTGATTCGAACGAACAGATCCAATTCCATGAAGACTGCTGTCCCTCCTTTCTCACACATAACCCACAAGTTAATCGGCGCGCTGGCGCTTCTTCTGCTACTTCCTTGTGGGGCGACAAGGGCCCAACAACCCGCTGGCGCTGGTACCAAATCGACGAAAGACTTGCCAGAATCCCCCCAGCCTAAGGATTCGGGAGTTATGAGTTCGTCGGTAAAAGCCACAGGCCAGGTTGTTGGATATCTGACGAATCGATCGCTTTTTTTCCCTGATATCGCCACCAGCCCCGGGCCACTGAGTACCGGAGACAAATTCAAACTGTTCGTAAATCAGAGCATCTCGCCAGCCTATTTTTTGGTTTCTGGAATGAGCGCGGGTTTTGGGCAGGCGAGAAACAGCCCTGCAGCCTATGGGCAAGGAGCTAGTGGATATTTCGACCGGTTCGGATCGTCCATGGCGCGAGGTGCGTCCGGCGCCTTTTTTGGGTCGTTCGTTCTAGGTTCTGCCCTTCATCAAGATGCGCGTTTTTTCCCGCAAGCCCACCCAACACTTTGGGGCAGTGTGAAGTATTCCGTGTCGAGGATCGTAGTCACTCGTAGTGACTCGGGAAATGAAGTATTCAATTCCAGCTACATTGGCGGCCAATTGATGGCCGAATCGCTGGCAAATGCGTACCTGCCTGTGTCGGAGCAAACGGCTGGGAAAACATTTGAAAGAGTCGGCACAGACATTGGGTGGAAAATCGCTGGGAATATGTTTAAACAGTATTGGCCGGTGATGTTCAAGAAATTGGGATTGCGGACATTGAAAGTGGTTCCGGACCCTAACAAAAACCAGCCATAATCATTTCCCGCAATCGGGGCTCGTTACTTTTCCTTCTCCAACTGTTTGCGAGCTTCCTTGAGTTCGGCAAGTTGTGCATCCGAAAGAACGGGATATTTCAGGTTCATCTCCTGAAGCGCGTCAACGACACACGCGACGACTAGCAGACGGCTGAACCATTTGTTATCCGCCGGCACCACAATCCAGGGAGCATGCTCGCTTGATGTGTTGCGGATCATTTTTTCGTAAGCCTGCTGATAATCATCCCAGTACTGCCGCTCTTTCACATCTGCTGCAGAAAACTTCCAGTTTTTATCGAGCGTGGTCAACCGCTCCAAAAAGCGCTTTTTCTGTTCTTTGCGCGAGAGATGCAGGAAGAATTTGCGCACGGCGATGCCGTTGCGAGTAAGGTAGCGCTCCAGCGCATTGATATCTTCGAAGCGGTGGCGCCAAAAATGACCGCCACGGAATTTATTCGGGATTCGCTGCTTATCGAGCAATTCAGGATGGAGGCGAACAACCAATGTCTCTTCGTAATAAGAGCGATTGAAGATACCGATTTTACCGCGCGGGGGAAGGCAGCGGAAGCTTCGCCACAAATAATCGTGGGCGAGATCTTCGCTGGAGGGCGCTTTAAAGGAAGAAACATCCACGCCCTGGGGGTTTACTCCAGACATAACATGCTTGATCGTGCTATCTTTGCCGGCGGCATCCATGGCCTGAAAAATGAGCAGAAGACCCCATTCGCCCTGAGCGTAAAGAATGTCCTGCAAGTTACTGAGCGCCTGCACTCCAAGCTGCAGATATTTTTTTGCTTCCGGCTTGTCCTCGGAGTTCAAGTGATGGGTATCGCCCGGGTCGTAGTCCTTGAGCCGGAATTTACCGCCGTCTCGCACGACATAAGGTTTGATGAATTTGCGGATATCTTTAATTTTGGTGTCCTTCGGTAAGGAAGCCATGCAGAGATTCCCCTGTGAAACGAAGATCCAGGCGGTGGGACAAACTGGTCCAAGCACGAATGATGGCATCCGGCAGGATGCAATTCAAGTTCGACAGAGCCCAAATGTATGTCGCACGATCGTGGATGGGACAATTCCCAAAGTCGCCTACCGGAAAACAGGAAGGGTTCAAGCCTTCATTGAATCTTGTGTAAAACATTTGAAAATTGGGTTATGCTTTGCGCGATTCGGGAAGCTGCAAATACGATTAGAGTCAATCCTCCGCCCGACGAAAGAATCTTGAGCAGTTCAGATTGAAGTATGGAATCCATCCAGCTAGAAAGTTCTAAAAAGCTTATGTTCAAAATTCATCTTCACAAGAGAATTGAATCGTCTGCCACCCATTCCAAAATTCATGTCTTAGCTATTCTAGTTTTGCTTTCGGGTACGTTGGCATTTTCCGGTTGCGAAAAGGAAAAGACGGCCGCGGCGGGCCCTCCTGAAGTGGAAGTTTTTGAAGTAGTACAGAAAGATGTGCCGATTACCAGAGAGTGGGTAGCTACGCTGAGCGGGTTTGACAACTGTTCCAACTAGATTCGCGTCCGTTCAAGGCAGCACTGGACCAAGCCGAGGGTAATCTTCAGCAAACCAAAGCGGACTTGGCGCGAGCGGAAGCGCAATTTGGCAAAACAAGAATGGATGTGGAACGGTTCACGCCCTTAGCAAAAGAGCACGCCATCAGTCAGCAGGAACTGGATAATGCCGTCCAGGCGAATTTCGGGGCAAAAGCACAAGTGGAAGCAGCAAAAGCTGCGATTGAAACGGCACAGGCGGCGGCGGAAAGCGCCAAATTGAGTTTAGGATTTACGAGCATTCTAGCTCCGATTGATGGAGTGGCCGGAATCGCCACAGCACAAGTCGGTGACCTTGTAGGTCCGCAGAGCATAAATCCTCTGGCCACTATTTCAACAGTCAATCCGATCCTCGCTAATTTCACGGCAAGTGAGCAGGAATATCTGAACTCGATAGCGGTGGTGCAGAAAAGGAAGTTGACGATAGAAGAAGCGCTGCGCACGCTTACCTTTAATCTGGAACTTGCAAATGGAAGTATTTTCCCGCAGCAAAGGCGCTTTTATGCCTTGAATCGCCAAGTGGATGTGAGGACTGGAGCTATTCTTGTGCAAGTTCAATTTCCAAACTCGGAAAACATACTTCGGCCGGGCGGTTTCGGCCGGACTAACACTGTGGTGAGCATTCAGAAAGACGCGTTGATGATTCCCCAGCGCGCCGCAATCGATGTGCAAGGCCAATATCTTGTGGCAGTTGTGGGCAGCGACAATAAAGTGAACATTCGCAGAGTGACAGCAGGCGAGAGAGTCGGATCAATGTGGATCATCGCAGATGGGCTAAAAGCAGGCGAACGCGTCGTTGCCGAGGGTACCCAAAAAGTTCGTGAAGGCGTCCCTGTTATCCCAAAGCCTTACCAAGCCGGAGCGGCAGCCGCGGCCAATTCTGATAAGGGCGGCGGCGCGGCAAACTAGCCACAAACTATGTACAAATTTTTCATCGAGCGTCCCATTGTGTCCATGGTGATCTCTATCATCATGGTAATTGTTGGAGCAGTTGCGGCTACCGTGCGTGCCCAGGGCCGGCTAGTCAGCGAACAAGAGTTTGGGAATATCGTGGTCCGTGCGAATACGGACGGATCGATGCTGCGGCTGAAAGACGTGGCGCGAATTGAGTTGGGCGTGCAGTTTTACAGTATGCAGGGCCGCTTGGATGGCAAACCTTCCGCCGTCGTGGCGATCTATCAATTGCCGGGCACGAATGCCGTGGCTACTGCACGAGGTACATTGGAATTGATGGAGAAAGCGAAGAAAAGCTTTCCACCTGGGCTCGACTATGTGACCGCTTTGGACACGACTCTGCCGGTGACAGAAGGCATAAAAGAAATCGAACACACGCTGCTGGAAGCGCTCGTCTTGGTCATTCTGGTGGTTTACATCTTTTTGCAGGGATGGCGCGCGACGTTGATTCCGTTGCTGGCTGTACCCGTTTCTCTCGTTGGTACGTTCATTATATTTCCCGTGCTGGGTTTCTCGATCAATACGCTTTCGCTGTTCGGGTTGGTTCTGGCGATTGGGTTGGTGGTGGACGATGCCATCGTTGTTGTGGAAGCGGTCGAACATCACATCGAGCATGGGTTGTCGCCGAAAGAAGCGTCAATCAAGGCAATGGACGAAGTGTCGGCGCCGGTCATTGGAATTGCGGTCATCCTCGCCGCAGTTTTTATCCCGACGGCCTTCGTGCCCGGAATTACCGGGCGGCTTTACCAGCAATTTGCAGTGACCATTGCCCTTTCCGTGATCATTTCCGCGTTTAACGCGCTAACTCTGAGCCCTGCCCTCTCTGCACTGTTACTTCGGGCGAAAAAAGAATCGCGCGGACCGCTGGGAAAATTCTTTGGATGGTTCAATCGAGTGTTTGCGTGGGGCACCGATGGTTACGTGAACCTGTGCAAGTTCTTTATTCACAAACTGGCATTCGCGATCATTTTGTTGATTGGATTTGTGGTGCTTGCCGGCTTCTTCGGCAAGGAACTTCCTGCCAGCTTTCTGCCGGATGAAGATCAGGGATATGTCTTCGTAGCCGAACAACTTCCCGATGCGTCCTCGTTGCAGAGATCGTCCGCAGCAGCAACGCGTGTTGAAGATATTCTATCGAAGACACCAGGAGTCGCCCACGTTACCACCGTGGTGGGCTATAGCATGTTGAGTGGAGTCCAAAATACATACAGCACTTTCTTCTGAGTGACTTTCAAACCCTGGGGCGATCGTGTGGCGCCGGATGAGCAGTACGAGGCAATAAAAGCGCACATTAATCGTGAATTGCGTCAAGTTCCGGAGGGCATCTCTCTTGCGTTTCCTCCTCCGGCTATTCCCGGAGTAGGCACTTCTGGTGGCGTTTCTTTCATTTTGGAAGATCGTTCCGGAGGCGAGGTTGAATTCCTCGCGACAAATACTAAACGTTTTATGGATGCGGTGCGCAAACGTCCAGAAATTGCCAGTGTTTTTTCGACCGCTCTTTTCTCTGTACCCCAATTTATGCCGACATCGATCGTGACAAGGTGCTTGCGCAAGGCGTGAAACTTAGTGATGTCTACACAACTTTGCAAGCGTTCATGGGCGGGGCGTTCATCAACTACTTCAATCGTTTTGGACGCCAATGGCAGGTTTATACGCAAGCAGAAGGCGAGTTTCGAACACGCGCGGAAAATGTGGGTCAGTTCTACGTTCGCAACGATGTCGGCAACATGGGGCCACTTTCCTCAGTCACTTCGATTCATTCGAAGTTCGGCCCGGAATTCACAATGCGTTATAATTTGCATCGAGCCGCACAGATCAATGCCAGCGCCGCCCCGGGATATAGTTCGGCGCAGGCGATGGCTGCAATGGAGCAGGTTTTCAACGAGACGATGCCGCCAGGCATGGGATTCGACTATCTTGGCATGTCCTACCAGGAAAAAAAGGCTCAGCAAGACGTATCGCCAGCGTTAATTTTTGGTTTGTCGATTCTTTTCGCGTTTCTCATTCTGGCGGCTTTATATGAGAGCTGGATTCTGCCTTTTAGTGTTTTGCTGAGCGTGCCAATAGCAGTTTTCGGAGCTTTCGCGACCCTTTATCTGCGCCGGTTTGAGAGTTTCTCTTTTGAGAACAATGTTTGTGCTCAGATCGGTCTCATCATGCTGATCGGCTTGGCGGCAAAGAATGCCATATTGATCGTTGAATTCGCCAAGGCAGAATATGAAAAAGGTAGATCACTGGCGCAAGCAGCTCTAGTTGGTGCGAAGCTGAGACTCAGGCCAATTCTCATGACTTCGTTTGCGTTTATTCTCGGTTGCGTGCCTCTTTGGAGAGCTTCTGGATCACGAGCGATCTCCAGAAGAGTGATGGGCACTGCGGTAATCGGAGGAATGTTGGCCGCGAGTGTGATTGCAATTTTCATCATTCCAGCTCTGTTTTACATGATTGAGCGGCTGGGAGGTGCTAAGGTTGAAGCAAGAATTCCAGAGGGCACTGGAAGCATAAATGGCTCGCCGGAAAAACCGGAGAGTGGCCTCTAACGAACTACCAGGTCAAAATGGAGAAATAAACCACGCCTGATGAGAAACGCCAAAAGTGTATATCCGAAATTGAAACTTACAAAAAGGGTTCACCGCGCAATTTGTGTATTTCCCCTTAGCCTTCTCCTAACAGTCTCCGGTTGCCTGGTGGGCCCAAATTACAAAAGGCCAGCAACCACGCCTCCGGACAGCTACTACATGGAGACGCCTGTAAATGCGGCCTCCATCGCCGATTTACCATGGTGGGAGATCTTCAAGGACCCTCAATTACAGTCGCTGATTCAGGAAGCGCTAAAAAACAATTATGACGTGCGTATTGCAGCGGCTCGTATCGAGCAGGCACGGCAGGAACTGGCCATCGCGCACTCTCAGTTCTATCCGCAAATCGGATACGGTGCGGATATAACGGGGCAACGCGGGCCCCGAATTAAGACTGGGACATATTATGGGTACAACTTCCCGATAAGTTGGGAAATCGATTTCTGGGGACGGATACGAAGACTTAACGAAGAGCAGCGCGCCTTGCTCTTGGCTACAGAGGAGTCTCGCCGCGTTGTCTTTCTAAGTTTAGTGTCGGATGTTGCTCAGGCCTATTTTGAATTGCGCGCACTGGATGAGCAATTAGTGATCGCCAAAGACACAACAAAAAGCTTTCAGGCTACCTATGATTTATTTAACAAGAAGTTTGAAGGTGGAGCAGCCTCGGCCTTGGACACTTCGCGGGCGGAAGGCGCGCTGGCCAACGTGGCAGCACAAATCCCTGACTTCGAACGCCAGATTTTGGCGAAAGAGAACCAGATTTGCTTATTGTTAGGCCGCAATCCCGGTGCGATTCCGCGAGGCGCGACACTCGAAGACCAGAACGATATGAACGAAGTACCTGCCGGACTGCCTTCCACTCTTCTGGAACGTCGACCGGATGTTCGGCAGGCTGAGGAACAATTAATCGCGGCAAACGCGGAAATAGGCGTGCAACGAGCGAATTATTTTCCAGTCATCGGATTAAGCGGAGCGTTCGGAGGCGCCAGCATTACGCTTGAACAATTGGTTGGCAGCGGCCTGATTTGGAGCCTCGGAGGAGTGGCCAACGGACCTTTGTATACCGGAGGGCGTTTGAAAGCTCAGGTGCGCGCTGCGTATGCTGCCCGCGATCAAGCGGAATTGACCTGGCAACAAACGCTGACATCGGCCTTCGGTGACGTATCCACCGCTTTGAATGCTCACACGCAGTTTGCATCGTCGCTGAAGGAAGAGACGCGTTCCGTCAATGCTTATCGCGAATCGGTGCGACTCTCCACGGTTCGGTATGAGAGCGGGTTCGCAAGTTATTTCGAAATATTGGATGCTCAGTTGCAGCTTTATCCCGCTGAAACATTCCGAATCGGATACGAATTATCGCGTAAAGTAGCTTTGGTAAATATTTACCGCTCACTTGGCGGCGGATGGGAGCTGGGAGACGCTGATTGGGCTAACCCGTCCACCAGCAACACCGCGCCATCGCCTACAACAGCACCCAATGCTCCGGCAACTATGCCGCCTGGCAAACCCCGAAACTAGACTTTTGGTGAATTGGCAGACGAGCGAGTCTCGATCATCTCGCCGCCTTTGAGCATAAATTGTGTATTGCCCCAGGTAACGCGGTTGGAAGTAAAACTAAAGAGCCACACACCAAAATGGATGGCGTCGCGCAAGGGAATGAGCCACATTTTCTGTCGCAGGACTTCATCGCCGATTCCCCAAATGCCCACTACCCAGGCCATAAGAAATCGCAGAACGAGATAGGCCAACAGGTAAGCGGCAGCAACATAGGAATTTGGCGCCACGATGGCCGCCAGGACTGCCCATGGTAACCCGTGTGTGAAAATCAGGCCGAGAAAGGAAATCGGCCTGCAAAATCTGACCGTTCTCGCCCAGCGCACTTGATGCTCCCAGAAGCCTCTCACGGTTTGCGCAGGATAGGTGGTCCATACGGGTTCGCTCGATAGCAAGACCTTTCCGCCTGCTCTGTGGATGCGATTTCCAATTTCGTAGTCATCGGCCAGAAGATTGGCCAGAGATTCGTAGCCACCAATCCTCTTTAGCCATTCTTTTGTGGTGGTAACGGAAGCGCCGAGAGCAAAGGTGACGCCTTCTTTCCAATCAGCAATGAGTGCACCGGCAAAAAAATCGCTTGCTGCGCCCACGGCTTCCAGTTCGGCGCCAAGATTTCTTTGTACTATACTGCGATAAAAGCAGCTCGTTACGCCCACCGAAGAATCAGCAAAGGGAGCGACTACTTCACGCAGGTAGTTGGGGCCAACTCTGACGTCGCCATCGCTTTGTGCCACAATTTCATATTGAGCTTCACGAGTGAGCAGGACGAGATTATTTACTTTGCGATTCGAACCAATTTGCGGCGCGTTGGAGAAAATGCGGATTCTCCGCTCTGGATACTCGGCAATGATCTTCTGAATCACGGGAACTGCCGGATCGGACGTCTCGTTTACGCAGAAGAGGATTTCGTATTCAGGATAATCCTGTTGGCAAAAACTGACGAAATTTTCGTAGGAATCGAAATCCAAGCCGCGGACTGGCTTGAGCATACTGACCGGCGGAGTAAATTCCGGTAAAACTTTCACGCGTTCTCGTTTGAAGAAACGGATGGTGGCAAGAATTCCAGTGACGTAGTAAGCCAAGGGGGCCAAGGCAATCAGCAAAATCAGCAGGCGCCACAAGGGAATAGGAAGATGCATGAGCTGTCTAGAGTCTACCCTTTTTTGATTGTTTCGCTAGAACAAGAGCCGCGGAACGGTAATGACAATATCCAATTTCGTCTTTTACGATTCAACTGGTAGCAACGATAAGAACTCCGACGCAAACGAGCAATACACCAGCCCATCGATACAGAGATACATCTTCTTTCAAAATATATTTTGCGCCGAGCGCGCCAACAACATAGCTCATAGAGGAAATTGGGATGACCAAACTGATGGGATTCCAGGACAGCAGGATCAGCAAGGTATAAAACGACAGGGCCATCATAGGGATGCCCAGCCAGAACCAGCCGCTTCGAATGGCTTTCAATAGAAAGCGGAAGAGTGCGAGCGGGCGAAAACTTTCCGGTTCACCGGTAGCTTTCATGCCGATACTAATCAGGATCTCTCCCCCGGTGCCGCCAACAATAAAGATGATAAATGCGAGCAGGTTGCGAATCATACGGGCGGATTACCCATGGTGACTGGTTTGGTTTGCCCCACCAAAAGCACGCCGACACAAATGAGAAAGACACCAGCCCAGCGCTGAGGCGAAACGGTTTCGTGCAGAAAAAGTTTGGCAAGAAGTGTGTTCACTGCATACCCAAATGCGCCGACGGGCATAACATAGCTGTAGTCTGCCCAACTCATGACCGTCATATAGCTGGCCATGAATCCCACGAGGAACAAAATCCCGAGCCAAATAGTGGAATTGAGCATCGCGAGCCGCAGCGTGTGGGAAAGACCATGGAGGGAAATCTCGACGGAACCGACGCCAGTCATCCCGCTTTTCAGTAGCAGATCGCCCACATTCGCGCACAGCACCATGACTAAGACCACCAGCAAGGTCTTGATCCTAACCTTATGCTCGCGACTCATTCGTGATTGATGTTAGTCGTTCCCGCTGGCCGATGATACAGACACAACGGATTGCTTGGAGATATCTCCGCCTTCGCGGGCCCATTTCAGGCGCTCGGCGCGGAGCTTCAGGAATTCTGTGGCTTCCGCATACAGGCGCTTGCGCTCGTGGCCATCCCAGAGAGCTTCCTTCACGATGCGCCACACGACTTTCGGACGGAAATAATACTCATCATAGAAGCGATTCACACCGGACATCATATCCGCCTTAGAAAGATGGGGATATTCGATGTGCGGCAATTGGTGGCCATTGGTATCAGCAAGGGCCTCAATGCGCAGGAAACCTTCCTTGCTCATGGTGTCGTGGAGCTCGGTGCCCGGCATAGCATGGGCAAGAGAAACCTGGATGGTTTCGCAATCGAGTTCCTTGGCAAAGTCGATGGTCTTCTCGATGGTTTCTTTCGTTTCACCCGGCAAGCCGATGATGAAATCGCCATGGACCTTGATGCCGACCTTGCGGCAATTCTTCATGAAGTTGCGCGCCATTTCGATGGTGGCGCCCTTCTTAATGTTCTTAAGAATCTGCGGATCGCCGGATTCGAAGCCAACAATAAACAAACGCGCGCCTCCGTCGGCCATGGCTTTCAACGTTTCATAGTCGCTGTGTACGCGCGCAGTGCAAGACCACTGGAACTTCAGCGGCCTGAATTTCTGGCCCAACTCAATGGCGCGGTCTTTGCGAATATTGAATGTATCGTCGTCGAAGAAAATCTCTTTCATTTGAGGGAAAGCCTGGAGGGCGAACTTCACTTCATTGACGACGTTATCGACCGAACGGGTGCGCCAAGCATGACCGGAAATCGTCTGAGGCCACATGCAGAAGGTGCATTGCGCGGGGCAACCGCGGGAAGTGTAGAAAGAAATGAAGGGATTGAGAAGGAATGGCACGTTGTAGCGCTCAATCTCGAGATCGCGCTTGTAAACCGTGGACGCAAATGGCAGCGCATCCAATTCCTCGGTATGCAATTGCGCGGGCGAGGCGTTGTGAATGATTTTGCCGTTTTTGCGGTAACTGACACCCAGGATATGTTCCAGTGGCTTGCCGTGGGCGTAATCTGCAACCGCGTGGTCGAATTCACCGCGCACGATAAAATCGATGTCTTCGCTGCTATTCAGGGTTTCATCGGGCTTGATGTGTCCATGGGGGCCAACGAAAGCAACTTTGAGGGATGGATTCGCTTCTTTAATCTTACGGAGCAATTTGATGTCGCTCTGAAAGCCCACTGTTGAAGTGAACAAAATCAGGAATTCATAGTCTTTGCAAATTTGCACGGTCTGCTGCCAATTAATTTTGTGCGGAGAGGCGTCGAGCAGGCGGCTTCCAGGAATCAATCCTGCGGGATAGCTAAGCCAAACTGGAAACCAATACGATTCAATTTCACGCGTCGCGGGCCACCGCGAACTAGCTCCGCCATCGAAGTTCTCGAAGCTTGGCGGATTCAACAGCAACGTCTTCATGACATCTGGCATTATTCACCCTCAGCCTTTTCGCAAGTTACGAGTGCCAGCATCTGCCCATTGACCACACGAAGCCGCAGGCGATCGGCGCAAGATGCACCCCGTATATTGTAGATAATAGTTTAACTGAGTTGGTTGCATTGCCACACCGGAATCTGCTAATGGAGCGAAAGGCGCATCCAGAGGCTAAATAGTGCATTAAGTGGAAGTTACGAAGACGACGCTACGAAGATTGCAGAACCTGGTTGGTGGCGTCTTGCAGGATGCTCCAGATCCGCGGCATCCATTCCAGGTGTTCGGGCTTCATTAAAACGGAACGAAGACAAGTGATGGTAGCGCGATCCCTCTTCATCGCCCTCAGGTGCGTTTCAAAAAATGCGATGGGAAGTTCGGCAACCGCCAGATGCAAGTTTTTCGCCGCGGCAGCATCGAAAATCCGCCGGGAAATGATGGAGGATTGCGTAACGCTATCGCTTCGTGGCGCAAAGATGACGATGTCCAGCTCGGGAACGAAGGCGGTTACGAACCTGCTGTCGGCGGACAGCCTCAAATGAAAATCCAAGGCAGCTTTCCTACCCAGTTCGAGCCCCTTCGCGAAGTCTCCATCTCTTACAAGTGGCAATAGGCGTTGGGTGGCCCATAGCGCCACCGCGGCGGCACCCGGTCTGGAACATTCCAGGCTGATCTCGCCAAGATGCAGCTCTTTCGAACTGAAGTAGGTGTAGGGTGAATCGTGCTTGTAGAGGCGGCCAACATCTTGATCCCGGAACAGGATGCAACCACAACCGTATGGCTGCAAACCATGCTTGTGCGGATCGATCACGATTGAATCCGCTTGCGTGATTTGATCGAACGCTTGGCGGGTGTGTGGCTCTAGATTTTCCGTAAGCGTAAAGTAGCCGCCGTACGCGGCATCGGCGTGCACTCGAAACCCAAATTTTTGCTTAAGCTTCAAAATGTCGGCGAGTGGATCTACCGAACCGGTGGCTGTTGTCCCCATCGTGGCAACAATTGTCCCCACATCTCCTTTTGCCAGGCGTTTCCGCAGGGCGTCTACATGCATTCGGCCGCACGCGTCACATGGAATGGAAGCATAGGGCAACTTCAACACGCCGCTGATGCGCTGGTGGGTGTAGTGCGCTTGCTCACTGGCGACAATGGTCTTGCCTGGCGAGATTTGCCCTGCAACCCAGAGTGCTTCGAGATTGGCCATCGTGCCGCCGCCGGTCAAATGGCCGAGATGCTCCGTCCAACCAAACATTTGCGCGATTTCCGCGACTGCTTCCCTTTCCATCGCGGAAGAGGCACGGCCGCCATCCAGTGCGTGGTTATTCGGATTGATCCACTGCGCAAGAGCGTAGGCCAGGCGGGCGACCGGGTGAGGTGGCTTGAGCATTTGCCCTGCGTACAACGGATGGAAATAAGGATAGTTGTCCCGGAGCCGCTCCGCGGTTAGCGACAGAACTTCTTCGATCTTTTCAAGGTCAGCCGGCACTGGATTAAGGGCAGGCAGAGCGGGAAACCCCTGATCGAGTCTTTCCACCGTTTCGTGCAAAATCTTGAGGCTGGCTTTTTCAAGCATGAGATCTTTTGGGTTATTCGAGAACTTTGTCGAGTTGTCCGGCGGTTCTAAGAAGCTCCAACTGGGCTTGTTGGCGCTGAAACGTCGCCTCGAGGTAATTCATCCATTTTTCGTTTTCGTCCAGCCGGGCTTTTTCAACTTCGCGAAGATTCATTTTGCCTTCGCCAAATTGCGATTGCATCACGGCCACGTTCTGTTGCGCCAACTGGAGTTCAAGGCGCGAGACCTCCCTGCTGGCATCGGCCTGCTGAACCCTGCGCGACCTTTGGCGGACTTCGGCGCTCACTTGGTTGCGCTTTCCGGCTAGATTGATTTTTGCGGCCTCAAGATCGGCTTGCGCCAAAGCTACTTTTGCACGTGTCTTCGAACTGAACAGCGGCACCTGCACATTAATTCCGGCGTTGAGATTATTGTACCGAAACTCATTTACTATATTTGTGTAGTTCTGGAAATTGAATTTGGCCAGTACATCGTAGATGGAAACGAGCTCCAGGGTCGGCCAATATCCTTTCTTCTCTCCGATCAACCTGAACTCTTTCGCCTTCACATCGGATTCCGCAAAAGCAATGCTGGGATTATTTTGTGAGGCCATGGCGACCAGATTGGCACCTTCCTGTTCCGCGGCGCCCGGGAGTTCTTCGCCAGTCACATCGATGGCTTGATCTGGTACGAGGCCCAATTGGCTACGCATGTAGACCTCCAATTCATCCTGGCGCCCTTCCAGTTGCAAGATGCGTTGTATGACTTGCGCGCGCGTCAATTGCGCACGCGTTACTTCCACCGGTAACTCGAATCCCTCACCTTGCCGCTCCTGCGTTACCTCGACAATTTTCTGCGCGCTATCCTTCTCTTTACGCAGAAGATCGAGCGAGTGGCGCACTTTCACCAGTTCGAGATACGAACTTGCTACTGCAACCATGACTGCATTTCGCGTATCCTCTAATGCGATTCGTTGCCCGTGTGCTTGCTCCTCCTGCTCTTTTGCCAATCCACGGAGAGGTCCGTTCAAAATGCTTTGGGTATACGTGAGGCTAAAAATAGAAGGAGGGCGGCCACCAGGAGTTTCTGGAAGGCCATAAGTATATCCAGCGCCCGAACCAGCATAAAGATTGGGGCGAAATTCAGAGTTGGTAACAGCGGCAGTTTCGTCAGCGACGCGAGTCTGGATCTTGGCGAGTTGAATGTCCTTGCTATTTTGCAGGGCGAGCTCAATGGCGCGTCTTAGGGTGAGCACAACGGGCGTTGGGCTAGCCGGAACCGGTTGCGAGGCGTTCTGCGCCTGTAGACTAGGCGCAGCACTCGCCATCGCTAGAATCGCACCGAAAATCAGCCATCGCTTGCCCGTCATGATACCTCCGCTTCGCGAATGCCTTGCACGCCAACACCACAATTTCTATTCGTACCGCAAAGATTCAACTGGTTCGAGTCTGGCAGCCTGACTGGCCGGCAAATAGCCGAAGAACAATCCAGTCGAGCAGGAAACGAGAAAGGCGAGAACCACGCTCATGCCGGAAATTGGCACCCGCAAATTTCCGGGTAACAATTGCTGCGCGATCACAGGGATTGCGATACCGATCAAAATCCCGATAACCGCTCCACCGCCGCTGATCAGAAACGCCTCGATCAGGAACTGCGCCATAATTTCCTTGCGCGCCGCTCCAATGGCCTTGCGAATTCCGATTTCCCGGGTACGTTCTTTCACCGTTACCAACATGATGTTCATAATCCCGATTCCGCTGATCAGCAGCGCAATGGCAGCGATGACCACCAGTAAGATGCGCAAAGCCCAGGCGATCGTGCGCGCAGCATTCAGAATAGCGGTCAGCGTCTGTACGTTATATTCCGCCTCCCCGGGGTGGCGGCTTTTTATAAGCCTGCCAACTTGTTTCTCCATCGCGTTGACAAGGTCCGGTGAAAACGTCTGAGCATAGACGGTATTCAACACGTCCGCGCCCGTGTAATACTTCATCAACGAATGCGGAATAAGGACCGATTCCTTCTGAATTTCAGAGAGTCCGTAGGTTGCGGCCCGCTCTCGGAACACGCCGATCACTGTAAACGACAATTCACCCATTCGGATGGGGCGGCCGATCGGATTTTCAACGCCAAACACACGGTCGGCCAGATCTATAGTTATCAGGCAAACTTTGCTGCCGGTTTCTCGATCGCCTTCGTCGAAATATCTTCCACGCATCATGATCAGCTTGCGTATTTTTTGGTAATTTTCGGTAACTCCGATCAGCCGCACCGGCCGGGCCTGCCCCTGCACCACAACGGTCATGGGAGCGTCTGAAAATCCCATCACGGCGCCAACTTGGGGGATATTCGTCTTGATTGCCTCCATATCACCGACTGTTAATTCGTAGCTGAGAGGCTGCGTTTTTTCTGGCGTTTTGATCAGTTCCACCCAAACCAGGTTTGAGCCAATGGCTTCAATCTGCGATATGACAAATTTCTGGCTGGTCAGTGCAACGGTAACAACGAGAACGATCGAGGCGCTGCCGATAATTACGCCGATGGAAGTGAGAACGGCGCGAAGTTTATTGGAGCGAAGGGCGTCGACCGCCACCGTCAATGATTCTTTTAGCTGCATAACCTCGTTGGCCTACTCCGGCGAATTGGCAATGCGCGTTCGTCTCTCTCAGGCTTAGCTACCACTCAGTTTTTTCAAAGCGTCCTGGGCGTTCTTGTATTTAGGATTGAGCTTGAGCGCGGTTTGATACTCTGTACGTGCTCCAGATGTATTTTTCTGGCTCTCATACAATCTGCCAATCCAGTAGTGCGCCGAGGAAGGGCTTGGATAGTCGGACCCATGAGTTGGGCCCTGCAAGTAATCACGCAAGATAGCCTCTGCGTCTTTCGGTTTCTCGCCTTTCAGTATCCATGCAATAGCGCGATAAACTTTTACCCGCGGATCGAGTGGCACGATCGATTCTGCAGCGCTGGCGGCAGCGAGCAAATGATCGGCTTCACCGCGATTCACAAAATAGATGGCGATGTCATTCACCAAATCCATGGATTTCGGCTTGCTTTCCAGTGCTTTCAGAAATTCCGCCGTTGCTCCAACGTTGTCCTTCTTTTGCTGCAAACAATTTGCCTGTGCGTAGTGGCCCTGTGAAGGATCCAAAGTCATCAACTTCTGGATGATCGGTCGCGCCTTGTCTTCACCGCCACCCACAACGGATGGGGCGGTGCAATCGTATTCAACCAGGTTTTGTGCCGCTTCAAAATTGCGCTCGTCGAGGTTTACTGCCGTCTCAAACTCTTTTTGGGTTTTTCTTGCTAGAGGATAGGCGCTGAACATCGACGCGTGCGAGGCTTTTTCTCCGTAAGCCTGCCCAAGCCAATCGTGATAGACGGAGCTTTTAGGGTCGATGGAAACCGCTT
Source organism: Candidatus Acidiferrum sp. (assembly GCA_036497825.1). Lineage (GTDB taxonomy): Bacteria > Acidobacteriota > Terriglobia > Acidiferrales > UBA7541 > Acidiferrum. Next base: position 23,519 of record DASXIT010000063.1, read on the forward strand.
TTTCCGCGCTCTTAACAGCTGCTTCCGCCTGGTTTACTTCCAGATACGATTTGGTGAGCAGCAAATAAACGTCGCCGTTACTGGAATTCTTGGCGGCTTCCGGCTCCAGGATACCGATAGCTTTGGTGTACTCGCCCTTTTCAAACGCGCTTTTTGCCGCAAACAAAGGGTTATCTTGCCCGAACGAGGAAATCGCCAAGGACAGGAAACAAAAACAAGTGACGCACGGCAGAGCTCGGAGGCCCATCTATCCACCTTTCACAGTCTCGTTTTCCATGCTCACCACTCGAACGTTCATGCCATCCTTGAGATCGACATCCCCCGGCAGTGCTACAACATCGCCTACCTGCAAACCGCTGAGAACTTCGTAATTAATAGAATCTGCGATTCCCACCTGAATCAGGCGCTTTTCCAATGTGCTTTTTCCAACGCTCTGCCTGACGAGAAACACAAATTTTTGCCCGGCTTCCGACTCTACCGCGCCTCGCGGCACTGCCACTACATTTTGCCGTTCCTTCGAGCGGATCAACACGTTCACATTGGTATTGGGAAGCAGTTCCAACTTTTCGTTTTGCACTGAGCAGAGCATTTCCCCTACGCTTCGCGCACCGCGGGCCACCACCTGCTTGGGAACTGTTTCCGTTGTCCCCTGCCACACGCGTTCGGGAAGAGCGTCCCAGGTAATTTTTACTGGCAAGCCAACTTCGAGGGCGCCCATTTCGGGTTCGTCGATAAACACCCTGACGCGAACCTTGTGGAGATCCGCCATTTCCAAAAGTAAATCCCCGGTCTTGACGAAATCGCCTGCTCTCACCGGCATGGAATAGACAGTGCCATCGACCGACGCATAAATTCTTCCCTGGCGCACTTTGTCTTCCAGCACGGCTACATCGCTTTGCGCTTGTTGCACCGACAAGAGGCCTCGCGAGCTATCGAGCCCCGCTTGCCGGTCGAACTCCTGTTTTGCCGCGGTGAGGCGAGTGACTTCCGACTGCGCCTTTAGCAGGGCCAAATCATTAGTGGCAAGTTCATCCTTCGTTGCCGCACCCTGAGCCAGCAAACGCTCGAGGGAATCGTGATTGCGTTGCAGCCGGTCACGATCTGCCTGCGCCTTCGCCAAATCTCCGGAAACTCTTGCCGCTTCATCGGCCCGGCCTCCTGCTTTTGCAGCGCGCAAAGCATCCTGTGCAAGCAGCAATCTGGATTTCGCTTGAGCCAATTGCGCGGCGGCCTCTTTTACATTCAACTCCAGTAGCAATTGCCCCTTTTTTACATTTTGGCCTTCACTTACGTGCAATCGCTCGACGAAGGTGTCCGATTGCGCTCGAATCACGGTGGCCGAAATCGGTTCTACTTTTCCGTTGCTGCTGATAGAGGAAACAATATTTTCACGAATCGGCTGCATCGCGGTAATCTTGGCGACCGGCTGGCGGCCGCTGGCACGGATCAGAAAGAACGCGAGGATGCCCGCGAATAGAAGAAACAGCAAAGTCCGATTTCGGAACTTCTTGTCCATAATATTTTCTAATCTTATCCACTCTATCGATAAGAAGCTGGCGAGTTATTACTGCCTGTTGTGCGGCCAGTCTCTCCCTCGAGTCCATCTCTTGCGTGCCTGTGCCGTGGGTTTGCCGCCTGCTAAGGTAAAGTCTATCAGGAGGTTAGCCAAATTCTCTACTCAACTTGCGGGCTTTTCCCGAATGAGATGCCATAGCGGTAATGCAGGATGTCGCACGCACTCTTCCGGCCAAACTCGTGGTACGCTTTCCCAATGAGCGATCCCGTAAAACCCGTTCTGGAGAAACCGCCCAATTCGGAGGCACAAACCGCCTCTAAATCCGACTGGGTGCACAGGGTTTGCATTCAGTGCAACAACGTCTTTCGGGTGCCTGCTGATAAATTTGATGCCAAACAGTGCCCCAACTGTCACAAAGGTTAAGGCTAAATCCTCGCGCCCGTGCGCAATAGTCCACCCACCAAATATTCCATTTTTGCCGTTACTTTTTCGCTGGCCATGCGTAACAATCACTGAGACGGTTGCCCGATTTAGGCCACATCCAAAGAGGTCCCTCCCATGATTGAGAGTCGAGGTCTGACCAAATTGTTTAAAGACAAAAAACGCGGCGAAATCCGTGCCGTTGATAATGTCAGTTTCCTTTGCAAACCGGGGCAGATCTACGGGCTATTAGGTGCGAACGGCGCGGGCAAAACGACCACTCTCCGCATGCTCGCTACGATTTTGGAGCCAACCAATGGAACGGCTGTTGTCTGCGGGCATGATGTGATCGAAGATCCGCAAAAAGTGCGCGCGAATGTCGGCTTCCTTTCGGCAGCAACTGCGCTTTACCCGCGACTCAGTTCCCAGGAAATGGTGGAGTATTTTGGCCGGCTGAATGGGTTGGAGGAAACTACCCTAAAAAAGCGCATCGACGATATTTTTGGACGGCTGGACATGAATTCGTTTCGCGACCGGCGCTGCGACAAGCTCTCCACCGGAATGAAGCAGAAAACTTCCATCGCACGCACACTGATTCATGACCCACAAGTCATGATTTTTGACGAGCCGACCCTAGGCCTGGATATCATGACGGCGCGAACCATCATCGACTTCATTCGAGAATGCCGGCAGCGTGGAAAGACCGTCATTTTCTCGACGCACGTGATGAGCGAAGTGGAAAAACTTTGCGACACGATTGGCATCATTCAATCCGGGAAGCTCCTCGCCGAAGGCTCATTGGCGGAATTGCGTGAACGTTACAAGGAAAATGATCTGGAAGAAATCTTTGTGAAGATAGTCGCGCCTCTTTACACCAATGGGGAGGCGGCCTGAAATGTCTCTGCAAAATGTAGGCATCGTATATCGCAAAGAATTGCGCGAAGCGTTGCGTGACCGGCGAACGCTGATTTCCTCGCTGCTCGTCCCACTGCTGTTGTTTCCCTTGCTAACGGCGGGGCTGGGGGTTGCCATTTCCGCTTTGCTGGGCAAGGCGAAAGAGGAAATTCCTAAAGTCATGATTATTGGAGGAGAGGATTCTCCGCGACTCCTGGAAGATTTGCACAATTTGAAGAAAATCGAAATCGTTCCCCTGGCCAGCAACTGGAAGGAGCAAATCATTAATAAAGATATTCGGGCCGCGGTGGGCGTTCCCACAGGTTTCGAAAGTGATCTGGCGCAGCAGAAACCGGTGACGTTGAAGATTTACAATTACAATGGCGACTTGAAATCATCTCTGGCGACCAGCGTAATCCAGGAGCACTTGGAATCGTTCCGCAGCAACATCGTGAAAGAAAGCCTTTCGGCGAAAAATGTTCCGGAGTCAGTGCTGAAGCCTTTTGCCGTGGAAGAGCAAAACGTCGCCCCTCCGGAAAAAGTGGGCGGAGCCGCATTTGGCGGAGTGATCGGTTATATGGTCATTCTTCTGTGCATGACCGGGTGCATGTATCCGGCTATGGACTTGACCGCAGGCGAAAAAGAACGTGGGACCATGGAGACGATTCTGTCCAGCCCTATTTCGCGCACTCATTTAGTGTTGGGCAAATTTTTCCTGGTGCTCACTACTTCCCTGGTCACTGCCGCGCTTTCCGTGACTTCGATGGGAGTGTCTTTCTGGGTTTTAGAGCGGCTTCACGCTTTCGATAAGGCAGGGAGCGATGCGGCGCAAATGCAGCTAAGTATCGGAATTAAACAAGTATTGTCGATCTTCATTATGGTTCTGCCGCTTGCCGTACTATTTTCCGCCGGAGTGATGACGGTCTCCCTGTTCGCGAAAAGCTATAAAGAAGCGCAGAGTTACATTACGCCGCTGATGTTTCTGGTGATTATCCCTGCAGTCTGCGCGATGCTTCCGATCGACTTGAATGCAAAACTTGCCCTGGTGCCAATCCTGAACGCTAGTCTCCTTTGCAAAGAGCTGGTCGTGAATACCTATCATTGGAACTACATCGCGATCATTTTTTTGTCGACGTGCATTTATGCGGCTGTGGCGCTATTTCTCGCGGTAAAAATGTTCCAGCGCGAACATGTGTTGTTCCGGTCGTAAATAGCGGCGCAGCTCTAATAGCATCAAGGATGGGGCCGTCCATTATTTGAAATTTGCGGTCTGCCTCAGAAGGCGGACTCTACAAAAGCAAACGCAAGATGGCCGGACGAAACTCGGCGTAGGCAACAAAATGCCGATGCAGCATGCGGCCAGGTCGAGTGAACATTTGGCCGCATTTTTCGTTTGTACCTATATATGCGGCGATTCTACCGGGTCATTCTCATTCTGCAGCTCTTCCCGCCATTGCTCGCCGTAGTTGGCGGGTGGTTGGCCGCACCTTCTTTTCTCCACCCCATACGCAGGCCACTCTCCCCCAGCTGATTCGGGAGGCTGACGCCAGTTTTTCCGTAACTGGCTCGCGGCGCGAGGATTTTTCTGTTCGCGGTCCCGATGGCGTGCTGCTCCACGGTTGGAAAGTTCGCGCGGCCAATCCAAATGGCTCCTGGATACTCGCGTTTCATGGCGTGGCTGACAATCGCATTGGTGTAATTATGCAGGCTGAATTTCTGTTAAGGGCAGGTTACAACATCGTCATGATGGACGCGCGAGCGCATGGCGAGAGTGAAGGGCCAATGGCGACTTACGGCTGGCTTGAGCGGAACGATACCCGAGCCACCGTAGATGCGCTGATCGCAACCGAACATCCTCTCCACATTTTTGCGTTGGGCGAATCCATGGGTGCAGGCATCGCGTTGCAATCCGCGGAGGTGGATCTGCGAATTGAGGCTGTTGTCGCTGAAGCTTCTTTCGCAAGCTTGCGATAAGCGTCTTACGACTACGCCGGATTACAGAAATATCCACTGCTCGGCAAAACTCTGTTTGCACCGGGGGCTTGGATGATGCTTTCTCGAGGGCAATCAGTCGCGGGATTTCTTGCTGCTGGCGTTTCTCCAGAGCATTCGGTGGCCTCCCGAGCCTTCCCCGTGTTGCTCATCTGCGATGGCGCGGACACCACTATTCCCTGCAGGCATTCCGAGCGAATTTATGCGGCCGCACGAGGCCCTAAGTCATTGTGCGTTGTGCCAAACGCATTTCACACTGGAGCGCTTGGCTATCAACCGGTTGAATTCGAGCGGCGCGTTTTAAATGTTCTCGCAAATCCGCAAACGCAATCCACTGCCAACAGATAGCTCGACAAAGTGATGCTCAAGCGGGTCGCTCGACAAATTCGCTATCGCGCTTCTCTTCTTTCGCTTCCCATTCCTGGCTAAGGTTTCGCACCGTTTCTCGCATGCGCACGGCCAGCGAGGCAATCGTTTCCAGGCGGCCTTCCAAGCTTGACGGGAGCTCAATGTTTTTGCGATGCAGTTCCACGAACAATAGTTCGGCATTACCCAGAATCCCAGTGAGAGGATTATTCAGTTCGTGCCGCAACACCTGGCCAAATCCCTGGCTTGAGAGGCCTCGGAGTTGCATGCCTGCGCAGAGCGAAATTCCTTACGGCCACGGGCCTGATTTCCGGAATGTAACAGCCATTGCCGCAATCGCCGCTCGATCAGTCCCGCCGCTACACTGGTGGAATATTCCGAGCGGTTCACATAGTCGGCTGCTCCACTAGCAAGCAATTCCGTCAGCTCCGCTTGATGCTCGGCGGAGAATGTTGACCGAAGAAATCTCCAACATCTCGAGCGCTTCCTCTGCGCTGGGGACATCAAAAACCCGCATTCCACTTTCCTCCGCCACGATCGACATACCTCGCGGATATGTTCATCATCGTCAACCACCAGCAGTTGAACGGGCGCCATTCTGCTTTCAAAGCTGGGCACGGCAGCGAAAGTCGCGGGTGCCCTGCCATTTGCGAACCCTACTTCTACTGCATGATGTCCATTGCCGTTAATCATGATTTCCTCGCGCCGAACTACCCAAGCCTCACTCGGCAAAATGTTCCCGAACTGGGAGAGGGACATCAGACCATTACGGGAATTCCGTACTCGATATCTTGTAATTCAATGTTAAATATTACAAAGACAGTAATTAACACAAAGGTTCTAAATGAAGAGTATACCAATCTGGTATCTTTGTCCGCTGATTTGGAACACAGACTTTTGCTTCAGTGCCGGATCATTCGCTTTGGTCAAATTACCTGCACCCTATCGAATACGAGAAGATGTACTCATTCTTTATTGGATTTTGCCTGCCAACGAAGCACGCCTTCGCTTTGCGAACCGATCGTCAAAACCCCTGGGCTAGTCTCTACGATTCCTGTAAATCGACTTCTTTCGGCGTCAGGATAAGTGCGATCCCAGGTCTTTCCGCCATCCGTAGAAACATACATGCCGCCTTCGCGCAGGCTTGCGGCGATAAAACCATGCCCTTGAACTACTTGCTCGACTTGGCCCGCGGGCAATCCCCGTTCGCGGCGATTCCAACTCGCTCCGCCATCTATGGAAGTGAAGAGACCGTCGGCGCTCCCTAGAAAGAGGGATTGCGCCGCATCTCCATTTAATCGCTTGATCCACAATACACTGTTGGATGAAACGGGAAGATCGCTCCACGTGGCAGTCTGGCCTCCGTCACTAGAGATTCCTAGCTTCCCATCGAGGGCAACGCAGAGAGTCGATCCGTCCGTGGAAATCTGCAATGCGTGGAAGACACCGCCCCGCCCAAAACCCTTCAGCCACACGCAATTCCCGGCAAGCGTACAGCGAAGCAATCCATCTTTCGACGGAACATAGGCGTCCTGCTCTGAAAATTCAATCTCGCTCGCAGGCAGAACAAATCCAGCGGTACGAGTCGCCGGACTCTGACGATGAGCTTTCGCGGAACTATGCGGGGGACTCGTGGAGCTGATCGGTAGCCGCAATTTCCACTCCCGCCATTTTTCTGTGCCCTTCTCCAAAATCCATATTTGCTCGGGAGAAGAAACCCGCACCATCCAACCCCACGGGCTTGCGTACAGTCTTTGCATGGATTCCGCAGTGAAATGTGTCTTGCCACTGTCCTCTGCCTTCATCAATGTCGCAGAAGTCCAGGTGTCGCCAGCATCATGGCTTTCCCACAAGACTGAGCCGCTTCGCTCCATCAGCATCAATTGGTGCGATGCATCTGCTGGATCTCCGATCAACTGGCTCACTACCTGGTGCGTGAAGCCTTCGTTGTACTCGACAAATGTCTTGCCGGCATCCTCACTGACTTGTACTCCGCGTGATTCCGTGCCGACCAGGACGCGTTCTTTACTTTGTGAATCTGGCAACACTGCAACGGCATTTACCACCCAATCCTTCGGTGTGGTGCGTTCCCAGGTTTCACCTGTATCTCGGGTAATCCACAAACCTTCCGTTGTTCCGGCGTACAGCGTTTGCGGATTCTGTGGGTCTTGAACGATCGCTTGTGTTCTTCGTGCGGCATAGGGAATGCCTTGCAGTTTGCTCCACTGCCCGCCCTGGTTCTCGCTGCGGTAAATGCCGGAGCATGCACTGAGAAATACGCGTTCAGGATTCGTGGCATCGACACGCAAACTCATGATGTCGGAATCATCGATTAATCCGGTGGTAACGGATTTCCAGGTCTTGCCGCCGTTGATGGTCTTCCAAGGCAGATGGTACGTGCCGGTGTAGATGATATTTGGGTCGCGCGGATCCACGGCCAGCGAATCAACGTTTAGCAGTTCCGGATCATCTACCGGGGTGATACGTTCCCAAGTATTTCCCTCGTCAGTGGAACGGAAGACGCCGGTTCGAGTGCCAGCAAGAATTACGCGGGTCGGTAAAGAAGTAATTTCCAGAGCGCGGACTGCCTCATTCGGAAGACCCAACAATTTCCAGGTCCTTGCTCCATCCACGCTTCGAAAAACGCCCCCACCTGCACCTGGTTGTTGATACCAAACCGCCGCATAGACGACGCCTGATTTAATGTCGGTTACCAAGCGAGATACCACGGCATCGGTCCGATTGCCGATCCGCCCTCGTAATTCCCATGGTTTCCCAGAATTGTCTTTGACGAACACATGGCCATCCGCAGTGCCCAGATACACTGCTCCGGAGGCGTCGATTCCCAGCGTGAGGACCATGCCTCCGGGCGGCCCCAGTCGCTGCCAATCCTGCGCTTGTAGGGCTGCAATGATATTTAAGCTAAGCAAGAATCCTAAAAGAACACGCAAGAGCAATCGGCTGCTTCCCTCGTTCAGCTGCACCATGGGATTTTAAAACAAAACCGGGCTCCCCGAAGCTTATCTCGGAGAGCCCGGCTGTTAGTAGGTTCTCAGGCTCAGTCGAGAGCATGCAACGCTTCTCGATGAACCGAAGAGTTTAGTAGGTTGCGCCTTCAGGTACGAAGACGGCGTCGATATGGCGGTTTTCCTTCTCCATACCCTTTTCGGTTGAGGCTGTGCCAGTGCGAGCACTGCAGCGGGAAGCGTCGATGCCCTTCTCGCCGAGATACTTGCAGGCAAGTTCCGCTCGAGTCTGCGCCAGCTTCGCGGCCTTTGGTTCCTTCGGGTCCGCGACACCAACGAAGACCACCTTGGCATTGGGTTCATTCTTCAAGCGCAGGGCCACGTCGTCCAGAATGCGCTTGCATTCGTTGTCGACGCGCGATGAACCGGCTGTACGGTAGCCGCAGGTGCCCACCTTGGTTGCTTGTGGTGGAGGCGCTGGGGCTTGTACGTCTACGTTCGTAGAGCAAGACGCCGTGCCGCCATTGCCGTCATCTACCTTGCCGTTGACGGTGTAGCTGCCAGGGGCCAAGCCAGTCGAATCAAAGGTTGCGGTTGGGCCATCGCCAGTAACCTGGCCGCCGGTCGAAGAATAGCTGTAGGTCAGCGGATCGCCGTCCGGATCGCTTGCCGTGGAGCGGATTGCTACGCGCTCGCCAGCAATGATCGGGCTACGTTCTGCCGCGCAAGAGATAACCGGTGGACGGTTCGGCCGCTTGGCAACAGCGATATCCGTGGAGCAAGTCGCCGTGCCGCCCTTCCCGTCGCTAACGCTGGCGTTGACGGTGTAATTGCCGATCGCCAGTCCGCTGGGACTCCAACGAACATCAGCGCCGGTGCCATCAACAGTGCCGCCGGTTGCCGTGTAGCTATAGGTCAGTGGATCGTTGTCCGCATCCGTGGCGTTCACGTGAACTGCAACAGGATCACTGGAACCTTGATAAACCGATGGCTTATCCGCAGAGCAAGCTGCCACTGGCGGGTGATTGGGCTTGGGCGGCTCTGGTGGGTATCCCCAGCGCAGGACCAAACCGCTGCCGATGCGGAAATTGTTTTGACGGCCATTCGGGCTGAGATACGGACCAGTGTAGTCGGTTAAGAGGTAATCAGCTTCGAAGAAGCGCCATGAAAGATTCTGAAGCAGAACGACATCAACACCGCCGCCAGCCGCCAACGAGAATGCCGTCTGGCTTGCAACGCCGTTGATCTGATAACCGCCGTGCGCAGCGCCGAAGAGCACTTCAGCAAAGGGCACGAAGTGGTCGAACCTTCGCCAGTTCAGCCGTGGACCAAACAAATAGGTCTCCTGGCTGCCCTTGATGGTCACTTGGCTGAAGTCCGTGCCATTCAAGACATAAATCTGACGAGAGAAGTTGTACGCACCGACCTGCCCAACCAGCCCTAACCATTTATTGACGTTGTAAGCAAACTCTCCCGTCGCGCCATAGTTATTGAAGTTTTTGAACGAGCACGGGCAGAAGTTGATGTACTGGAACAGCCCCGCGATTTCGTACTTCGGCGTCAAGAGTCCCCAGGCGTGCCGATTCCAGGGATTGTTCGCCCAATCGCTAAAAATATCTGGCTTGGCTGCCGGAGCTGCTGGCATCGCAAACAAACTGCTCGATGCCGGAGCGATACTGAAGTCGCTCTTCGCAGGAACCGCGTTATCTGAAGTTTCACTGCTAGTAGTTGCCGTGCCAGCATCCTTCTGCTGCGCACATAGTGGCAGAGCAAATAGAGCGCCCATTGCCAGAGTTGCACACCATTTCCGCATAACATTCCTCCCTAAATTCAAACCAAAGATCCCGTGAGATTCACGTGTATTCATTGCAGTAATCCACCTGCATCGCTGGGCGAAGCGCGCAGGATATCCAATCGCGCAAATCTTGTCCCAAATTCTACGGGCGATTTTTTTTGCGGCTGCCCCCAGGATTGGCGAGGTACATAAGGTGGCGAGCCACAGCGGGAAAAGCATATTCCATAAGTTCATCATTCTGCAAGTGTTTCTATTGCCTCCCTAAGGATTTTTTTGAATCGTAAGCTCTAGGAACTTCTGACACTTGACTTTCTTTCGGATGGGTGAATTAAATTACTCTTCTGTGACTTCCTTAACGCTGCTTGACCTCTGTTGGCTTGGTAATCCGCGCTCGATTGCTTCGGTGCTGCTGCGTTCTGGCAATACAAATCTATTGATCGATCCCGGACCGTCGATTTGCCTCCCGACTCTTCACAAACAACTTGCTTCTTCCGGACTCAGAATTTCTGACGTGCAATTTATTTTGCTGACCCATATCCATCTTGATCATGCCGGGGCAACAGGCTCTTTGCTCTTGGAGAATCCGAATCTTCAGGTCTATGTGCACGAACAGGGCGCCCCTCATTTGGTTGATCCGCAAAAACTGCTGAAGAGTGCGCAGCGCCTCTATGGCGACAAGATGGATGCTCTTTTTGGTAGGTTTCTGCCGGTTCCGCAATCACATTTGCAGATTCTCCGTGGCGGTGAAAGTTTGTCGCTGGGCGGCACCTCCTTTGATGTTCTGTATACTCCGGGCCACGCTTCGCACCACGTATCCTATCTGGAGTGTTCCACGGGAACTGCGTTTGTGGGCGACACTGCTGGGATTTGCATCGAAGGGCACCCGTTTGTTTTACCAGCTACGCCACCTCCCGACATTGATCTGGAGTTGTGGGACAAATCCATGGATGCCATCGAGCATCTCAATCCCAAACGTCTATGCTTAACTCATTTTGGCTTTTCGGAGCGGCCCGCCGAACATCTCGCGAACTATCGCATACGCCTGCGGCAATGGAGTGAATTAGTAGCTAAAATATTGTCGGCTGGTGGGGAAGAATCGGTTGCTATCGAAGAATTCATTCGCGAAGCCACAGAAGAAGCAGTCGCTTCGCTGACAACGGAGGACGCAGCCCACCTCCTGTTCAACGGACATTTGCCCCTCTCCTGGATGGGGCTAGCCCGCTATCATCGGAAACGCGCCGCGGCTTCCACTGCTTCTCAATCCTAAGTGATGGGCTTCTATTTTCCGTTGGTTCCGTTGTTGAGGCTGAAGTCGCGATGCAGGGCCAGCAAAGCCTTCTTTACATCTTTTTCTTCGATCACGAAGGAAATGTTGCTTTCGGAAGAACCTTGCGCAATCGCGATGATATTGATTCCGTCGTGCCCCATGGAGTTAAATGTCCGTCCAGCCACGCCCGGAGTTCCCCGCATGTTTTCTCCGACTACCGCAACAATAGCGATATTGGGATCGACGGTGATGTGCTCCACCTTTTGATGAGCCAAATCCTGAGCAAACTCTTTGCGCAGTGAGTCCACCGTTCGCTGAGCGTCGGCTGAAGTAACGATGAAACAAATATCGTTTTGCGAGGAGGACTGTGAAATTAGTAAGACGTTGGCGCGAACTTCCGCTGTGGTTGAAAATGTCCTGCCCACCACGTCTGGCAGACCCACAATTCCGGGCCCGCCTACGCTGATCAGCGTTACATCGCGAATCGCGGTAAGCGCCTTTACACCGCCACCAATGCTTCGCCCTTCTTGCGAAATTTTGGTGCCTTCCCTCTCCGGTTGAAAACTGTTTCGAATCCAAACCGGAATCGCCGCCTGCACGACAGGCTTCAACGTTTTTGGGTGCAGTACTTTGGCCCCGAAGTATGCCAACTCCGCAGCCTCTCGATAGGACATCTCCGGAATCGTTTTTGCTTCGGTGACTAATCGAGGATCGGCCGTGAGCACGCCGTCCACATCTGTCCAGATAATCACTTCATCGGCGTCGAGCGCGGCTCCAAGAATCGTTGCGGAATAGTCCGACCCGCCGCGGCCAAGTGTAGTGAGTTGTCCCTTACTGGTCGCACCCATGAAGCCTGTAACCACCGGCACGATTCCTTTTTCCAGCAAGGGCCGCAGCTTTGCCTGCGACTTGTCTCTGGTTAGTTCCATGATCGGTTCCGCGCCGCCGTGATATGCGTCTGTCACGATTAAGTCGGTAGCCACAATTGGTTCACTGGCAAATCCCAATTCACGCACAGCCAGCGAAACTAAAGGCGCAGAGAGCCGTTCTCCTAAACTCGAAATTGTGTCCAAGGTTCGAGCCGACAGTTCCCCCAGCAACGCTGTGCCTTCACAAAACCTCTTGCCATCGGTGAATGCAGCGGCCAGTGCGGAGCGCACCGCGACGCGCTCGGGTTCCTTCGCGGTTAACTGTTGCAGTGCCATTTCGTGATGCTCGGCCAAGGCGTTTAAAACGCCGATCGATCCCACCGTATCGCCGGACTGCGCAAGGTTTGCCGCTTCGATCAGGCGATTTGTCACGCCACTCATCGCGGAAACCACGGCCACGCAATGCGTTGCTTTCGCCCCGTCCGCAATAATTTTTGCCGTTCGCGCGATGCAGGTTGCATCGCCAACGGAAGTACCCCCAAATTTCATCACTTGCAACCGGCGTTTCATTGCTCTCCGAGAAATCTCTAGGTTGCGGCCGCAGTTAGACTTCGGCCGCTCACTACCATATTAGGGCTTACGTTCCGTGAAGAGTTGATTCCTTGCCGCGTAATTATCGAATTCGATACATGCAAAATTTGTTTCAGGGCAAGCAGCGCGGAGTCGAGCAGAAACCTGAATGTTAGTTTGCAGTAGTAGAAGACGTTTCTTCCGCAACCGGCGCACACGGTGGCGCTGGAGCTGTGAGGGCTGCCAAACGAGCCGAGAGCACATCGGCAAGAAGATCGATCAATTTCTTAGCTCCTGTGCCATCGGGATCTTTGTCTGGATTATATTGCGCGATGTCCAATCCCAACAGATTCTTGCTCTTCGCAAATTCTGTCAGCGCTATTTGCGCCTCGCCAAAAGAAAGTCCGCCCGTGCGGGGCAGATTCACGGCAGAAAATTCTTCCTCCGCGATTACATCCAGATCCAGATGGAGAATAAATTCGCGCGAATCTGAGTGCAGTTGCTCGATGGTCTGATGTGTGGACTTTTCGACGCCTTTTGCGCGGATATCCGCTACCAGAGTATGCCGTACTGGCGAACGCGTCAGGAATTCCTGCTCAAATGGGTCAAGCCGGGAAACACCAAACAAAACGGTGTCGGGCTCGCGCACAATTTGCGGTTCAGCCCAGAAGCGCACTAACTCTGGCGACCCTTTTCCGATAATCGTGGAAAGCGCCATACCATCAAGCCGCCCGGAAGGCGTGCTGGCAGGGGTATTCAGATCCGCATCGCCGTCAATCCACAACAGATTGACGTGGCGATAATAGCGACGAGCCCCGGTCAATAAGCCAATAACCTGGGTGCAATCGCCGCCCAAAACCAAAACCAGCGCGCCAGACTTCATGGCCATTTCCGCGCGCGGCTTCAAATCATTCAGGGAAGCGACGATTGCGGGAAGATTTCGCGCGCGCTTATGCTCGTCATCGTCCGCGAACAAGCGCGGCGTACAATCTCCCATATCGTTGACTTCATATCCGATGGATTGTAAACGTTCGATCAGACCAGCGGCACGAAGAGCGGTAGGCGCCTTTTCACTCCCCGGCAAAAAAGCAGCGGCGCTAGAGGGTGCACCAATCAGAGCAATCTTGTTCGCCTGACGGACTATTTTGACCGCCAAAGTACGCTCCTTTTTACCAATACTGGTGATTGCCGGGCCGTCAGCTTACGACTTAATGCGCCGGTAGTTCCCTGCCCGGCTTAAACATTTACCGAATGCGCCGCTTGAATCAGCGCATTCGCATTACTACAAATCTCTTAACGCCGCGGTGCAGGCGCGATAGTCGCCAATTCCGGTGGCAAAGTAAACCGCACATCTTCGCGAATCAAATCCAAATCACGCTGGTCCGTAAATCCAAACTGCGCCAGCCGTTCGCTGACCTGTTCCACCAAAACTTCCGGTGCGGAGGCGCCAGCCGTTAATCCAACGCGGCTCACACCTTCCAGCCAACCCGGATTAATGTCTTCCGCCGAATCGATTAATTGCGCTTTAATATTCAGGCGCTGCGCCAATTCCACCAGGCGGTTGGAATTCGAGCTGTTCTGCGAGCCCACGACCAGAATCAAGTCCACGTCCTTGGCTACCTGCTCAACTGCCTCCTGGCGGTTCTGTGTGGCGTAGCAAATATCGTCGCTGGCAGGCCCAATGATCTTCGGAAATTTCTGTCGCAAGCGGGAAACAATTTCTTGCGTGTCGTAGAGACTGAGCGTCGTCTGCGTCAGGAATGCCAACTTCTCGGGATCCTCTACCTGCAACTTGTCCACGGCTTCGACGGAGTCCACCACAATCGTGCGGTCCGGAGCCTCGCCGGAAGTACCCACGATTTCCTGGTGATCTTTGTGGCCGATTAAAATAATGGTGCGCTTTTCACGTGCAAATTTCAGGGCTTCCAGGTGAACTTTTGTGACCAACGGGCAGGTTGCGTCAATCACTCGCAATTGCCGCTCTTTCGCTTCACCACGCACCGTTGGGGGAACGCCGTGAGCGCTGAAAACCAACACTGAGCCGGAAGGTACCTCTTCAATGGTCTCGACAAAAATGGCGCCACGACGCCGCAACTGCTCTACCACGTAAGTGTTATGAACGATTTCGTGGTGAACATATACAGGCGCGCCATAGGCTTCCAGCGCCAGTTCCACAATGTCGACGGCGCGTACTACTCCCGCGCAAAACCCGCGAGGCCGTACACGCAATAAAGTCTTTGCCCCAGTTGAAGTTGCCATCACTATCCTAAGCTGCTGAATTTGCAAAATTCTATCATACCAAAACTGATAATCCTGTGCATTTTGTCTCCACCTGTCCCAAAAACGGCGGCTTACCTGTCTCCAAGGCCAGTGTTAGAGGGACCTCTTTTCGGGTAACCTAGCTTTCTAAGGACTATCTTAGATGGCTGACGCCCAAAATCGGCGAAGAAGCGAACGTGTCATGCTGCGTATGTCCGTCGTCGTGTTGGCCGAAGATGAGGATCGCCGCCAGATTCAGGAAAAGGGCTACACCCAGGTGGTCAACGCGCACGGTGGCCTCATTCAAATCAGAACTCACCTTCATGTCGGGCAGTCTTTTCTGCTCAGTAATCCCAAGAACGGCATGGAAATCAGTTGCCGGGTGGTGCGCATCGAAGAAACCGGCATGGAGTTCTACAACATCGCCTTCGAATTTGATCGGCCTGCCGCTAATTTTTGGCCCATCGTCTTTCCTCCAGCGGATTGGTGCGTTCCCGCCTTGAAGTAGCGCGTGCACGATCCTCTCTGCACACCGCCTATTCATCCAAAATACCATCCAACTTTTTGCAACCTGCCGTGTTCGATAGAACGTGGAGGTATGTTCTCGTGGAACTGAGAAGGTCTTTTTCTAGCGTAGTGCTGCTTTCTACCGTGCTGCTGGGTGGATTTCTGCTGGCTGGATGCGATGACAATGTCGAGGTCATTCGCGATCCTGAAATACACATTGCCAAGGGCATGACTTGGGCTTGGCGGCCGCCAGCCGCTCCTGACGTGGTGAAACGCGCTCCCGATGGACGGGCCATTACCTCTCGCGATGTAATCAAGCCGGAAGCACCTGCTCCGACGCAAAAGCTGGAAAGCAATCGCGACTGGAATACCGAAGCAAATCGTACGCAGTTGCAAACGGCGATTGAACACGCGCTGAATGGCAAGGGGTTGAGGCAGGTCCCCGATCCCGCTATGGCCGACATTTTGGTGGACTATCACGTTGCCGTAAAACGCCAATCGGCCATCGTGCAGAGTGTTTATCCAGGCTGCGGCCCTTATGGATGTTGGGGAGGCTATGGATATTATGGTGGATGGGGCTGGGGTCCGCCGGAAGTCGAGTATCAAAACGTTCGCTGGCACGAAGGGACCTTTGTCCTGGACCTCTCGCTGCGCAACCCGCACAAGCTGGCGTATCGCGCCATCAGCCACAAAGAGTTGAACAATAAACCCACCATTACGCCGTATCAGGCGGAAGAAGCGGTCAATCATCTTCTGAAGGATTTGAAGCCCAAATAGTCTTCCCACGGTTCACGTCGTGGAAAGTTCTGCCGCGCCGCTGGCCTGGTTAGCAGAATCGCAAGCACCATTGAATCAGGCGGTTTTCGCGAGAAAATCAACAGTGCCACTTATCTCATACATGCTCCTTTAGGAGGTCGGGGCTTCAGCTCCGACGTACAAGCGATAGATAGCTTGGGCTTTAGCCCCTGAAGAGAGCTTTGCGACGACTCGGCGCCTGTATATGAGATAGCATGATGGCTTTTAGACAACGATTGCGGGCGCAGCGAGATGGCTGGCAGTCCGTCCGCAGGGTTGGTATCGTTGCCAGTCTATGCTGCTAGAAAATAAAGTTGCCCTCATCACCGGTTCAGGACGCGGCATTGGTCGCGCAATCGCTCAACTCTTCGCAACGCAAGGCGCACGAGTTTTCCTAAGTGCGCGCACGGAAACTGAATTAGATGCCGCCGCCGGCGAAATCACATCTTTCGGCGGAGAAGCGGCGTTCACGACCGCCGATCTCGCTCACGAAAAAGATTGCGAAGAACTGGTTGCGGCGGCCAAGGCGAAGTTCGGCCGCATCGATATCCTCGTGAACAATGCTGGCCACTACGGGCCAGTTGTTCCGGTCGAAGAATATCCCCTGGCGGAATTCGATAAAGTCGTTGCCGTTCATTTGCGTGCCGCATTTTTGTTAAGCAAATTGGTTTTGCCGCAGATGTACGAGCACAAGTCTGGCGTCATTCTAAATATTTCCAGCATTTCCGCGAAAGCTGCGTATGGATGGGGTTCTGCCTATGCTGCGGCGAAAGCAGGGATGCTCGGCCTCACCCGCGTGATGGCTGCCGAGGCTTCAAAGCAGGGAGTGCGCGTGAACGCCATCTGCCCGGGTCCGGTTACAGAGACGATCATGTCGAAAGAATTGGGCAACACGCTGGCGCAAAGGTTGGGCATCAGTCCGGAAGAACAGCTCAAAGGTTTTCTCGGTTCGTTACTGCAGGGCCGCGGACAAACCGCAGCCGAGATTGCGCAAGCCGCTCTATTTCTTTGTTCGGATATGTCCAGCGCCATGGTCGGCCAGTCCATCAACGTGGATGGCGGCGCGGTGTTCTTCTAGTCCAGTTTGTCGTTAGAGACCTAAACACCTTCGTTCCTTCCTCGAAGCTCACGTGCAAACTACCGCGCAGACCATGAACAAACTCAAGAATAGTTTCGGCTTTCGTTTCGAGTGTGGCTTCCATCACCAGATTTCCGCTCGAATCCCGAACCGCCACCGAGATCGTTGCCGTATGCACATCCATCCCAATATACTTAGCGTCATTCATAAGGGTGCTCCTTGTTGTAGACGTTGATGCGAACGATCAAAATCTACTTCAAGCGGGCGCCCTTTTATAATGCGTTTACCAAAAGTTGTGAAGATTCGGGAACACGTAAACGCGGGGCAGTATAGAAAAGGCAGGCTCACAGCCCCCCGTGGAAACGTCCGAATGCGTGGGCGTCCATTAGCGACATCAGCAGGATACCTGCCCCGAGGACGAGCACGTGTTGGGTCTTCCGCAGATTGAAGCAGCCGACACGACAGACGAGCAGGTAGCCGACGGCAAGGTTGAAAAGACCCCATAAGACATTGATCGTCGAGGAGGACAAGCCTACTCCGGGTGGGGATGCGAAGGGGCTCTGGAAAGCATGGCCCGAGATTCCATTGCCGAAATGGGGTAGGGCGTTCGCGAGGAATGCGCCCCCGAAGAAGTACGCCACATAGTGGTACCAGCGCATTGTTGTTGCTCCCTTCTGGTTGCGAATGCATTGCGCGTAGTATATGACACACACATGGCCTTACTCCCCAAGGATGTGCAAGAACTCCGGAGTGTTAACTTTGACTGGATTAAAACGGGGGGCAGGTCAATCATAGCCGCCGCGAACGGCACTTTTGTCAGGCTACGGGATCACGACCAGCCTGTGGGCGTGTGCGTCGCGTTCCCAGGCATCCTCGATCTCGGCGAGCGGAACACGCTCGGTCTCGATGCGCAATGTGCCGCGGGCTACGCTGTTCATCACTTGTTGGAACGCGTCGGTGAGTATGTCCCAAGACGG
>DASXIT010000064.1:0-7493 GCA_036497825.1 Candidatus Acidiferrum sp.
CGTCAATCGCCCGATCAGCCGCAGAGTTTCGGCGAGCTCATCGCTTTGTGGAGCGCGAATCGGCGCATCGCCATTTTCCAGAGGCGCATTGCCGCCATAGGCCACCAGCGCGGCAATCAAACTGGCCAGGATGCTGTCAACTTTTCGCTCGGTCAATGTATTGACCTGAATGCCTTGCACGCGTTTCACCCGGAGCTGATTTGGCCACCAGCCTCTCCCCAATCGTTTGGCGGACTCTTCCGATTTTAGCAAGGTCGCTTTGATCAGACGGGCAAGCGTGTCCAATTCGCCTACATGGAATTTTGTCGAAAAATAAATGACGTGGATGTCCGCGCGGATCAGGTCCGTGGCCAGCGCGTGAAATTCTCCTCGTGGGTCGGGCAAGTGGGATTCGCCGATTTTCGTTACCACAATCCCGCCACGTTCGGCTCGCGCCTCTAATCCAGCCACCTCTGATGCGACTTCGCGCAACGTGTCGTAGGCACAATCTAAACTGTCGAGAACTTGCGGGTGCGAGTCTTCATACAGACGGTAGGCACGCAACAGCAGATGAAAAGAGCGCAGAGCGTGGCAAACATCGGCTTGACGGCAATCAACACTTGATTGGAGCTCGGGGCGCGGAATCGCCGTTTCCTGGGGCACGGCCCGCTGGCTTCGTGGCTTGCCCGCTGTGTTCTCTTCCGAAAGAACTGTGGCTCGTTGTACCAAGTTTCGTCCCAAGACGCTTTCTTCCAAAACCTTAGGATATGCGCCTCCACGGGGAGAAACTCTCCCCGCAGAATCTGCAAATCTTGCGGATGTAAAACCCCTCTTTATTGTGCGGGAAGTAGAAGCGAAAGCTATAGTACGAGTGGTGAAAAATGAAACATTTTGTTACATTGGTCAAAGGGGTTAAGGTTCTTGTTCTTTCTAAGTCATTTAGATACAGTTGCTTGAGAACTCTAATTCTTGGGTTTTAACGCCTCAGTGATGGTCACAGTTCCACCCTCTGTGACTTCGACAGCACGCCTTGCCGGCTGGTATCCCGGCAAACGTAGAGCAACAATGTGCGCTCCCGCAGGAATTTGGACTCGAGCTGGGGATACTTGACCGGTCGGGGTACCATCAACAACAATCTCGGCACCTGTCGGGGTGGTGGTCACCTGCGCCCATGCGACGTGCGGCTCAGACCTGGGATTTAGTGCCACGTCCATCGTGGTCTGAATATTGTCTTTCACCTGGACTTGCCCAACGAACGGTTCGTAACCGCTCAGGCGGAGGACCATATTGAACTGCCCTGCAGCGAGCGGGAGGGTCACAGGTGTTTGTCCCGATTGTTTCGCGCCGTTGATAAATACGTCGGCACCCGGGGGACGACTGCTGACGAATAGCCCTTTTGTAAGCGATTCTAGATGCAACTTTTGATCTTGAGATTCCCCCATCTTGAGTTCCAAGGCGGTCTGCAGAGGCCGGTAGCCATCCTTCTTCACCTGCAAACTGTAGCGCGCGGGGACGAGATTGTTGAAATTGCAGGGCGTCTGGCAATCGGTGATCGCTCTTCCCGCCGGGCCGAGTAATGTTGCGGTGGCTCCCAGTACGTCGGTGTTGACGTGAATTGCACCGTATCCTGGTTTGGGGACCGGATGCGCATCGTTATCGGAAGAATCCGCTGCGGGCATGGGAGAGTTGACGGCACGTGCTGGAGAGTCAGCGGCGCGCACTGGTGCGTCGTCGTACTGAATATCGTCTACAACGTGAACGGCTGCTGGAGCATTGCGCATGAAATGCAGCAACGAAGAATGCTCCGCAGGACGCAGCTTGCCGGAGATCGTCAACGTATTGCCGGTCCCGGTGATCTTTATCCGATTGGCTAAATCTCTTTGCGAGATTGCGGCGGCGATTTTGGATTTGTAATCCGCAGCGGCCGGCGTCAATCCTGAATCTGGATCTTTCTTATCAGCCGGCTTTTGCGGAGTTGCCGCCTGCGGAACTTCAGGCTTTGGTTCGTTCACAACTGGCGTTGCAGCCACGGGAATGACAGGTGCATTGTTTTTTGCAGGGGATTCCGCGGGCTGATCCGGTGTGTTAACGGATCCCGAAGAAATATTTTCTTTCACGGTCGGTTGCGCCTGCGCCGTGGGATCTGCAGTCTGTACCGGAGGCTGAGAGAGAGCCGGCGCTGGAGCGGGTGTCGGCGTGCTGGCAGGAGCCTGTGCTGCGGCCTGCGACTTATTCCGCTCGCGAACTGCCTGCAACTCGGGCCGCAATTTGTATCCACCGTAGGCGATTACACCTAAGAGCAGCAAAGCTGCAAGGATTGTTCCGACGGGGCTATTCTTTTTTGGTTCTTCGTACTTTTGCACCGGCGCGGTTCTGCGGATGACTGGCGTCTGCGTGGGACTGCTGGTGCGGTTTTGCAGCGAACGCAGCGTAGGAGAAGACATGGGATCTTCGCCGTGCAATCCGCGAAGACCTCCGCCTGCTGGGCCAATAAGCCCGCCACCGTTTGGCCGCGGTGAGACCATAGTGGCGTCAGGATTATTTCCTCCGGCGCCTGCAGAGCGATAATTCCTTAGATCTTCCTGCATCTCGCGGCAGTTCTGGTAACGGACTTCCGGTTCCTTAGCCAAAGCCCGCATGACGATGTCGTTTAGACCTGGATGGATTGAGGGATTCAACTGGCGAGGAGGAATAGGATCTTCGTTCACGATTTTATAAATGACCGTGGTGACGCTTTGGCCGGGGAATGGTTTTTCTCCGGTGAGCATTTCATAGAACATCACGCCCAAGGAAAAAATATCGCTGCGACCGTCAACCGGGCGGCCTTTGACTTGTTCAGGTGACATGTAGCTGGGCGTGCCCATGACGTGAGTGGTCTGCTGCACGGTACCAAATTGCAAAATTTTGGCGGTGCCGAAATCGGTTACTTTCACCGTGTCATCCGCAGTGAGCATGATGTTGGCGGGCTTGATGTCGCGGTGAACGATATTGCGTTCATGGGCGAATTGGAGCGCACTGCAAGTCTGCTCCATGATGCGCAGCAGGCGCGGCACGGGGAATTCGTGCCCGTTATCCAGAAGAGCCTGAACGCTCCGGCCTTCCACCAATTCCATAGTGATGTAGTACAAACCGTTTTCTTCGCCGGCATCGTAAACCACGACGATATTTGGATGGGTCAGTAAGCCCGCGGCGCGTGCTTCTGTCTGAAAGCGGCTGAGCAATTCCGGGCGAGTGAGGCCGGTGCCTTCTTCACTGAGGCGAATTGTCTTCACCGCAACGTTGCGCCCGATTACTGGATCGCCCGCGCGATAGACCACACCCATGGCACCGCGGCCGAGTTCGCCGATAATTTCGTACCGCCCCGCTTTTACCATCGTTGCCATACAACGTTGGCCACTTGATGGCCTATCCCCTTAAACACCAATCCCAAAGCTGCATCGCGCAGCTATTTTTGTGTAAGGTGCATCGCGATCGGAGGCTTGGCAAATGTGATTCCAGCCCCTTCTCCGAAACAACCCTCGCCATTTGAGAGAGTAGCGGGCGAATTTTCAGGGGGTCAACGCTACCACGGTACTAGTGTGCCGGAGTCGATACAATGACCGTTGGGACAGGTGCGAAATCGGCAGAGTCGAGACATCAAAACCCAAGACGGGCACGGCGTGCCGTGCCCCTACGGGATTGCTGCGGGTGTGGCGGTTTGTTCGGATAAGGGTACGTTGATTTCGCGCACTGGACGATCAACTTCGCTGGGGCGCGCGGGGCTTTCTAATCCGTCGGTCAGCAAGAATCCTTCTAAGGTCATGCCGGTGATCCAAACAGCCTCCAGGGCCTGAATGTATTCGCATTGCAGTTGAAACAACTTGCGCTGTGTTTCGATGACGCGAGGATAGGAAGCCAGCATTTGCCCGTACTTTTCATTCATCAGGGTGTAGGCTTTTTGGGCGCGGGGCAAGAGCTCTTGGCGATATTCCACGGCCATCAATTTGGCGTTGGCGTACTCATCGAGAACGGAGGTCGCGCGTTGCCGCAGGGTCAGAGAGACGCGCTGCATTTCGAGCTTGGCACGCTCGGATTCGGCTTGTGCTGCAGAGACGTTGCCTTGATTGCGGTTGAAAATTGGAATTTGCACGGCAACATCAGCGAGACCTTCCCAACCGGTTGCATGTGGGGGCAGAGATCCGAGCGGCTCATTGTTGTATTGCAGACCGCCGCGCAACTCGAGATCTGGAATCGTGGCGTGTTTCGCCTGGTGAATTTCAGCATCGGCGCGTTGGGCCGCTGTTGCAGCAATACGAGTTGCGGGACTTTCGCCGGCAATTTTGTCGGCAATTTGTTCTTCGTTCAGCTCCGGCCAGCCGGTTTGCAATTCGCCGGAAACCACCATCAGCGGTAAATCCGGTTTGCCGATGACGGCGGCAAGCGCCCGCCATTCTTCTAACAGGGCGTTTTCCTGCATGTGGGTGCCGAGCTTTTGGCGCCGCGCGCTAATTTCCGCTTGCAGGATTTCGGTTTCGTCCGCTTGACCGGTATTGCCAAGCTGGTGCTCTGTTTCCGCGTAATCCTGCTCGATTTTTGCCAGGTCGCGTCGGGCGTCGAGCAATTCCTGCGCGGCGAGCACGCGTAAGAAGCCTGTTCTTATCGCGGTTTGCACACGAGTCTTTTGTTCTTCCGCTTCGATTTGCGCAATTTGCGTTTCTTTGGAAAAGACCTGGCGATTATTTGCCAACTTGCCGCCGGTCACGATGGTCTGTTGCACGAAAAATCCTTGCTTTCCTCCTGCTACAGAGCCTCCGCGGATTTCATCTCCGCTGTAACCGACGGTGGGATTTGGGTAGAGGCCGGATTGCTGTTGGCGAGCTTCAGCGGCGCGGATTTCGGCTTCAGCTTGGCGCAACGTTGGATTTGATTCGCTGGCCAATTGTTGCGCCTGCTCCAAGGTGAACAGTTTGCCTTGCGCTTGTTCCTGGGCGCGGCCCATTCGCGGATACGTTGCCTGGACACCGTTCATTTGCATGTGTTCGTGCTGGGTGTGGGCTTGCTCCATGGGCATGTCTGGCATCTGCTGGCCAGGTAGAGAAGTTGAAGCAATCAATATCGCCGCGAAGAAAAAGAATGTTCTAGTCAGATTTGCTCGCATTCTGGTTTTCCTTTTATCCACCCAAGAAACCCCAAGAGGGCGGCATAAAGCCGCCCCTACGGGTGATTGAGTTTTGAGATCTAGATGTGTTTGTTGCGAATTTGCGGCTGGATTTCGTTGTACTCGTTATCCGGAAGGACGCGAACCATGGTCATCATGCCCATCATTCCGGCGCTCCAATTTTTGGGGAGGCCGAAGGTTTCGGGCTTCGCTACTGCTTCGTCCATGGCCATTTCCATAAACGCATCCTGGGGAAAGCCGGCAATTTGATTGGCGTTTTCTGCGATTGGAGAGTGATGAACATGCTCCACTCCCACGCTTTCGGAAAGCGATTGCATCTGCTGCATTGCTTGGGCGTCGGTAGAATTGGCGGTTTGAATTTGGCGGTCGCGCAGCAGGTCCATCATGCTGTTCATCATGTGATGGGGCAGGTGGCAGTGGATCATCCAGGTGCCGGGATATTTGGCTTCGAACTCCACAACTCTTGCTTGAGCCACACCTACGAGCACGGTATTCATCGGATACCAGGAGGATTCGGGCGAGCGGCCGCCTTCCGTGCCAGTCATCACGAATTGGTGGCCGTGGAGATGAATCGGATGATGATCCATGCCGAGATTTACAAAACGCAAACGAACGCGGCTGCCCAGGCGGACGATGAGCGGCGTGGTGGCCGGGGCGGAAAGTCCGTTGAAGGTGAGCCAGTTGTATTCCATCGCCGCGGTGTTTGGCACTGAGTTTCCGGGGAGGACTGCCCATTCCTGCAGCACGATCCCGTAGTCGTGGTCCGCATGCGGAGCATAAGGTGTTTGCGGATGCGCGATGAACATACCGATGAGGCCGATCATTTCTTGCATCGCACTGTGCGCGTGATAGAAAAACGTCCCTTCCTGATGAACAGTAAATTCGTATGTGTAGCTGGTGCCGGGCGCAATGGGTTTTTGGCTGATGAAGGGAACGCCGTCTTGTTCGATGGGAACTTCCAGGCCATGCCAGTGAATAGAGGTGCTTTCCGGCAAGCCATTTTCGACGATTACGCGCACACGGTCGCCTTGGGTCACCTGGATCGTCGGTCCGGGGCAACTCCCATTGTAGCCCCACACATCAATGGTCTTGAATGGCGCGATTTTTTGCTTCAGCGGTTCAGCTTTTAGACGAAACACTTTTACGGCTCCGTCCATTTCAAATGGCAGATCGGGCACGTCGGGTGTGACCATTGGGACGCTGTGTTTTGGCGGGGCCTTCTCCGCGGTTGCTTTTTTCGCGGCATGCTTTTCGTCAGCATTCACCAGTGGCGCCATGCCAAATAGCCCGACACCCAGAATTGCCGCATCCTGAAAAAATCTTCTGCGTGTTCCGTTCATAGTGGTCTCCCAGGCAAAATGAAGTCAAAAAAATAATTGGACGCACTCATACATTAGAAAACTAAGTTGAGGTTTTGGTTCTATTTCGGGAAGGGAAAAGCTCAGAGTTTCAAGGGTAGGAGAGACGCAGCTAAGTGAGGTCTTCCGGCAGAATCTTCGGATTTTGGCCAGTGGGTATCCGACAGCAAAAGTGAACCAGAAACTTTGGTTATTTCTGCAAGAACGGCAATAGGGAAGAGAGGTTTCTGGAGAGCGTTGGCCCTGAAAAATTCGTTGGAGCGCGGCAGTTGAAGCGCGAACGATACGTCCGTGCACATCGGAACAGTCTGACAGTTTACACTTTGCTGATGCGGAGTCATGGCTCCGTGGCACGGCGAAGCGGAATTATCGGTAGAAGTTGTTGGTTCACAGGAAAGGCGGCCACAGCAGGTTGCAGCGAACGGAGCAACCACCAAGCATAAGGCGGTCATAGCCACAAGAAGGCGATAGGCCACGAGCGAATGGAAAGGATATCGCATGGTCGCTCTATCAACGTACCGCTGAATCGCCGCGGCCGTCAAATTGGGTCATGCAACCTGCCCGAATAGCGGACCACCTCCCTTCGCGGTAAGGGTAAACAGAAGGCGGCCCTACAAGGAGCATATGAAAATGCAGGAAAGGAGAAGTAGAGACGGACAACCCAAGACGGCACTGCCGTGCCCCTATATGATTGCATAACAATGTCGGCTCCCCGCCCCGAGTAGACTGTCATTTAGGGCCTTCGGCCCGCGAAACCTAATGAAAGTCACTCCGAGATAAGATTGGAACGGCCGGAGCGGCGAGGTCGAAACCACATTGGAGAAATCGAGGCTGATAGACTGTCTGATCCGGAGCGCGCGTGATTGAGCGAATAATTGGGCATCGTTGCTCTTTCCTGAACGAGCTGCGATAGCCTGCGACCCTGGTTAATGCAACTTACGGCGCGCTCTCCGTTCCCGCCAGGAGAAAAGCCTATGTCCTACCGTATAGCGGGAATC
>DASXIT010000065.1:0-7661 GCA_036497825.1 Candidatus Acidiferrum sp.
CGTCCCGCCAGTATCCCCATAATTTGGTGCCGCATCCATCTTTGGATCAAACAGCGGCGGCTGCAGAACGCCCGCGGGGAAATTGATGTCGTTCATCTGCGAATCGTACTCCGCGTTTACCGTGGGCGGAGTCATAGCCCATTCTCCGCGGTCCACTGGTTTTCCAATCTTGTAAATTCGCCGGCGGCGTTCGAATTGGCTTGCACGCGTTATGTTTCCCGCAAAATCAGTTCGCTCGACCTTCAGGGAACTGTAATCCCGCCACTTGTCTGGATATCCGATTTTGTTGCGAATCCCATGCAGCTTTTCTAACGCCTGTTTCTTGGTCTCCGGACTCATCCAGTCAAGTTGCTGGATGCGCTGCTCCATGGCAGCTTCGATGCGCTGCGTCATATCCAGCGCGTCTTTCTTCATTTGCGGCGAAAAAACTTTTGCCACATACACCTGGCCAAGTGCCTCGCCCAGATTTCGGTCGGTATAAGAAACGCAACGCTTCCATCGCGGTTGTTGTTCCTTTGCGCCCCGCAGATATTTTCGGTTGAACTCAAAGTCCTCATTCACAAACGCAGACGACAGATAGGGCGCCGAAAAGTTCACTAAATGGAACCGCAAATACGTTTTCCAGTTTTCGATCGGCTCGCTCGCCAGCAACGCATTGGCTTCCTTGAAGAAATCGGGAGCGTTGACATTAAGAGTTTTGAATTCCGGATAGGGCAGCGTTGCGTAATAACTCTTCCAGTTGAAATTCGGCGCCAACTCGTTCAGTTGCGCTACCGTCATTGTATGCTTCATCTTGTAAGGATCACGCCGTTCCACGCGCGTCAGCGAAGCCTTCGCCAACAATGTTTCCAGTCGCATGATCGTGTCCGCATTTTTCTTCGCGGCTTCCGGGGAATCCCCGGCTAGCTCAAATATTTTCTGAACGTGTTGAACGTACTGCTCGCGAATCTCTTTCGATTTGTCGTCCTCTTTCGTGTAGTAGTCGCGATCCGGCAATCCCAATCCGCCTTGATCCAGTTCCGCAATCACTCGTTCGGCGTTGTCCAGGTCCTGCATCGATCCTGCCCGGAAAAAGAGCCCCGGCCCGTAGGCAAGCTGCAGTCGCGCCAACAGCGGCGCCAGTTCTCCGGCATCTCTTACTCGTTGAATGGCTTCCAAATCCCCTTGCAACGAGCTCAGCCCTCGCTTCTCAATTGCCGCTTCATCCATGCACGAAGCAAAAAATTCTCCGGTCTTCTCGGTCGCGGCGTCTCGTGGGCCTGTTGCCGCCGCTGCCTGTTCCAGCATTCCTCGCAGAAAGTTCAAATTGTCCTGATAGAGTTTGCTGTACACGTCCCATGAAGTCTGATCCGGAGGAATCGGATTAGTTTTCTGCCATCCTCCGCACGAGTAGTGATAAAAATCCACACAGGGATCAACTGTTCTGTCCATCGAAGCGGGATTTAAGCTCGGGAAATACGGCAGAACTGGTTTTGCGCTTGGTGTGGTTTGTGCGGAACTCTGAGCATTTGCGAAAACGATGGAAAAGACAGCCAATAAAATAATCCGAAGAAAAATTCGATTCATAGGGACCCCGATCTAGTTGGTGAATCGTCTGGCAGGTGCAGCAGAAATATGGTATCGAAAATTCCCATCCATGCCCAACTATCTCTCCTGCCTATACTTGCTGCTTGTTCGTTCCGTTTGCTAAAGTCAAATTTGCTTCAGGGAGTTACGAATGTCCATTTCCAAGGAACTTCTGGCCATCCTGGTTTGCCCTCTTTGCCGCAAGCCAGTAAATCTTTTGCCGAACGAATCTGGCTTGAAGTGCGAAGTTTGTAAACGCGTCTATCCTGTACGCGATGATATTCCGGTGATGTTACCCGAAGAAGCGATGATCTCCTCGGAATGACCTCTTCACGCCTAAATCCTAAGACGAAATTTGAACCGGCAAATTTCATTCCTCGGTTGCTGCGTCTTCTCCCTCGCTTCCGCGCCATCCGCATCGGCGTTTTGGGCGACCTCATGCTCGACCGCTATCTCTGGGGCACTGCCAGTCGCTTGTCCCCGGAGGCTGCCGTGCCAGTTGTCGATTTTGTTTCGCAAACCGATTGTCTTGGCGGTGCGGGGAACGTTGCTGCAAATTTGCGCGGATTAGGCGCGCAAGTAGAGATGTTTGGCGTTGTCGGCGCCGCAAAAAACGGCCGCAAAACACTCGACGATGACGCAGGCCGCGTATTGCGCGCGTGCCTTCGTGATTCCGGAATCGCCGATGTGGGATTGCTGGCTGACTCGCAGCGCGTGACCACCGTCAAAACGCGCGTTATCGCCCGCCATCAGCAAATTGTTCGTATCGATCAGGAACGTCACGATTCGCTTTCTCCGGAAACCGAAGAAAAACTTTTTCGAGTTCTTCTTGCATCATTGAAAAAACTCGATGCACTGGTTCTCTCCGATTATGACAAGGGCCTGATCAATGATGGATTCGCCGATCGCGTTCTCCATGCCTGCCATCAAAACAAAGTTCCCGTTTTCGTGAAGCCTAAAACTTCCCGCCTCTACGCCTATCGCGGCGCTCGCGCCATTGTTTGCAACGCCAAAGAAGCCGGATTCTTCGTCACGCGCGCCTTAAGCGGCGAAAAATCAGTCGTCGAGGCCGGTCGCGCCCTCTTGCCCCATTTCGGCTGCGCCGCCGTGGTGATTACGCGAGGCGAGCAGGGCATGAGCATTTTCGAGGAAGCCTCGCCGCACCATTTGCACATTCCTGCTACAAGTTTTGAAATAACCTACGCGCGCGTCGGGCAGCCCGGCGTCTCGCGCGAAGCCACCGGACGTCAGGTTTTTGACGTGACCGGCGCAGGCGACACGGTCCTCAGCGTTTTTTCCTTGGCAGTTGCGGCGGGCGCGACGGTTCCAGAGGCCGCTTTACTGGCCAACACTGCGGCGGGCGTAGTGGTTGGAAAGCTCGGAACCGCAGGCCTCAGCCCTCAGGAATTACAAGCCGCTCTTCACGAGATTCATCCTTGCTAAAGCAGCGCAACAATTATAGTGGAAAGCTGAAGTTATGGTGGGAAGCTGAAAGACTTGTCGGAAGGTTGCACCCACAGCGTCACCACTTTCGTCTTGCGGCTCTTATCTGCATCTGACGCTTCGGGAAATGGCGCGAACGGGCTAATTGCTATATTCACTTCGATTGACGTGCTCTTCTGCGGCGCTTTCGCGCTCATCACTTTATAGCTTTTTACCGGGCCGTAATATCCTTGCGGGCCCCAATCAGCCAGAAAATCGCTCATCTTGTAATTTGCAGAAGCCTGCCACAAGCCATACGCCTTATCCGTATCTCCTACCACCAAGGCATCAAAGAAACGCACCGCAGCTTTCTTCTCGGGATAGTAGCGGAATGTGAAGTACAACACCGCGGCGATCAAGAATACCAGCGCTACGATTGTGAATGCCATCGCCCGTGATTTTTCAGGTTTGTCTACAGGAGGATCGAGTAGTGACATGCCAAAGTCTCCGGCTCGCGACTATCTGAAGTTCTACAACTCAGCTGCGCAAGCATACAAACTTTAACAAGACAGCTCTATTGCCGCAAACCACTATCAGCTTCGACGCCGTTTTGCATCAAAAAGTTTCCAGGCCACCATTGAAATACTGTTTTCAGATTAGATGTCTAGGGGAACATAGAGATTTTTCTATCCATCTCTTCTCTGCGTACTCAGCGTCTCTGTGTTATCCTGTTTTTTTCTACCCAGCCAACGCCCCAGCCGAACCCTCCGGCACTTCAATCGCATATTTCGTTCGCGCCTTTTCCCGATGCATCTCGAAAGCCAGCTCAATCAGCTTATCTACCAACTCCCGAAACGGTATTCCCGTAGCTTCCCACAGCTTGGGATACATGCTGATCGAAGTGAACCCCGGAATGGTGTTCACTTCATTCAAATACAGCTTGTTACCCTTTTTCTCCAAAAAGAAATCCACGCGCGCCATCCCGGAAAGTTCCAGCGTCCGAAACGCATCGACCGCCAGCGTCTGCACTTTTTTCATTTGCGACGGCTTCAAATCTGCCGGAATCAATAATTGTGTTCCTTCTTCCAGATATTTTGCGGCGTAATCATAAAACTCCCGGTGCGGCACGATTTCTCCGGGGACGGAAGCCTGCGGCTCGTGATTCCCCAGCACCGCCACTTCAATCTCCCGGGCAGTCACAGCCTTTTCCACCAGAATCTTCATTCCATATTCAGCCGCGAAATTCAGCGCCGGCCCAAGCTCCTCGGCATTGTGCACTTTGGTCATTCCCACAGATGAGCCCAGCGTAGCCGGTTTCACAAAAACGGGATACGCAAATTTTTCTTCGATGGAAACTTTTACCGCAGCCGGATCTTTCTCCCACTGCCAGCGGTGAACTGCAATCCAAGGAACCACGGGAATACCCGCATCCTCACAAAGCCGCTTGGCAATATCCTTATCCATGCCAATCGCCGATCCCAGAACGCCCGCGCCAACAAATGGCAATCCCGATAATTCCAGCATCCCTTGTATCGTGCCGTCTTCGCCAAAAGTTCCATGCATCACCGGAAAAATCACGTCAAAACGCTGCGCACCTGCCCCGCGATCCAGTGGTATCAACGCGGACTCGGTCGGGTCCGCTGTCAACATCACCCGCCGCCCCGATTTCAGAATGTCCGGTAGCAGCTTGGCCGCGCCTTCGCCCACCAGCCAATGGCCATCCTTCGTGATCCCGATGGGCACAGGTTCATACTTATCCAAATCCATGCCTCGAATCACCGATGCGGCGGAAGCCAGCGATACTTCATGTTCGCCAGAGCGCCCTCCGAATAGCACACCTACACGTAACCGTTTCTTTTTGTCAGGGGTCACAAGTCGTTCTCATTCTGCTGGGCAGTAGAGCAAGAATCTGTTCAAGGTTCAGTTATAAAGGTAAATCACAAAAATTGCGAAACAGACTCTTCTACAAGTTTCGAAATCGGCAATGCAACTGATTCGAGTAATTCAAGAGAACTCAACTGTGGTATCTATTCTAAATCTCTTCAATCAACTACCCCTAGGGCCGGCCTTACGCCGCCCTCTTACCCAGCGATTGATCAGCCGCTCTTTCTACCCCCAAAATCCCTACAGAATCTTCTTCCCCAACCCGGAAAGCACCAACTCCACTCCCAGCAATGCTGTCCGATTGTGCTCATCAATCACCGGATTTATCTCCACGATTTCCAGCGAAACCATCGCATCGCTATCGGCAATCATTTCCATGGCCAAATGCGCTTCGCGATACGTCACCCCTCCACGCACTGGTGTGCCTACTCCGGGGGCGTCCGAGGGATCCACAAAATCCATATCTAGGCTCACGCCGATGCCATCGGTATCGTCCGTCGCATATTTCAATGCGTCAGACATCACTTCCCGCATCCCGCGTTCATCGATATCCCGCATCGTGAACACATGCACTCCCGACTTCTTCACCAGCTTGCGTTCCTGCGCATCCAGTTCACGTATACCTACCAGCACAATATTCTGCGGCTCGATCTTCGGCTGAAATCCCAGCAGATCCACCAGCTCTGGCGCGCCATAACCCATGATTGCCGCCAACGGCATTCCGTGTACGTTTCCCGAGGGCGACGAATCCGGCGTATTCATGTCCCCATGAGCATCCAGCCAGATATAACCGACCTGCTTTTTTTCTTTGCGGAAATATGCAGACACGCCGCTTGCCGCTCCGGCGGCAATCGAATGATCACCACCGAGAATCAGCGGCATAAACCCATCTTCCAGTGATTTCTTGGTTGCTTCCGCAAGGTCTTTGCAGGCCTCTGCTATTTCTGCCAGATACTTCGCGCGCTTCTCGCCGATGGGCATTTCTTCGGGCTGCTTCACCGAAATATTGCCTAAATCTTCCACCTGATAATTCAGTTGCTTGATCCGCGTGTGCAATCCCGCCACCCGCAGCGCCGAGGGCCCCATGTCGACGCCACGCCTGCTGGCCCCCAGGTCCATGGGCACGCCAATAATTCTGATTTTTTTGCTCATCACCCGATGCCTTTTGCCCGATACTTTTTGTTGGTTGAGTCCGTCCCCGGAGAGATGGCGGTGCCCTGCCCAGACTACGCCGTCTGATTGGGCCCCGGGCACTACAGTCTAGGGATGTCGGTTGCTTTGCCTGTTAAGGATATACCCGATAAATCATCCGGGGGAAGGGGATGACCTCGCGAATGTGCTCGGTCCCACAGATCCAAGCCACCGTGCGTTCCAACCCCATGCCAAAGCCGGAGTGTGGCACGCTACCATAGCGCCGCAAATCCAGATACCACTGGAAGGATTCCACTGGCAAGTTGTTATCTTTCAGGCGCTTAACCAGCAGGTCGTAATCGTGGATGCGCTGGCTGCCCCCGATAATCTCGCCATACCCTTCCGGAGCCAACATATCAAACGACAACGCCAAATCGGGCCGCTCGGTGTCCGGTTGCATGTAAAATGCCTTAATCGCTGCCGGATAATGGTGCACGATCAGCGGCCGGTTGTACTCGCTAGAAATAATGGTTTCCTCGTCCCCGCCGAAATCGTCGCCAAATTTTGCCGGATTGCCGCGTTTCTGCAATATTCCGATGGCTTCCTCATAAGTGATTCGAGGAAAGGGCGCCTTGATGTTTTCCAGTTTCTTGATGTCGCGCTTCAGGGTTTCCAGTTCGCGCGACTTATTCTTCACCACGCTCTGCACGATCGCGCTGACCAACCCCTCGCCCAAATCCATCATGTCGCCCAGCTCGGCGTAAGCCGCTTCAGGCTCCAGCATCCAGAACTCGGTCAAATGGCGCCGCGTCTTAGACTTTTCCGCGCGAAACGTTGGCCCAAATGTGTAGACTTTACCCAACGCCATGGCCGTCGCTTCGATGTACAGCTGTCCGCTCTGCGTCAGATATGCTTTCTGATCGTCGATGTAATTCACTTCAAAAAGGGTGGAAGTCCCTTCGCAGGCCGCAGGAGTAAACATCGGCGCATCCGTCAGCGTATATCCAATTCCATCCATGTAATCGCGTGCTGCGCGAATCGCTTCTGCGCGAATCCGTAAAATCGCCGCCTGCCGTGGCGTGCGAATCCACAAATGCCTCTGGTCCAACAGGAAATCAACGCCATGCTCTTTCAATTGAATTGGGAAGGGGGTTGCTTCCGAAACTTTTTGAAGCACTTCCACGTGGGTAACGCCCATCTCAAAGCCGCCGGGCGCCCGCTGCTCCGCTCGAATCTTGCCCGTCACAATCACGCTGGATTCCTGCGTCAAACCCTTCAGCGCCGCAAACGCCTCCGGAGTCTCCTTCAGAGAACAAACACCCTGGATAATTCCGGTGCCATCCCGAAAAATTGGAAACACCAGCTTCCCCGATTCCCGAATGTTATATAGCCACCCGCGTATCGTAACTTCCTGCCCGTCGAACTTTCCCGCATTCTCAATCGTAATGATCGTCATAGCCCGTCTCTCTGTGCTCGCTCCAAACCAATAGTTTACCAGAGGCCCGCCTTCTTCTAAGGTCAGCCTATGAGACAAACGATCAAAAATTCGCCAAGGTCTTGATGTTTCTTAGTTGCAGAAGAGGTTCGTCCGCGGTCACCAAAGTCAAATCCATTACAAGTGCAGTAGCTGCGATTAGTCGGTCAGCAGAATCTTTATG
>DASXIT010000066.1:0-23445 GCA_036497825.1 Candidatus Acidiferrum sp.
GATTCCCGCTATACGGTAGGACATAGGCTTTTCTCCTGGCGGGAACGGAGAGCGCGCCGTAAGTTGCATTAACCAGGGTCGCAGGCTATCGCAGCTCGTTCAGGAAAGAGCAACGATGCCCAATTATTCGCTCAATCACGCACGCTCCGGATCAGACAGTCTATCAGCCTCGATTTCTCCAATGTGGTTTCGACCTCGCCGCTCCGGCCGTTCCAATCTTATCTCGGAGTGACTTTCATTAGGTTTCGCGGGCCGAAGGCCCTAAATGACAGTCTACTCGGGTCGAGGAGCCGACATTGTTATGCAATCAAAAGGCTTCTACTACCTCAGATGTCTATAGGAGCCGAAGCGCTAAACGGGGACCGATTAAGAATTCCCAGCGCGTAGCAACTTAATCTGCAAGTTTTTTGCGCCCTGTTACCAACATTCCCGCCTGTTCATGCGGCCAGCGTGATCGATTGGAGTAGTACCGTCCCTCTTTGCTTCTTATCTGCCTCTGCGCTGTGGCTTACTGGGTGTGAGGCTACGTCCAGCAGCCTTTTGCCATGCATTTTGGAACGAAGGAGCACGTATGAAAAAAACGCTTTCCATTGGCGCAATCATGCTTCTGGGTGTTTCGATTTCTTTGACGGCGGGCGCAGTACGGTCCGCAGCACAAGGACCCGCCGGCGCGGGTGCGGCCGCTGCCACGCAGGACAGTTCGCATTCCATTAATCCGATGAAGTGGTTCAAGAAAGATTCCAAGAATTCCACCGATGCTATCGGAAGCAGAACCGACGTAGAGAAAAAGCTAACCCCGAACCTGCAAGCCCAGGGGGTGTTGGCCGCTAACGCTACCGCAACCGACGCGTGCGCGCCATTCGCGGCATTGGATGACTGCCTTGCTGCCCTTCATGCCAGCCACAATCTCGGCGTAGATTTCAATTGCCTCCGCGCTGACGCGACTGGTGTACACACGAGTGCGGATACGTCCGGCTGCAAGGTGGCTGACGGAGAGAAAGCTCAGGGCCTGAACAAGTCCATCCATCAGCTGAGGCCGGATGCCAACGCCAAGCAAGCGACAAAGGACGCGGAGCAGCAGGCCAAGGATGATCTAAAAGCGCTCGGCCGATAAGTCCGAAGTTCAAGAACATTCGACAAACTCCAACAAACAATCAGCTGTTTCGATTGGCGCAGTCTACAGCCGAGGAACATCAAACCGTTCAGACCGATACGAGTGAGGAACTAATTTGCCGTGGTAAGCTCATGGCCATTGGAAGCGTATTGGACACGTTTTTGAAAATTGATGCGGACAAACTGGCAACAACCAAATCGTTGTGAAATCTGAGAACCAACCCCTCACCTTTAAAACTGCTGCCGACGCATTTGTTTCGGACTGCTGCGCACGAGGTCTCCGAGAGCCGACAATTTACAAGTATCGTTTGTTGTTCAGGCAATTACAGGCATTTGCCGAACAGGAGGGACGGCGATTCTTGAAAGAGTCTGACCTCGATTGGCTCCGTCGTTTCCGCGCCTCCTGGCCCAATCAAAACGTCTCTGCCTGCAAGAAGTTGGACTGCCTAAAGGCGTTCTTCCGTTTTGCACTTGAAAGCGGCTGGATCGCAAATAATCCGGCAGCAAAACTAAAGCCCCCCAAAATCACAGAGCGACAAACGATGCCTTTCACGAAAGAAGAGGTTGCGCTCATATTTGCTGCCTGTACCAAATACCACGATAAAATAAACGCGGTGCGTCTTCGTGCTCTACTTCTTATGTTGCGCTACAGCGGTCTTCGCATTCGAGATGTTGTCACTCTTTCACGCGATAGAATCTCCGGTGACAAGTTGTTTCTTTACGCTGGAAAGTCCGGTACACCCGTATGGTGTCCGCTCCCTCCAGCTACGATTGCTGCGCTTGATCTAATTCCTCTTAAAGGCGATTACTTTTTTTGGACTGGGACTTCAAAACCTAAGAGCGCAGTAGGGAATTGGCAACGAACGCTCAAGCGAGTGTTTAATTTGGCCGGGGTGCCGACTGGGCACGCTCACCGGTTTCGACACACCTTTGCCGTTGAACTGTTACAAGCTGGAGTGCCGGTGGAACGCGTAGCCGTGATGCTGGGGCATCGAAGTGTTAAGGTTACCGAGAAATATTATTCGGCGTGGAATCGGACCCGCCAGGAACAACTTGAAGCTGATGTGCGCCAAACGTGGGTCGACGCCCCAACGGAGATGAAGGGTAC
Organism: Candidatus Acidiferrum sp.; assembly: GCA_036497825.1. GTDB lineage: Bacteria > Acidobacteriota > Terriglobia > Acidiferrales > UBA7541 > Acidiferrum. Next base: position 2,222 of record DASXIT010000066.1, read on the forward strand.
GCAGCAAGTACACGAAAAATCCGGTTACGTTAACTAAATAAAAACGCAGTGGTTAAAATGGTGGAGGCGGGGGGAGTCGAACCCCCGTCCGAAAAGCGCTACGCCACGAAGCCTACATGCTTAGCTCAGTTCAGTTGGTTTCGCCTTCCGCGCTCAGAATGAGCAAGAAACGCAGCCGGCTAGTCCGATGGTTCTCGCCTGAGCCTTACGGACCGAAAGGCTCGAGCCAGCTCATTGTGTGACGCCTCCGACCGGGCCCATGAGCAAAGCCCGGGGAAGCGTTGCGCTTAATTAATTAAGCAGCAAGTGCCAAGTTGTTGTTGGCAGTTCTAGTTTCCATCCTGTTGCGGGCGGGTGGGCCCCGGCATGCCTTCGAGACGCGACAGCTTCCGTCGAAACCGTGTCGCCCCCTCTGACTCTTCTATATTATCATTTACAACTTTGCACCGCATCGCCGCTCGGTTGCCGTCTCTAGCCGGTAAACACGGCGAGCCCTGCAAGCGACTCTAACTGGAGCCACTCATGCCACCTACGGATCGTCGCCTCAACGTCTGCCTGATTGGTATCATCCTGGGCCTGCTCCTCGTTGGCTTCGTTAGCGGCACTCCGCTTCGTCACGTCGTTCAAGTCCTGCCCGCCTGCATCGTTCTTGTGGCTCTCAGGCGCGGAGCCTCCTGGGGCCCTTACGCCGCCTACGCCATTTTCTCTTTCTGGCTGTTGATCATGACCCTCATCTGGCTCCATCTTCTTGGCCTCGTTCATCTCATCACCGGAAATCTTTCAACTATAGAAATCATTCTCACCATCTTCATTGCTGGCTGGTGCCTTTTGGGCATAATCAGAGTTTCTTTCGCTGGCAAACCAGCTATCCGCATTCTCGGTTTCCTCAGCTTCGCTCTCCTACAAATCGCCGCGCTCTGGCTCAGCATGCAACCCTATCTTTCCCATCGTTGATCGCACGTATGTCACTCTCCATTCATCGCGCCACGCCAGACGATCTAGACTCGCTCCTTCGGCTCATGCGCCACATGCAGATCGACGATCCCTGGGACCACCCGCTGGACGAATCGATCGTCCGAGAAAATCTCCTCGAGCTACTCCACAATTCCGTGTACGGAATCATTTTCATCGCGCGCGATGAGCAGACTCCCGTCGCTTATCTGGTCATCTGTTTCGACTTCAGCTTGGAATATCACGGCAAAGGCGCCTGGGTGGACGAACTCTTCGTCGAACCGACTCATCGCGGCCAGGGAATTGCCACCCAGCTTCTCAACCTTGCGGAAATTTCTTCACTGGAAAATGGCGCGCAGACTCTTCATTTAGAAGTCTCCCACGGCAACAACGCCATCGAACTCTACCGTCGTCGTGGCTTCATCGACCATCACCGCTTCCTGATGACGAGATGGCTAAAGCCTCCAAACTCATAGCTAGCGAGAGTGCTTTCCACTCGGCAAATTCTGCCTCCCTCACTGTAGCCCCACGCTGCATTTCTTTCACCGTGGCCCAATCTGGCTCCGCCCCAACGCAGCTAAATCCAATCAACTCACCGGGGAGATCTCATCCTTTCATTCCAATTCATTGGCAATGTTCCTGCCTCCTAACTTCCGAAGCTGTTTACCATCGGCCTATCAAGGAGGCATACATGGCAGTCTCGGGTCTTCTAAGCAGCAGCGTATTTAGCCTGCTCAATAATCTCGCTTCTAGTCAAAACCACTCGCACAACAAATCTCAGCAGATCACATCTGCCGCCAGTTCATAGAACTCCAACCCGCTGCTCGCCGCCGTCAACCAATTGGGGCAAGATCTGAAATCCGGCAATCTCTCCGCCGCCCAATCAGACTTTGCCACGGTCCAGCAAGACGTCCAGCAGATCGCTCAACAGCAGAGTGCGAGCAGCGCTCATCACCACCATCACCATCATTCCTCCGATTCAGATTCCCAAACCTCGAGCCAGCAAACGGCAATCTCCGCACTATTCAATGAGCTTGGCACGTCTCTGCAATCCGGAAACCTGACCGCTGCACAGCAGGCTTACTCAACCCTCCAGCAGGACTTTCAGCAGTTCGCCATGAGTGGCTGCTCCACAAATGCCGCCTCAGCCGGCATCTCGAATCTGAATATTCCTGCCTAATTACCACTCATCTCGACGAAAAGGGAGACGCACACGCGCCTGCCCCTTTCTGTTCATCTTCGCGACCTCCTGACCTTTGGCCGTGGCACCGTCACTCCTGACGGTGCTCTTGGGGTAGCCGTCATCTGGTCGGTAGACGATTTCGCTGCTAACCTCATCTACCGAGACTTTCCCCGATGCTTTTCTCAAAAATGTTTTCTTTGCACCTGACCTCGCCCTTCCTCCTCTTTTTCGCAGCCGTCCTTACATGTTCAGCGCGCTTTCCTCATGCAAACGAATTTTCGAATCACACTCTGCAGGCTTCCCCCACAACTGATCAAACTTACTACCGGGATGCACATCCCTATTTAGAAGAACCATTGGACCAACTCATCACGCGAGTCCCTGAACTAAAGACCATTCAGCCTGCCCAAGATCAGCAGCAACTATCCACCATCCTCGAGAACGCTGCGAAACAGATAGATCAATTCTTCAGCAATATCGTCGATCTCACTGCTCACGAGCAGATCACCGAAGAGAGGGAGGATTCGCGGCGAAACGTCAGAAACCGCCTGCAAGCCGAAGACAGTTACTTAATCCTTCGTTGCGGCAACGAAATTTGGGGACACGTCACAGAATACCGTGTCAATTCGAAGGGTAACCCTGTAGAAGAAATTGGCCTAAGCAAAGGCTATTTTGATACCTCGAACTTTGCCTTGAATCACATTTATTTCGCTACTGCCCATCAGCCGGAATCAACTTTTCTGTATCTCGGCGAGCAAAATATCAATTCCCAAGACACCTACGTAGTAGCATTCGCGCAGAAACCCGGCGAAGCCACCATCACCGTTGCGATGGAGGGACGCGAAGTTGCCGACGCATCTTACGTGGCCCACATGTTAGTGCAGGGAATCGCTTGGATTGATAAGCACACTTCCCAGATTGTCCGTTTTCGTACCGATCTTCTAGCGCCTCGCCCAGAGATTCATCTCGCTCGTCTGACCACCACGGTTACATTCGCTGAAGCGCAACTTCCTGACATCGCCACGCCCTTGTGGTTGCCAAGTATCATGCAGGTCTTTGCTGAATTTACCGAGTTGGACACTTTTTCTGGCCTTCCCTATACCCTGGCTTTCCATAATGAGCATCAATACAGCAACTATCAGGGCTACCGAGTCTCCGTGAAAATGCTGACCAATTCACCCATGCCGGCAAATCAGCCTGGCTATACCATTCCGACCGAAGAAAGTGATCAGAGTTACTACGCGAACGCCCATCCCTACCTTGATGACTCGCTAAACGAACTAACGAAACACATTCCGGAATTGAAAAAGCTATACCCTGCGGACAGTCAGGCAACGCTGCCTGAAATCCTCAAAAAATCGGCTACGAACGTTGACAGTTTCTTTCACAGCATCGTGGATCTTATCGCCCGCGAAGAAATCGTTCAGCAGAGGATGAACTATCTTGGCGTGGTCAACTCTGCTGAACAGGTGCGTGACAATTATTTGATCCTTCGCCATTCCAACGGGCCACGCGTAGACATTGACGAATATCGCATGGATGCCAAGGGCAATCGTATGGATCACATCGGCCTGGACAGAGGCTACGTCGTCACCTTCGGCTTTGCCTTAGACTCAAATTATTTCTCCACTGCTTTTCAGCCTCAATCAAAGTTTCGCTATCTGGGCGACCAAAAGATCGGCTCTCGCGATACTTGCGTCGTGGCCTTTGCCCAGCAACCCGGCCTCGCCGACCTGTTTGTCACCATGACCGGTACGAGAGGCGCCAAGATCCATATGCTGATCCAGGGGGTCGCATGGCTCGACAAGTACAATTTCCAAATTATCCGTGCGCACCGATCTTCTTGCTCCGCGCCCGGAAATTGGCCTGGACCGCCAAACCACTGAAGTCACCTTCAACCAGGTGCAGCTTCCGGATGTAGCCGCTCCCTTATGGCTGCCAAGCGAAGTGAAGGTTTACATCAAGTTCAAGTCACACGACCCCGAACGAAAGCTAACCTATGAACAAAGCTTTCAGAATGAACACCGCTACTCGGACTATCGCCGCTACAGGGTGTTCGTCAAGATGCTGCCTCCGCCATAACCGCCTCTCAGGCGTCACCCTCCCCCAGTCGGTACCCCAAACCGCACGAGTACTTCTGGGCACATTAGCCCACAGGGATGATTGACGCCCGAGTCAAACCATCTCAAAATGACCAAACGGGAGAAATTCGGGCAAAACACCCGGAAAAACAGGCATGTCACCAGACCCAAATGCCGTCGAACAAGCCGTAGCCCGAGCGCTACGCGATAATCTGGAACGTATTCAGCGCACCTGCGAAGAGCTGAATCAATCCGTCAATGATGTTGTCGCGGCCTGCTCCAGCAGCCGCCCCACCAATGCCTTGCCTCCCATGCTTCGCGCGCAAACTTCCGCTGCCGCACTTGCGGCTTCCCTGGAAGTTTTGTCTCGCTTCATTACCCTGGCTTTGAATCCTGGTCCGCGCACTGCCTTCGAAGAAAAGATCACCCAGGCTATCGGTATGCAGGCGCCGGAACCCGCCCCCGAACCGGTGCGTCCGGCTCCATCCGTGCCGCAGCCCAAGGCCGCCGCTCCTTCTCAAAGGCAACAACCTGGGTCGGAACCAACTTTTGCTGCGCAGCCTCCCGTTCCAGAGCAGATTCCCGTAGAATTAGATTCGACGGAAGGGCCGCTCGCCTCCAGCGACGAGTTCGATATAAATAGGTTAACTCCTGAAGAACAGGAACTTCATCGCCGCGCAAATCGCGTGGCCAAAGTTTCGATGCAGGATATTAAGATGTTACATCCGGACCAGGTCAAGCTGGGCCGCGAAAACAGGGATATCTGCATCAGATTGAAAGACGACATTGAGAAAGCTCATCGCGAGTACGATCGTAGATTCAAACCCATCATGGACCACCCGGTCGATTATTTTTATCGCTGGATGGTGGAAATCCTGGCCGAAGGCGATGCTTCCGCTCTCGGTGAGTACCCCTACGCCACAGCGGGGAAAAGCCACTAATAGCCGTTCCAAATTAGGGGGTCGGAGCTTTAGCTCCGACACTAAGACGCTGGCGTCCAATGGGCTTCAGCCCCAGAGGAATCTGTCTTCGTACGAGTGGGCCTTGCGAAGTCACCTCTTTCCGCGCGCGCTAGCTCTTTCTTTGGGCCTCTGTCTGGCACTGACCGGTTCCCTCGATCTTTTTGCCCAATCCACCGCCGCAAAAAAGAAAAAGCCCAAGCCGAAGTCTCCGGCATGCCGCACCGGTTGTAAGCCCGACACCACCACGCCCGCTCTCGATTCCAACACTCCTGAAGACGTCGCTCTTCAAAAGGAATTGTCCGCACTCGCTCGCGATCTTCATCAGGCCGTTCCAGGCGCTTACGAAAAACTTGCCGTCTTCGCCAATAAAAATTCCAAAAGTGTTTGGGGCCAACGCGCCGCTCTTGCCCTCGGCTACGACGACTACACCAAAGCTCATTCGCCGCAGGCTTTAGTTTGGTTGCAAAAGGCAAAAGGTGACGCGCTTCTGAACGAGTACACTCTGTTCTGGACCGCGCAAACCGAACGAACCCTGCACAAGAATAGCGAAGCCGCTCAGGATCTTGGCGAGATTCTCCGCGAGCATCCCAACACCGTCATCAAAGATATTGTTTTGCAGGCATATGTTCCGACCACCGTCGAAATCGGCCGTGCACAAGATGGTCTGGACGCCCTTGCTGCCTACCCTTCCGCTACAACTAAGCCCGCTCTGCTTCTGGTTCGCGCGCGCGCCTATGAATCCATTCGCAAGTTCGTGCCGGCCGCAAAAGATTATCAAGCGCTGTTTTACAAATATCCGCTTTCCGACGAAGCCAAGGATGCCGGCCCTGCGCTCGTTCGCCTCACCAAGCAACTGCACAGCGAATTTCCTTATGCCACTGCTGAGTTGCAGGATCAACGCGCTGCCGCTTTTTACGATGCGCACAAATGGAAAGAAGCCCGCGTGGAATACGACAAACTCGCGGCCATGTTGAAAGATACCGCCAATCCCATTCGTCAACGCGCCCTCGTGCGTTCCGCGCAATGCCGCCAACATCCCAAGCCTGTACCAGCCTTGCTGGCATCCCTGAATCTTTCCGATCCCGATGCCGATGCTGAGCGCCTCTATGAACTTGCCCAGGCTTATCGTTCCGAAAAAAATGAAGGTGCCATGCTCGGCACCGTCGAAAAATCGGTCGAGAAATATCCGTTAAGCCATTGGAGTGAAGAAGCGCTGATGTCCACGGGCAATTATTATTGGGTGTTGCTCGATCGCTCCAAGGCCGTCAGCTATTACCAACGCATCCTCGATCTTTATCCTGGCGGGAAAAACGCTTACAACGCCGAATGGCGTGTCGCCTGGGTCGCTTATCTCGACCACGCTCCCTATGCCGACGAAAAAATGACTATTTTCCTGCGCAAGTATCCGGTCACCGGCGGGGCGGTGAACGCTCTGTATTGGTTGGGTCGCAACGCCGAACGCGGCGGCAATCCGGGTCATGCGCGAAGCTACTACCGCAAAGCCGTCGAGCGTTTTCCGACCAGCTACTTCGGCCAGTATGCCGGTATGCACCTGGAAAAACTTGGACCCGGCGAAGAAGATCCCTCCGATGTTCTTGCGCAAATTCCTGCCGCGCCCGCGCTTCGTCCTTTTGACGAGCCCATTCCCGCGAATGTCGTTGATCACTGGAATCGCGCGCAAGCGTTGCGCACGATCGCCTTTGACGGTTCCGCCGAACTCGAATTAAAGGCCGCTTACGTTTCGACTGCTTCTCCACGTTTTCTAGTCGAGGCCGCGCAAGCCGCTTTCGATCAGGGCCACTTCGCCGCAGGTATGGCCTATGGCCGCCTGGCCGTTCCTAATTTCGATGCCCGCAGATTCAGCGAAGTCCCGGTCAGCGTCTGGAAAGTTCTTTTTCCGCTTCCGTACGAATCGATCCTTCGCCGCGAAGCCGAACGCAACGATTTTGATCCCATGTTTGCTGCCGGCCTGATTCGCCAGGAATCTACTTTTCAAGCAGACGTCGTCTCTCACGCCAACGCTATTGGCCTCATGCAGATTCTGCCCAAGACTGGCCGCATCCTCGCCAGACAGCGCAAAGTGAAATTCAACAATGCCTCGCTCTTCGATCCCAACGTGAACATTGAACTCGGCATGCTCTACATTTCCGATCTAACTCGTTCCACCGGCGGACACGAATACGCCGCAGCCGCTTATAACGCTGGCGAAGATCGCATCGCTCTCTGGAAGTCCGAGCGCACTTGGGACGAAGTTCCCGAACTCGTCGAATCCATCCCGTTCACCGAAACTCGCGAATACGTCCAAATCGTAGTCCGCAATGCAGGCATGTACCGCCTCATCTACCCGCAGCCCCAAAAAGCCACCTTAGCCTCCGCCGCCCAATCCCGTTGACCCGTTAACCGTTTTGATTTTTCTTAATGTAGGTGCTGGTCTCCAGCGTGGCACAGTCACTCCCGTTTACCCTGAGCATGAGAAGGGACTGTGCTCTTGGGTTTCCAATTTTCGCTGCACCATCAACGCAAGACCTCGAGGGAGCCCATCCTTCGCGTTTTTTGCGAAGGGTGGGCTCTGACGCTCAAACGCCTCCGGCTTTCTCTTCTTCGCCTTGTCTTTCGTAAACTCAAAAACTGACGACTGACAACTGATGACTGTACCCACCCTTTGCTACAATAAATCCCCATGTCCACACCGGAAACCAACATGTCGCAAATCGCTCGCCGGATGCTCTCTGCGAAGGCCGAACAATTCACCGAATCCGTCATCCGCGAAATGACCCGCCTGGCCATGCAGCACAACGCGGTCAATCTCTCGCAAGGTTTTCCCGATTTTGCCGCGCCCGAACAAATCAAAGAAGCCGCCCGCCAGGCCATCTCCGACGACATCAATCAGTACGCCATCACCTGGGGCGCAAAATCCCTGCGCGACGCCGTCATCGATAAATTTGCCCGCACCCAACACGTTCGCTACGATCCCGAGCGCGAAATCACCATCTGCTGCGGTTCTACCGAAGCCATGATGTCTTCCATGATGGCCATCATCAATCCCGGCGACGAAATCGTTGTCTTCGAACCCTTCTACGAAAATTACGGCCCAGACGCGATTCTTTCCGGCGCTTCACCGCGCTTCGTAAAACTCCAGCCACCCGATTGGACCTTTGACGAAAGGGAACTCGCCGCCGCCTTTGGCCCGCGCACCAAAGCCATCATCGTCAACACGCCTAATAATCCAACCGGAAAAGTTTTTTCGCGCCGCGAACTCGAATTCATTCGCGACCTCTGCCTGCGCTGGAACGCCTACTGCATCACCGACGAAATCTACGAGCACATTCTTTACGACGGCACCGAACACATCTCCATGGCGCAAATGGATGGCATGCGCGACCACACCGTTGTTATCAACGGCATGTCCAAAACGTACAGCGTCACCGGCTGGCGCGTAGGCTGGGCGCTTGCTCCGCCACAAGCCACTCAATCCATCCGCAAAGTCCATGATTTTCTTACGGTGGGTGCCGCCGCTCCGCTGCAACAAGCCGGCGCGCTCGCCCTGAAATCTCCCCAGTCCTACTATGATAATCTCGCGGTCACATACGAAAAGAAGCGTGCCCGCTTGCTCAGCATTCTCGAAAAATCCGGCTTTACCGTTTACAAACCGCGCGGCGCCTACTACATCATGACCGACATTTCCCGTTTTCATTTCGACGAGAAGAAATATCCTGCCACCTCGCGTGACGTCTCCTTCGCCAAATATCTCGTCGAAAATATCGGCGTAGCCTGCGTCCCCGGTTCCAGCTTCTACAACGACGCTCAAGACGGAGCCAGCCAGGTTCGTTTCACCTTCTGCAAAAAAGAAGAAACCCTAGCCGCCGCCGAATCCCGCTTCGCCAACCTCCACGTTTAAGTCCTGGTGTAGCGGACCTTTCAGGCGGCCACAATCATCTTCGCGTTGTCATCCTGAGCGGAGAGACCCGACTTTTCTTCCACGCCGTTTTTGGGCGCGTCGGGTCGCGCAGTCGAAGGATCTCAACTATCACTTTCCGCAAAAAGTGTTCAACTCGAGAAACGTTTCGATTCCTCCGTGACCGCAACGGATCACACTCCTAGTGTTTTCCAACTATTGCTCCTCCTCTCCTGCACAGTTAGTGTTCCCAATCACCGGGGTTCGCTTCACATCCATAAACGTTCTGATCGATTGTTGCACCCGGAAATTCTGCCACGCATCGTTCCGCGTGTACTTTCTTGTGGAGGCTGCAACTGCCATGCGGCGATCCTACCTGCTACTTTTTCTCTTATGTTTTGCCCTACCTGCCCACGGCCAGAGCAACTACGCCGTTCTTAGAGGCACGGTCACAGATCCTCAGCATCTCCCCGTCGTCGGCGCCACGGTGGAACTCACCGCCTCCAGCACCGGCGCGATTCGTCGCGTCGTCACCAATTCCGAAGGACTCTTCGAAGCCGCGGCCTTGCTTCCCGACGACTATAAAGTGAAAACCGAAGCCGCTGGCTTTGCCGCAACTACGCAAACCATTCGTCTGGAAGTCGGCGCGAAACTTTCTCTCGATATCGCCCTCAAGGTCGGCGTCCTCTCTCAAGACGTGAATGTCTCAGGCAGCAACGAAGTTTTGCGCACCACTGATGCCAGCGTCGGCGAAGTTGTCGAGTCCAAATCCATTCAGGAACTCCCGTTGAATGGCCGCATGTTGATTGACTTGGTGCTCACTGTACCCGGAACCCACGTTGGTTTCGGCGCGCAAACCGGCAGCACCAATCCTCTTTACTGGCGCCCGGGGCAGCGCTCTGCAGTCGTCATTGGCGGTGCTCGCCCCAATGCGAATTTTTTTCTGCTTGATGGCGCCACAAATACCGATCCCACCTTCAATACTCAGAATCTAAGCCCGTCACCGGACGCGGTGAAGGAATTCCAGGTGGAAACTAGCAGCTACACCGCAGACATGGGTGGCGCAGGCGGCGGCCAAATCAACATCGTTACTCATTCCGGCTCCAGTCAATACCACGGCACTATCTACGAATTTCTACGCAACGGAGCCTTCGACGCCAGCACCTCCGACTCCATGGGCAACAATCACTTGGTGCAAAACAATTTTGGTGCTTCGTTTGGCGGGCCACTCCTGAAGAAAAACACTTTCTTTTTCGTCAACTACGAAGGCTTGCGTTTGGCACAAGCCGATGCTCAGGTTCTCACTGTGCCCACCCCCGCGGAAATTCAGGGCGATTTCAGCATGAGTGGCCTCAACATTTACGATCCAACCACTGCGATTCCGAATCCCAATTACAATCCCGCCAAACCCACCGGCGCCGCGAATTATCCCTACACCCGAACGCAGTTCCCTGGCAACGTGATTCCCCAGGGCAGGATCAATCAGCAACTCGAGGCCTTCCTGCTTCAATACATCCCCAAACCCAACATGACCATGACGGGCAGCGGCCCAGATTCCAATAACTACCTCGATATCCGCAATGAAAATCAATACCAGGATCAGGGCTCGATTCGCATCGATCACAACTTCTCGAATGGCGACTTACTCTTCGGCCGCTATTCCGGCGGGGGAGAAAATGGCTATTCCCCCAGCAGCGGAGTAACTTCCACAACCGAAAATCTTCCCGGCTTCGGCGCCAATTTCGACAATCTTTCGCAACAGGCAGTCATTTCCTGGAATCACAGTTTCTCCAGCACCAAACTCAACACCGTTTCCGCGGCAGTCTCGCGCCTCTCCATGGATCGGACTTCGCAAAACAATGAGTGAACAACATCGTGGGCCAGTTAGGTATTCAAGGAGTCGGATTCGGCGGTCCTGGCGCATGGGGCGCTCCCTGGTTCGCCGCGCAAGGTTACACCGGCATTGGCGACACTTTCGCCGCCACTCCCATGCACGCTTGGGACACCATGGTTGAGTTCCGGGACACCTTTGCCTGGCAGAAAGGCCGCCACGGCTTGAAGTTCGGTGGAGATTTTCATCGCTACATCTGGCCAATGTGGGGCTTCTTCCAGAATCGTGGCTACTACCAATACACCAACGGCTACACCACTGAATTCGGTTTCAACGATGGCAGCGGTTCCGGCCTCGCCAGCATGTTGCTCAGTTTGCCCGCCGTCAAACAGCGTCAGGCCGGGGTCCCCCAAATGGATTTGCGCGCTTGGGGCACTTCGGGATTTGCGGAAGACAATTGGCAAGTCTCCTCCAATACCACGCTCAATCTCGGTCTCCGCTATGATTTCTCCGATCCGCTCTATGACCAGGAAAGCACCAACACCAATCTCATTTTCCAGAATGGTGTCCCTTCCGTTTTCATTGGCGGCGAACAGGGCTATCCCAAAGGATTGATGTACGCCAACACGCACAATTTTGCCCCGCGTATTGGCATCGCTAAGAATCTTCCCAACTTCGGCATCGTATTCCACGCATCCTACGGAATTTTCTACACTCCAGTCGATTTGAATACCTGGTGCAATCAACGCCACAACGTGCCTTACGTTTTTCCCGAAACGCAACAAGCTGACAATTTCACTCCACCACCCGCTCTCTACAAAACCGGAATGAATTTTGGCATTCCCGTCTTAGGCACCGGCCCCCTTCCCGCTACCACCGTCAGCTTCACGGCCTTCGCGTCTCGTCCCCCATCCCAATACATTCAGCAGTGGAATACCTCGGTGCAGAAAAGCCTCGGCCCCGACACTTCTATCGAAGTTGGCTACATCGGCGCCCGTGGCTTCCATCTGCAACGCGCTCACCTGATCAACAACGCTCCTCCAGGTCCCGGTCCGCTCGGTCCGCGCCGTCCTTACAAGACTCTCTCTTTTGTTCCTGGCACCGTTCTCACTCCCAGCAGCGCTGACGCCGTTTTCCAGAGCGAAACGTTTCCCGTCAGCACGATCAACCTGCTCGAAAATACCGCGCAAAGCTGGTACGACGCCGGTTACGTCAACGTCCGCCGCAGCTATTCTCACGGCTTGAGCTTCCTAGCCAATTACACCTTCTCCAAGAATCTCACCAACGCGCCGGATTTCCGCTCGCCGATGGACGAGTCCGCCATTCCGCAAAACAATAATGATCTTGCTTTAGAAAAAGGGCCCGGCTGCGATGTTCGCCAACGATTCGCGCTCAGCGCGGTGTACGCCGTTCCCGCCTACCAGCGCACCGCATGGACGCGCATGCTCACCCAGAATTGGAATTTTTCCACCATCTACCAGATTCAGACCGGCATGCCCTTCACCATTTCTGTTTTTGGCGACACCGCGAATTCTGGCACCGTGCTTGGAGAGAATCCCATCCGAGCCAACACCACGGGTCAGCCCGTCTTTGGTCCCGGAACACACACCTCAACAGAATGGTTTAATCCCGCGGCTTTTTCTCCGCCACCAGCCTACACTTTTGGCGATGTTGGACGAAACTCCGTTTACGGGCCCGGCATGCGGACGCTCGATCTTGCCGTCCAGCGAGGTTTTCGCCTCACTGAGCGGGCAAACTTCCAACTTCGCGCCGAAGCCTTCAACTCCTTGAACAGAGTGAACCTCGGCACCCCGAACCGCTACGTCAACGAACCTCAATTCGGCACCATCACCATGGCCATGACCCCGGGCCGCGAAATCCAGCTGAGCGCCAGGCTCTCTTTTTAGCTTTCACATCCTGCCAATTTTTGGACTGCGAAGCGAAGCAGTTACATCTGTTTCTACCCATCGCAATCTTGTGTAGATTCTCTCGCGATTTGACCATAGGGCACAGCACTGCCGTGCCCGTCAGATGGTATCCTGATCTTTGCTCATACAGCTTTGTCGCACTGACGCAGCGAGGCAATTGCGCAAACCTGCCGACAAGCTTTGCCTGGATTGCCACGGCCCGCTTTCCTTAAATGGCCCGCACACCGGCACTCTCGAAAAGCGTACTCACCACAAGAAAGATTCCGCTGGAAGCAGTTGCATCGCCTGTCACATGCCCAAAATCGAAACGACTATTGCAGACGTTAAAGTCCGCGCCCACACCTTTGCTTTCATTACCCCCGCCATGACCGAAAAATATAAAATTCCCAATCCTTGCACCACCTGTCACGCCGACAAATCCACCGCCTGGGCCGCCGAAGCCCTAAAAACTTGGCCCCAATTTTCGTCTTGACGAATGGGATGACTATCTACCGTTTGGCGGCCATCTTCTGAGGCTGGCACCTTTCGCACCCTGTGGCTTTCATCACGACCATCATTCCTCGCCTTGTGTTACACTCCCGCTGAAGAAGGGAACTACTTTGCCCCTGGAAATTCAACTTATCCCCGCCAACACCAAACTCGAATCCAATGCTGATGGTGAGCCCTTCGACATTTCTGAAACGACTACCCGCACTTTTTTCTGCGTTCTAACTATCGCCGACCAGATCGAACAGGAATCCCTCGATGTTTCCATCTGGGGCTCCACCGATGGCCAGGACTTCGGCAAAAAGCCGCTCCTCAAACTTCCCCAGCAGTTCTACCAGGGCACCTGCAAAATGGTACTGGACGTTTCTACTCGACCAGAGGTAAAGTTTCTTCGTGCGGGGTGGGAATTAAACCGGTGGGGTCGCGTAGCGCCGCAGCCCATGTTCGTCGCCGGGCTAACATTGGAAGAGATTCCGCCAATGTCGCGCGATTTGCCGACTAGCCGTGGCACGTTAGCATCGCGCTAAGACAACTGGTTTGAACTGGCGCTCACACATGCCGCTTTTAAGCGCGCAGGTGTCGCAGGAACAAAGAACTTCAGCCCGGGAGTTCCGGGAAGAAGAAGGGGTAGGAGACTGACGGTCGGTTGCACTGTGGTGGTTAGTCTCCTACCCCGCGAGTGGTCTTGCGTATATAGACGAGCGCATGCGCTGAAATGTTTCTTCGCTTTTGATAAAAATTTTGAATCATACATTGTTTCCCCTACCCGCCTTCCTCCTGGAACTGTCATTTATTGCTATTCTGCAAAATCATATTTTTATGGAGTTTTTTGAATGCTGAAGACCGACGGAGAAAGCCTGCTTTTCGCCGTCGATCTTGCAGGAACGCTCCTTTTTGCCATCGAAGGTGGCTCGGCCGCCGCATCAGGCCAGCTCGACCTGCTCGGAGTCATGATCTTGGCCTTTGCTACCGCGGTTGGCGGCGGGATAATCCGAGATCTGCTGATCGGCGCAGTTCCCCCAGCTTCCTTGCGGGATTGGCGCTACGCCGCTCTGGCGTTCTTCGGCGGCTTCCTCGTTTTCTTCTTGCATCGCTATGTCAATGGCATACCTCTCGCCGTTGTCCTCGTTCTGGATGCCGCGGGACTTTCTCTCTTTGCCATTGCCGGAACTGAAAAAGCCCTTCTTTACAAAATGCCATCACTCGTTGCCATTCTTCTCGGGACCATTACCGCGGTTGGCGGCGGTGTGCTTCGCGATATTTTCCTTGCGCGTGTTCCACGATTATTGCAATCGGATATTTATGCGACCGCTGCAATCGTTGGTTCCGCTGTAATGATCATTGCCGGGAAATTGGGACTTTCGGTGCGCTGGGCCGCCATCTCCGGCGGCGTAGTCTGTTTTCTACTGCGCCTTCTCAGCTTGTGGCTCCATTGGAATTTGCCGCGCATGGGCGCGTAGCATCGAATTGCGCTGCCTGGTTATTTTTTGTGGTGGACTCGCAAGTAAAAGTGGCCAATCGGTCCGTAGTGCAAGAATTCGAATTCCAGGTTCGGCACCGTCGGCAGCCATTCCTCAAATGCTCGCTGTTCTCCAAAGCCGCGCACATGGGGCCAATCATCGAACACCAATCCGCGAGCCGTGTACTTAAATAGCGCAAGCATTCCGCCGCCGGTTCATAAATATCGCAATCGATCCGCAGGTGCGCGAACTTTTCCGCCACTTGCGCATCCGCTCCCTGCAAACTTCGCTCAAAAAAACCTTTCACCAATTTGATTCGTGGCCGCGCGCCTACCTGAAGATTTCTTCACACTTCTTCAAACGAGCAAGCGTATTGCCCCTTCTTCCAGTACGCCATGTCGTTCTCGGGATGCGGCTCGGAGAGCCCTTCGAAATTATCAAAACCGTAAATCCGTCGCCGCAGTCCTAACTGTTCCGTCATCTGCCAAAGAAAATTTATCCACCATCCTTGATAGATTCCGAACTCGACGATATCCCCTGCAATTTGCGTATCCCGGATTTCCGCCAGAAGTTCCGTCGCATATTCGCATTCCATTGCAGCCAGCGCGTTATACGCCCGAAGTCCCCTGGGCGAGTCTTCGGCCCAACTGACGACCAATCTTGCTTTAGGTACCGCGACATTTTGCCGGAAAACTTCTGCGAACCACTGGTTGTAAGCCACATCCGGTTTCCATGCCTGTATTACGTCCGAGAGCTTCGGGCTCTCCACAATTGGTTCTTTCTCATTGGAGACTTCCAGAGCGACGCTTTCCCTGGGACCCTTGTTGGTAGAGATCTAGGCGGGATTCGCTCATGCCAAGGCAAGTGCAAAGAGCATGCCAGGTACCCCAGCATAAAATTAAATGTTTCTTAGATTTACCGCCGGGTTTGATTGCCTACGATTTTGGTGCACTCCGAGCTCTCCTAACCAACACCGCCAACTGCTAAGCAGTTTGTCATCCTGAGGACGCGCTTCTTGCGCCGAAGGGCTTCAACTTACACTTCATGCCATACCCTTACACCACTCGCCCTGCTGCTGCCCCAGACGCCCATGCCCATTGAAAATTAAATCCTCCGAGCTGCCCCGTCACATCCACAACTTCCCCAATAAAATATAGCCCCGGCACTTTGCGGCACTCCATCGTTTTGCTGGAAAGTTCTCGCGTATCAATCCCGCCCGCCGTCACTTCCGCTTTCTCGTAGCCTTCTGTATCCACCGGTTTCACCACCCAGTCGTGTACCTGTCTCTCCAATCGATCCACCGCCGCATTCGTCCAAGATTCCGGGGTGTGCAGTTCCAACCATCGCGTCGCCAAGCGCTTTGCAAGAAACTCCTGCAACGCATTCCGTGCCACACTCTCATTGCGCGTTTTCGCCTCTCGAATCGGTTCGGTCGCGTTCCGTCCCGGAGCAAGGTCGATGTGCACCGCCTGCCCGGCGCGCCAATACGACGAAATCTGCAGTATCGCTGGCCCACTCAATCCCCGATGCGTAAACAGCAGCTTCTCTCGGAATTCCTGTCCATCCACGGAAGCAATCACTTCTGAGGATACTCCCGCCAACTCCGAATACTGTTTGCGATCCGTTCCATGAAACAACAGCGGAACAAGTGCCGGTCGTGGCGCCACGATCTTTACTCCATATTGCCGAGCCAATTCATATCCAAATCCTGTCGCTCCCATCTTCGGTATCGACAAACCGCCCGTCGCCACCACCACCGCAGCCCCACCAAACTCTCCGCTTTCCGTTTCAACCACAAATTCGTCGCCACGCCGTACGTTCTTGATCTTCGTATTCACAAATATCTGTACCGAAGCCGCTCGGCATTCTGCCTCCAGCACATGGATAATTTGCGTTGCCGAATCGTCACAAAATAGTTGCCCTAATGTTTTCTCGTGATACGCGATCCGGTGCGCTTGCACCAGCATTAGAAAATCTCCCGGCGTGTACCGCGCCAGTGCCGACTTCGCGAAATGCGGGTCATCCGAAAGAAAATTCTCCGCTGTGCAATGAATGTTTGTGAAATTGCATCGCCCGCCGCCGGAGATCAGTATTTTCTTCCCGATGCGCTCGGCATGCTCGATCACTGCAACGCGACGCCCACGCTTCCCGGCTTCGATCGCACACATCAACCCGGCGGCCCCAGCCCCCAAAATTAAAACATCGAATTTTCTCATTTGCGTAAGGGCACAGCACTTCTGTGCCGGTCTTAGGTTTTCCGCCCCCCTCTGCGTTAGCAGAGCATGAAGATTAACATTGCCTGAGGCCTCTCAGGCAGGTGAGGTGAAAAAACTACCCGTGCATTGCGGCAAGATATTACTGCAGTTTTTGTGTAGGAACCGCCACTACTCCCGACCGCGAGAACACAAATCGAATCGTCCATCGGCTTGGCAAGCTCTGCCCATTGGCGACTGGCGATGCAAATTGCCACTGTTCCGCAGCCTGCCTCGCCAGGTCCGCGAAATATCTACTTGGCCCGGGCGAATCCAATTCCGTGTTCGAGACGTTTCCGGCCGCATCCACCTGCACGCCCACCACAACTCGCACGGTTCCGTGAATCGTCCCCAGTGCTTTTGCCGGGACCTCCGGCAGTATTTGCTCCAACACCTCACCGCGTTCCGCTGAACCCACCGAAGATTTCGTCACTCCTCCACTCTTCGACGAATTTGCGTACACCACACCGGGAGCCTCACTCCCGTCTTGCCCTGCAACTGGTCCATTGGAAGGAACTGTTGCCTCGTTCTTTTTTTGTTCGTCTGCAGCCGGAGCAGAATTCTCCACCGCTACCTTAGTCGCCGGTTTCGTTTCCCCCGCGGGTTTGCCCACCGTAGCGGGATTTGCCTTTGCCATCAACGGGGCCGCCGCGTTTGAAGTTTTCGCTGCATTCTGTTCCGGCACGCGTCGGAAAAATTTAGGAATGGTCAAGATTGCGCCTAGCACCATAACGCTAAACAGAACAATCGGAACCACGTAACTAGGCAATGCAATCGTACTCTCGGAAGCTTGCGCCTTCTTTTCCCGTCGAGGAGCCGCCGCCACAGGCGCCTTGGGCAATTTCGCCAGCGGGATCGCTGGCTCATTCGAAAGCGGAACGCTCAACGGAGGGATTGCAGCAGAACCGCCACCAGCCCCTCTCGAGGCAGGTAAGTCAGATGCCGCTGATACTGCCGCAGGCATTGCTCCCGCAGCCGACCCATTCGACGATGCGCCCGCCGCCGCAGCCAATAGCGCCGGATTCAAGTGCGCTGCGATTCCCGAAATCGTCCAGCGGCGCGCCGGATCGCGAACCAAGCAGTGCCGCGCAATCTCCAGAAATGGTTCCGGTATTGTCTCCGATAAAGCTAGTTCCGCCGAATCATCAAACGGCAGCGCGGGCACTTGTCGTGTCAGTGCCTCCACCAGTGTGACCCCCAGAGACCACACATCTCCAGGCCGCGTAGCAGTAATCAATGGCGCAGTGGAATTCTCGGGCGCATCATACACGTCCAAATCCCGGTGCGATTCGCGCGCGCGTCCCACCGGGAAAATTGTGTCGCTGGATAGTTTCAACTGCTCGTTGATTGCCATCAGATTCGAAGGTTTGATGTGCGACTGCGCGATCCCTTTGCCGTGTAGATACTCCAACGCACCCACCAACGGATGCAGCAAGTCGTGTGTTTCTTCGACGGTCAATGCGCTGTTCGGAAGGAATTGCGAAAGATCTTCTGCCGCGTACTCCGTAACGATATAAAGGATATCCAGTCCCGCTATTCGCCACCGGCCGCTATGGAATACACGAAGGATGTTCGGATGATCGAGTTGCGCCGCTTGGCTCCAGACGTCGAGCTGTTCCTCGGGTACGGGAATATCCGCAGAGATAAATTTGATCGCGGCCTTCCGCGCTTCGCCCTGCCCAATGCTAGTCAGAAATACGGCGCTGTGTTTGGTGTTAGCCAGAAATTGCAGCAAGGGGAATTGATTGTCGACGACCTGCCCTTCACATCGCTTCCAAATATCACTCATTCTGCACCCCCATCGCGAGCGAGATAGTTCCGCCCTCGCGTACAGCAAAGTCCGCACCTGTTTCTGCGGTTAACAAATGAGCGGCGCGTCAACTGATGTGGGCCAGGAATTGATCGAAGAATCATAGCGCCGGGGGCTGGGCGCTTACCGCATGTATTCTCGCACGAATCGCCTGAAGATGATAAGGAGAGTGTTAACCTTTTTGAAAGTTAAGTAACGCCATGACACCAGCGATTCGACTGGAGGATTTTGGCAACGCAACGCTCCTCTCTGTCATCCCGAGCGGAGCAAGGGATCTGCTTTTTGTCCCAGAGGAAGGGAATTGCAGCCAATCCAAATATAAATGTTTCCGCGTAGTAATATTTGAGAGCGGAACTGAGGAGTCGTGAAGGCGGAACCCAACGCTTTACCTGCCATGAGCGATTGGTCTTTGCTCGAGCGCGTCGTCCGTAAAGACGAGTCGGCACTCTCTGAGCTTTATGATCGATACAGCGGACTGGTGTTCTCCGAGGCCAAGCGTATTTTGCGCGACGATTCTTCAGCCGAGGAAATTTTGCAGGACCTCTTCTACCAAATTTGGCAGACTGCCAGTCGCTTTGACCCGAAACGTGGCTCTCTCCCGGGATGGCTCGTCGTTGCCGCCCGCAACCGCGCCATTTCTAAACTCCGCTGTAAATCTGGCGAAGCCGAGGAGCTACCTGAAAACGCCGTTGATTTGCGTGCTGATCTGGCAACTTTCTCGACACAGAATTTGCTGCTCGAGAAAGTCCGCCGGGTATTGAACGGCCTCCCCGATGGCCAACGGGCCGCCATAGAATTTGCTTATTTTGAAGGAATGTCGCATTCCGAGATCGCTGAGAAAACAGGAGAGCCACTGGGTACGATTAAAACGCGTATTCGTTCCGCGATAGAAACGCTGAAGAGGGTGTTGAATTGACGAACGGGCCACATATTCGTGAAGCAGATCTGGAACTCTACGCCTTAGGCGCTTTGTCCGATCAGCAGGCAGTGGAGGCTCTTCAGCACGTCTCTATCTGCGAACTTTGCGCCCAGAAGCTGGCTGAATCCCGTGGCCACGTTGCCTTACTCGCCTTCGGTGTCGACCAGGAGAAGCCTTCCCCATCCGTGAAGGAAAAACTCTTCGCTAAAATTGCCGCCGGACGCGACGCGAATTCCGTCGCCATTTTCAGCACTGCCATAGTCGAAAAGAAGCCTTCCACTCCATTGTGGAATTGGCTGCTCATCCCGGCTACCGCTGCTCTCGCCATCCTGTCCTTCGCCCTTTGGCGCCAGAATGTTCAGCTCTTCGCTGAATTGCGCGATGCCCACCGCATCGCCTCCGATTTTGAAAAAGAACGCGTGCGCGTGCAAAAGCTCATCAATGTTCTTTCTGCCCCGGACACCATCACCGTAAAGCTCGCGGGCACCGCCGACGGCACTCACAACAGCGGAATCGTTCGATACAACATTCGCTCCGGCCTGCTTGTCTATATCGCCGATCTGCCTCCTCTGCCGGCCACCAAGGTCTATCAACTATGGCTCGTGCCCACTGATGGTGTTCCCATCAGCGCCGGCACATTCGTTCCTCCCGCGCCCGGCCAGTCTCATCTTTTCTCTTCCGCCATTCCCAGCAACTCTGAACCAAAAGCCTTTGCCGTCACCATCGAACCCGCCCCGGGCGTTCCCCAACCCACAGGCCCCAAAGTCCTCCTGGGCGCCACCTGATTCATCCTTAGTCTTTCTTCTCTGCGATCTCTGCGCCTTGCGGTACCTTTTCCTCTTTCTTCAGGTCCCCTAAATCCATTCCCTCGATTCCCGCGTACTCCTATTGGAACTTAACTGTTCCGCTTCGCCGGGTGGGACGAGGGAAGCCGCATCTCCAACAAAGTGTGGCTTCTCCGTTCCTTAAAAAACGGTCGGAAAGCCCCAACACGCATTTGCCTCACTTTCGATCACGAAAAATCCGGCCGCGCCTGACTTGCGGTGAACTACATGGGAATTGGATCCTTGGCGTGACGCACTACATACCAACAAGGCTGCTCCCCTCCATGTGAAAAAACAGAGTGGGCGCACGGCACATCTTCTTCCGGTCGTACCGCGTCCACTTCAAATTCCGTTTTGTTCCCCTTGTCCTGAATTGCCAATAGCCTCACTCGGTGCACAGATCCGCTAGCCTGCCCAGTCGACGGATACGTTCGCCTGATGTAGAACCACGCTGCATCAACCACATATACCCCAACCACAACAATCGCTAAAAACTTCATCACCCGCAACGCCCACCTGCCAAATGGTGTCTCCGTCTCCGTCATCGTATACCTCGTTACACAGACACTCTTGCTGGCCCTGAGCCTCGAAGGGATGCGGTCCCCCCTTCTCAACTCCTCGTGGCACAGTCACTCCTGACTG
>DASXIT010000067.1:0-2904 GCA_036497825.1 Candidatus Acidiferrum sp.
GAAGGTGCTTACGTCTTCATCATGGGCAGACGCCAAGCCGAGCTGGACAAGGCCAAGGCCGAGATTGGAAGAAATATCGCCGCGGTCGAAGGAGACGTTTCGAAGCTCGAAGACCTGGATGGCCTTTACCAGACGGTCGCCTCCGAGAAGAAAAGAGTGGACATTGTTGTAGCCAGCGCTGGGTTCGTCGAGTTTGGGTCTCTCGCATCCGCGACTCCCGAACATTTCGACAGAACATTCAATATCAATGCCCGGGGAGTGTTTTTTACAGTCCAAAAGGCGCTGCCGTTCTTAAACGACCGAGCTTCAATCGTCCTGGTTTCGTCATGTGTTCATCTCAAAGGTATCCAGGAATACACCGTGTATGGGGCGACGAAAGCGGCTGTCCGTTCATTTGCCCGCTCTTGGGCGGTGGAATTGAAAGATCGCCAAATTCGCGTGAACAGTCTCAGCCCGGGCGCTACGGATACCCCTATTATCGACGGACAATTCAAATCAAAGGAGGAGGCCAACAGCGGCAAGGCGAAGTTTTCTGAGTTAACTCCCCTTGGTCGGCTTGGTCGGCCAGAGGAGTTGGCCTCCGCTGCATACTTTCTCGCTTCCGACGAAAGCAGCTACGTCACCGGTACAGACCTCGTTGTTGACGGTGGTTGGAGCCAAGTCTGAAAACGGATTTCGAGGATTTGGCCTTTTTCCCAAACAATCGCGGATATAACCAGTGTCAGTAGAATCAACAACTCAAGAATAAGCACCCCACAGAAAGGAACAAGCAATGAAAACCGGAAATAGGAAAAATACGAAACCTGCCGGATCGGCAGGAAAGAATTCAGATCTGCGCACGGAAATCGAAAGTCGTGCGTACGATCTCTGGCTCGCTGATGGACGTCGCGACGGGAATGATCTTAGTCATTGGCTTCAGGCTGAACGAGACTTGTTGAGCGCTCCTCAGCACCTTTCGGCGGAATGAACAGACGCAACTCCATCCCAACCCTCTCTTATGTTCACTCCTACGGAATTCACCCCGCTAACGGATTCCGCCATGAAGGCGCTGATTCTGCATGATGATTTCGCATTAGCAGCAAAAGCTGAGGCTACCTTGCAACGGGCAATAACACGTGCGGACGTAGCCGTGCGATGGACTGTCAATTCAGTACCAATCAACGCATTGCGGCAGCCGGCGGCGGCAGAAAGAATTCTTGTCGAAGCGTTGGACGCGCATTTGATCGTGTTCGCGGGCAAGTGTGCACAATCGCTTCCGCTGTGTGTCTATCAATGGCTGGAGCAATGGGTTGATATGCGAAGGGTGCCGGGCGCAGAGCTGGCTGTGATGGACAACGAGCGTCAATTCAGCTTTGGGGATGTGGCTCGGGAAGTTTCGCCCCTTGCAAGCAAACACCAACTCACATTCATCATTGACGAAAGTGCAGCCCCGGCGAATCGAGCGAAACTATCGATCTGCGGCACGCTGGAAGAAGGATTTCCTGTTTTTGTGGCGCAAAGGCCTGTCGCCGACTGGCATCGCTCCAGGTCGATATCTGATGGTTCAATTAAGGATGTCACACCACAGAGGGAAGAGAAACGAACATGCTCCTGCAAAGCCAAGTTGCGCCTACGACATGAACAAGAACCAAATAAATAAAGTGCAAAGCGACAAACGTGCGAATGTAAGTTTTATCGTCAATGGCTTGCTTCGAACATTAGCGGTCGAGGCACGCATGACGCTATTAGAGGCGTTGCGAGAGGAGTTGGGCCTGACCGGTCCGAAGAAATCATGCGACCGCGGCACAAGTGGTGGAGTCGGTGCGTCGGACAGCCTCCGTCATCTGGTCGAGCGGATAGAATTTGCCGACCAGGTGGGTTTGGATGTGTTCGGAGTCGGGGAACACCATCGCCGGGAATTTCTCGATTCAGCGCCGGCAGTCATTCTCGCAGCGGCAGCAGATGACTCAAGCTTCTCTCGGTATTTGAACGGCGTATGCAAGGTAGAGGCTTGACCCAGCTTGACCCAAGGCTTGACCCTTTTCACGTCCGAGTTGTCCCAAGGTCGCCTTTGTCCATTTTTGCGTCCCCAGCCCGCGTTTTTTTATAGGTAACGAATTTTTATGGCAGATTTCGTGCAATGACGCGGTGACACAACAGCAAGCTTTCTTAGCCCCACCACCCCGGCAAGGCTCATCACCAGAAGCACCATCGTGTTAGAAACCTCAGGAACAGGTCTCACGCTCAAGGTGGTTGCCACCGATGCAGCGTCTCCCAGGAACCCGACTGCTGAATCAGTCAGCATGTAATCATGGGAGGAGTCTACGGCTATGGTATCAAATTCCGCGCTGGGCGAAACGCCTCGGAAGCCAAGCGACAGCAGCGTGTTCCCTGTTGTGACATCAAGTAGAAGCAAAGACCAACGAGCGTCCGCACCACCGTCTGTAGATAGGGTCGCCAGATCAAGCAGGCCGCTTTCCCCAGGACGGAACGTGATTTGTGCAACGCTCTGGCCTACGACGCGCACGTCGATGGCGGCTTTCAAAAAGACCGTTGAAGGATCCACTGTGCCGATTGCATACGTGTTGACAAAGGGAAAAGCCGTCAATGAGGGATAAATATCCGTCAAATAAACAGGGCTCGAACCGCTGGAAGAAAAAGGAAGCGTGACAACACCGGGAGGATCAGGGGCAGGTTCGAAGGTGAATACCGCACCGGATATGCTGTACGACTGCCTCAGCACGTCAATCGGCTCCGAATACGAAGGCATCCGCGCGAGCATCACCAGGGTTGCAATCAGAATTTTGTAAAAAAAGCTCTTCATGTTAGGCCTTTCGAAGTGAGAAACAAGTTCCCCGGTTTACTTTGCGGCATGACGCATGCCAGGCAGATGGTATTTTAAACCTTTGCCGCAAAAACCTAATC
>DASXIT010000068.1:0-6091 GCA_036497825.1 Candidatus Acidiferrum sp.
ATCGCGGCTACATTGAGTTGGGGAATCTCGCAGGAGATCCCGACTGCTGGTATTTCTGGGGCCGCGCCGGACTCCACAATGAAAACTTGCTGCGCGTCATGCCGGTGCTGCGGGAGCGTTTGCAGAAAAGCAGATTCGCGGATTTCGAGGTTGTTCGAGCGGGCGGCGGTGGGCGAAGACTAAGCCCGGAGAAGCTGCAGCTTGTCGCCATTCCGGTGTTGAAGGCGGTCGCGGCCGCTCACGGCGAAAGAGGTGGTCATCCATCCAGCTTGTTGATCGGTCCGATCGAGAGCATGATTGCTGCGCCAAAGGACTGGTGTCCCAATCCCGCCGCAACCAGCTGCCTTCGCGTGCGCGGCAGTTCGATGACTCCGCTTATTCCCGATGACTGCATCGTCGCTGTGGATTCTTCGCAAAACGATCACATGAAATTGGATGGAAAAATCGTGATTGCCTGGCACAAAGATCAGGGCTTAACGGTTTCCCGATTCAAACGCTACGCTCACACGGAAATTCTCGAACCGGAAAATCACAGATACGAGTCCATTACTCTGAGCGCCAAACAGCGCTGGAAGATTCTCGCCAAGGTGCTGTGGTGGATCGGGAGAGCGCCCTGACCTAACCGCTTAGGATGCGGGTTGCTTCAGTGTCAATAGCTTAGGTGCGGGGTGAGAGAAGTGACGGGGCGTCTCTTCCGCGCGAAGACGGCGCCCCGACCTTTATTTGCGCCACCGCATTCGTACATCGGCCGCGTTAATTTCGTCTATCGGGTCTTTTCTGTAATGTCGATTGCATTCGGCGAGACCGCCACGAAGCGAACCAAAGAAGGAACTAACGAAACAGGTTTACAGGTCGGGGTGTGCCCCCAGTCAGACGCCACCCCGGCCCCCCATGCTCAAGCGAATATTTTTTGCCACGAAATTCCCCGCTTAGCCATCAGGCAAAATGTGTATTTTAGAAACGCCGGTCACGGAATTCTGAATCCGTTGCAGGAAGCTCATCAGTACGCTACCGTGCTTTAGTGGATCGAGAGGAATCTCCGGAACTCTGCGACAACTACTTGGATGTCGCCGCGTGAAGATGAATAAAAGACAAGTGGCCGATGATGGTCTACCGCATCTCGTTTTGTCGCATAAGGCTTTAACCCTAGAGTAAGGGTTCCCGGCCACACCTACATTAGTGAGGAGGGAGGGCCAGCTTCCTAGCTCGCGGCCCGTAGCGGTGATTACGCACGAGACGGGGCAAGCAAAGGTTGATCGGGTAATACAATGCGTACTCTCTTCTCCATTCAATGGCTGTTAACAACACTCGGAATGTTGGAGGCGCAGCGAGCGGCGCAGGAAGTTGCGCAACAACAAGACTCGGCTCCTGGGCATGGCCTTGCCGCTGAAAGTGATCCGCTCGAGCCTGTCCTCCAAGAGAAAATCTATGAGCCCCACAAAACGAAGGTCGCAAAAACGGAAGAATGAGAAACTGGAATCCGCAACTCCTTCGAGTAACCAAAACTCCAAAATCCCGGCCAAGATAAGCGAACTCCCGCCCAACGAGAACCTAAAGAAACTTCCTGATGAAGCCTACGGCGACACGGGAATCCCCCAAAAACAACGGAACCTGTAACCGGTGGGGCGTGACTATGAATCCCCGCTCATTCCGGTGGTCTCAATGGGTCGACGCAACACTGAGCTCGAACCCACTTTACATTGAAACAAGAGCCAAAATCGCTCGCTAGGTTAGATCAGGCGGAACGATACCCTGGCTAGGTTTTGACCGAGTACAGCCAAACAGATCGGTTCCAGGGAAGTATTGTCGGATCAACTGATTAGAGGGTGTTGCATCGACCGGCTGAGCTGGCACCGCGAATTGGAGAAATCGGCTTGACGGGCAGTGCGTCAGCTGCCGCCAGCGCGGTCTATCACGCCCCCGGAGTCGCAGCGTGCGTTGCCGATGAGAAATCGCCATAAGCGCAAACGCGGCCGATTTCAAGTTCATGAAAACAAATGAACAACGCTATACGGAAAAAACCTGATTCCTTTCAACCCACAGTATGGGGTAATTATTTCACCATGGTCGGCAAGACTCGCGAATGCCCCCGCTGCGGGCAAAGTTATCTTTTCCGGTCGCATCGTCGGCCCATGGAGAAAATGTTCCTCAGCCTGCTTGGGTGGAAACCCTACCGCTGCGGGACCTGTGACTTGCGCTTTTACTTGGAGGCTAAGCCGGATGCAGTCGGGGAGGTGCCTGCCTCTTCGCTCGTCTCTCGGCACGAATCGGCACGCTAGCCTCTTAAACGAGCAGCGGGGATCGTTGCCGCTCGTCGCTTCCTTCTGAAATTCCGCTACGTCTTTCTCCCGGTCCTTCACCATCTCGTTCGCGTAGGCCTTATCGAATTGCGCACCAGATAGTTTCGAGAGCTTGCCAAAGGTCTCTGCATCGGATTTCGAAACGTCCGCCGGCAGCGTGATTTTCGATTGGATTGCGAGGCGCTTCAACTCGTCCCTGCCTTCGAGTGGTCCGTAACCATCCTCTGGCCAAACTGCTTCACTGACGGGTCGGTGCTCTTCCGCGCCGCCAGCGTCCCCAGCTTGAACTCGCTCATCCCACCCGCTGCGGCGTTGAATGCAAACTGTGTGTCCGGATCTTCGGCGGCGTTTGCAGACGGAACCGCTTCGCGAGCGGCGATGAGCACCAGAGCAAATAGTGCCGCGAACAAAACCGCCGCTGCCGAGTGAATATCCCACTTGTTTGAAGTGCTCATGGTGGTCTGCCCCCGGTAACGCTGAGACTGTATTGCGTGAGACCTGCGCGCAGCAATCCGGTGCTCGCCGTATTTGTTCTTAGGGATTGATGCGCGCGATTCTGATTACTGCATTATTCCGGCGCACGCCACTCGCAAATTTCGCAGCTTCTTCCCTCTTCGTCTTTCGTGATCACTTTTTCGTCGACGCCACCCACGTGGTAGTTGCGCACCTCTATCGTTACGTCGGCAGGAAGTCCTTCGACTGCTTGCACCATTCCGTCTTCGATCTTCACTGTGATTCTTTGCCAGGTTATATTTCCCTCAGCCCCCGCCCTCGTTATCCTTGTCAGGTAAGGTTCAAACCAGCATGCGTCGCGCCCCAATCAGGTTTTGGATGTATATTCCCCGGCTTACATCCAATCCTGTATTGCACTGCCCGGCTCACTTGTCGTTATCTGCCAAAGAGAGCGGAAGCCAGCAACACTGACCGTCTGATGGAGGACAATTCCCGCGGTAGCCGCTGACAAAACAATGAAGGCACGATGGACACACATGGCCCTGCACGTTCGCAAGTTGCAGGCCAGCATTGCATTCTACGAGCGCTTCACGAATCTCCGCGTAATCGACCGGCATTCCGATGCATCGAGCACCGGCATGGAAGTTGTGTGGCTTGGTGATCGGCCGGCATCTGACGAAAACGGTTTCGTGCTCGTGCTGCAGGAAGGTACGCCGCGCTCCATCCCCGGTGCAAAGCCGCAATCACCATTAGGGCCGATCAGTCATTTTGGATTTGCGCTACCGTCGCGAGAGGCCGTGGATGCCGCGTCGCCACCGAGGGAAAAAATGCGGGCTTGCTGCAGTTTGGCCCCACTTTTCTGAATCCCTATGCCGGCTATCTCTGCATCATCCGTGATCCCGACGACCACAACGTGGAATTTTCACACGGTCAAGCCTTGGGAAAACCGTTGGACCATACCGACGCGGCGAACGTAGCTCGGTGAATAGTTTTGCTGCGTGTGAAAGGAAACATGGAGCGACTTATGGCGCAGCGAACCAAGAATCGAAAATGGGTAGCGCAAGTAAAAACGGATTCGACACACCCGCCTGCGGGGCTCTTTAAGAAAAACGCATCCGCTATTGCTCGCTCGCTTGCCTCCAGAAGAGTTTCACCCAGGGGTCCGCAGTCCGGCATGCGCATGCTCAACTATTTCCTCAATCGCGCCGGCCGCGGCCTATCGCGCTCGCGCTCCGAACTGGAGAGAGCAAAGTCCCTGCTCTCGAAACGGATCCGCAGCCGGAACTCTGGAAGCACACGCAAGAAGCAAAAGTAACCGAAGGACGGGAAGAATCGTTGTTTCAAATGTTGCATGTCATCGCCATCACGCTTGTCGCCTTCGCTATGGCGCCCGCGGTGGCGCACGCGCTGGAGCTGCCCGGCAAAGTGCGGCTTCCGAAAGCGGCGTATGTGACCGTACAACAGATTTACTACCCCGGCTTCACGATTGCTGGCGTCGGTGAATTTGCCGCGTCTATCGCCGTTGCGCTCCTGCTTTGGTCCACGCCGCGTGGCACCGCGGCTTTCTGGCTCGCACTCGCTGCGTTGCTCGGAGTTCTCGCCATGCAAGCTGTCTATTGGATTGCGATTCACCCAATCAACAAATTCTGGCTGCAGGGAAAAACTTTAAGCGCGGCCGGCTCTCGGTTTTTCTCATTCGATCCCACAAGTCGCAAACTGGATCGGTCGAGGCAGCCGTACGATTGGACCCGTCTTCGTGATCGCTGGGAACTCTCTCACCTCGTGCGCGCGGTGCTGGCACTCCTAAGCTTGGTGCTTGTGGCAGCCGTGAATGCCTGAACCAACAACACAAAACGCTCACAAGCCATTGGCGCAGCAACCCTCATCGTCCAGACACTTCCGTCAAATCGCCCAATCGCTTCAAAAGTGTTGGCGTGAGCTGTTTCTCCTCGAAGCGCCAGCGCCAATTCCCTTTTGCGCGTCCCGGCAAATTCATCCGTGCCTGTGAACCCAGTCCGAGCACGTCTTGCAGGGGAACTACCGCAATCTCAGCCACCGAGGTAAGAATCGCCTGAATAAATGACCAGTGGATTTCCCGGCCATCGTTTTGCAAGTACGCCTTCACGCAATTCAGTTTGGCAAAGTCTGCCGAGCGCGGCCGGCTTCGTGCTACCCGCCGCAAGGCATTCCACCAACCACGCGTCGTGTCGTTGTCGTGCGTGCCCGTGAACGTCACCAGCTCTCGCACATAGTTATTCGGCCGATGAATTCCGTTGTCATCGAACGCGAATTGCAGAACGGCCATGCCCAATAAACCGAATTGGCGGCGAAGATCCTCAACTCCCGGCGTAATGATTCCCAGGTTCTCCGCTATGAAGGGAAGGCCGCCAAGTTTCTTGCTGACCGTCTCAAACAGTCGAGCACCAGGCCCTTTTTTCCAATGACCATTTCTGGCCGTCGACTGATCCGCCCGAACGCTCCAGAACGCTTCAAATCCACGGAAATGATCGAGGCGCAGGAAATCAACCAACTGAAGCACCGCGCGAAACCTGTCGATCCACCACTGATAACGCTGTTCTTCCATTTTGTCCCATCGGTACGTCGGGTTGCCCCACAGCTGCCCATCCTTGCTGAAGTAGTCTGGCGGGACACCGCCGACAGTTCGCGGTTCGCCACCCTTGTCAAGATCGAAGAGTTCCGGATGACTCCACACATCGGCGCCGTCGTGCTCCACGTAAAACGGCATGTCTCCCATGATGGAAATGCTGCGCCGTTGGCAGTGTTTCCGGAGGGCATGCCATTGCCTGAAAAATTCGTATTGGACGAACTTGTGATATCGAATGCGCTCTGCCTTAGGCTTGATCGCGGGGTCGAACCGGTTCCACGGCACGTCGCCATTCGCCTCGCATAGCGCCAAGAACAAAGCAAAGCGCTGGAGCCACAGACGATTCTTGCGTTCGAACCCGCTATAGTCTTTGTTCTCCGAAAATTGCCCGAAGGCCTTTTCCAACAGGGACTCCCGGTAGCGGCGAACGGCGGTAAACTGCACACGTGAATCGGAGAAAAGGGGCGGGGACAGCAAATCCTTTCTGGAAAGATAACCGTGATGCACTAATTCTTGCGGGCTGATCAGCAGAGGATTGCCCGCAAACGCGGAACGAGATTGATACGGAGAATTTTCCGGCCCCGTCGGTCCTAGCGGCAGCACACACCACAGTTTTTGCTTTGCTTCCGCCAGGCAATCGACAAACCAGCGGCTCTCCTCCCCCAAATCGCCAATCCCGTAGCGGCCCGGAAGAGACGTTACGTGTAAGAGAATTCCACTGCTCCGTTCAATT
>DASXIT010000069.1:0-31366 GCA_036497825.1 Candidatus Acidiferrum sp.
TTTTCACCCGGACCGCGTTGCAACTTAGGCTGCTTTGCGGCTTGCACTGCAACCGAAATCGCCCGTTGTCCATCCTCTTCCACACAGCAAAAGGTGCTATATCGGCTATTGAGCCTTGGGAACTCTCGTTGACACCTCCAAATTCCAGAGGATAGTCAAAGGTATAGATCGACGGAGCTTCCCGTGCCACGCAAAACTTTTTCTGCATCTTTTGTAATTGTAATTCTGCTTCTTGCCATCGGCTCTTGGCTGCTGTGGCTGAATAATCCACTGCTCCCACCTTCCGTAACTAACCGCAGCCAAATCACTCACGATGGCCGCGTCAAAACGAATCTAGCTTCCGATGGCCCCAATCTCTATTTCACCGAACTTTCTGGAAACAGCTCCATCATTTCAAAAGTTGCCGCCACCGGTGGCGACGTCTCAAAATTCCCTGCTACTTTTCCCAGCGTCCAATTACTCGACGTTTCCACTGCCCATTCCTCTCTCCTTGCTGCTGAAAACAAAACTGGACCATCATCGGAGTATCCCTTTTGGGCCTATCCACTAAATGGCGGTCCTGCTCAACGCTTCGGCGATCTCACCGGCCAGGATGCCGTGTGGGCTCCCGACGGGCAGCATATACTGTTAGTAAAAGGTTCCGGTCTATATATCGCGGATGCGAACGGTGGGCCCGCAAAAGAACTTGTATCCGTCAAAGGCACGCCCTATTACCCACGATTTTCTCCCGACGGCAAGCGCGTCCGCTTCAGCGTCGGCGATATTTCTCAAAACACTTCTTCCATCTGGGAAGTGAATAGTGATGGCTCCGGGCTCCACGCATTGCTTTCAGACTGGCACGATGTCACCTCCAAATGCTGTGGCACTTGGACCTCCGACGGTCGCTATTACATCTTTCAAGCCACGGAAAACGCCTTGGGCAGTAACGGAAATCTTTTCGGCCTCGCGGAACCTTCCGGCCCCTTCGAACGAAAAAGGGTTGCATCGCCGGTCAGGCTCACTCAAGGCGCCATTTCCTTCTCTCGCCCCGTTCCGTCTGCCGACAGCAAGAAACTTTGGTCTCTCGGCCTGAATATTCGCGGCGCACTCGTGAAGTACGATCCCGTCTCCAATAAATATGTGCCTTTCCTCTCCGGCATCTCCGCCAGCGATCTGGATTTCTCCCCTGACGGCCAATGGGTCACGTACGTTTCCATTCCGGAAGGCACGCTCTGGCGATGCAAAATGGATGGCTCGCAACAACGGCAACTAACTACTCTTGCTGGCAGGGCCGCTCTTCCTCGCTGGTCCCCTGACGGAAAGCAGATTGCTTACATTGATGTTCAGGAAGGCAGACCTTGGGCGATTTACATCGTCTCTGTGGATGGTGGCGCACCACACATTCTGCTTCCGGAAAGGCTCACCCAGATCGACGTCAATTGGTCCAGCGACGGCAGCAAAATCATTTTTGGCCGTGTTACCAAGCACACTTCCGAAGGCCTCAGCATCGTGGCCTACGATCTCAACACCCACGAACTCTCCACCATTCCCGGTTCCGAAGGTCTTTTCAGTCCTCGCGTTTCGCCGGATGGCCATTACATCGCCGCCATTTCCGGAGACCTCGCAAAGCTGATGTTGTATGACACGCGTGCAAAAAAATGGTTCAAGTGGCAGACGTTGGAATCCGGCGAACTGAATTATCCCGTATGGTCCCAGGACAGCAAGTACATCTATTTCGATAATCTCGTAAGCGGTGAAGGCGCTTATTGCCGCGCCAAAGTTGGCGAAAGCCGCTTCGATCATTTATTTATTCAAAAAGGTATCGAGCGTTACCTCGGCCCCTTCGGACCTTGGTCCGGCCGCGCTCCCGACGGTTCCGTTCTCTTCATCCAGGAAGCCAGCACTCGCGAAATTTACGAACTTCAAGTCGATCTACCTTAGCCGGGGAGCTTAGTGGTGAGGGCACGATGATAATTTCACACTTTAATGCTGCACCAACCAACGGCACGTGCGTAGTAGGGAGGCGCGTCAGCATGACGAACCTCTCTCTCTGCCTGCTGTTCTCCTTCGCAATTCTCTCTTTTTCTTTCACTCCCTCTTCCCCCGCACAGCAACAAGATTCCAAGGTCGATCGGAAACTTATTACCCGCATAGAGCCCGACTATCCTCCCGTTTTACGCATGCGCCAGATCGGTGGCACCGTCCGTCTCGAAATTATCATCACCCCCAAAGGAATCGTAGAAAGCGCAAAAGTGCTGGGCGGAAATCCCATTCTCGCGGAGTCCGCCGTCGCAGCCGTAAAAAAGTGGAAGTACGCTTCCTCCGAAACCTCGACAACCACCACCGTCTCGCTCGACTTCAATCCCTACCACTAAACGTAAACGCAACCCGCGCCGTCTGTGGAACAGTCACTCTTGACTGTTCTCTTGGGTTTCCCTTTATCTTTGGGTTTATTTTCCTCCCGCGCCGTCACTGGCACGTTTTTCGTGTAAATTTGAAAATTGAATACCGACTCAATGGCCAGAAGAAGTTCGATGTGTCTTTTTTCGACACAGAAAGCTGCTTGCCTGTAAAATATTTATGCCAAACGAATGAGCGTTCTTCCCGAACATCTCTTTGCCAATCCGGTCTGGCATGCTCTTCACTCACAGCATCGCCACCTCTCAGTCTCCGCCGGCGACAACGCATGCCGCTATCCTGCCGACGTCGTTCCCTTCGTCGCCGTCGATGCACCCACCATCTCTTCCATGCAACAACTTCACTCGCTGCTCGCTCCCAATGAGTCCGTATGGCTTTTCGCCAAGAACTTTCCACTCATCCCCGAACTTATTCACCAACAATCTCTGAATTGTTTTCAAATGTCGCTTCCGGCAAATGTCATCGTCCCCGACACCGCGACGAACATCTTGCCACTCTCTGACGCCAACGCCCACGAAATGGTCGCGCTCACCACACTCGCCTTCCCAGGCTACTTTCGCCCCCGCACCTATGAAATGGGTTCCTACTTCGGCGTTCGCTCTTCTTCCGGCGAACTGATCGCCATGGGAGGAGAGCGCTTGAAGCTCGACGACTTCTCCGAAATCAGCGCTGTCTGCACTCATCCCTCATTTCGTGGCCAAGGCCTCGCCGCCAGTCTCATCTGGCGCCTCGTCCGCGACCATCGCCGCGACGGCCTGGTCTCCTGGCTCCACGTAGCCTGCGCCAACCAACACGCCATCGATCTCTACCTACGCCTGGGCTTCGTCATCGTTCGCAAAATCACCCTCCAGCGCTTCTCCCGCAACAATTCCCTCGACTAGCTTCTGCACATTTGGGGTGACCAGTGTCATTCCCACATTCACTGTGTCGCTCGAGGCGTTACTGAGATGATTTCGTTTCGACGGGCATGACATTCAGCTCAGCCGGTATCCTTAAGTTCCCTCGATCGACCCTGTTAGTTATCACAATATGCAGGTCATCCCGTGTAATGCTAGGCTTCGGGCTCAGGAGAGGTCGTTGCTAAAAAACGATGCTACCGGTATTGCCACGCCCCAATATTTATTCGGCATTATTTTGTCGATCTTACTTCTGTCATGCCTCTGCGGCTGCGCGGCCAAGGTAGGACCCAGGAGCTTGGCTCACGATCGGTTCGACTATTCCGCTGCAATTACCCAGTCGTGGAAGGAGCAGATGCTCCTCAACATGGTCAAGTTGCGCTACATGGACCCGCCAATGTTTCTCGACGTGCAACAAGTCGTCCAACAGTACACTCGCGAAGGATCGGGAGCGATACTCGCGCCGGGATGGACCGGGAATTCGAGCATTACAGCCGCAGCCACCGCTTCAGGTCGATGGGCGGAAAGCCCAACCATTACCTACGTTCCTGTGAGTGGAGAAAAGTTTACCAAAAGCCTTTTGCTGCCGGTATCGCCCGTTGATTTGTTTTCACTCGTCGAGTCCGGCTGGCCAATCGACTCTGTATTCGAGGTCGGAGTAAGGGCCGTCAATGGGCTCCATGCTGGCTCAAAAACTGCGATGCTCAGGCGAACTGGCGATGCCGATTTTTATCGCGTAATTTCGATGTTGAGGGAACTCCAAGCCTCGGATTCTTTTGGTATTCGGGTTGAAGAGGGCAAGGGAAATGCCGGTGGCATTATGGTCTTCCGGGCCCACCACATTGACGAGGCAACCGCTGCGACCGCCAAAAATGTGCGGGAATTGCTCCATCTCAACCCCGATGCCCAAGAGTTCAGACTTGCCTTCGGCACTGTCCCTCAAGATGACAGGGAAATCGCAATGCTCACGCGTTCCATGATTGAGATCCTGGGCGAAGCCTCCGCGGGCGTTGAGATTCCGGCTTCCGATGTTGAAGAAGGGCGAGTCGCCAAGATAACAATACCTAGCAGGTCCCCTGAGTTGCTGCCCAACTTCCTGGTCCACGTGCATTCATCGACTTCCAAACCCGATCCCGACCAAGCCTTTGCCGCAGTACCGTACCGCAACTATTGGTTCTGGGTTGACGACCGCGATGTCACTTCCAAACGTGGGCTCGGCTTCTTAATGATACTGTTCACTCTGGTAGAATCAGGACCCTCGGCGGCTCCACCGGTTCTCTCGCTTTCAAAACCTTGATATAAGTCGGCTCTGTTGATTTTCTCGTGAAGACCGTTCAATAAAGATCTGCGATTCTGCTACCAGCGCCAGCGGCGCGACAGAAATTAGCCCACGGCGCCGGCCGTGGGAAGCCAAGATAAAGAAGAACAAGCTCCGTAGGTGCGGCACTCCGCCGCACAAGGGTCGAATGGGGTAGCCTCAACAATTCCCGCCCTTACATCTTCCCGCTAACATTCCCCATATCCAGCACAACTTTCCACTGTCCATCACTCTGCTTTTTCCAGATCGTCGTGTACTTTCCATTCTCCACTGTCGGCCTTCCTTCTTTGTCCTTCGAATGAAATTCGTAAACTCCGTACGTGTACGCAAGATCGCCAGACGCCGACACGTCAACTCGCTGGGCCGTCCACATCAACCGATTATTCTTGTCATTCAGAAATTCCATCGTCTTGCGAATGGTTTCTTTCCCCACCAAAGCGGGTGCGCCATCCGGAAGTTCCACCGCATTATCCGCGTAAAAAGCCATATACTCATCGGCACCCTTTTCCTGCCCCGCATTCATCATCGCCACTTCCAGCGCCCGAATCTTCCCTTCTTCCGCACTCGCCGCAACTCCATTCGTCGCGAGGCCCGTCGTTTCAGTCGCAGCCAGTGAACTTCGCGAACTCTCAATCGTCATCACTACCACTACAGCCGCAATCACCACCTTCACCAATTTTGTCTTCATCGCGATTCCTCTCTCATCTTCAACGTAAAATCGCATTCCATTCTGCCATCCCCCGCAACCTCTCTTCTACAGTGAACTACTGAGTACCTCTCGCCAAATCTTCATCTTTTGTTAACAGAAAAGCTTTCCACCAGACACTAATCTAGTGCTCCCTCAGCCCCTTACTTAAGGAGAGAATCTCGGATTATGAACAAATTAATTTCGCCTGCCCTTTCACTGGCATCGTTAGCGGTGCTTTGTTCCGCGTTCACTTTGGCCGCACAAGCTCAGACCGCCACTGCTCCCTACAAATTGTCCGTATTTGCCAAAGCTCCTGCAGGTCTCAGCGCGCCCGATTCCATCGCCGTCCTTCGCGATCACGTCTTCGTTGGTTACGGCGATGGCCACCTTCCCGACGGCTCCGACGGAAAGAACAGCCAGATCGTCGAATACCGCATGGACGGCTCCGTCGTTTACACCTACACCGTCCCCGGCCACAGCGATGGTCTTAAGGTCGATCCCTCCACCCACCTCCTCTGGGCTCTGCAAAACGAAGACGCCAACGCCAATCTAGTCATCATCAATCCGGAAACTCATCACCAGAAACTCTACACCTTCGGCCCCACTCTGCACGGCGGTGGCTACGATGACATCGTCTTCCGTGGCTGCAAGGTCTACATCAGCGCATCCAATCCCGCGAACAATCCCAATACCGGCCCGGCCATCGTCAGCGTTCGCCTGCATGGCGACACAGTTGATATTGAGCCTGTGCTTGCAGGCGAAGCCAGCGCCATCGACATCCCCTCCGACTCTACCGTCAAACTCAATCTCCAGGATCCCGATTCCATGACCATCGATCCGCTTGGCAACATCGTTCTCGACAGCCAGGCCGACCAGGAATTGATTATCGTCAGCAATCCCGGTGACGACGCGCAGCGCGTTTTGCGTTTGCCATTAAGCTACCTCACTCCCGGCGGACCGGTCGCCGTTGAAACCGACGACACCGCATTCGTAACCTCCAGCCAAGGTTTCCTTCTTTTCGCCGACAAAGGTCTCAACACCGTCTTCATGCTCAGCAAGCAAGCCTTCTCCCCTGGCACCGCCTTTACCGCGGCTGACGGTGGACCATTTGTCGGCACCATCGACCTCACCACTGGTGTAGTCACTCCCATCGTCACCGGCATAAAGAACCCTGGCGGCATGGTCTTCGTCGATACCTCCAAACATGACCCCGACGACTCTCGGGATCGCGAAAACAATTCCTGCCACGAACACGATTGGGATTCTCGCTAATTCTTATCACTCCGCCGGTGCCCCATCCTTCGCGCCATTTGCGAAGGGTGGGGATTTTTCTTGGATCTCTCTCTTCTCATAGAATTGCGCCGGGTGCCCACACGCCGTGTTTGCGTGTGGGGGTTTTTTCCTTTCTCCATCTATTCTCTCGGCGAATTCCCAACTCCACACCTTGGGGCGAAGTGCACTTCTTCACCCGCACCCCGCCCGGACCCTTTTCCTTCTGGACTCCACCATCGCAATCTGTCATCTTCCCCATCCTTACCCGGTAATCTTGCGCACTCGCGCAACTTGAAGGAGACCTGAGATGCCCGTTGACATGGACAAACTAAATGTTTTTCTAGGCCGATTTGTTGGGGACCTCGGTGCCGCTGTGCATACCGGCATGGTTGTTATCGGCGAACGGCTCGGATTGTACAAGGCACTCGCTCTTGGGCCTATGACCTCGGAGGAACTTGCCTCCAAAACGCAGACCGATGAGCGCTATCTTCGTGAATGGCTGGCCTCACAAGCGGCGGGCGGCTACGTTACTTATGACGAGAAGACAAATAAATTCAATCTCACAGAGGAACAGGCGTTCGCCTTGGCGAAGGAAGACAGCCCCGCCTACCTACCGGGAGCATTCCAGCTCGCGTTGGGCGCGTTGTCGGCGGTCCCACGGATTGCCGAATCTTTTCGCACGGGAGCCGGCATGGGATGGCACGAACATGATGACGGCGTGTTTCACGGCTGCGAGAAATTTTTCCGTCCAGGTTATGCTGCAAATCTTGTCAGTTCGTGGATCCCTGTTCTCCACGATGTAAAGCAGAAGCTGGAAGCAGGTGCGCGGGTCGCGGACGTTGGCTGCGGAAAAGGCGCCTCCACGATTTTGATGGCGAAAGCCTTTCCCAAGTCCCAATTCTTCGGCTTCGACTATCACGATAAATCCATCGAGGCGGCTTGCGACACCGCCAAACGCGAAGGAGTTGCCGATCGCGTCACATTCGAAGTCGCCAAAGCGAAGGAATTTCCCGGCAAGAACTATGATTTCGTGGCTGTATTCGATTGCCTGCACGACATGGGCGATCCTGTCGGAGCCGCCGCCCACGTCCGTGAATCCCTGAACCCAGATGGCACGTGGATGATTGTCGAACCATTTGCCAACGATGAATTAAAGGACAATCTCAATCCTGTTGGACGCGTTTACTACTCGTTCTCGACCTTGCTCTGTACCCCATGCTCGCGATCACAGGAGGTAGGACTCTGCCTCGGAGCGCAATCCGGCGAATCGCGCATACGCCAGGTAATCACTTCCGCGGGATTCAGCCGTTTTCGCCGAGCCACGGAAACCCCGTTCAACATAGTGTACGAAGCCCGTCCTTAATCTAATTTGAGAAACACTATTGTCGATTACCGATTGGCAATCTTCGCCTGGGTCTCTCTCTTCCCCTAGAATTGCGCCATCGAACTGTCATTTCAACCGAAGATCCAGCGCCTTCTCTTATCTCTTAAATGTAGGCGCCGGGCTTTAGCCCGGCCAGCAACAGCATTCCCCGAGGTTCTCCGCGGGCCCCTACTCTTAGTTTGTAAGGATGCGAATTTTTCTTTTTTTAACAGACACCGTCGACGCGACTGCCGGGTGCCCCACACGCCGTGTTTGCGTGTGGGGATTTTTTCCTTCTCTTCTTTATGAGAAATATGGTTCCAGCAATTTCCCGCCATCGAGGGGTGCCGCACCCTTCGCCTTTAAGGATGCGGTTTTTTCTTTCCTCCTTCTTTTTAAGAAGTACCGTCGACGCGACAGCCTCACTACCGCCTCGGCAGTGAGGCCGGCTGTTGCAGCCTGAACTCCAGCAGCGTCTCGCTAGGCACATTCACCGATTTGCCTTTCTGTGCCACCGATCCTACCGCTCCGGCCGTTGCGCCGATCGCTGCTCCCATCCCCGCATTCCCCGCAATTCCTCCGATCACCGCACCCAGTCCTGCTCCACCCAGCAACCGCTTGGCGCTTCTCTTCCCGCTGCTGCTGCCCTTCACCTCATAATCGCTCGTGAGAATCGGATACGCCGTGCCGCCTACGACGATGTCCGTCAATTCCAGTTGCAACTCAGACGATCCTGTCGCCCGTCCCGCCTGTTTTGCTTCTGCCAGTCTGCCATACACAGTATTTCCCTTCGGCACGACGACTTTGTCTCCAACTACCAGGTTCGTCTCCAGTGTCGCCGTAAACCGCGACCCCGGCGGATTCTTGCTGGAATCCACAGTGTCCAGCATGCGCACAAGTATCGTTGTACCAGCCGGCACGGTAACCATTTTTTTCTGCGGCATCGGTGTTGGTCCCGGTTCCGGCCGCGCCGTGGATGTCCCAGCAAATACCGTCATGACTCCCGCCAACAATATCGCGGGCAAAACTCTATAGCTGCAACTGCGCATGATTGTCTCCCTCTCCCTTTGCATTACGAGCCCCCGACCGGCAACGCCGATGCAATTTGTAGATCGATCACCAACAACAACTGATATTCCACCTGCACAAAACGCGCCGCGGTTATCCCGCCCATTTCCTGTTTCATGCGCTCGTAATACTTGGCTAAAAGCTCCGCGCGCTGCTTCTGATATGTCATCGCGCTATGAATCAATTCGTCCGCCTTCACGTCAGTCATCTGGTTGTAAGAGTGGGCGTACTCTTTGATATTTGCGACCCGCAAATCATTGATCTTCGTGAGTTCGGCATCGTAATCGCGATAAATAGGCCAGAACTTTGCCGCCTGATCGGGATCGAGTTGCATCACCTCGCTCATTACCGCAGACTTTTGCGACCGCACGTCTTTCCGCAACAGTTGGATATACGCATCCATGTTCTGCTTGTTGGGCGTCGCTGGTGTTGCCGGCTTGGCCGGGGCCTTCTGTGTAGGTGTAGGCGTCGGCGTCTTGTCCTGCGCCAGCAATGCGGGAACAACCAGCAACGCAAATGCGGCCAATGCCACTAAACTTTTCCTAATCATCTTGATTCTCCCTGAAAAACTTACCTGACGTGCGGGACTGCTTCTTCTACTAACTATTCTGATCCATAATTTTATTTTGCATATCGATGGCGGCCTCATTTTACGCTCAACTTTCCTGCTTGCAAACCAAGAATGCAATTGTCTTATTTCAGTAGTGATATTTCCCGCCGCGTACTACGGCTGCACATTCGTCACCCCTTCCGCACCCGCTTTCGGAAAATGCTTCTCATACCACGCAATCGACCGGTCAATCGCGTCGATCTGATGTTTCACCTCAGACAGCCCGTGCCCTTCACGTGGATACCGTAGAAACACCGTCTCGACTCCAACATCCTTCAGCGCCACAAAATATTGTTCCGCTTCCCCAATTGGCACGTCATTATCATTCTCCCCGTGAATTATCAGCGTAGGCGTATGGGCTGCGGCCACATGTTTCAACGCCGAACGCTCCCACGCGACATCCATCAAATTCCCTTGGTGCAAGAATTGTCCAAACTCCATCTCTTCATACTGGTTGTAATACGTCATGTAGTTGTAGCTCACCAGATTCGCAATTCCCGCCGTCGGAATCGCCGCCTTGAACTCATTCGTCTGCGTGATCAGCCAATCCGTCAACTGCCCGCCGTAGCTGACTCCCTCAATCCCCATGCGTTCCCGGTCGATCCACAAATAGCGCCGCACCGCCGCACTCACACCATAAAGCACATCCTGTCCTTCATTTCCGTTCTGATCGCCAAACACCGCATCCGAAAACTTCTGCCCGTATCCGGTCGACCCGCGATAATTCACATTCAGCACCGCATACCCGTGCGCTGCATAAATCTGATTCTTGATATTGAATGCAGGGCCATTTTGTCCGTGCGGCCCGCCATGTATCTCCACAATTAGCGGGTGTTTCGAGGTAGCCGTCATTCCGATTGGTTTGGTAAGAAACGCCTCCACCTCGAACCGGTTGTCGTTGCTCACAAACGTGAACGACTCCACATCGGCAATCGGCTTGCCCGCCAACAGTTCCTTATTCAGATCCGACAGCTTCCGCGGCGCCGCGTTTCCCACTTTGTAGTAGAGTTGCGCAGCGTCATGTGGCGTCGTAAACGCATAAGCAACCGCGCCATTTTTCCCTACTGACCAGCCTCCCACCCCGCCAACATCCTTCACCACATATTCAGGCGCGCCACCGGCGATGGGCAGACGCACCAGATAATTGCTGCCACGTTCCTGCACACTGAAATAAACCGCGCTGCCATCGGGCGCCCACTGTGGCGGACTCTGCCGATTGTCCACCACGCCGCCAATCTCGTGTCGATTGCTTCCGTCCGCGTTCATCAACCAGCCGTGCGTATCCTCCATCGTCGTCTCGCGGTCGGTCAGTCCACGCCTCGTGCTCCGAAACGCAATGTATTTTCCATCCGGCGACCACAGCGGGTTGTATTCGCAATACTCCGTCGCGGTCAGCCGGTGAATGCTGTTGTCCGACAATTGCAACGTGAACAGATCGTAGTTAAAAAACTCATCTTGATTCGGCTCGCGATTCGATCCGAACACTAACTGTTTCCCGTCCGGTGACCAATCAATCGAATGTTCGTCGTAATTCCCTTGCGTCAACTGCCGCACCTGCTTCGTCGCAACATCCACCACAAAAATGTGCAGCCGCTGATTGTCGTTAAAATGCGTCATTCCTTCCCCAGCATCCGGCTTATAAAGATACCGAGTGATGACCATTGGATCGCCGCTCGCTTCCGCCGCCCCATCGCCCGGAGTCGCGCTGACAAACGCAATCTGCTTTCCATCCGGCGACCACGTCACATCTTTCCCCGTACCCGGCAAAGGAGAATTCGTCCCCGCCAGCGCCGCCAAAAACGTTGTCTCGCTGCCATCCGGCCGCGCAATCACCAGGCCGTGCTTATCTCCATCCGCACCGTGAAATACAATCCACTTCCCATCCGCAGACCACAGTGGGCCACCCGCGGGTTTATCCCCACCCAGTCGAACGCTTTTCTCCGTCGCGATTTCCATCACCCACAATTGCCCGTAAGGCCGGCCCGGCCGGTCCCGCATCGTAGTCGTGTATGCGATGTATCGCCCATCAGGAGAAAGCGCCACATTCCCAATCGACCGCAATCGCGAAATATCTCCGCTGGTCAATCCTTGCGCATTGCCCGGCCTTGCCTGAACGATCACGCAAACGAAGCACACCAAGACGCAACAAAGCATCGCGTTCGAGCGACAGCACATAGAATTCTCCTAACCTAAAGTTGTTCTGAATCAGAATGACCAGCGACATACTAGGTCCGCACCACTCTCCCGGTCAACCGCACATCCACTGCCAATCCTCGGGTGCGGGATCTGCTTCTTCTTTGTTCCTCTTCTCCGGGTGCCCCACACGCCGCCTTTGCGTGTGGGTTCTCTCACCTACTCCATCTCTGCACACGCGCCTCACCACCAAATGTCATCCCGAACCCACGTCTTTTTGTGGGTGAGGGATCTCTGTTTCTTTTCTTTCTTTCCCGCAAACCATCTCCGTCACCCTACACCTGCAGCACATCCCCTTCGCGCGCCACCATTTCGTACAGTACCGGATTTACAAAAAACCCCAGAAACAGCCGCGACAGCAATCCCGCAACAACCACGATCGCAAACGGCTTCTGCGTGTCGCTTCCCACACCCGTAGACATTGCCGCCGGCAACAGTCCGAGGCACGCCACCAGCGCTGTCATCATAATCGGGCGCAACCGCAGCAACGACGCTTCCATCGTCGCTTCCCTCACCGTCTTCCCTTCCAATCGCAGCTTATTGATGTAGCTCACCAGAATGACCGCCGTCTCCACGGACACTCCGAGCAACGCCAGCAATCCCAATGCGCTCGATACACTCAGCGGCGTATGCGTCAGCTTCAACGCGATCAGCGCGCCAACCGGCTCGGTGATCACTACTCCCAGCGCAATCGTAACTGGAAATTTAAAATTTCCATACAGCGCGAACAAAATCATAAAAATCAGGAAAACGGCCAGCGGTCCGATGATGTAAAGCTGCGCCTTCGCATCCAGCAATTCGCTGTATTCTCCGCCCCAATCCAGTCGGTATCCCTCTGGCAATGTCACGGCCTTGGCAATATTTTTTTGGCCCGATTGTACGATCCCTTCCAAATTCCGTCCCTGAATCGAAAACTGAATCCCGATATACCGCGAATTGTTTTCTCGATAAATAAACGATGCTCCAGTGGATTCTTTAATGCTTGCAAGTTCCGAAAGCGGTATCTGCTGTCCCGCGGGAGCCGGCACCAGCAAATTTCCAATTTCTCGCGCATCAGACCGGAACTTCGGGTCCATCCGCACCACCAGGTCAAACAGTTTCTCTCCTTGAATCACCTGCGTCGCGGCCTGCCCGCCGACCGCCGCCTGCACCACCGCCTCCACATCCGCCACGCTAATCCCATATCGCGCAATCTTCTCGCGATTCGCTTCAATAATCAGGCTCGGCTGCCCCAGTTCCCGCACCACCGTCAATTCCGTGAATCCCGGCGTTTTCTCCAGCGTATTCTTGATTTCCACTGCCTTCTTTTCCAGCACATCCAGGTCCGGCCCGAAAATCTTCACCGCCAGCGCGCTTTTCAACCCTGTCAACGCCTCGTCAACAGCATCCTCCGCCGGTTGCGTAAAATTAAAAATGACTCCCGGATAGGAATCCAGCTTCTTCTGCAAATCCGCAATCAGTTGTTCCTTCGTGTGTACGGATGATTGCGACCAGGACTTATCTTTGTACGGCCGCAGCCCGACATAAAATTCGCAATTGAAAAATCCCGTGGGATCCGTTCCATCATCGGGACGCCCCAACTCCGAACCCGTAACCGTCACCATCGGATATTCAATCAACAGGTTTCGCACCTTCGGCGCGAATTTTTCTGCTTCCTCAAACGAAATCGTGTACGGCATCGTCGCGCGCACCCATACCGCTCCTTCATCCAGGTGCGGCAGAAACTCTCCCCCGATCAGCGGTATCAGCAACAGCGTCGCTCCAAAAATCAGCAGCGACACGATTACCGTCAATGCTGGATGGTTCAGGCAAAACTCCAATTGCCCTTTATAAAAATCTCGAATCCAGTTAAAAACTGGGTTCTGCTTTTCCTTCACTCCCCGCTTGAACCAATACGATGCCAGCACCGGCACCACCGTCAGCGTCAGGATCA
The DNA here is from genome assembly GCA_036497825.1 of Candidatus Acidiferrum sp. GTDB lineage: Bacteria > Acidobacteriota > Terriglobia > Acidiferrales > UBA7541 > Acidiferrum. The sequence goes on from DASXIT010000069.1 coordinate 13,739, forward strand.
GCGCCCCCAGCAGCGCAAATCCCATCGTGTCCGCCATCGGATGGAACAGTTTTCCCGCCGGACCGCTCAACGCGTAAATCGGCAGGTATCCCGCAATGATCACCGCCACCGAATAAAAAATCGGCCGGTCCACGTCCCGTGCCGCCGCCAGAATCACATCATTCAATTTGTATTCGGTTCCGTGACGCAGCCCCAGTTCGCGGTAAATGTTCTCCACCATCACGATCGTGCCATCGATAATGATTCCGAAATCGATCGCGCCAATCGACAGCAAATTCGCCGCTTCCCCGGTCAAGTGCAGAAAAATAAACGCGAACAGCAACGCCAGCGGAATCGTCAGCGTGGTAATGACTGCCGCTCGAAAACTCACCAGGAAAAATATCAAAACGATGAATACCAACACCATTCCGCGAAGCAGATTTCCTTCCACGGTATCCGTCGTCACCCGCACCAGATCGCTGCGATCGTAGTACGGACGCACCTTCACATCGGGTGGTAGCAACGTCTTGTTGATTTCCTCCGTCTCTCGTTCCACTCCCTCCAGCACATTCTGCGTTTGCTCGCCGCGGCGCATCAAAATGACGCCTTCCACCGCATCGTTGTCATTTTTTTGCTTGGTCTGAAAACCGAATATTCCCAGCCGCGGCGCGTGCCCGATCTCCACTCGCCCGATATCTTTCACCCGAACAGCCACGCCATTCAAACTGGCCACCACGATTTCGCTGATATCTTCCGTGGTTTTTACTAACCCCAATCCGCGAACGTAATAAAATTGCCCGCCTTGTGTGTAAAAGCCTCCGCCGGTATTCGCGTTATTCGCATTCAACGCCGCAAGCACCTGCACCACTGGCAAGTGATAGTTGTACAGTTTCACCGGATCGAGCAGCACATGATACTCCATTGTCGGCCCGCCAAATCCTGAATCGTCCGCTACTCCTGGCACGCTCTTGTACGCCCGCTCAATCGTCCAGATTTCGTAAGTATGCAGTTCCATCGGAGAGCGATCCGGGCTCTCTATCACATACCGGTAAACCAATCCGCTGGGGCTGAACAGCGGTGCCATGCTCGGCGTCACACCCTGCGGCAGTGTCGCGTCGCTGATTCGTTGAAATATGATCTGACGCGCAAAATAAGAATCGACCCCCTCCTCAAACGTCAGCCGTACATCCGAAAGCCCATACAACGAGATCGATCGCATCACTTTCAAATGCGGCGCGCCGTTCATCGCCAGTTCCAACGGCAATGTTGTCAGCCGTTCCACTTCTTCCGCCGCGTGTCCCGGCCATTGCGTAATCAACTCCACCATCGGCGGCGACAAATCCGGATACGCATCAACCGGCATTTGCTGAAACGACCACGCGCCTACCACAATCATCAATATCGTCAGCATCAGCACCATGAAGCGCTGTTGCAACGCCATTTGCACGATCCGATGGATCATCGAGCTCTCACCACAAAAACGCTCCTCTTAATGCTGTAGCGAATTCTTGAATTGCAAAAATAGGCTGCCGTCTCCCACCACTCGCTCGCCCTCTTTCAAGCCGTTGGCTACTTGCACCCGACCCTTCACACTTTCGCCTAGCGTGATCACCCTTCGCGCAAACTGGTTTTCGCCCGTCTGCACATACACAAACGGCTTATTCTCCGTATCTCGCAATATCGCCGCATCCGGCACAATGATCGCATCCGGAATCGATCCAGCCTTTACCAACGCAACCACATACAAATCCTTCTTCAATTTCCGCCCCGGATTTTGCGTTACGATCCTTGCCTGCAACGTTCGCGTTGTCGGGTCCAATGCGGGCGCCATATACGAAATTTTCCCGTGAAACAGTTTCGGATAAGTTTCGGTATTGATTTCCACCACATCTCCGATGTGTACGTACGGAAGATCGCTCTGATACACGTTCACCAGCACCCACACCGTATTCGTGTTCGAAATTGTGAAGCACTGCGTCGCGCCACTCTGCAACAATTGTCCCGGCCCCACCAGTCGCTCGACAATTTCTCCCGCCACCGGCGCCAGCACTGGCACTTCCGCCGTAGCTCGCACCGGATTCTTCACCAGGGCGTCCGGATCCTTCACGCCCAGCGCCCGTAACGCGTCCGCCGAAGATTCCATATCTGCATGCGCCTGTGTCTGGTTGGACTCTGCCTGCTGCAGGTCCGCCTCCGCAATCGCTCCATGCGCGTAAAGGTCTTGCGCCCGCACATACAATTTTTCGGTCAACGCAAAAGAGTCTCGCGCCTTAATGTATGCAGACCGCGCCGCGGAATAATCCGGACTCGTTACCGTAAGCAGCGGTTGCCCCACCGTCACAAACTGTCCCGGTGCCACCAATATTTCGTGCACTGGTCCGCCAATCGCCGCAAACACAGGCGTCGTTTCAAACGAGTCGTAGGCCACCGCACCAGGCAAACGCAACGTCCGAGGCAGGGTCCCCTTTTCCGCCGCCACAATTTGTAAATGCCCCATTTGTTCTTTCGGCACCGTAAACAATTCCGCTGTGTCCGTCTTCGCTTCGGTCTCCGTGAACGACGTCATCTTCGATTCCGATCCACCTTCACCGCCGCAGCCCGATAGCGCCATACTCAGGGCCGCTCCCATCACCAAGAACGCTGGGCCTCTTCCTCTCAAATGTTTCATGGCAGATTCCTCGTCCCCACCGCTTGCCTCGTTTGTTCCAGCGCCAGCATGTAATTCGCCAGCGCTTGCCGGTAAGCAAGTTGGTTCGCGCGATACGTTCTTTCCGCATCCAGATAATCCAGCAAACTCGCGGCGCCTTTGCGATACGCGTATTCGCTGATGTCCCGCGATTGCTTCGCTTCGTCCAGATATCCACTCTCATACAACTGAATAATTTGATCGTTGGTCCGCAGAGTCTCGTACGCTTGCACTACATCCGTCGAAACCTGCTGCGTGGTCTCGCTGGCCTGCTGTTCCGCCTGCGTAATCGCATACCGGGCCCGCTCAATTTCTCCTTGATTCCGGTTAAATATCGGCAGCGGCATGTTGTAAAAAAACGATCCCGTATTCACTCCCGCCGTATGCGTGTAATCAAACGTTCCGGTAATATCCATTTTTCCGTTGGCCTTCTGCAGTGCTAACTGGCTTTCCGCCGCCGTCACGGCTTGTTGAGCAGCCCGCAGGTCTGGCCGGTTGATCGCCGCAATCGATTTCAACCCGCTCAGGTCCGCATGCACCGACTGGTAATCCAGCGTGCCTTCCACGTCGTAATCATCTGGCACCGACTCAAATCCCAGCAATTGCCGCAGCGCCGCCAAGCTCTGCAGTTTCGCCAGTTTCGCCGCCGACACATCCGTCTGGAATTGCAGCAGCTGCAGCTTGATCTTCAGAAAATCGCTTTCGCTCATATCTCCAACGCGATAGCGTTCCTTGCTGATGTCTACTGTCTTCTGAAAACTGTCCAGGTCCTGCTGCGCGAATTCCAGCGTCGATTCCGCCAGCAGAACATCTACGAATTGCTGCCCGATATTGAAAACCAGCATCCTTTCGCTGTCGGAAACCTGCGAACGCACCACCGTCGTCGCGTCCTGCGCCGCTCTCAGCCGGTGCTGCCTCTTTTTTCCTCGCTCGAACAGATAGCCCACCCCCGCATCAAACTGTGCTTGCTGGTAAATATAATTTGAGCTGAACTGGGTGGGTTGGAAGATCGGCAAGAATTGCGCGTCAAGACCAAGCGTGGGGTTTGGCCGAAGATTCGCGGTAATTTCCTCCGCCATGCTCTGCTGAATCGTCGATCGCAGTGCCTGCAACGCGTGATTATGCTGCAGCGACATTCGTATCGCGTCATCCAGCGTAATCCGCTTCACACTCGCCACTTGTTGCGGTGAAGTCGTCGCGGATTGCGACGCACCACCACTGTTCGCAGCCGGCATATTCGGCGCAGCACTCTGCTGACCCGCCGCTAATCCCGGCAGAACAAACAGTGCTGCTGCAGCCAGAGCCATTCCTCTCTTCAACTGATAACTCCTCGTGCGCCCCTATCAAACGGGCGTACTGCAATTGTTTTTAGAAATAACGAGAGGTATGAATTGCTTTGCTAGGAGGCGGGAGGCGCGCGAGGAGAGACGTTGCGCAAATCTACGACCGGCACTTCAGCCGTCACCCCGACGACTTCCAACCGGTTTACTGCGGGCACCATCGCCAATATTAACGACGGGGTGGCGACGGCGCTTCCTGCCGTCGAGCAGATCGGGCAGGCGTGCGAACTCACGGGCCCGGAATTCAGGTCCACACAACAATGCAGTTGCGCCCCGAGAAATACGATCCCGAGCAGTAACGCTAGGAAATAGGCCCGTTTTGCTTTACTTGGCATCTAGCCGGATATACCCACTTGCCTTACATACTACACCCTTCCGCCCTTACTTCCAGCGCGCGAACTCAACATTTTTCCTATTTACACATCAGGACCGTAGATACCTAGACCGAAAGGAAGGACGCAGCCCAAGGTCGAAGGATTCTCACCGGTAACCGCGCGTCAGGCCTTTGCTTCTATACCCGGAGGCTTTTCGTTTCCAAATTCTTCTTCTCCGCGGATGCCCCACCCTTAGTGTTCTAAGGGTGGGGTTTTCCTTCCTCCGCGAACTCTGCGCCCTGCGCTCTCCGCATTCCTGCGCTATCGTTTCTCTCCGTCTCTACCCCGCAAAGAATAATTCCTAATAACTCGTCTTCCAACCGCGTATCGATTCCGGCCGAATCAAACTAGGAGTCTGGCTCCCCGTCCGATTGCTCATCTGCAGGGAATATCCATTTGCAAGATAAGAAGGAATATCCCGCGAGTCGGTCACGGGAATATAGGGGCCTTTCTTCCCCAGTTGTACATGGAATCGGCTATCTTTGAACCGATGCGGAAGCAACCGCGCTCCAACCTTCTTACCGCGAGAGACCGTAGCAAACAGCATTGGATTTCCTCCACAGCGCTAAATTCCCGCTCATTCTACAAAGCGTGATGCTGCGCAGTAAGACTTTTTTCTGTGGAAAAATGTGCAAGCTTTTTTCGAGGTTGTTTCAGCGGTTATCGAGAAATTTTCTTAATCTACAAGCGGGGGCGTACCTCATCCTCTGTTTTCTAAAAACGATGATATTTCCTTCTTCCCTACGAACCTCAGCGTTCTCTGCGTCTCTGCGTTAACTTATTCTTTTTCTCTCACCCAGAGTATTCTTGTTTGTTGCGTGTGGGTTCTCCGCGCTACTCCTCACATCCACACACCCGCGCGATCACCCAAATATGTCATCCCGAACCCACGTTTATCCTGAGCATCGAAGGGCCATTTGCGTGTGAGGGATCTGCTTTTCCTAATGATTGGCAAGCCGAAAGCGTGAACTCTTGTGAGAAACGTTCTCTTCTCCGAACTTTCAACTTTCAACTTTGTCCAACGCTTCAGAACAGCGCTCGCGTCACCACTCCCGCCACAATTCCCAGTCCCACTACCGTCGCGTACGCCGCTCCCGCCACTTTCCACGAAATTGTTTTCCCCACCACCGAAACCGAAAACACGCTAATAATTCCCAGCGTGCACAAGATCGTCACCACATACGGCAGCGGCACACCCTTACTCATCGCGATATATGCGATCGCCACATCAAACGCCATGGGCACTGGTAGAAACGCTGCAACCACCGCCACCAGAATGATCCCGCCGATCGTAACTTGTGCCGCCAGCACTTGCGCCGGCAACAGCTCAATCACCACCGCGCCAAGCACCGCCGCCAGAATCATGAACGGAAACGCCACGCGAAACACATACCAAAAACTCTTACTGAACGACCGCACTGTGGCAACCAGCGCTTCCCTCCAACTTTCTGTCACCGGAATTTCTATCGGACACGCAATCGCGCTTTCCGCATTTCCCCGCAGCCCAGCCACCGCCGGAGCAAACACAAAAATCAAAAACAACACCGTCGCCAATTTCAACACCGCCACCGAAGCAGGAAACAGCGCGAACGTCATCGCCAGCACCACTACATTCAGTGCAGGTGAGGCGAACATCGCCGCCAGCACCGACTCCGTGCTCATCCCCGATGCGTACATTCCCCGCGCAATAGGCGCGATGCAGTTCGTGCACACCGCCAAGGGCGCTCCCGCCGCCGCTCCAAACAGCGTATTGACATAAACCGAATTGCTTTGCCGCCTTCGCAGTGTCGCCAGAAATGTCAGCGCTGCCGGCCCAAACAAAAATGAGAACGTCATCCCAATCCGATTGGCGTCCAGCCAGTTCACCGTCGTCCGCCACACCCGCGTTGACAGCGGCATCGACCGGTCCACCGGGTACACAGTCCCAAATGTCAGCGCGCCCGCGGCCTTTACCTGAGTCCCCGCGTGATAACGCTTCATCAGCGCCGGATAGCGCGAATCCACCCAGAAAATTCCGGCGATCACCACCATCAGAATCATCGCCAGCATGCGGCTTCGCCATGTCCCAGTGGCCGCGATTGCCGGTTCCAAATTAAGTGCGGAGGCCTGAACAGACATAAGAATCCCCCCTCGCCGTAGAGGCACATTCCAACGCAAGAATTTGCCGGACTATACAAACCAGGGTATATCTAAGAAATAGTACAAAACCACTAGCCGCGCCTTCCAAGTAGCGCCGGCATCCTGCCGGCTTCCGGGTTTCCAGCACCAAGTCTTCCATCCTCTCCACGCGCCATAAGTGCGCCACCCCAAACATCATCCCTCACCCACGATACCCCTACACATGTCACCAACTAGAACTTATCGCATCAATGCTTCTTTAGGAGGCCGGGGCTTCAGCCCGGACGTACAAGCGATAGAGGGCATGGGCTTTTAGCCCCTGAAGAAAGCTTCGCAAGGACTCGCCGCCTATTCATAAGATGGCTAGATGTCTTCTACCCAAGCTCTCGCCCTTACCCAAATTTCACTTCTTGCCAGCCTTTGGCGCGTAGTACCCTCGTCGCGCCTGCAATTTCAACTTATCGTCGTTCACCTTCACTTTCAAAAGATGATACGCACCATCCTGCTTCACATTCTGCAATGACATCTCCAGCAGATACACACACTCCGGCGTTGCCGTAAGCGTTTCGAATCCCCCGGACAGGTCATTGCTGTTATGAAAGAAGCTTCCGCCGGTTCCATCCGCCAATTCGGCCATAATGTCTTCATTCAACGCCATGGAGTCACCGTGATACTGCGCCTCACTTCGCGCCGCCAACGCGTTCGACAGTCTTCCATCACTCGCTTCTACGATCGTGGTGTACAATCCCCGCGCATCCAGCGCGCTGATGACCACGTTCGACTGCGCCGCTAAATCCAGAATATGCGACTTCTCGCTCAACGCATCCAGGGAAAGGGTAAGGAACCCGGGGGAGACCAGCACCAATATCCGTTGCCCCGGCATCGCGCTCATTTTATTTACGATGTCCCGGATGAAGCCGAGCGTCACATGAGCATCTTGGTCGCCTAGCTGGACTGCCCGTCCAGCCGCATCTTCCACTATGGTTTCCGCAAACTGCTTCGCACATTCGCAGCAACTCAAGGCGTTCTGGACAGCCGTTTCCAGTGCCATCGCGTCATGCTTGTTTTGAATCCGATCCGCCTCGTAATAATCGATATTCGGGCACGTGCGGCCCATCTTGCGATAAAGATTCTGCACCTGAATCTTCATGATCGCGTCCTGCAATTTTGCTCGATCCCGCGTCAGCCCGCTGCTCGCTCCCGACATGGAAACCACCGCCGCCACATCCGTATCCGTAAGCGACCCCGCCACCATCTTTGTCGCTGCTTTCTGGATCTGCGTCAAATCACCGTTGCTCATATGCATGTTGTCGAACAGAAACACAATGAATCGTTTAGGCGCTAGTACCGCTGGTTGACTGCCATTATGATTCCCTGATGCCGTTGCAGTCGCCGTCGCAGAACTTAACGTCTCTTTCTCAGCGCTTACTCTCTTCTCAACGCTGAATCCAGAGATCACTTGCGGTTTGTTCTTATCGAAAATCTGAAAATCTTCCTGCTTCAAACCGCCCACCGCGTGGCCCTGCGCATCCCGCACCACTACCGGCACCAACACCGCGTTCACCGAAACCACAATCTTGCCCGGTTCAGCCTGCCCCGCAGCCTCGTTCTTCTCCTGCGCAATCAAGCTGCCCACCAAAAGCAAGCTGCAGCACAGCAGCATTATGCCCCGCGCGCCTTTTAATTTTCGCCTCATCTTGTTTGTCCGATTGTAATCCTTCCGTGTACCGCCGGCATCCTGTCGGCTCTTTCCCCCGCGGAGATTTCTTAGCTCTTCTTCTCTGTGTCCTCTGCGGACCTCAGCGAACTCTGCGTTAGCTTTTTTCTTCGCCTTGTCCCCACCCATAAACAGGTCATCCCACAGCCGCGTCCTTTGCGACTGTGGGATCTGCTTTTTTTCTCCCCAAATTCGCCACCGAATGCACCTCTTATCTTAAGGCTCGCCTTTCAGAGCATCTGGCATCTTTCTCATGTAGGGATCGCATTCTGTTTACCTTGAGGTATGAAGGGAGAATGTCCGACACCCGTCTTTTAGCAACAATTCCGTGGCACAGTCACTCCTGACTGTGCTCTTAGGTTGCTTCTCCTTCCTCAGACCGCCGCAAAATCTTCCTTGAAAATCCCCTACTGCGCCGCCAGCAGCAACCTCGTCCCACTCTCCAACTGCACGCTCTTTCCCGAACCACTAATCACCGACCCTTGCTCCATCTTCGAACCATCCGTACTCAATCGCAGTCCTTCCAATCCATATACTCCTCGGCTGTTCGGCGGAAATTGCCCTGCCGCATTCAGCCCCGCTCCCGTTCCTTCCGTTCCGCTCCCAACACCAGTCGCCGGCGACTGAGGAATGGGAGGTGCCCCCGATTTCATCGGATTTCCTGCCGCTGCTGCCGAACCAGGTCCCGCCATCGCATCCGGGCTTGGCCCCGATTGCGTCCCGACTCTTGGTTCCGCCGCAATCGCTCGTATCCATAAACTCAACGGGACTTCTTCGCCCTTCTTCATTACCGCCTTATCAAACTTTATTCCCACCGCGGATTCTGCATCACCCTTGCCGCGCGCCGCCGCTTCCGTCACATGCCCCAACAGCTTCGCGCCCTTCGGCACCACGATCTTCCCCCCTGAATTCAAAGCCTCTGTGCTATGCGCGCTCACCGCATCGCCCACTTTCGCCTTTTTCGAATCGATCGATCCATTCAGCACCGCGTTCAGCGTTGTGCCCGATGCCAGCGTTAACCCGCCCGCTGCGGCATCCGTCCCTCCTTGCGCGCTCTGCTGAGCTCGGGCTACGCTTCCCATCACCATCGTTGCCCCAACTAAAATTATTAAGCTCATTCGATTCCGTTTCATTATTCCTCCTCCCCACCGAAGCTAGTGCCGCCGCCCCCCAAATAATTCGATGCCAAACAACACGCGGGTGCCGCACCCTTTGCCTCTAAGGGTGCGGGCTTAGATGAGAGGTATCCTCACTCAGCCAGCCTTACTACTGTCCCCGCCCTGGGTGCAGTCTTTCTCCTACGTATTTTCAACTTTCAACTCTTCCTCTGCCCTCTTACTTAAAACTTAGAACTGAAAACTGAAAACTCTAATCTCCTACTGCCCACGCGCCACCACCAACGTCAAATCGTCGAATTGCTCCCCTACACTATATTTCCGCACCGCCTCCTGAATCGCACCAAGCAACTCCCTAGGCGTTCGACAAAGGTTCTCTCGTACCGTTTCTCGCAATCGCGCTTCCCCAAACTCATTTCCCTCCGCGTCATTCGCTTCGGTAACTCCGTCGGTATATATCACCAACACATCTCCGTGGTGAAGCACAATCGTTTTTGTCGTACATTCCCACCCGGGAAACAGCCCAATCACCGTCGCCGTTGAACCAAGCCGCTCCACTTCTCCATCAGCGCGAAACACCAACGGTGGATTGTGCCCGCAATTCGCATACGTCAATTCCCGCGTCACGTCGTTGTACACCGCAAAAAACAGCGTCGCATACCGATCCTCCGGAGTATTTTCGTAAAACAATTGATTGGCCGATTTCAGCAGCCGCGGCAAATCCTCCAATGCCGCCGCGGTCCGGCTGCGTAAATTTGCCTGCAGATTCGCCATCAACAGCGCCCCGGCAATTCCTTTCCCCGAAATATCCGCCAGCACAAACGCAACGTGCGAAGCTCCCAAATCCAGAAAATCGTAATAGTCTCCGCCCACTTGCCTGGCCTGGATGCAACTGCCCGCATACTCCAGCGTTTTCAGCGGTGGCATCACTTGCGGAAATAATCTCGATTGCACATCGCGCGCAATCTCAATTTCGTGTGCTGCTCGCCGGTCTTGTTCCATCCGGTTGGCAATCTGTTCCGCAAGCCGCATATTTTCCAACGCAATGGCCGCCTGGCCCGCCACCGAATCCAGCAATTCCTTGTCCTCTCGCGAGTACGGTTCTTCCGAAAGCGGCGACCCCAACACCAGCAATCCCATCATTCGCGCATCATGCGCCACCAGCGGCACCAGGCATTCCGGTGCAAGCTGCGCCAGCGGAAAATTCTCCGGCCTGTCCTCGTCTCCCAATGGAGGCACGTCCCACGTCCGCCCGCGCAAACTCATGTCCAGCAGGAATGTAACCTCCTTATCCAGAATTTCCTGTCCTGCCGGAACCGGCCTTCCCGTCGCCACCAACTTTCCGTCTTCCCCTCCGAAATAAATCGCCAAAGTTTGCGGGTGGAACGCCTGCATCAAATGGTGTTCCAGCAGCGCGGCCAGTTCTCGGCGGTCCGCCACACTGCGTATCTTTTCGGCGAGGTCCTGCAACACCATCCGCGCGTCATACGAGCTCCGAAAAAATGCGCGATCGATGCGCTCCGTTCCGCGCTTCACAAATGGCCCGGAAATCCACACTAATCCCACGCCAAACGCCGCACTCAACGCCATCCCAAACTGCGAATGTTCCGCAAAAAACCGAGAGAAAAATCGCGTGAACAAAAAAATCGCCAGCAACGCCCCGCAGAATAGCAGCAGGAAATATCCTCTCTGCACCAAAACGTATCGCGCGCTGCGCCGCAACAGCGCGGGAATTTCCAGCACCCGGTGCTTCACGATGGCATACGCAAACGAAAGCGGGTAGAGCAGCACCAGCAAGTTTAGACTTTCATCGATCCAGAACCTTGGCCGGTACCCGGAAAAATCGATCAGCATATGCTCGGTCACGTAGGGCAACACTCCAAACACTGTACCCGCCAGCAATACTCGCGATTTGCGTCGCGCTTCCGCCGACGTTTCCCGGCTCGTACAATTCCACAGTAGGGAAATCATTCCGAGTACTAGCAAACCATATGTCAGCGTTCTACGGAGATACTCCTCCCCATTCTCGCCTATTTTTCTTGCTACAAAAGCGGGCAGGTGGGCATCCCCGTGTGACAATCCGGGAAACAGCAGACACGCTCCGATGGCCAGCGCAACTGACTTCAGCCACGTTGCGCGCCTCTCTAGCGGAGACTTTTCTGGGAACAGTGAAAAAAAAATGTAAAAAAGCGGCGTAATGAGCGAAAAGAAAACAGTTCGATACAACGAAGCGAACCCTTGCAGCGCGTCTGGCAGCGCTATAGGAGTAGCGAAATTCGGCACCGCTACGAAGCTAGTAAAAAGTAGCGCCACCAGCCATGCGTGCGGGTCCTCCAGCCGAAGAAAAAGAACCGCGAAACCTACCAACAAGAAAAAAATCGGATAAAAATTGAGTATCTCGCGAACAGAAGCTCGGGCTGCCCCCTCAGGAACACTGTCCGCTCTTACCGGGCGGAATATGGCACGAAACGTCAGCGGTTCGTCCCTACCTGAGCGACGAACTGTGATGTCTACCGCATCCCCCGGGCGCGATCGCGTCCACACTTTATCGAACAGCTCAAAAGAGGTCAGCGTATGCCCATTTAGTGCAATGATCCGGTCACCTGCCCGCAAGCCCGCCTTGTCTGCAGGACTTTCAGCCTTGACGTTGTAAACAGGTATCGACTTGGATTCCTGGTCGTAGAACGTATCGCGCGATTGATTGAAGCCAATTTCTACCGGATGCGGCACTGGATACCGCTGGTCATACATCCAGACAACCGCGTACAACGTGGTTGCGGCACAGAAGACAGCGGCCACTGCTACCAGCAAAGCGCGCGGCAAAGAAGTCCACTTCAGTCCAAATGCTTTTGGGGTGGAATTGGCCATCCGTTTACAGAGTATGACTCGCTTTCACCCCGGTCAATAACCCCAAAATTCCACTACGCCCGGTCATCCTGAGCGAAGAACCGCGCCTTTCGCGGTTCGCAGCCGAAGGATCGTGGCGGGATCTCAGCGGCTACTAGATTGTTGATGCCCGCACAACGCTACGCCGGTAATCCTGTCCCACCCCCTAATTTCAAGCCTGCGGCCCTCTCTCCTCCGACCTCTCAGCCTCTCCGCCGCATATTCGAAAATCTCCCCATAATTTCCTCTTTCATCGTTTCCCTCTATCACCTTCGCATGTATAATTCGATTTAATACCATTACTACTGAACCATATTCGCGCTTATCGCTCTTTTTAGGACTCGGCCATCGAATGCCTGCTTTTTATAAAATCGAAAAGGAAAATCGCCTGGTTCTCAGCACTGCCTCCGGAACCATCACCATGCCCGAGGTTCTTGCACACCATCAAAAACTCTCCACCGATCCGGAGTTCGATCCCGCCTTCTCCCAGCTCATTGACGTCACCCACATCACCAAAATCGAACTAACCACCGCAGACATTCGCAGGCTCGCACAGAACAACCTCTTTTCTTTCACGTCCCGCCGAGCCATTCTGGTCAATAGCGACACTGCTTTTGGATTCGCTCGTATGTTCGAAATGCTTCGTCAAGCCGCAGGCGAAACCGGTATCAAAGTGTTCCGCAATCTCGACGAAGCGCTCGAGTGGGTCTTAGCTTCGCGCACCGCCTAACTCCCAACCATCTGCTCGGCCAAGGCAACTACCCTGTATTCCATCCTCGATTTTCCCATCCCTATTTAGCTAAAAAGATGATGAGTCTAACCGGTTTGCAGACCACCTCGTCTCGAGGAAGCCTTATGTAGGCGCCGGGCTTTTAGCCCGGCCAGCCCAAGATCGCTTCCTCCCGTGTTAGCCGTCCGTTGTTGCGGTCCGAAATTGTCATCCTCAATTTTAACCAAAACGGACGCATCCTCCGCTTCGGCACGCCCCTACCCGCCCAAGCTTCAAGGGAGCAACATCAAAGGTATTTCGTAAATGCGGGAAATGTATTTCGTAAGATAGGAAATTAAATCAGCGAAATCTAAGAAAGGTCAACAACCAGGCTCAACTTTCGACTTTCAACTTTCAACTCTTAACTTTTCTTACTGAAAACTGACAACTTATAACTTAAAACTTTTACCCCTACCGCCCCTGCCCCACCGCCATCCTCTTCCGCTCTTCATCCAATTTCCGAATAAATTCCTCAAACTTCGGCTTCTGCTCTGGGGTCAAAAACTCCCTCATCTGCACGCGGGCCTTCTGCCGGATCGCCTCAACGTCCGCATCAGACTTCTCGCGTACGCCCTTGATCTCTTCGTGGGCCGACAAAATCGTTGCGTCCAGCTTCTGCGTCTGTTCTGGCGTCAACCCAATCTCTTTCGCCATTTCCGCCACGCGCTTCGCTCGCCGTTCCGGTTCGCTCATGGTCGGTCCCATCATCGACGCATAACTCTTGTGCGCGAACGCGTACCCAAAGGCCACGCCGATTCCTGCCCCAAGTAAAAACACAATGGCAAGCCATATCCGCGCTTGCCGTCTCGTTTGCGGGTTAATCATCGATGTGCCTCGACACTCATCATCACGTCGTCATTCAACGCCGCTGACGGCGTTGGTTCAAACAAACTCTCTCCGGCTGCAGCCATTTGCCGGGCCACATAATCGCGCCTCACTTGCACCGCCCACGTTCCCGCCAACACTAGTAACAGCGCGCATACCGCCGCAAGCCGCGGTGCCAATCTCCGCACGCTCTGCCAGACTCCTTCGCTCTGCTCGATTTCTCGCTCTTGCGCCGCAATTGCGTTCATTACTTTACTTGAGAACCATACTCCGCGCTCATTCGCCCCAGTCTCACTTACCGCCTTCACCAGCATGTTCCGCGTCTCTACTAAATCATCTGCCGCTTCCAGGCAACTTCCGCACGCCTCTGCATGCCCGCGGAGTTCCGCAGACAGCTTCACCAGCAGTCCCTTCCGATCTACCTGCTGGCCTTCCGGCAATCGCGCCAATTCCAACTCCTCGCGAAAGCGTTCGCATTTCTCGAACCGGCCTTTTTCCCAATTCGTCATTACCATCACCTCTCCTGCTGATTCCTGTCTCGACCAATTTCTTTTACTTTTTTTCGGTCGCGCGCCTTTTCATCCGTTCCATGATCCGTCTGCGCGCTCTGAACAACCGCACCTTCACCGTGTTTCCATTGATCTCCAACATATCCGCAATTTCCTCGACCGAAAATCCTTGTACCTCTTTAAGCAACAGCATGGTCCGGTCCCGCTCATCCAACAATGCCAGCAACTGATTCGCTCGCTGCTGCGCCGCCAACCGGTCGCTCACATCCGCCGCCGGCGACTCCGCATCTTCGGAAGCCTTATACTGCCGGGCCTGCTCCTCGCTCAATTCCGTCTCAAACAGCAGCGGCCGCGACTTCTTTTTCCTCAGCACATCCCAGCATTCGTTCACCGTTATCTTGTACAACCACGTGCTGAACGCCGCTCGTTGATCGAATCGCTTCAACGAAAAATAGGCTTTCACGAATACCTGCTGGGCTACATCCTCCACATCTTCTTTATTCCTCAAAATCCCACTAGCGACCGCAAATACTCTTCCCTGGTGCCGTTTCACCAATATTTCAAAAGCTTCTTTGTTCTCCTGCTTCGCCAGTCGCACCAATTCCCGATCGTCGTCGCGCCTTTGCGCGTCCGCCGCCGGGGTCAACACAGGAGCGAGCACCGTCGAAGCCATGTCGTCGTCTGATTTTGGGACGTGTACCATACTTATTTGGTTACGCTTATTTTACCCGCCTGTCCATCCCGCTTCCAAATTACCAAGCCGCCTCAACGCCCTAATTTGCAGCCCTAACTCGTAGGGACACGGCACTGCCGTGCCCGTCTTGGGTTTGCCCTTGTAGGTGCAATCTTTCGAGCGGCCAACTCTCTCCACCTTTAAGACAACCGTCATCTTCACATCTCTACATACCTTCTCCACACCCGAAACGTTCCATTCTCTCTTCTGTTGATTCCTCTACGTCAAAGCGGTTAGATTATTCTCATTATTTCCTCCTCCTTTTCGCCCTTGCCTGATACAAACGTTTCACCTTTTTCTCAAAAGTTTAGTCTTGCTACTAGGTACTCTTTGTGGAATACTCACCGCATGATTATCGGTGACCGTCTTCGTGCCATGCGCGAAGAAAAGAAACTCTCTCAGGGTGATATCGAGAAGCGTACTGGTTTGCTACGTTGCTACATTTCACGTGTCGAAAATGGCCATACTGTCCCGGCTATTGAAACTCTTGAAAAACTAGCGCGCGCTCTTGAGTGCCCTCTCTACCAACTCTTCTACGACGGCGAAGAGCCGCCACAACTACCTAACCTCCCCAAGCGCAAGTCGTCCGACGACATCGCCTGGGGCAGCGCAGGCAAAGACGCGCGTTATCTCAACAAGCTCCGACGCTTGCTGAGTAAGGCCGACGATGAAGATCGTAAACTCATTCTCTACATGGCTCAGAAAGTCGCCAACCGCTAGAGAATTCGTTCCTATTAACCCCACACCCAGCTTGAAACACAAAGGCCGCTCTCTCAACCAGAGCGGCCTTTTTAATTGACCTTTTAATTGAAGTACAGGGGCCAATCCTGAGATCGGCTAACCATTTCCGAGTCTATATCGAGAAGCTCATATAACTCTTAGTACCGATGCACTCCTCTTTCAATTACTCCCATTCGATCGTGCTTGGCGGTTTACTGCTTATGTCGTACACAACCCTCGTAACTCCTGTCACTTCATTTACGATACGTGTCGATATCCGCTCCAGTACGTCCCCTGGCAACCGCACCCAATCCGCGGTCATCGCATCGTCAGACTGGACAACCCGCACCGCGATCGTCAGACCATACGTGCGTCCGTCGCCCATTACTCCCACACTGCGCACCGGCAGTAGCACCGCAAATGCTTGCCACACTTTCTCATACCAGCCTGCCCGGCGTATTTCTTCCACCACAATCGCGTCCGCATCTCGCAGAATCACAAGATCTTTACTGGTAATCTCCCCTAGCAAACGCACTGCTAACCCCGGCCCGGGAAACGGATGTTTCACTAATATCTCTTGTGGTAAACCCAGTTCTTTGCCAATCCTGCGAACTTCATCTTTGAACAGGTCCCTCAGCGGCTCAATCAGCCCAAAGGGCAAATCCTTTGGCAATCCCCCCACATTGTGGTGCGATTTGATGGTTGCTGATGGGCCCTTAACCGACACCGATTCAATTACATCCGGGTAAAGTGTCCCTTGCACTAGAAACTTGATGTCTCCATGCGCTTCGCTCTTCTGCAAGTTCTGCGCTTCGGCCGCAAACACCGTGATGAACTCGCGCCCGATAATCTTCCGCTTCTGCTCCGGATCGCTGACGCCCTTTAGTTTCTCCAGGAAATGCTCCGAAGCGTCCACGCCCACTACGCGCAAACCCAGTCTTTCCCTATACATCTCCAGAGTTTGCTCAAACTCGTTCTTCCGCAGCATTCCCGTATTCACGAAGATGTTGGTCAGTCGATCACCCATCGCGCGGTGTACTAAAACCGCTGCAACGGTCGAATCAACGCCCCCACTGAGGCCACAAATCGCGTGATGCGTACCCACTTTCTCGCTGATTGCAGCCACAGTTTCTTCTATAAACGCCTTACCGCTCCACTTCGGCTCCGCCTTGCAAACCTTAAATAGAAAATTTCGCAGGATTTCCGTGCCCCGCTCGGTGTGATTTACCTCGGGGTGAAACTGAACTGTATAGATCTTTCGTTTTGGATCTTCCGCAGCCGCCACCGCGCTCGCAGTCCGCCCGGTAGCGTGGAATCCAGCAGGCAGTTCGTGGACATTATCTCCGTGGCTATTCCAAATCTTCAGACATTCCGGGAAGTCCGTGAACAAATCCGACTCGCCCTTTTCCAGTTTCAATTGTGCAGGGCCATACTCGCGCCGGTCCGTCGGCTCCACTTTTCCGCCCAGTTCCCGCGCAATCCACTGCATTCCGTAACAAATCCCCAGCACCGGAATCCCCAGCGTCAGCATCTTGGGATCGCACTTCGGCGCTTCTTTGTCGTACACCGAGCTCGGCCCGCCCGACAAAATAATTCCCACAGGCTCCAGCTTCTGCAGCGCCTCAATCGAAGTGGTGCAAGGCAGCACCGAAGAAAACACCTGCTGCTCGCGAATCCTCCGGGCAATCAATTGCGTATACTGCCCGCCAAAATCCAACACCACGATCCCGCCTAACTCCGCCTTCAACGTCCCCTTAGCCTTCATCTCTGTCGTCTCTTTCATCCCCGCCGCCGTTTCCATCCGCAACCTCCCATCCCGTTCCTAGTAGCGCCGGCATCCTGCCGGCGCTTGGGTCT
>DASXIT010000070.1:0-49704 GCA_036497825.1 Candidatus Acidiferrum sp.
TTGTGGAGCGAACACCAAGAACCAAAAACAAAATCCAACCCAAATACCATGTGCCTGCAAATCACCCTTGGAGAAAATCATGGAACCGGACATTTCTATCTGGCGGAAAACCGGACATTTCTACTTTGCGTTGACACAAAATACAAAGTTGACTGCGGAACAGGCGACAGGAAAATCAGATTACCTACAGATTGAATCAATCTTCGTTAAATTGATTGCGCTTCTTATAAGCCATCCAGGTAATGCCGATGCAAATGAGCATGGGAGGCACGACCAGGACGGCAATACCGCTCTTCAGAGCGTGGATCATACGAGAACCGGAGCCAGCGGCCTGGGTGTAGCAGAGCGCACAGTTCTGAGCGAGCACCACGCTGGGAGCCAGTATGGACATCGCCAATGCCGTTGCTCTGGCAACGAGTGGCGAGAATCTTTTTTGCATTGCTATGACTCCTTTACGCCGCTTCAGACTACTGCCCAGGCGGCCTCATGTGCAAGAGTCGGACGCTGTCTGACCAAATCATATTCATCATCAGCAAAACGAAAATCGTGACCGGAATCAAAGAAAGGAAAAGATTGCGCCGCTCCTGATTGAGATGCATGAAATACATCAGACCAAGCGCAGCACTGCACAGTGCGAGGAAGAGCAGCATCAGAACAAGCGATGGAGTGGAGAAGTCTCGGAATGACAGGAACACTTCAACCAAGAAAATGCCCAGCAAGACAAAGTAGACTGGCAAGTATTTGCGAATTACATTTCCGGAAGCTGCCGCTGCGCTCATCGTGTTCTCTCCTTTTCAGGGTTTAGTGAGCAATATTGGTGAGATAGACCAAAGGCACAACGAACATCCAGACGAGATCAACAAAGTGCCAGTACAGGCCAGTCGTTTCCACGTGGCCGGGCGTAAGTTTGTCGCTATTGTAGGCGGTCGCAACTACGAGAATGGCGATGACGCCACTGATGACGTGCAGCAAGTGCAGGCCGGTGATGGTGAAGAACGTCTGGCCAAAAATGCCGGAGCTGAGAGTGATGTTGCGGCCGAACAATTGAAACCATTCTCGAATGTGCAGGGCGGCGAAAATAATGCCGAGTACCGTCGTGGAATAGAGAAAACGCATGGCCTTGGGCTTGTCGCCAGCTTTGGAAGCATCGACCGCACCGAGCATAGTGAGGCTGCTGGTAATCAGCACAAAGGTCATGAGAATCACGTTGATCACGCTGGTCGATTCAAAAGGACGCGTCCAGTTAGGCGTTGCTACACGAAGGTAACCGTAGGCAAAGAGAATCGCACCGAAGGTGACCGCATCCGAAATGATGAACAACCACATGGTGAACTTCCGCGACGGTATAGCGTAAGGCGATTCTTCAAGCAGGGCGCCGTGCCCATGGACTGCGACTTCCGATTCGCTCACAGTTTTTCTCCTAAGTTCGATTACAGCTTCATGAGACACAGTGCAAACAGATAGACCCAGAGAATCCCAAGGAAATGCCAGTAAATCGCCGCGTTATCAAATAGGCTGCGGCGAAAAGTGGAATGACTGGCAAGAACGCGGCCCGTCAAATAGGCAAGAACAGCTATGCCTGCCAACAAGTGCAAGACGTGCATAAACGTCAAAACATAAAAGAAAGAGCTGTTTGGATTGGTGGCGAGGTACAGGCCCTGCGCGCGAAGTTGCTGCCAGGCCATGTACTGGCCAACACAAAAAGCCAGGCCGAGGGCTAATGTAAACAGCAACCACACGCTCCCTTTGCGGCTCTCTTGCGTGTCAATGAGTCTTCCACCCGACAAGTAGCGGCGTGAAATCTCAATCGTGCCGCTGCTGCAAAGCAGGAGAAACGTGTTGAAGTACAAGATCGACGGCAGAACGATATGGCCCCAGTCCGTGGTACCTTCGCGCACAAAAAGAGCGCTGGTGAAGGCCGCAAAGGACATGGTGATGGTGAAGAGGCCCAACCAAATGCCGCTGCGCGAAGCACGATCAGCACTGGTTGCCGCGACCACCGTCGAAGCCAACGGACGCGAGGAAGCAGGAAGAGTGACTGCATGCGAATTTACTGTTGAGGCCGATGACATTTTCGAAGTTCCTTTAGCGGAAGCGCGGCGCGGATGAACGAATCAACCCACGCCGCCTCCCAATTCTTAATCACCGCTTGCGATAGCCTGTTCAGGCGAATCCTGCATCACGAAGTCGCCCTTGCTCCCCTTCACTCCATATTGATAGGGGTCGTGGTAAACAATGGGGTGACGGTCGCCAAAATTATTCCAGGGCGGAGGCGATGGCATAGACCACTCAAGAGTGGTGGCATTCCACGGATTATCCGGGGCCATCGCGCCCTTGAAGCGGCTGTAAATCAAGTTGAAGAGGAAGATGAATTGAGCCGCTCCAGTGATCAACGCGGATATAGTGATGAACCGGTGAAGATTCATGAGGTCCGGGCCCATGAAATCGTCGACGAAGGATGAATAACGGCGAACGTTACCGACAAGTCCGAGATAGTGAAACGGCATGAAGATGCAATAGGTACCGATGAAGGTAATCAGGAAATGCAGTTTTCCCCAACTGTCATTCATCATTCGTCCCGACATTTTCGGAAACCAGAAGTAAGTACCCGCGAAAACGCCGAATAACGCGGCGACACCCATCACCATGTGGAAGTGGCCGACGACGAAGTACGTGCCGTGCAAATAGATGTCGATGGAAGGCTGCGCCAGGAAGAAACCGCTAACACCGCCACTGACAAACATGGAGATGAATCCTAAGGCGAAAAGTGAAGCCGAATTAATCTGAATATCGGCGCCATACAAACTGCCTAACCAGATGAGCGTCATTATAGTGGCAGGGATCGTAATGGTTAGCGTTGGAAACGAGAACGCCAGTGACGACATTGGATTCATGCCACTGACAAACATGTGGTGTCCCCAAACCATGTAGCTCAGGAAGCCGATGGACATCATGGAGTAGATGACGACCTTTGCGCTGAGCAAGGGCTTCCGCATGCTATTGATCAGGATGTGCGAAACGATGCCCATAGCCGGCAGAATCGCGATGTACACCTCAGGGTGGCCGAAGAACCAGAACAAATGTTGCCAAAGCAGAGGTGAGCCGCCGGAGTGCGGTTGTAACTTATCGCTGATGACCAGGCCGGCGGGAATGAAGAAGCTCGTTCCGGCGTGGCGGTCGAGAATGAGGAGGATACATGCGGGCAGCAACACCGCGAAAGCCAGCAACGAAATACAGGAAGTGATGAACCATGCCCAAGTGGAAATCGGCATACGCATCAGCGTCATGCCCTTGGCGCGCAAATCAAGAGTGGTAGCAATGAAGTTGAGAGAACCAAGCAGCGATGCAATGCAGAAAATCGCGATCGAAATGCCCCACAAACTTGCTCCCCACTGCATTCCTGGTCCGGCGTCTTTGCCGACGGCCATCAGCGGTGAATAGGAAGTCCAGCCAGCGATCGGCGGACCATCGGGAATAAAGAAGGCCATGATCAAAACGACGAAAGCGAGGAAGGTGGTCCAAAACGACATCATGTTAAAGCGCGGGAAAGCCATGTCTTCCGCGCCAATCTGGATTGGAAGGAAGTAGTTACCGAAAGCAGCGAACGGAGCGTTGGTGAGGACAAAGAAAACCATCAACGTTCCGTGCATCGTGAGCAGCGACAGATAATATTCCGGCGTCATCACGCCACCTGGCGCGCCGACCTTTGAAAGCAACTCCAAGCCAGGAATCTTGGCGTTTGGCCAGACAAGGTGAATACGCATTAGCCAGGACAGGAACATTCCGACAAACACAGCAACAAGGGCCAATGCGTAATATTGCTTGCCGATTACCTTATGATCCAGGCTGAAAACATGCTTGCGGATAAACCCTTCCGGGGGAGCATGTACATGACCCTGCTGGGCTGACGTCTCCTGCATCTGAACACCTCGCGAAATCAAAGCTAAAATCTGCCACACAAAAACAACTTCCAAGACCTTAGATAATTTTCAAACTACTGGGCTGCCTCTTGCGCCTTCATCCATTTGTCGTAGTCTTCCGGAGACATTACGTTCAGATAAGCCTTCATGTTGTAGTGGCCCAAGCCGCACAACTGCGTGCAAACAATTTCGTACTTGCCGACTTTCGTGGCCGTAAAATGGACAGCCAAATCTAGGCCAGGCACAAAATCCTGCTGAATCCGCAATTCGCGAACATAGAAGGAATGACCGACATCTTTGGCGTGCATTAGGAGCTGCACTTCGCGATTGGCCGGAATAACCAGTTCGCCGGACACAATGTCGTCGCGGGCTTCCACTTCATTGGCGGGGTCCAAACCAAAATAATTCTGATTTCCTTCGTCAATCTTGTCGGGGTGAATGGCGCCGAATTTTCCATCGGCACCGGGATAGCGGAAATAGAAGGCGAATTGGCCGGCCTGGGACTGAATTTGAAGTGCGTCCGGTTTTGGCGCCGTGAAATAGACGGTGGCCCATGCTTTTTGTCCAACCACACCCAGCGCCAGGATCTCAGTCCCCACCAGCACAATGGCTGCGATAACCATGACCCTGGCACCACCGGGAAACGATTTCAGAGGGCTGCCGACTTTGCGATTGGTGAACGACCAAACGAAAAAAGCGAGGACCAGTTGCGCGCCGATGAAGGAGAGACCAGCTTCCCACATCGTTTCATGCAACTGGTCATCAATCATGTGCCCATGGGTGGAGATGTCTTCGGGCATGGCATATTTGTTGACGATGATGGGATATGCCGAAACAAGCGCGACAATCACTAACACAACAGCGAAAATCTTACCCATTGCTCCTCGCCTCCGCCCAAGTACGTGGACGATTCACAGAGTGAATTATTCAATTTGTGAGAATCCAATGCTCTAAAAAGCCAAGCCCTGATCAATAGGGCTTGGCTTTGAACGTGAACGTAACCGTCTTTGTTTCCGATCCGGTGATGGTTACATCTTGCGTTTGCTCGCCGTAAGACTCCTGCCAGGCGCTGATGGTGTATTTGCCCGGAGGAAGATTGGCGATGCTGAACGCGCCGGATTCATTGGAAACGGAATAATGAGAGTTCTTGAGCACCGCGAAGTTGCCATGCATCCAGGGATGAATGTTGCACTTCACAGGAATGAACTCCGCCTTGTCATACTTTTCGGTGATCGGAGGAGAGCCCGGCGGTTGCGACTTGTTCCATTCGCGATTCAACTTGGGCAACGGGTGAATATTGTGCGAAGTTTGGTCTTCGTTTTGGATTTTGATTTCCTGATTTACCTGGAACGCGAGAGTGTGAGGAATATACCGGCAGCCCTTCTGAGTAAAAACCGCGGCAGAAGTGGGAGCGGCATCATCAGGAGCGCCGGCCGAAACATACACAACCACATCGGCTAACGTATTTCCTGCGCCGGTTTCGACCGTCTGAGCCAAGGGAGGGGTCGTGTACATTTTGGCGCACGACGGCTCTTTGGACATGTCGATCGGTTTCATTTTTGCGGGCGTGCCTTCGTAGGTCACCTTGCCAGTGATGGTGCCGCCGCTCGGTCTCGGTCCCGCTAGTGCCAGGGCCGAGGTGGCAAGCATTGCCATCCCCGTAAGGACTACATGCTTGATGGTCATTCTCGTCTTCCTCCTAAACTGATAAAGCAACAAACTATGGCTTAATACCGGAACCGGTGTAGGTATTCTCAACTTTTTGTGCGTTCACGATCTGCGCGCCTTCTTTGGTACCCTCCCACATCGTGAGCTCGGGGCTCTTGTTGTTGACTTGCAAAGTGCGGAGATAGTGGACCAGATCCCAAGCCTCTTCCGGTTTGATCACATCGGCAAAGGACGGCATCGGAGTGCCGTCGAGGCCGGTCATGAAGATTCGGTAAAGCTCCGGGTTGGTGGTCCCGCATTTGGAGCGGTTTGAAGAAGTGAAATTATAAGGACGAATCGGTTGATCGTTGCTGTCGGTCAGCGTTGCTGCCGACGGACCATCTCCGCGACCTTCCTGTCCGTGACACTTCCAGCATTCCAACTTCTGGAAGAGTTCTTGTCCGTGCTTTATGCTCTCAACGGTCAAGGCTGGCTCTGCGGGAACGGTAATCGGGGTGCCGGGCTTTTCGGCCTTGAAACGGGGTGAAAAAGTCTTGATGAAGGCCACGAGATCGGCACGCTGCTGGACGGTTAGAGTTTTCCAGCTGGGCATGTTGGTGAAATTGAAGCCACGATAAAGAGAATTATAGAGATCATCGTCCACGGGAAGAGTTCCGGTCGGGGTTGAACGGCATTTGAAGGTGCCTTGCACAAAATTGCGTGGATTCGGAGTTACATACGGTGCGTTTTCTCCGTTCCCATCGCCCCGCGCTCCGTGGCATCCCCAACAGTAGCGGTAATACAACTGGCGGCCCTGTTCGGAATGACCGACTACATTTCCGACGTGGGATTCCATTTCTTGGGGGGAAGAGAGCAAAGGCAGAATCAATGCGGCGACGAAGACAAGATAGAGTTTTTTTGTGAGTAGTCTCTTCATATCGTCTCCTTAGAAAGCAAAGTCGAAGCCAAACATAAGGCTGCTGCTCGTCAAATTGATGGGCAGTCCGGTATCGGGCGCAAGGAGAACATTCTTTTGCCAGACAATAGAATACTCATTGTGGAAGGCAAAACCGGCGCGACTGCTGATAAACGGGTAGTACCGGAAGCCAAATGTCAGGGCGTCCACGTTGCCCGTGTTTCCGGGGTTGGAGGAAAGCGCTTGTTGAGACATTCGAATCAGTTCGTAGCGGTTAATGAGAATCATCTGCGGATTGAAATTGTAGTGGGTCTCAAATAGCGCGCCATTCCAGGAAGGAGCATGAGCGCCCAACGGAAGACCGGCAGTGCCCAAGTTCGAAGGAGTATTCGTGCCAAGGTAAACGCTGTCGTGGCCGTAAAAGTACATCGTCGTCACATCAAGCTTCTTCACGTACCACATGCCGATGAGACCGACGCGGTAGTATGGCTGGTTGCCGATTCCTGTCCCTGGAATGCCCGCACCAGCGACCGTGTAACGAGGGTAGGTTGACGCCTGACCTAAATAGGCAAAGGCACCAACGCGCTGCAATCCCAAGCCGCCAACTTCAAAGGCCCGGCTGGCGGCAAAGAATCCTTCGTAAGCATGTCCGGCAGCATTCCCAGCTCCGTTCACAAAATCAGGATTGCCGTCGGTTCCACTTAACAGCGCAGCGGAAAGACGCGTTCGGTCATCTTTGGAATGCCCCATCCATTCCACGCCGATTTGGTTGTCCCCGATACCAAATACATATGCCGTTTCGGCTACCCCAGGAGACACCATCGGTTGGAAATGGTAATTCTGGTAAAAACCTCCGTTGCTCGAGAGAGTGAGAATCCGCTTTTCCGACTGGAGGTTATCGAGCTCAAATTTGCCGACTTTGATGTTGAACCAGCTGGAGCCGAACAGGTTGCTGAACCGCAGGTTTACTGATTCAAAGTGGAAGGAACCGAGTTCGTCAGAAGACGGTACGAGCAAGAAGCTGTAGTTTTTGGCCAGTGTACCGGCGGTCAGCATATCCATGCCGGTGTAATCAAAGCCCTGAGTCTTGACGTCAGCCAAAACAGATCCCGTACCAGTGCCGTCAACCGTCTGATTGTTGGCGGTTTCGAGATGCCAGTTCGGCGTGATACGAAGAGAGATAGGCCAATAGGCCGCTTGCTGGAATATGGGGGCATCGCGATCGTTCCCCATCTGGTAGCCGTTATCTTTAAAGGACTGTCCAAAAGGGCTCAGCTTAGGCCACGCCTCATGGCAGGAGGAGCACGGCATCCCGTACTTTCTTGCAAAGGCAGGGATTGCTGAAGCGGGAGTGCAGTTAATGAGAATTATTGCTAGAAGAAATACGGTGTAAGACGTAACGGTGGCCAGGCGGGCCACTTTAGGCTTCATTTCCACAATATCCCACCATTCCATACAGCCTCCTCTGAACGTTTTTGAGCGAAGAACGTCGAGCAGACAAACGTTGGCTGCCAATTACAGTCAGTTTTTTGTAGGGAATGTAACGTGGGCACAAGTATGCCGGAGGGGTCTAGTTGGAACCCAAGTAGACGCGACCTACAGCAGATGTGCTCAACCGTTATTCACCGAAAGTCAGCCACCTCTCTCCGTCACGAGTAAGGTTGCAGAATTTCGATTCCCTGAACCGAGGGGCATCCTACTCCCTCTGTTTCTCAGAATGCAAGAGATTTCTTGTTTGCATTAAAAAAAGTGTTGAGGACTGCAAACGAGCCGGTTGAAATATTCGGTGGACGCCAATTTGACAGAGAAGCCAGTTCGCGCTAACAGTAGACGCGCAAGGCTACGCGATGAAGAAAATACTAAGAACCTTCAAAAATCCGATAGGCCGGCACTATTTCGTTTCAATTCTGTTGCTGGGCCTAAACCTTTCTATGTATTCAGGTCTGGGTTTTGCAAAAGATCATCCGGTGGCGACCGCAGGGCTGGTGAGGGAATTCTCGTCATCTCCTGAATTCGTTCATCAAGGGGTACAAACGGTTCTGCACGATCAGATCATTCATGGAACGCTTGTCTATGACAAACAGCCAATCCTGACGGGCGCAGAAGCGGTTGAGTCCACCCCGTTATTTGAACCGTGGGATGGGCCCGGAGACGTGTATTACAAGATTCTCAAGAATGCCATCGCGCCGCGGCATTTTTTGGAGAGCGCCGATCAGGGCACCATCGCCGTTCGCTACATCGTCATGCCTGTGAGCGGCGGCCGCATCCGGGTAAGAATCGACGCGGTTTACGTCGAATCCGCGCATCATGTGGTTCATATTTCCGATGGCACCGTCGAAAAAATGGAAATGAAGGAAATCAAGGATCGCATCGATAGCGTGGAAGAAGCTAGCCTGGCAGCAGAAG
Source organism: Candidatus Acidiferrum sp. (assembly GCA_036497825.1). Taxonomy (GTDB): domain Bacteria; phylum Acidobacteriota; class Terriglobia; order Acidiferrales; family UBA7541; genus Acidiferrum. The sequence continues at coordinate 8,890 of DASXIT010000070.1, forward strand.
AAGAAAAGCGGAGGAAAAACAGCGCAGAAATCGTGCACCAAACCTACGTCCGCCAGAAAGAGGACGAGACGACACGATTGAGTGCGGCACAATCCGCCGAAAAACAACTGCAACAGCAAGTCGATACATTGCGACATGAGATCGAGCGGCGGGTGAAACAGCCGGGCACCGATCTAAAGGCGGCCCCTTTTCAATCCGCCGCAACACTGAAATCTCTCGTAGCTGGAACGGAATTGGCAATACTCATCATTACTCCGCACTGGCTCGGGGTCGAAACTACCGCAGGCCAGCGTGGCTGGATTCAAGTTGAAAAGCTGGAGCAGTTGCCTTGAGTCTATTCGCCAGAACCAATTCGCGATTTTCACTTTCCGTATTTTTTGTTCTTATCGCATCCCTGGCAATTTACGGACAAGAAGCGAATTCCTATGGGCGAAGTTTCTACAAATCGAAAGCCGACGTTGAGCAGGCGTTAAAAGACTTGCAGGTTTCTGCCGGAGAGAAGTTGCCGATTCTGGATGGATTCGTGGGAGAAACAGAGCAGCCCCTGGATCGGTACGAACGTGGTTTCTGTAAGTTTTCCGTTGAGGTAGTGCCGGGCGAAAATCAAACAACGGTCGTTACTTTGAAAGCCAAAATTACGGCTTGGTATGCGGATCGTGACGTTGCTAAATCGGGTTATCAAGTGTTGCCCTCCAATGGCCGTCTGGAGCTGGATTTCCTGGACCGCCTGGAGGAAAAGCTAACGGGAAAATCGGTAAGCTCCTCGGCCAATAACCGCGCGAGCATGCAGACTCCTCGGCCTAAGCTTGACCTTTCCGGCGCTGGCATTTCAGGCACGACCGTGGTCCGCGATTCTTCGCCCCCGACCGACGAAGTTTCCGAACTTCGTACAGAACGGCTGGCGCGCGAAAAGCGAGTGCAGCAACTCACCGCCCAATTGCAAAACTTGCAGGATATACAGAAAAATCAGGCCAAACCGCAAAATCTTCTTGTCATTCAAAAACCGCAAACTTCAATTTTTGCAAAAGGCAGCTCCGACTCCAAAGTGCTGTTCCGCGCAGCGCAAAATGACGAATTCGAATTCCTCGATGGGGACAGCGAGTGGATTCACATTTCCATTTCCGGCGACTCTCGAGGATATGTGCAACGAAGCGCGGTGGAGTTGTCGGAATTCCTGGCCGCCAAACTCGAATCATCTGCCGGCAGCGATCTAATGGAAAAATTCACCGCATTCCGAATTGAACGCGAAGAGATCGGAATGTTTCCCGGCAGTTGGCCGGGGCTGGCCGGGAAGAGCGTCAAAATTTATACGGTATTGCCAGTCTCCACAAACCCGAAAGATGCCGGCCCCGCGGCCCGCTTGAATTATGCTCTTCTCCTTCTCCAGAGGGGGGCAAAAGAAGCTGCTTCATCTTCGACTGCTCCTTTAGGCGTCGTAGTCATCTACGACTCGGCTGATGGCGGAATTATTGGCGCAACTCTACCGGAAATTGAAAAAGTTTCTTCCAAAACCATCACTCGCGATGCGTTCTGGGCTGAGAGTTATCTAGATCCTCAGGACGCCTTTCGGCCTGCAGGAAAATAACTGATTATCTTTCAAAAAGTGTTGTAAATTCCCATCGTCGGAACAGCGTCCCGAGCGAATATTGCAGAGAAATGAGGAGAGGCTAGGCTCATGTCGAAATTAAATGCTGCCATCGTCGGACTTGGATTTGTGGGCCGCGCCCATCTGGATGCTCTACGCCGCCTGGGAATTTCCGTTCAGGGAATTCTGGGCAGTACGCCGGAACGCGGCAAGGAAGCAGCCGAAACTTTGCAACTGCCTCGCGCTTATTCTTCTCTGGATGAACTAGCCGCTGACGCTTCTGTCCAAGTTGTACATCTCTGTACACCAAATTATTTGCACTTCCAGGAAGCAAGCCAGTTACTTCGCACGGGCAAACATGTGCTCTGCGAAAAACCTTTGACGCTGGACTCACGTGAGTCCGCCGCACTGGTTTCCCTGGTCAAGGAAGTGAATCTTGTCGGCGGCGTTGCTTATAACCTTCGCTACTACCCGCTGTGCCACGAAGCTCGCGCCTTGATCAAGCGTGGCGTGATCGGCCAAGTGCGGCTAGTCCACGGAAGTTTTCTCCAAGACTGGCTACTGTTTCCGACCGACTGGAACTGGCGTCTGGAATCCAAACTCGGAGGCGAGTTGCGCGCAGTTTCCGATATTGGGACACACTGGCTGGACCTGATGATGTGGATAACGGGCAGCAATGTTTCTGGATTGTGCGCAGACCTAGCCACGGTGATGCCCTCGCGACGGCGTCCCAAAGGGCGCGTGGAGAGTTTTCAGAAAGCGGCGAGTACAGAAACGGAAGAAGTGCTGATTTCAACTGACGATTACGCTTCCGTTCTGCTGCATTTTGAAAACGATGCACATGGCGTGGTAACCGTTTCGCAGGTGAGCGCGGGACGCAAGGCGCGGCTGTGGTTTGAAATCGACGGCAGCGAAGGATCCCTTGCGTTCGATTCGGAATGCCCCAATTCGCTGTGGATTGGTCGCCGAGACCGCGCCAGCGAAATTCTTCCCAAGGATCCGGGATTGCTCTCGCCAGAAGCGCGCGGCTATGCGGCCTATCCCGGCGGACATGCCGAAGGTTACCCCGACACGTTCGTTCAACTGTTCAAAGATTTTTATCGCTACATTGCTGCGGGAGATTTTCGCGTTCCTCGCTCATTCCCGACATTTGAAACTGGTCACCAGGAATTGCTGTTGTGTGAGGCAATCGCGGAAAGTGCGCAGAAAAGGGCGTGGATTGATTTAGGCGAGTGAGTCTGGGAGAGGATCAGCCGATCGCGCGGGTGGATTCGCGGCTCACCAATTCCGCCGCAATTTTGCGCCGTACAACAGGAATATCTTTTTTCAGGTCGACGGCCTTAATCGCTTCCAGGACAATTCCCGCGCTCATCGCACCCATCGCTTCCATCGGTTGACGAATGGTAGTCAGCGACGGAATGGAGAGTCCAGCTTGTGCCACGTCATCGAATCCAATCACCGAGCAATCTTCCGGCGCGCGCAAACCTTTCTTCTTCAAGGCGCGCAACGCGCCTAATGCGGTCACATCATCGTACGCCATCAATGCCGTGAACGATTTTCCCCGTCGCAAAAGTTCCGAGGTGAGCTGCATGCCGGCTTCGAAGCTCGCATTCGGGTCGAGCAATTCCGGTAATTCCGCGATCTTTTTGGGATCCAAAGTCAGCCCGGCCGATTGCGCAAAATTACGAATTCCTTTCCAGCGCTGACCACTGCTGGAAAGCGCTTTCGGCCCGCGCAAGAACGCAATGTCGCGATGCCCCAATCGATGCAAATGCTCCAGCGCCAGGGCCGCGCCACCTTCGTTATCAACGGAAACGGTGCTGGCCAAATCGAAATCCACCTCTCTGCCGGCGACCACCGTGGGCACTTGCCGCTCTGTCAAATCCGCGAGCAGCTTAATATCCGTGACTAGCCAGTTCGCGATGATGATTAATCCTTCCACTCGCCGGTCCAGCAGCATTTCCAGGTAGCGCTCGAAACGATGCGGTTCGTTATGCGCATCGGCAAGCAAGGACAAATAGTTGGCTTGGTATAGAGAGTTTTCCAGCCCGCGAAGAATCGGCGTGCAAAATGGGTCGGTGATGTCGAAAACCATCACGCCTACAATGTTGGATCGCTGGCTGCGCAAAGAACGCGCCAGGGGATTCGGGCGATAACCCAATCGCTTGGCCGCGGTCTCGATCCGCGTCTTGGTATCGGCGGGAATGTAACGTGAAAGTGGAGCGCTGTTCAGCACGATGGAAACCGTGGAAGCGGAGTATCCACTTTCACTAGCGACATCGCGAATCGTCACTACTCCCGTTTTCGCCACGTTTATTCCTCATTTCGGCGATGGATACTCGTATCGCAAGTTGTCCGGCATACGATCGGAACGCGTACGTGTGTTGTACTCCAACTTATACCGCAAGTGTTCGTCATCCAGAGGATAGTCTTTGCCTTCTGGATAGGGGTACGAAATGGAGCTGTGACGCGGCAAAGGTTCCACCGTGAAAGCATTCGCCGCATAAAAATCCAAATCCTTCTCGAATCCATCGGCATAAAAGAAATAATCACGAACCCATCCTGCCGGCAATTTGGGCAAATGTGACGGATCAAAATCAAGCTTCACGCCTTCGCCTGAGCTGAAAACTGCAAACTTGTCATCGGAATTGTTCAGCAAAGCTCTTACGTCACCGTATCTTGTATAGTTACCAGAAGCGTGAGCGTAAGGTCCGGTGGGACTTCGCTTCTCGTAGGAATACGCCGTGTCGCTGGCGGGCTGCAGACGAATTTCCCGCGGATAGCCGAGAAATTCCAGCGAAGCATTGGCTAGGGGAACTTCATGGACTTGAATGTCCGTTTGTTCGGGCGTCTGGTCAATGCGGATCGCGTCCCAATAAATTTTTAAGTTGTTGACGATGCGAATACGCCGCGTCCCGGCTGGAATCTTCCCCGTCAAATCTGCAACCATAGTTCGCGCGAGGCCTGCGGGAAAACCCATATCGTCTACTACCTTGATCCACTGGCCCTGGGCATTTTTCGCTTCGACATAAGGCGCGATCACTTTTATGCCAGCTTGATCGGCTGCGTACATCGAAGTTGCTGTGAAATAGTCGGTGTAGCCGTCGAGAAGCAGCCGAAGTGGTTTCGTGGAATCCCATTCTCCCAAATCCAACTCAACCCAATGGAGCTTGGCGAATCCGGGGTAGGGCAACCCGTCAAATTGCGTAACATACTTGCGGTCTTTTTTGGCCAGTAGTGCGAGCACATCTCTTCCCTGGTCATCCTGCGCGCCTATAGGAATGCGCGCATTTTTCGTGGCAATTACCCGAAATTCAGGGAATGGCGGCGTGCTCGCAAAGCGCTCATTCGCGTTTACTTCTATATTTGATGAATGATCGATCGCAAGCAGTTTCACTTGGTCAAGGTAAACCGTCTCTTCCATCGGTTCCACGAATCGAAAACTCAGCAGCCCGTTTTTGGGCTGAGCACTTTTTGCCGCTACTTTCAAATATTCGTCGGAATCCGGCACATCGCGCTCACCGGGTGCTACCCAATGCCCAACTACTCCGGGGCCAATCATGTCAGCGATAAACTCATATTCGCGGCCGTTCCAGGAAAAAAGAACCGGGCAAGAGCTTCCCCGCCGGTCGAGTTCCTCAATCGATTGCATTTTGCGCGCGGACAATTCAATTTCATCTTGCGGCACGCCAGTCGGCCACAACAGCCGGACTGCATCCACGGATTTTTCTGCACCCAGGCCGGCAACCAATGGCATGGCATTCTGACTTAAGTATCCGGAAGCGCCGGAGATCTCCCATTTTTGGTAAAGCGCACCGGCATAAAGCTCCACCTTTGTGCCGATGGCGCTCTTATTGTCGTTCAGCGGCTTGAATTCAATTTGCATCCAATTGTTTTGGTTGGCGCCGATATTATCCAAGATCACTGGAGCGCCGCTCTCTTGAGAAACGATCAGGTCAGGATTCCCGATTCCACGCAAATCCGCAACGGCAACGGCGCGCGGCTGATTGAGTTTCACACTATCGAGTTGGGTTTTCTTGGTTACGTCTGCCCACCCCGCGTCGCCTAGATTCCTGAGCAAGCGAATCTCTCCACCATTGGCGCCCTCACCGACGGCCACAAGATCGAGCCAGCCATCGTTATCAAAATCAATCCAGGTCAGTCCCCAGCCTTGCTTCCATCCGAAATCAGGGAGAGCAACTCTTTCCAATTTCTTGCCATTCACATTGCGCCACAAGCTGATTCCCGGCGCTCCTGCGTGGGTGAAGGCCACGTCCATGAATCCGTCTTTATCAAAATCAAAAACGGTCACGCCAACCGCCAGGGGAAGTTTTTCTTTTGCAAAATCGATTGCAGGCAAAGAAATAAATTTGCCTTCACGCGGGTTCAGGTAAACTCCAGCGCCATTCGCGCCGCCTGCCAAAATAAAATCAATGGCTCGGTCATTGTTAAAGTCGGTGACGGCGACACCCGCGCCGGTTGCTTCGACACCCAATCCACTGGCCTCGGATACATCGGTGAACGTTGAATTCCCGTTGTTCCGCCACATCCGATTGGTGCGCTTTCCGGATGCGCTGCCTGGTGTCATCGTCAGGTACAAGTCCAGATCGCCATCGTGGTCATAGTCGACAAACGTAGCGGCCACGCAGCCCTTTTCGCGCGTGATTCCTACTTTCGTGGTTACATCCGCGAATTTCCCACCACCCTCATTGTGAAACAAACGAACGCCATCGGCTTCGCAAACGGCCAGATCCGTTTTCCCGTCATTGTCAAAATCACCGGCCGCGCATCCATAACCATCAGCAATCGATGCCAGCCCCGCTTTCTCTGTTACGTCTTCAAACTTTCCATCGCCCACATTGCGAAGCAAATGACTCTTCCCTACATTGGCGCCGACTAAGAATAAATCTGGCTTGCCATCGCCATCGTAATCGAGAAAACATGCGCCTCGGCTGCCGGCCACGGCAGTCTGGCCGCCAGCAATCAAGGTTCGCTTGGCAAGGGACTCTTGAACGTAATGCACGGGAATTTCGGCGGGCGCATTGGTATCGGTTCCATGAACGAATTCCGCTAACGAGAATTTACCTTGATCGCCGTAGCCTGCGCCAAATGGCGCGCCCAGATGATCGGCGGTAATCTTCTGAAAGCGCTTCATATTTTCGCGCGCGGCATCCGCATCGCCCTTGCGCTGATAGGCGCGCGCCAAGCCGAATTGCGCGGAGGCGTGTTGCGGAGCGAGTGCCAGCGCTCTTTGAAACGCCGCGATGGCCGCGTCGTATCTTTGGAGTTGCGAATTCAAGAATCCAATGAAGTAATATGCATCCGGTTCCTCAGGCGCAATTTTTGTAACGTGCTGGAATGCGGCGATTCCCCCCTCGGGGTCGCCTGAATCTTTGCAAGCAAGCCCCAGGTTATACCAGGCGTAAGGATCGTTCGGCAGTTTGGAAGCAGCTTCTTGCAGCGCCGCTCGGCTCGCTTCCAACTTTTGCTGGCCCAGCAAGGAAATTCCCAGATTCAATCGTGCTTCCGCAAAGTTCGGATCCGCCGCCAGGGCTCGCTCAAAATATTTTTGTGCTTCGGCAGCCTTCTGCTGGTTCATGTAAGCGACACCGAGAGTATTTTGGCGCAGGGCCTCGGCAGAATATTTGGCGCCCGCGGCAACTGCGCGCGGTGCCGTGGCTTTCATTACAGTTTCAAGTAATCCATAGCCAGCCGCTAATACCAGCATCGCGCAGAAAGCGGCCTGCCAACGATGTGATTGAGTCAATTTAAATACCATGGAAGGAATTTCTTTCTGGACGCCCACAAACGATAACGCAGATCCCTGGTTTGTCGCCTTGTCGATTGTCTTGGCTCTGCATCCTATCGTCAACCGTTTTTATGGCGGCCTTTTGCGCTGATCCGCAACCGGGATTACTTGACGTTATATTCCCGCGCCTTTACCTTCATGAAGGTTTCCCATGTCCGAAACACTTCATTTAACAATTGCCGAAACGATTGAAAAATACCGCGGCAAAGAAATCTCCCCGGTTGAGTTGGTCACTGCTTATTGCGAACGGGCTAATGCGCTGCAACCAGCGCTCAATGCCTTCGTTCATCTCGACTGTGAATCTGCGATAGCCCGCGCCCGTCAGGCGGAGTCGGCAATCCTTCGAGGTGAAAAATTGTCTGCGCTACACGGTATTCCACTGACCGTAAAATCTTGCATCGACGTTGCTGGATGGCCCTGCCCCGCGGGTTCACTTCTGCGCAAAGATTATGTCCCGACCACGGATGCCACCCTCGTATCTCGATTGGAAAATTCCGGCGGCATTATTCTTGGCAACACGAACACCCCCGAATATTTGATGGCTTATGAAACCGATAATCGCCTGAACGGAAAAACTTGCAACCCCTGGAATCTCTCCTACTCCTCGGGTGGTTCCAGTGGCGGCGAGGCAGCCGCGATTGCCGGTGGCTGTTCGATGGGTGGAGTTGGCAGCGATGGAGGCGGCTCGATTCGCGTTCCGGCACACTTTTGCGGAATCTGCGGCCTGAAGCCGACACCCGGCCGCATCCCATCTACCGGCCATTTTCCTAGAGCAGGTGGCGCATTTTCGTGGATCGGAGCTGTTGGTCCTATGGCGCGCAGCGTTGCCGATCTGCAAATTTTGTTTGACGTGATGGCTGGCCCGGATGATGGCGACCCGCTCTCCGTCCCAGTTCCCCTGAAAATTCCAAGCGAGAAAGCGCTGCGTGGCACTCGAGTTGGCATTTTGGAAAGCTCCGCGCTAGGAACAGCAACACCGGAAACTCTGGAGGCCGTCAATCGAGCTGGAAGGCTTTTGGCTAATCGAGGTTTTCAAGTGGAACCAATCTCGCTGAATAAACTTGATGCCGCGCTGACGCTATGGTGGTTCTTCTGGCAAGTCATCGGCCGCGAAATTGGTGGGAGCACGAGGGGTAAAGAATCATTGCTCAGCCCGATGCTTACGGAATCTCTGGCGATTACCGCGGCGGAACCGCCCATCACGCTGGAATCGTTCATGACGGCTTGTGTGGACCGTGACGCCGTCCGTATTGATATTCTCCAGCAGATGCGCGATGTGCCCATTCTGCTTTCGCCCGTTTCTTCCGTGCCAGCCTTTAAACATGGCGCCGGAAATTATCGCCCGGGCGATACTTTCAACTATCGCGACACAATGCGCTTCTGCCAGTGGTTGAATCTTACTGGATTTCCCGGCTTATCGATTCCAACGGGCCATTCACCGGAAAAGTTGCCGATCAATATACAGCTAATCGGACGTCCCTACGAAGAAGAGCAGCTTATGCAAGTGGGGCAAATCCTGGAACAAGAACGTGGGCCGTGGCAAGCTCCGCCCATCTGACAATTTTTTCATTGTTCTCGTGGCTAGTTGGGGCCTTGCTTCAATTCGGGATTCGGCACCAGCAATTCTTCCAAATCTTCACGATCCTTGTTCAATTTCTGATCCATCAGCTTTTTGCCCAAAGCAAATTCCGCTTTTGCTTCGTCTTTGCGACCCATCCGTTGCAAAACTTGCCCACGCACAAAGTGCACTTTCTCACTGTCGGGTGACGCTTTCAGTGCTTCATCCAGCGCGTGCAATGCGGCCGGATAATTGGCCTGGTCATTATAAATTTTGGCCAGTCCAAACCAGGCGCCGGGCCGGTGCGGCTCCAGCTTCAGTGCTTCCTTAAAAGCGGTTTCGGAATCGGCCTGCCTTTGCATCAGCAAATACAGAACTCCCAGTTGGTAATAATTATCGGCCAGATCCGGATCGATGGTGATATCTTTGCGAAATTCTGCTTCACTTTTCTCGTATTCTCCTGCTCCCAAATAGGCATAGCCAAAATTGAAATGTAGAAATGGCATCGAAGGATTCATCGCTTCCACTTTCTTCAATTCCTCAAAGGCCGCGTCATGCTCGTGATGTTGCAGATAAGCTTTCGCAAGGATCAAGTGGAATTCTGCCGTGTCACCTCCTACTGTAACCATTTCCTTCATTACTTTTTCGTCGAGTTGCTTTTCGCCTGATTTATCTGCCGCCATGTCCAGCACGTAGAGATACATCACATCATTGGCCATGCTCTCCCACATCGGTTCAAGAGTTTTGACCGCAGCCGCGTAATCCTCGGTGAAGACTTGGCACAGGCCCAGCAGATATCTGGGCTGTGTAGCCGCAGGTTCATCGCGAACCACCGACTGCAACACGGGAATAGCATCGCCATAATTCCCTCTGCGAAATTCCACCAGGCCAATATTCAGGCGTATCCCGGGGACATTCGGCGACAACGTTTGCGCCTTCTGCAAATTCTTCAAGGCCTCGTCCCAATTCTTGCGTCGCATCTCAATGACGCCCAGATTTGCGTAAGCGCCCCCCGCTTTGGGATCCAGAACCAGCACCTGCCGGAAATCCTCCTCCGCTTCTTTCAGGTTGCCGCTCTGCAACGCTTGTTGTCCTTTGTAAAACCACTCTCTTGGAAACGATGATGGGGGCTTTTGCGAAAAAAAGCTCTGTGCCTGGGAGTACGCTTCTGGAACAACGCCGTCCAATCCCGTCACGGCACAAAAAAGTATGGCCAAGACGCAAAGAATTAACGAATTGGTTTGCTTTCTCATACTTACCGCGACTTGTGAGTCTCCCAGCTAAGAATAGCAGGCCTCATCAGGCAACGTTCCAACTCTGATGCTCTGTTTTAACTTTTACTTGCAGAAATTCAATGCAATCCTGCTGGATTTTGCTCTTGACAGGCGTCTCCAGTTCCGCTATTAATCCGATTTAATAGATGGTTTCAGCAGCTTTCTGATATTACGTCGAGGATCGGGGAAAGTGTCGGTGAGTGGTCAGACTCTGGCGGTTGTCGAATACCGCCTCGTTTCCCTCTGCAACGACCTACCTGTGACTTCAGTCGAGAGAAAAATTGGGAGGTTTCGCCGTGATGGAAACCAGGAATCCTTCGTGTATTGCTACCGTTAAGCGGTTAGCAACGATATGGGGAGCATTAGCTGTTCTGTTATTTTGCCCGCTATTTGTAGCAGCTCAGGATACCGGCTCCATCAGCGGGACAGTTATCGACAAAACCGGCTCCGCGATCACTGGCGCAGAGGTGGTAATCGCCAATGTTGGCGGTAACCTCACGCGAAGCACGGTCACAAATGATGAGGGAGTTTACGTGGCGGTCGCTCTTTCGGCCGGTCTCTATGACATCAGCGTAACGGCAAAAGGATTTCAGAGATTCACGGCGAGGGGCGTCAAATTGGATGTGGCGCAGAAAGCCCGCGTCGACGTCACGCTGACTGTGGGCTCTGTGACTGAGGAAGTCACCGTCTCTGGCGAGAATGTGGCACAGGTGGATACGGAGTCCTCGGAAGTTGGTTCGACCATCACTGGCAAACAAGTTCAGCAACTCGAATTGAATGGCCGCAACTTCACCCAACTCGTCACGTTGTCGACTGGCGTTGTTAACCAGACCGGTCAGGATGAAGGCAAGGTCGGAATTATTGGCAATACTCAATACAGCATCAACGGGGGCCGCACCGAATACAACAACTGGGAAATCGACGGCGGCGACAACATGGACAACGGTAGCAATAACTCGCTGAACGTTTATCCTAACCTCGAAGCGATTGCTGAGTTTAAGGTCCTAACCTCCAACTATGGAGCGCAGTACGGAAAGAACGGCTCAGGGACAGTCGAAGTCGAAACCAAGTCCGGTACCAATGAGTTTCACGGCAGCGTCTTCTATTACGGCCGCAATGATTTCTTCAATGCGAACTCCTGGCAGAACAATGGCACCGGTGTTGCGCGCCCTGAATATAAGAAACACGATTGGGGCTACACGATCGGCGGTCCGGTCTACATTCCAGGGATCTACAATAATTCCAAAAAGAAAACTTTCTTTTTTTGGTCGCAGGAATGGCGCAGGGAACTTCAGCCGCAGAACAATATTTCGCAGGCCGTGCCTTCGGAAGCAGAACGGGCGGGAAACTTCAATGATGTTTGTCCCGCGGGTAGCGGGAGCTTTTATCAAGTAAATCCTACGGGCTCGGACGGCAATCCGATTTTGCCAGGCAGTACTCCTCTTTACCCCGACTGCCCCTCGGCAGGAACGGGTCCAATTTTTACGGGCTCAAATGGCACGGTGCAAAGTTTCACGCCTTTTCCCAACAACACGCTGCCCGGACCTATCTCCAGCACAGCGAACGCACTCTTGACTCTGATTCCGCACGCAAATAATGGGACGAACGCGACCAACGGCTTGTACACATCCGGTCAGGCGGCGGGTCAGCCACTTCCGGCCTACAACGCAAATCCCAGTTATCCTACACATTGGCAAGAGGAACTCATTCGCGTTGATCACAATCTCACGGAAAATCAACGGTTGACCTTTCGATACATCCATGACAGCTGGTCGACAATTAACCAGGGTCCGCTCTGGGGGCAGTACACCAACACGTTTGATAACACAAATACGAATTTCGTCGGTCCGACTACGAGTTTCGTGGCAAAACTCACATCCAATTTCACTCCGACGCTGCTCAACGAATTCGTCGCCAGCTACACGGACGATCATATTTATCTTTCCAACATAAACACTGCGGTCAACCTTCCCTCAGGTGGCATCGACCTCGTGCCGCTGTTCGCCAATGGACTCGGAAATAAGATTCCGGCATTTTCAGTAGGGAATACTGCTGGAACAGTTTACGGCTCCGGCGGCTTTGGTGTGGATACCGGATACTTCCCGTGGAAAAATGCTAACCCGACCTATACGTATCGCGACATTGTCACGAAAATTGTGGGAAAGCACACGATGTTCTTTGGGGCTTATTTCGTGGCGGCTCAGAAGAATCAACAGTCTTCGCTGGACGTCCAAGGGCAACTCGCCTTCGCCGACAACTCTCCGAACACCACAGGCAATCCATTTGCAGATCTTCTGCAGGCAAATATCGGGGGCTATACACAGAACGGAAACAACCTTTATTACTATGACCGTTACAAAATTTTGGAACCATTCTTCCAGGACGACTGGCGCGTATCCAGCAAGTTGACTCTGAATCTTGGATTGCGCTGGAGCGTGTTCGGCCGCTACCAGGAAAAACAAAATCAGGAATTCGGCTTCTCTACATCGTCGTATAACCCATCGGCTGCACCTTCCTTCTATCCCTTCGACCCGACCGGCGGCAGTTCAACTTCCCAGTTGCTCAATGTCGGCAGCGGTCAAAGTATCTTTAACGGGTTGATACAATGTGGCGTTTCCAATCCGACAATTCCCGGTATCTCGCCCAGCCCCAAAGGTTGCTTAAACAACAAATGGATGAACCCCGGTCCTCGCATCGGCTTCGCATACGATCCGCTGGGCAATGGAAAATGGGCAATACGCGGAGGCTACGGCATCTTCTTTGAGCACATGAATGGCAACGAAGCCAATGCCGAGTCACTTCAATTCAGCGCATCTCCTCTTTCGATCAACGGCGCTGTCAGCAACATTACAGGTTATCCAAACGTAGGCGGCACACCCGGCGGTCCACCAAGCCCACTCAGCGCCATCTCGATTCCTGGGACAGTGCAATGGCCCTACATGCAGCAATGGAATTTAGGCGTGGAGCACGAACTTCCCGGCAGCGTAGTCGTTTCGCTTGCCTATGTCGCCAGCAAGGGAACGCATCTGACCCGTGAATACGATATCAACCAACTCCAGGCAGTTCCGGCATCCCAAAATCCCTACATTACTGCGGGTTTACCCATTACCGGGAATGATTGTCAATCCAACGCGGCCAACTTCACTCTGAACGCGCAGGGACTTCCAACTTCCGCGGTTATTAGTAACGGTGCAGTTCTCTCTCAGACTGCGGCGCAAAATCTCTACGTTGCTTGCAGCTATGGAGCTTCCAACTATTTCCGGCCCTATCAGGGATGGGGAACCATTACACGGTTGGAGAACACCGCAAATTCCAACTACAATTCGCTGCAGGTTTCCGCTCGACGAAGCATTGGTGCTCTTTCGTTCAGCGCGAACTACACCTATAGCCACTCAATTGATGACTCGTCCGATCGAGGCGACGCTCTGTTTGTCGATCCTTCGAACGCGGTGCGCAACCGTGCGAGTTCTAACTTCGATGTTCGCCACTTATTTACGTTGAGCTACGTATATGCGTTTCCGTTCTTCAAAGAACCTGGTCTTTTGCATACATTCCTGGGTGGATGGCAAATGTCAGGTATAACCACGGCTTCCACAGGATTGCCATTTACGGTTACGAACGGCACAACCTACAGCGACAATGCTGGCGTAGCTAGCGGCGTTACCGCCGTCGGGTCTTATCCCGACGTAGTTGGGAATCCGGGTGCCGCGACTCAAGCACAACAACAGGCAGTCGCACAGGCGGGCGTGTTTGGCGTACTCAGATACAATCCGTCGGCATACGCATTGCCTGTTGGTCTGACGTACGGGGATAGCAACCGGAATACTCTTCGCCTTCCAGGACTCATAAATTGGGATTTCGGCTTGTCCAAAACTTTCTCCTTCAAGGAGCGTTATGCCCTGCAATTCCGGTGGGAGAATTTCAACGTGTTCAACCACACCAACCTGAACCAATTTTCCGGGTCCCAGTCTGCCGGTGGCGCCGGCCTTACCTCTGCGATGGGTTGTGTTGGAGGAGCAAACAACAATGGTGGCGATGCTTCCTGCGCAGGCAACGGGTTCCTTGTTCTGAATGGAGCGCATTCGCCACGCATCATGCAGTTCGGTTTGCGCTTCCAGTTCTAGTCTTTCTCCGCCCCAGATGCATCAAAGAGAGCCCCGCTTCATTCACGGCGGGGCTTTTTCTTTGCTAAAAACATTTTCCATTGCATCACAATTTCAATTTGTACGTGCAATCCTCTGAGAATCAGATGTACAATTCGCGCATGAACCGACGAACATTTATTGAAACTTCTATTGCAACAGCTGTTGCCACTTCCCTTCCCGGGCGCGTTTTTGCTGCCGCGCCTCATCAGATCAACAAAGTCGGTGTGCAACTCTACACCGTTCGCGAGGCCATGAAGGCGGATGTTCCCGGCACGCTCGCCAAAGTTGCCGCTATTGGCTATAAAGAAATGGAATTCGCGGGATACTCTGGCCACTCGCCTAAAGAAATTCGCGGGATGCTCGACAAGAATGGTCTCACCTCGCCTTCCTGCCACGTTTCGTACGACGTGGTGGAAAATCACTGGCCGGAGGCGCTCGATTCCGCTCATCTAATCGGACAGACCTTCGTGGTTTGCCCCATGATCGATCAAAAATTGCGCGAAGCGCCCGACGGCTACAAGCGGGTCGCCGAGCAATTTAATAAAGCGGGCGAAGCCAGCAAGAAAGCGGATATTCAATTCGCCTACCATAATCACTTCTGGGAATTCGAGCCGGATAAGAACCTCGGCGGAAAATTCCCTTACGATTTCCTGCTGCAGAACACCGATCCCAATTTCGTGAAGATGGAAATGGATTTGTGCTGGATCAGCGTGGCAGGCCAGGATCCTGTTGCCTATTTCGCGAAGTATCCTGGACGGTTCCCGCTGGTCCACGTGAAAGATATGAAAGTTCTGCCGAAGGTGACGCCAGAAGAGGTCTCATCGCTAAATTTGGACGAAGTTGCGAAGAACATGACCTCTGTTGGCAACGGTATCATCGATTGGAAGCGAATTTTTGCCCACGCGGAAAAGGGCGGCATCCAGCATTATTTCGTCGAGAACGATTTTCCTAAAGAGGCGTTCGCTGACCTGACAGCCAGCTACGCTTATCTATCCAAGCTTCGTTTCTAGGTCTACCCTTAGCGCGCGCAGAGTTGAGGACGATGCAGCCCCGCGGCTTCCGCGGTCACATCCGTGTACTTCAATCCGGAGCCCGTGTTGAACAACACCACGCGGTCTTGCGGCTTCAAAAAGCCGTTCGCCAATAAATGATCGTAGGCCACGGTGGCTGTGGCGCCTTCTGGCGACAGAAAGATTCCTTCGTGCTTCGCCCAATCTTTCAGCGAAGTGAGAATCTGCCCATCGGAAAAAGAAAGCGCCATTCCGCCTGATTCGCGAAGAATTTCCAGCATGATGTAATCGCCGTATGGTTTTGGAACTCGCAAACCAGAAGCGAAGGTTGCCGCATCCCCCCACATCTGGCTGACCTTTTCTCCTTTTTCGTACGCGCGCGCCATGGGAGCGCATCCCGATGATTGCACGGCAATCATTCTTGGTTTCTTGCCCGGCTTCACCCATCCCAATTCTTCCAACTCCGCAAATGCTTTCCACATTCCGATTAAGCCGACACCGCCACCAGTGGGATAGAAAACAGCTTCGGGATATTCCCATCCGAGTTGCTCCACCAACTCGTAACCCATCGTCTTCTTTCCTTCAATTCGAAATGGTTCTTTCAACGTGGAAATATCGAACCATCCCTCTTTTTCTCTTCGTTCCGCAACCATTCTGCCGCAATCAGAAATCAGCCCGTCCACCAGCGTCACATTCGCTCCATAGAATTGTGCCTCCACGAAATTCGCAAACGGCACATCTTTGGGCATGAAAATATTTGCTTCGATGCCTGCTGCGGCCGCATAGGCCGCAAGGGCTCCGGCTGCGTTTCCCGCGGAAGGTACAGCAAGTTTGCGAAGGCCGTAATGCTGCGCCATCGTTACTGCCAACGCCAATCCGCGCGCTTTGAAACTCCCTGTTGGATTAGCCCCTTCCTCCTTCAAATAAACATTGGGATAGCGCTTGCTGCGTGTCACGGGAGTCCAACCCTCGCCAAGCGTCACCGGCTTCACTTCGGGTAGCACACTGCGATAACGCCACATCCCTGCCCATCCGCCTACCAAACCGTCGCGCGAAATTTGCTCTCTTTTCGCAGTCCCCCGCAAGGTAGTGAGGTCATAGCGAACGTAAAATGCGCCCGCACACTTTGGGCAAACAGTTTGCGGCGTTTCGGCGGAAACTTTTTCGTGACAACGTGAACAGTCAAGATGGCTGATTTTAGGCATGAAGAAAAGATAGCAACGGCCCCGTGTCTCAGCAAGTTGGCTGGATACATTTACATTAGAACTGCAAGAACTCCGCCGCCGTTGCGCTATCATGGCGGTTTGATTTCGCAGTGACTTCACGAAAAGAGGCAGGCTTGGCCCAACGCTCATCAAAAATGTTCCGCGGGTTGATCTCGGCTGGTTTGCTGCTTTTCGCCACTGGCGCAGCGCTCTCGCTCTTCAATCGTGATCCTTTCGCCGCGTTTTCCGCAATCCGCTGGTTGGGAATCGCCGCTTTGGGAGCCGCGGGGCTGCGCCGGCGTGCCTCGTTGACCTTCTGGATATTCTTCGCCATGTTTGCCGGATTCGAAATTGGGCTGGATCAGCCGCAATTCGCGGCAGCCTTGCGTTTCCTAAGCGACATATTTTTGCGGCTCATCAAAGTGATTGTCGCTCCCCTGATCCTTGGGACGTTGGTTACGGGAATTGCCGGGCACAACGATCTGAAAAAAGTAGGGCGCATCGGCCTGAAGAGCCTGATTTACTTCGAAATTGTCACCACGGTTGCTTTATTCATTGGCGTGGGCGCAATCAATCTCAGCCGCGCTGGTGTGGGTTTGGTTCTTCCGCCGGCTCCCGCATCGGAAATTCCGCAAACCACGGTGCCCATGAGATGGGACGATTTTCTTGTTCACATTTTCCCCGAAAACATCGCCAGGGCCATCGGTGACAATCAGATTCTCCAGGTAGCTGTCTTTGCAATTCTATTTGGCATCGCATTGACGCGCGTACCAGAACGCTTCCGTCAACCGGTGCTCAGCTTTGCCGAATCATTGACCCAGACCATGTTCAAATTCACGAACACTGTGATGTATTTCGCCCCGATCGGCGTGGGCGCCGCAATGGCCTACACCGTAGGCCATATGGGGATCACTGTATTGCTCCCCCTGGGAAAGCTGGTACTGACCGCGTACGGGGCACTCATTGTCTTTCTCGGCGGCGTCTTGCTGCCCATCGCGATCGCTGCGAGGCTTCCGCTCGGGCGATTAACGAGATACATCGTTGAACCCGCCACCATTGCGTTCGCCACCAGTACTTCAGAGGCAGCCCTCCCGCGGGCCATGGAGAACATGGAAGCTTTCGGTGTGCCTCGCGAAATCGTGGCGTTCGTAATCCCAGCAGGATATAGCTTCAACCTGGATGGTTCTACACTTTACCTGGCTCTTGCCTCCATCTTCGTGGCCCAGGCTGCGGGCCTTCACATGTCCTGGAAAGAGCAGTTGATGATGGTGTTCGCCTTGATGCTGACCAGCAAAGGCGTTGCCGGAGTTCCGCGCGCCGTCTTGGTGGTTCTGATGGCCACCGCTTCGACGTTCCATTTACCAAGCGAACCCATCTTCATCATTTTAGGAGTGGACACGTTAATTGATATGGTTCGAACCTCGGTCAACGTAATCGGCAACTGTCTCGCGAGCGCAGTGATCGCTCGTTGGGAAGGTGAATTGACTGTGCCGCCTGAAATCGAACCGCAAGCCGGATAATTCAGGACCCGCTAAACGGCGGGCAGCCGGGAAATTCGGCTAGAGCTGTGTTGCCGATGTATTCCAGATCTGCAATCCCGATTTTGCTGGTGTAGAAGCCGTCGCAGGTCATTGCCCGCAGACGCGCAAAAAAGAACACGCCCTGCCTTAAACCCAGATCTGCTTTTGCGTTCTTCCGGTATGCAACCAAATCCAGTACTTCTTTTTTTTGTGCCGGCGTGCATTCCAGAAATGTCGACAGGTAGTGGTCCGCACAAAAGCTGTCGAGCCACATCAAGCCACCACCAATTTGCAGTTGATATTCTTCATTCTCGCTGGTCAACAAATCAATAAACTCTGGAGCGCCGGCTTCGACAGCTCCGCCTGATTTTTCATCTTTGGGGATGATCGTGTCGCACAAAATAGCCAGCGTCTGATACTGGTGAGGCGTGAAATATTTTGGCAGATAGCTTCCTGCAGGATTGCTCGCCTTGGCCTGGTGCACCATCTGATGCGCCATCGCCGCCGCTTCCGCCGGGATCATCTGCAACACCGATCCGCCTGCTACACCTACAGACAGATTTTTCAATAAATCGCGCCGGGAAATTCCTTGCATCTTCGCTCCTCATCCAATCAAATGCTTCCATTTTTCGCCTGCTCCAGCAAATAATCCGAAGCTCTCCAAGAGAGCGCCATAATTGTGAGTGTAGGATTCTTGTCCGGGTTGGTAACCAGCGGCGCGCCATCGGTCACAAATAAATTCTTCACATCGTGAGCCTGGCAATAGCCATTCAGCACGGAGGTTTTTGGATCAGCACCCATTCGCGCCGTCCCCACCTCGTGAATGATTTTTCCACCCGCTTCAATTCCAAACGCGTTCGGCCCATCGATAGGCGTCTTGGTGCGATACTCTCCCCCCATCGCTTCCACAATAGCCTTGAACGTTTCCTGCATGTCCTTGGCCTGGCGAATTTCGTAGTCGCTCCACTTAAAGTAAAATTTCAAAACCGGAATGCCCCATCGGTCCACAATCGTCGGATCAATTTCGCAGTAGGTATCGGGATTGGGCACCATTTCTCCACGGCCATCAAAGCTGATCGACGTTCCATACCTCTTGCGGCATGTGCGTTTCAGCTCTGCTCCGTAACCTTCGAACTCGTTGCAGACATCGCGAAACATGCCGACGCTGGGCATATCTCGCCCGCCCCCGAGTTCAATATGGAAGCCCCGCGGAAAATCATTCTTCCGGTCATACTTCCACCACGGAATATACATATGCATTCCGCCGACTCCATCGTGGTTGTGCGGCGGCATTTGCTCCATCTGTGGCACGTAACCCCATCCTCCGCTGCCTACAGAATCCATCAAATATCGTCCAACAGTGCCGGAGGAATTCGCCAACCCATCGGGGAATGATTTTGATTTGGAATTCAGCAACAATCGGGCCGACTCGCAAGCGCTTGCGGCGACAACCACCGCCCGCGCCGAGACACGCATTTCTGATTTTGTCGCTTTGTCGATATACGAAACACCAGTCGCTTTGCCATCAGGCCCAACCAGGATTTCGCGAGCCATCGCACCGGTAATAAGAGTCAGCCTACCCGTCTTCATCGCCGGTGGAATCAAAACCTGACTGGAACTGAAATTGGAAGCGGTGATACATCCGCGCCCGCATTGTCCGCAGTAGTGACAAGGCGCGCGCCCGTTCAGCGGCTTGGTCAAAACCGCAAGCCGCGAGGGAATGCAGGTGATATTCAGTTTGTCGCAAGCCTTCTTGATCAAGACTTCGTTGCAGCGCGGCTTGGGTGGCGGCAAAAATACACCGTCCGGCGCGCTCGGCAAATTTTCCTTCGTCCCAAAAACGCCAATATATCCTTCCACTTTGTCGTAGTAGGGTGCCAAGTCCTCGTAGCTGATCGGCCAATCATCACCGATGCCGTCGCGCGTGGCAGACTTGAAATCCACCGGCGAAAAACGCAAGGCAATGCGTCCCCAGTGATTCGTCCGCCCGCCAACAATGCGGGAACGAAACCATTGAAAGTTTGTGCCCGGCGCGGAAATATACGGTTCGCCCTCGATTTGCCACGCACCGTTTGGCGCCAGGAACTCGCTAAAATTTTCTGATGCCCTGCCCCCGACTCCCGCACCACGATGCGCCAACTCATACGGCCACATCAACATCTTGTAATCTTTTTCCGGGTACACTTGCGGCCCGGCTTCCAGCATGACGACGCTGAGCCCCCCTTCCGTCAATATTTTTGCGGCCATTCCGCCGCCTGCGCCTGAACCAATCACGCACGCGTCGTACATCTTGGGGGAATGCACCACTTGAGCCATGAACCCTCTCTACAACTCGTTCTTCTTCATTTTCGAAACTGCGTAGTCGCAGGCGCGCGCGGTAATCGCCATATAGGTCAGCGAGGGATTTACGCACGAGGCCGAAGCCATGCACGCGCCGTCGGTCAGAAACAAATTCTTCACATCGTGTGCCTGGTTATACCCATTCAGCACTGAGGTTTTAGGATCGCGCCCCATTCGTCCCGTGCCCAGCTCATGGATCGACAGGCCCGGAGGAGTCATTTTCGACCATACCGCGATATTTTTCGCTCCGGCTGATGCAAGCATTTCGGCAGCTTGTGACGACATATCGCGAGCCATCGCTAGCTCGTTTTCGCTCCACTCGCAATGAATCTTCAACGTCGGGATTCCCCACGCGTCCAGTTTATTTTTGTCGATTTCCACATAATTATTATGATTCGGGAGGCATTCGCCGAACCCGCTCAGGCTCATCGTCCATGGCCCGGGCTCTTTAATCTTGTTCTTAAAGTCCACGCCGAAGCCCGGCATGTTCAGAGCACGGGTCCAATCTCCTCTGTCGCCCCCGCCTTGATATCCGTAGCCACGCAGAAAATTCTTCTCTTTTGTTTTTACATTTCGAAAGCGCGGCAAGTAAATTCCATTGGGACGATTGCCAAACGGCATTTTATCTTCATGCCCCGGCATCACTCCAGCAGCTCCGCTTCCCATGTGATGATCCATAAGGTTGCGGCCGAGTTCTCCGCTGCTATTACCAAGCCCATTGGGAAACTCGGAACAAGCCGAATTCAAAAGAATCCGCGTAGACTCCAAAGTGGAAGCGCACAGAAATATGATTTTCCCTCTAAATTCCTGTGTATTCTTCGTCTGCGCATCGATGACCCGCACACCGGAAACCCGCCGCATCGCAGAATCAAAGATCAGGCTATGAACCACGCTGTAGGGGCGAATCGTCAGCCGCCCGGTTTTTTGCGCGGCTGGAAGCGTCGAATTCAGGCTGCTGAAATAGGATTGGGTGATGCATCCGCGATGACAGACTCCACAATAATGACAAGCCGCGCGCCCTTTGTGCGTCCTGGTAAGCACCGCCGCACGACCAATCGTCAAAATTCGATCGTCATAATTCTTGGCCAGCGCTGCGCGAAAATCTTGCTCCACGCAGGTCATCTCCATCGGCGGCAGAAATTGTCCATCCGGAAGCACGTCCAGCCCTTCCGCCTGCCCGCTGATCCCTGCAAACTCTTCGACGTAGTCATACCAGGGGGAAAGATCCTTATAGCGAATGGGCCAATCCACGCCAATGCCTTCGCGCAAGTTCGCTTCGAAATCCAGATCGCTCCATCGATAACTTTGGCGGCCCCAGGTAATCGACTTGCCCCCGACTTGTCGCCCCCGAATCCAGGAAAATGGTTTTCCTGGATCAGTGGAATAGGGATTCTCCAGATCATTGACAAAAAATTTGTGAGAATATTCATCGCAAGCGTAGTAGCATTCGCGCTGAACAAATTGCGTGCGCTGCCGCTCGGCTCGATTATCCCAACCGCGGTATTTCAATTCCCAGACTGGAACATGCTCGACATAGTCCTGCTCTGGAACGATCGATCTTCCGGCTTCCAGCACCAGCACCCGCAAACCCCTTTCAGTTAATTCCTTCGCGGCCCACCCACCGGTAATTCCAGACCCAACGATGACTGCGTCGTAGCTATTTGTTGCCATTCCTGATCCTCAGGCCTTTTTCCCAGGGTTGACGGCAGCACAACCGTGCTGTGCGCCGGGAATAATTTCTAATTTCAATTCTTGCGAAAAACCAATCTCAGAGGTGTAGTAACCGTGCAGCGTAAGAGTCTTGAACACTCGAAAGAATTCACCTTGAAGCTGCCGATCGAATTCCCCTGGCATTGCATCATTGGGACCGCCAGACGTGCCGGCCCAGTCGATAGCGTCGTCCATAGATCGCAGCAGAACGAATTGCTGTTCCTGGGGCAGCTCAATGAACTTTCTGGAAAACAATTTCTGGCTTTGCGCATCAACGCTCGCGATTCCCTCCAAGAAATGTTGCCGCTCCTCAGCCGTGGCCCATTCCGTCAAGATTACGTCGATGAACTCATCTACGCGCGCACCTTTGGCGCCGGGCGTGCCCGTCGCTGGAACAATCAGGTCGATCATGGCCAGCACGGTTTCGTTTTGATATGTATCTAACGTGCGTAAAGTGTAGCCAAGAGCGGGCTGCGCCTGTCGCATCATGGCGAAAAGTTCAGGCGAAACTACAGGTAGGATTCCCGCGGCAGAAAGTAACTTGAGCAGTTCACGCCGGTGCATGCTTTTCCTTCAACCCGGCATTCTGTCCGCGTACCACCCCTTCTTCTCCATACTTTCGTGCAAATTCACGGGCCGCTCGCAGGGAAGTCACCACATTCCCCGTTGGGATGAATTCCATGGCCACGTAACCGGAGTAGTGCAGCTGCCCCAGCTTGCGAAAAATATTTGCATAATTTATTTCGCCCGTGCCGGGTTCATGCCTTCCCGGCACATCGGCTACGTGCACTAATCCCACCAGGTCGATATTCTTTTCCAGCTTGGAAATCAGATTTCCCTCGGAAATCTGCTCATGGAAAAAATCGTACAGGAATTTAACCTTTCGATTGCCAACTTTTCGTATTACCTCAAAACCTTCCGCAACCGAGGTCAGAAAGTATTTAGAATTTTCTTCAGGATCGATATTCTCTAAAAGCAATTCCACGTTCTGTGGCCCGGCAATTTCCGCGGCCCGCTGCAATCCTTCCACGCAGCTTGCATGCATCTGTTCGCGACTCAATCCTGGCACTGTATCCCCGGATAGCAATATCAACCGGAAACATTGCAACTGATCCATGATAGGTAGTTTCGCTCGAATTTCCGCCAGAAATGCTTCACGTTGCGAGGGATCGCAAATGCTGGAGCGTATCCCGCTGCAAGCATCAACGACAATTCCCAAAGAACGCAATCGTGTTTTGGCATGGGCAAATTCTTCCTTCGACCAGTGATCGTATTCGTCCACCAGTTCCACAGCCCGATAGCCCGCTTCCGCCACTTTGGCAATGCGTTCATCAAATGGAAGTTTCGGCTCAACCGTCCACAACATCACGGAAAAAGGAAAGGGATCCGCGGTTTCCGAAGCATTGATGTCATCGAGGCCGGCAAAAATTGACCGACTGCCCACCCCCGCACCAACTACCGTGGTCGCGCAGATCCCCATGAATTGTCGACGGCGCATCTACGCTCCCAGGATTTCAGCGCGGACATTTTTGAGCACGTACGCAGCGCGCTCAACGCCCACTTCTCCCGTCAATATCGGATCCTCATTTTCAATGCTGAGAATCCCATCATAACCAACATCCATATACGCCTGAAGAATCGCTTTCCAGGTTGACGCGCTGTGACCGTAGCCGACGGCACGAAACGCATCCGAAGCCATGGGCAAGTCGCTGGCCTCAAACACAAAATTCAAGACTCCGTACTTCGCAACATTTTCGGGATACAGCACGGTGTCCTTCATGTGTGCGTGATAAATAGCTCCCTGCTTCCCGAGAAAATGGATGACTTCCACCGGATCGCAGCCTTGCCAGAAAAGGTGACTCAGATCGCAGTTCGCCCCGATCTCTTCGCCGACTGCTTCCCGCAATTTCAGCAAAGTGCGCGGATTGTAGACGACAAAATTTGGATGCATCTCGAACGCCAGTCGATGTATCCCATGCTCGCGGGCATATTTCGCCGCCTCTTTCCAATAAGGAATGACCTTTTCATTCCACTGCCATTGCAGCATTTCATTGTATTCAGGCGGCCACCGGTAAGTGATCCAATTCGGTTGCGTATCGGTTGGCGATCCCCCGGGGCATCCCGCAAATCCAACAATCACTTTCACGTCAATCATCTGTGCCAAGCGCACGGTTTTCTTAAAGGTTTCCTGATCCCTCTGCGCATGTTTCACGTCCGGGTGCACGGGATTCCCGTGACAACTCAGCGTCGCGACTTGTATCCCGCGATCGGTAAACTTTTTCTTCCATGCCTTGGCCTTGGCTGGATCTTCAAGAAGTTCGTCGATCGGACAGTGATTAGAACCCGGATATCCACCAGTTCCGATTTCGACCGCTTCCAATCCAAGTGAACTGACCTTATCGAGCATTTGATCCAAAGTAAGTTTGTCGTAAACCGCATCAAACACGCCGATAGGAATCTTCCGCTTAGCCCCGGTGGAAGCGGCAGCCTGCCCATCACCCCAAAATGGTGCACGTCCACCCGAACTTTTGGGTGGTCCCCCGGCCATCACCGGAACCGCAGGCACGGCTGCCGCCAGGAGTCCCGCTGCACCAGCCGACAAAAACTCTCTTCGGTCGAGATGATTCAATTTTACACTTGAATCGGATGCTTCTTTGCTCATCAAATCCTCCAAGGAAAAACAACGACAAGTCCAGATAATACCGCGTGCATTATACGCCCAAGGCGCGTCGAAACATAAAATCGCGGGAGAAACTATTTCGCGGGGCGCAGGCTCTCGATCGGCGGAATGGACGCGGCAACAGTGAATGCTCTCTCTGGCAAGTTTTTTTTATTTTGCAACGTATCCACCAGCATTTCTATCGCTTGTCCCGTGTTGGGTGGAGTAAAAATGGTGGCGGTCAGCAACCCGCTGCGAACCCAGGATTGTCCGGTTTTCGGCACTCCATCGCAGCCCAGAAACGGCACCTTCAACCAACGCTCTCTATCAATTTCGTTTGAAATTTCTTGCAGGGCTTTGCGGGCGCCAACGGCCATTGCGTCATTCTGAGCAAGCACCAAATCGATCGCCGCTTTTTGGGAAGTCGATAATTTCAACCACGAGCTTACGCAACGCCGCGCGCTTTCTTCCGTCCACTGCCCCTTGAGGATGGTCATGTGGATGTTGGCTGGCTTCGTTTCTTGCAGCCCGATTTCGCGTTCTCGCGCCACTATGTTTTGTGATGGCCCCTCAATGTAAAGAATCGTTCCGCCACCGGGGAGCAATGCCGCGCACTGCCGTCCCGCGATTCTTCCGACTTCTATCTGATCGGAGCTAACACCGAAGATCGGCACCTTGCTGGATTGCCGAAACTCCGCAATATACGAAGCGTCGCGGTTCAAAACCGCCCATCCGATTCCGGCCTGAATCGCGGCGCGGGCCACTTGAGGAAGAGCCGTCGCACCTACCGGCTCAAATACAATTCCATCCGGCCGATCCTTGGGTTCAACCTGGATTACTTTCAGGATTTGCGTGCTTTGCGTGATGGCATCGTTGTCGGCATAGACAATCTGTATGTCCACTCCGAGCTTTGCGGCGGCCAGTTCGGCTGAATGCGCTTGTTCGAGCTGATAGTCATTTTCATTGGTCATCAAGGAAACGACGAATTTTAGTTTGCGCATGGATTCCCCGGTGTGGCTCTGGTTCTCAACTTACACTGCTATTAGGCAAAGAAAAGGGAAATCGTAATAGTGGTTTCGAATTCAGAACGGTCTCGATCATTCGGGCCGTCATACCACATTTTATTTTCCTGCGCGTAATGCTTCCAGGGGCGGCACGGATGAAGCCGCTGTTAATGCGCATTCCGGAAGAGTTTTTCCCCGTTGTAGCGCATCCACGAGCATCTCAATCGCTTGGCCGGTATTCGGCGGAATAAATACCGTTGCGGTCAGAAGTCCGCTGCGAATCCAGGCCTGCCCTGTTTTAGGTAGCCCGTCGCAGCCCAGGTAGGGAATACTCAGCCAGCGTTCCCGTTCAATTTCACTGGGCAAATCCTGAAACGCCTTGCGCGCCCCGATCGCCATTGAATCGTCTTGAGCCGCGATCAGATCGATCGACGCTTTATGCGAGGTGGTCAATTTGAGCCACGAGCGCACCGCGCGCTGTGCACTCTCTTCCGTCCACTGCCCCTTCAAAATCGTCATGTGGATGTTCGCTGGCTTCGATTCCTGCATCCCCAGTGTGCGTTCCTTGGCAGCTGAATTTTCCGAGGGCCCTTGTATATAAAGGATAGTGCCGCCCGTGGGTAGCAGAGCCGCGCATTGCCTTCCCTGAATTCTTCCAATCTCAACGTGGTCGGAACTGATTGCGAATATCGGCGCCTTTGAGCTTTGCCGCAAATCTGAAATGTAATTTGCGTCGCGGTTCAGAACGCCCCAGCCGATTCCGGCATTGACCGCCGCCCGGGCCACCTGTGGTAACGCCGTGCCTCCCACCGGTTCAAACACAATTGCGTCCGGCCGGTCTTCTTCGGCCGCCTGAATCGCTTTCAGAATTTGCGTGCTTTGATTGATGGCATCGTTGTCGGCATACAAAATCTGTACGTCGACGCCGAATTTACGAGCCGCCTGTTCCGCGGAAATAGCTTGCTCTGCCTGGTAATCGTTATCGTTCGTCGTCAGAGAAACTAAGAATTTCAACTTTCGCATTTTGGCCCCAAGTATTTATTCCTACTGTAAACATACACCCGCATTCGGAGGCATGGACAAAATCATCGAGCGAAGTTGCCGTGGTGGTACGGGGGAGGGCGGGCCAATCGCACAAAAATTTATGGTTGGCGGGCCTATTTGCTTAGGCATATGCGCGACTTGTTTTCAGGGGACTGAGTCTAGCGACCCACTGGTTAGTCGGCTTTTGCGCTAAAACCCACACCGCTACTATAAGCAATACTTTGTCTGGATATAAGTTCTTATTTGCCAAACGTTTAGTACTACCCCTCTTCCGCCTCCTTGGTAAGCAATGTGCTCCAACCACTCTGGAGGCAGCCTTTGTGCAGCCGCTGGCTGAGTCTATCCGCCAATTCGTTTCAGGGGCCAGATTGAACCCCTCGTGCCGTTCGCAATCAAAAACTATTTGCGCGAAACATAACCAAAGAATTCTCCCAATTTCTAGTTGGCCAGTTCAGGCCATCTCGCCCGACAAAGAGGTTTCATGAATTGGCAAGCCGATTATCGTCGAAAGATCGTCCCGCCGCAGGAAGCTGTCCACTGCATTCAATCCAATATGCGCGTCTACATCCATCCCGGATGCGCCGAACCTGAACAATTGGTCGAGGCGCTCATCGCCCGCGCCCCATTTGTAAAAAATGTGGAAATCGTCCACTTGCTAACCGTTGGCCGGGCCGACTATATCGCTCCCCAAATGGAAGGACACTTCCGCCACAACGCTATGTTCATCGGTGGCAACGTTCGTCAGGCCATCAACGAAGGCCGGGCCGATTACACTCCCGTCTTCCTGAGTCAGGTGGAAGATCTTTTTGAAACAGGACAAATGCCAATCGACGTGGCCCTAATCCAGGTTTCTCCGCCGGACGCCCACGGCTTCTGCAGTTTCGGCGTTGGCGTGGATGCCACCATGTGCGCGTCACACTGCGCGAAATTCGTGCTTGCCCAGGTAAACGATCAGATGCCCCGCACGTTC
Organism: Candidatus Acidiferrum sp.; assembly: GCA_036497825.1. GTDB lineage: Bacteria > Acidobacteriota > Terriglobia > Acidiferrales > UBA7541 > Acidiferrum. The sequence continues at coordinate 36,723 of DASXIT010000070.1, forward strand.
GGCGACAGCTTCATCCACGTAAATGATCTGGATGCTGTGGTAGAAGTTTCTCGCCCGCTTTGTGAATTGAAACCTGCTATCATCACCGAAATTCACCACGCTATCGGTAAGAATGTTGCCAGCCTGGTTGAAGAAGGCGCCACGCTGCAACTTGGCATCGGCGCGATTCCCGATGCGGTCCTTCTGGAACTGAGCGGCCATAGGAATCTCGGTATCCACACAGAAATGCTAAGCGATTGCGCTGTCCCCTTGATCGAATCGGGCGTAATCAATGGCAGCATGAAAACAATCCATCGCGGAAAAATCATTCTTGGCTTCGTTCTCGGCAGCAAAAAGCTTTTCGATTTTGTTGACAACAATCCGATGTTCGAGTTTCATCCCAGCCGTTATACCAACGATCCCTACATCATTTCCACCAACCACAAAATGGTCGCCGTTAACTCCGCGCTGCAAGTCGATATCACCGGTCAGGTTTGCGCCGATTCTGTTGGCACCTATCTCTATAGCGGCATCGGCGGTCAAGTTGATTTCATACGCGGGGCCTCGCGCTGCAAGGGTGGCAAGCCCATCATCGCCATGCCTGCCACCGCGAAAAATGGTCAAATCTCGCGCATCGTCCCGATGCTGGACCCTGGAGCAGGCGTGGTGACCTCTCGCGGCTCCGCGCACTACATCGTTACCGAATTCGGCATCGCTTATCTCCATGGCCGCACCATTCGCCAGCGCGCCGAGGCTTTGATTTCCATCGCTCATCCCAAGTTTCGTGAAGAACTGTACGCGTATTGTGAGAAGACCCGCTGGCTCCAGCGGCCCGCTCTTCAGGAGAGTTGAACATGGCCACATCACCACGCGGCAAAGTCACCATCGACATACTGGAATGCAAAGGTTGCGGTCTCTGTGTGGACGCCTGTCCGCCGAAATGTCTCTTGCTGGCATCGGAGCTAAACGCTTATGGTGTGCACCCCGCTCGCTATTCCGGTGAGAATTGCACTGGCTGCGGCATTTGCTTCTACGCCTGCCCGGAGCCTGGCGCCATCACTGTGTACCGGCTCATCGTCCCGAAGGCACCGCGCCTTTCCTCGGAGGCTATCCATGCGACATCTATGTAAGGGAAACGTAGCGGTCATCAAGGGCGCCATACTCGCCGGTTGCCGCTCTTACTATGGCTACCCGATTACGCCTGCCAGCGAAATCGCGGAAGCAGCCGCCGAATATTTTCCGCAAATCGGCGGCACATTTTTGCAGGCGGAAAGTGAAGTCGCCGCCATCAACATGGTTTATGGCGCGGCCTCTGCCGGCAAACGCGTGATGACCGCATCTTCCGGTCCCGGCCTCAGCCTGATGCAGGAAGGCATGTCTTATCTCGCCGGCGCCGAGCTGCCCTGCGTCGTTGTAGATGTGGTTCGAGGTGGGCCTGGCCTCGGCAATATCGCTCCGGAACAAAGCGATTACTTCGCGGTGGTCAAAGGTGGTGGCCACGGTAACTACAGAAATATCGTTGTGGCCCCGGCATCCGTTCAAGAAATGGCCGATCTCACGATGTGGGCTTTCGATCTGGCCGATCGTTACCGCAATCCGGCGGTTGTTCTCACGGATGGTTACATCGGACAGATGATGGAGCCACTGGACCTTAAACCAAGTGAATCGACAGTTCCTGAAAAGCCGTGGGCTGTTTGCGGTACTCCGGAAACCAGGAAGAATCTGATCTCCTCCATTTATCTTGAACCAGATCTGCTGGAAGCTCATATTCAAAAGCTCGAAGACAAATACAAGAAGGCTGCGGAACTTGAATCGCGCTACGAACTGTATTGCGCCGAAGATCCCGAAGTTCTTCTGGTTGGCTACGGCATCACTTCCCGGGTTCTCCGTTCTGTTGTCGATATGGCGCACAAAGATGGCATGCGTGCTGGCCTGTTTCGCCCCATCACCCTGTGGCCTTTCCCTGCCGAAGCGCTGCGGCATGCTGCGCGCCGGGCGCAGATGGTCCTGGTTGTGGAAATGAGCACGGGCCAAATGGTAGAAGATGTGCGATTGACCCTCGACGGTCGCGTCGATGTTGAATTCTTCGGTCGTTTCGGGGGCAACGTGCCCATGGCTAGCGAAGTCTGCCAGCAACTCTACGAACGCATGGGCATGACCGCGGATTGGGGTGTTTGATTTGAACGCAAACCCTAAATTCCGGCCCTCTCCCGTAGGGGCGGCTTTGCCCCGCCCACCACTGGCGGTGGCGCAACGAAGAATCCAGTAGTAGAAATTGCTGTCAAAAGAAAAAAGGGGTGGCCCAATGGATGAATATCAAGTGATCGAATCGAAGTCACCCGTCTTCTACGATAAGTACGAGCGCAAATCCGAACTGCAGCATCAGACGCATTACTGCCCCGGCTGTGGCCACGGTGTAGTCCACAAACTCATCGCCGAAGCGATTGCCGATCTTGGCTGTCAGGATCGCACCATCTTTGTCAGTCCAGTCGGCTGCTCCGTCTTTGCCTATTATTATTTCGATTTGGGCAACGTGCAGGCCGCGCATGGCCGCACGCCCGCCGTCGCCACGGCGGTAAAACGCTCTAATCCGGAGAGCATCGTCGTCGGCTATCAGGGTGATGGCGATCTCGCCGCGATTGGCACCGCTGAAATTATTCACGCCGCAAACCGCGGCGAAAAAATCACCATCTTCTTCATGAACAACGCAATCTACGGAATGACGGGCGGTCAGATGGCTCCCACCACTCTCGTGGGTCAAACGAGCAGCACGTCTCCGTGGGGACGGCGCCCCTCCAACGAGGGTTTCCCACTGCACATGGCGGAATTGCTTTCCACTTTGGAAGCGCCGGTCTACATCGAACGAGTCGCACTCACCGATAACAAAAATCTTATGAAGGTTCGGAAAGCTGTCCGCAAGGCTTTGCAACTCCAACACGACGGCTCTGGATTCACCTTCGTGGAAATTTTGTCGCCCTGCCCCACCATTTGGAAAATGACCCCGCAGGACTCTCGCAAATGGATGGAAGAGAAAATGCTCCCGGTCTTTCCGCTCGGCGTGTTTCGCGATCGCAAACCCGAATCAATTGAAATCGCAATTCCGCAAACGACGGTGACAAATCTTCTCGGCCTGGAAAAAAGCCCAGAAGAAGTTTCCCTCCCCGTTGCAGCGAAGGAATCCCATCCCGACCTGGCCATTAAAATCGCAGGCTTCGGTGGACAAGGGGTTCTCTTGCTCGGCCAGATTCTCGCCGAGATGGGCATGCGCGAAGGTCGAGAAGTCAGTTGGCTCCCCTCGTACGGCCCTGAAATGCGCAGCGGCAGCGCCAATTGCCATGTCTGCCTCTCCAACGAGCGCGTTGGTTCGCCGATGGTCGATCACCCGGACGTTCTTATCGCCATGAACGAGCCTTCACTACACAAGTTCGCCAGCCAGGTCTCGCCGCACGCCACGATTCTCTATAACAATGCCAAGCTGCCGGATAGCTTTACGACCCAACACGCGCCAATCTTATGCATTCCAGCCTCGGAAAGTGCCGATGCTCTCGGCACCACAAAAATCACCAACATGGTGATGCTCGGCGCTCTCCTCGAACTAACTCACTCGCTTTCGAAAGAAACCGCCGTCGCCGTTCTGAAAGCTAAAGTTCACAACAGCAAGCTTCTAGAGCTGGATTACCGCGCCATCGACGCGGGCATGGAATCTCTCCGCAAACAACTCGCGATTCATCCAGCGGAAACTCATCTGCAGCAGAGCGAACTCATCCATTCTCACTAGCGCTTCGAGGAAATTCTCTATTGCCGCCGATCTCGTCACCACTCCAGCCGGATCAGCGATACCGCTTGTCTCGGCAAATCAAATTCGATCGAGATTTCCCCCGATTCGTTCCACAGCCAATTTGGTGATCCGAATAATTGAAGCTGGCCCGCTGCCTCAAGTTGCCGCTGCTGATCGGCCGTCGGTTCCTGCGGCGATCCCATGCCCTTCCACACCGAATAAGCATTGCTATGGCTCGCATCGATTCGGTAATGCTTCATCAAGACGCGCTGCACATTAGCAGACAAACCTTGCACGGAAAGCCTGATTGGGGCATTTGGGCCGGCAACATCGTCATCATGATAGTTCCACACCAGAATAGAGATGCCGCGCTCGTCTCGCGTCGCCACCACGTCAACATCAGGATTCTCACGCACGCCTTTCGCAAGCAGCATGTCCAGGGCAATCGCTCCGCTGCTCGCAGCCTCAACGCGAGCCCCTCTCATCAATCCGTCCATGCGGAACAAGTTGAGAATGGGTTTGTCCACGCCGTTCGTCGCCAGCGTCCGGAATCCGTCGAAGTAAGGTTGCCCTTCGAATTCGAACGCCCACGTCAACATTCCTTCGATGTTGCCCCGGTCCCTTGCGCTCAAATCTAGAATCCCTTTCATCGCCGCCGCCGTGTACGCCGCATAAAGAGGTCCATTACGATACGCATTCTGCGGATACACCCGCGCAGAGCACGCCGCGCAGCCCTCGGGGTCCGACTCGCTCAGGATCACCGGTAGCTTGCGAAATTGGGGATAGCTGGAAAGTATTTTTAAACCGTCATCGACGTCTTGCAGATTTCGCGCGATGCCCATGCGCACATGCCCGTCGACTACTTGCGGGCTGCCTTTCGCGTGGAAAGTCACGAAATCAAGCGGAGCGCCCGTGGCACCCGTCGCATAGTTCTTCCCTTCCGCGCAATGCGTCAGAAATGCCTTCAGGAATCCCGCTGCTTTCTCACTTGCCGGCCCTGTGGTCGCCGGTCCTCCCACATGCGCTTTTGGCAGCGCGCGCTTCACACCTGCCACCGCGTAATCGTAAAGCTTGTTGTACTCTTCCTGCGTCCCTTGCCAGTAAAAGATGTCCGGCTCGTTCCACACTTCCCAATACCACGATTCGGCTTGCTCCTTGCCGTATTTCTCCGCGCAGTGCCGCGCCCACTGGTATACCAATTCACCCCACTTGCTGTAGTCCTTCGGCGGATAAGACCAACCGATGGCATAGTCTTTGTTCGCAGCACCGGGAATCCAGGTGGGGCGATATGGTTCCGGCTTCGCAGACAGCGCTTGCGGCATGAATCCGATCTCAACGAATGGCTTTGTGCGAGCCTTCAGGTAAGTGTCAAAAATCAGGTCAACAATGGTCCAGTCGTATACCGCTTTACCGTCAGCATCTTCCGTATACGCATTCGCCGATCCCCATTTCAACCCTGGCGTGCCGTCACCCGTCACCAGCAGAAAATGCGTGCGCACATAAACCGGAGCATCCGTAAGCGCCGCCAGTTCGCCGATCAGTTTGCTGCCATTATTTGTGTAGGTGTAATTCGGCTCGTCATATCCGAAATAGGCATAGATAGGCTTGAATGGCTCCGTCTTCTGCGCCGCATTAACTCGGATTGATACAGGTTCCGGCCCCTGCGCCCACGCCTGCGGGCAGGCCCAACTCAATACCGCAACCAGGAACACTCCCAACCCAAAAGATCTCGCCCGCATTTTCAGATTACAGCAGAATTACAGCTGAAATTACAAACTTGAAAATAACACTTCCCAAGCTAGAAATGCGGGGCAGGTCACCCCTGCAAAGTGTGCCCATCCCGTGTGTCTCATTTCAAGGGTGCAGTCCAGGTCCCTGTGACCCATCTCAGAAAAATAACGCCATTACTCGATCCTAATTGACAGCGAAATTCCATCGTGATACTTACCGCGGATGACTAAATCTTCGGCAACGATCGCTTGGGGGTGACTTAGGCCGCCGCAAACACGATATCGGGTCCTGCGCTGCTATAAACCGTCTTGCACGGTTAAGAAAAGATCTTCAAACCATCAGGCCGCGCGATTTTTAATGACTCCGAGCATAGCCCCAACAGTAAGGAGAACTCGATGGCTCAGGTTGACGTTCCGTTAGTGCGTTCGCAGTTCGCGCAAACTTCGCGGCGCGACAATTGGTGGGTCCAGCCCGTGGCTGTCTTCCTCGGGCTTTCCACGTTTGTCGTTTACTCGACCTGGGCCGCCATGCAGGGCCAGCATTACCGGTTCGGCCCCTATCTTTCTCCCTTTTATTCACCGGAACTATTTGGTGATCCACTGCGATCCTGGTTCGGCGCGAAACCGGCGTGGATCCCAGTGTGGGTCACCGCCGCCATGCTTATTCTGTGGGCGCCTGGCGGGTTCCGCGTGACGTGCTACTACTACCGAGGCGCATACTACAAGGCCTTTTGGGCGGACCCTCCGTCTTGTGCTGTGGGTGAGCCCCGGAAGAAATATTTCGGTGAACGGTCTTTTCCGTTGATCCTGCAAAATTTCCATCGTTATTTCCTGTATCTTGCACTGGTATTTTTGGTTCTGCTGGCCCATGACGTGTGGAATGCGTTCTGGTTTGACGGCCACTTCGGCATCGGTGTTGGTACGTTAGTCCTGCTTACCAACGTGGTTTTGTTGAGCTGCTACGCGTTTGGATGCCACTCGTTGCGCCACCTGATCGGTGGATTTCGCGACCAGCTTTCGGGCGCGCCAGTGCAAAAGCGCGCCTACGATTGCATCAGTTGCCTCAACCACCGCCATCTGACCTTCGCCTGGTTCAGCCTGTTTTCTGTGGGATTTGCCGACCTGTACGTGCGCATGTGCTCAATGGGCATATGGAGAGATTGGAGAATTCTTTAGTGAGCGAATATCTCACGCACGAGTACGACGTGCTGGTGATTGGAGCAGGCGGTGCTGGATTGAGGGCTGCCGCGGAGGCCTCCGCTGGTGGCGCCAAAGTCGCTGTGATCTCGAAATCGCTACTAGGCAAAGCTCATACCGTGATGGCGGAGGGGGGTATCGCGGCCGCTCTCGCGAATGTCGACGAACGCGATAGTTGGCAAGTTCACTTTGCAGACACTATGCGCGGCGGCCAATACTTGAACAGCTGGAGGATGGCCGAATTGCACGCCAAGGAGGCACCGGGCTGCGTGCGAGAGTTAGAGGCATGGGGCGCCGTCTTCGACCGGACAGTAGACGGCCGCATCCTGCAGCGGAACTTCGGCGGGCATCGCTATCCGCGACTTGCGCACGTGGGCGACCGGACAGGTCTAGAGATGATCCGGACCTTACAGGATCACGATGTTCACCTAGGCATGGACGTCTTTATGGAATATACGGTCGTCACACTGCTAAAGAACAGTGACCGCGTAGCAGGTGCATTTGGGTACGACCGGGAGCGCGGAAGATTCCACGTGTTTCGCGCCAAGGCGGTCGTGCTGGCGACAGGCGGGATCGGCCGGGCGTACAAAATCACCAGCAACAGCTGGGAATATACCGGGGACGGACACTCGCTCGCATATCACGCGGGAGCGGCGCTGATGGATATGGAGTTCGTGCAGTTTCATCCGACGGGAATGATCTGGCCTCCAAGCGTCCGGGGAATTCTGGTAACTGAAGGAGTGCGAGGCGAGGGAGGCGTACTGCGCAATGGGGATGGCCGTCGGTTTATGTTTGACGACATCCCGGCGGCGTACGCGAATCAGACTGCCGACACAGAAGAAGAAGGCTGGCGCTATACGCAGGGAGACAAGAACGCGCGCCGCCCGCCGGAGCTGCTTACACGCGATCACGTTGCCCGGTGCATTCGGCGAGAAGTGAAAGAAGGGCGCGGCAGCCCACACGGGGGCGTGTTCCTGGATATCGCATGGATTAAGGAACGGATTCCCAATGCCGCTGAACACATCAAACGGAAACTTCCCAGCATGTACCACCAGTTCAAGCAACTGGCGGACATTGACATCACGCAGGAACCGATGGAAGTTGGACCGACCACACATTACATGATGGGCGGCATCCGCGTCGATCCAGACTCGCAGATGTCCGACGTCCCAGGCCTGTTTGCGGCTGGGGAGTGCGGCGCGGGACTACATGGAGCGAACCGGCTCGGGGGGAATTCACTGTCTGATCTGCTGGTCTTTGGTAAACGGGCTGGTGAATATGCCGCGCGGTATGCGAGAGAGAACTCACTCGGCACGATCAATCCGGATGAAGTTGCACTAGCGGAAAAACAAGCGCTGGCTCCATTTGAAAGCGATAGTACGGAAGGTCCTTATGCGGTTCAGTACGCTTTGCAGGACATGATGCAAGACCTGGTGGGGATCGTGCGCCAGGAAAACGAAATGTTGCAGGCGCTCGAGCGCATCGAACAGTTGAAAGCCCGCGCGCAACGTGTTGGCGTCAGCGGGAATCGCGAATATAACCCCGGCTGGCACACGGCTATTGACCTTAACAACTTGCTGACTGTGTCCGAACTGGTGACCAGGGCAGCGTTAGAGCGAAAAGAAAGTCGTGGCGCGCATTTTCGTGACGACTATCCAGCCAAGGACGGCAAGTTCGGCTCGTTCAATATTGTCATCCGAAAAGGTGCTGGCGGTGACCCGCAGATTATTCGCGAGCCGATTCCGGAGATGTCGGCGGAGTTGAAAAAAATCATCGAGGAGATGAAGTAATGGCGACGGCAACGTTCCGGATCTGGCGCGGGGAAAAAGGTTCCGGAAAGTTTCGGGACTACTCCACCGAAGTCACTCCCGGAATGGTGGTGCTTGATAGCGTTCATCATATCCAAGCTGAGCAGGCCAACGATCTCGCGGTACGATGGAACTGTAAGGCTGGCAAATGCGGCTCGTGCTCTGCCGAAATTAACGGAATGCCCAAGCTCATGTGCATGACACGTCTGAATTCGCTTCCGCTTGAACAGCCCGTGACCATCGAGCCCATGAAAGCCTTTCCGCATGTTAAGGATCTGGTTACCGAACTGTCGTGGAACTATGGTGTGAAAAAGCGCATAGCGAAATTCAAGCCACGCCGTCCAGACGCTCCGGACGGGACGTGGCGCATGGTGCAAGAAGATGTCGATCGCGTTCAAGAGTTTCGCAAGTGCATTGAGTGTTACCTTTGCCAGGATGTGTGCCACGTGCTCCGCGAACACCACATGCACGACCAATTCATCGGACCGCGTTTTTTGGTCTATGCGGCAGCCCTGGAAATGCATCCACTCGACGATGCAGATCGCATCCCCAACCTGAGAACGCAGGACGGCATCGGGCTGTGCAACATTACAAAATGCTGCACGAAGGTGTGTCCAGAGAACATCACCATTACCGACAACGCCATCATTCCCTTGAAGGAGCGTGTTGTGGATCGCTTCTTCGACCCATTGACGAAGCTGCTCCGCATGTTCAAAGCCGGTAGCGGCTAGGAGGCCTCCATGCATTTCGATCTGAAGTCCATCTCGACTGACGGCGTTCCCAAAGCGCTAGAGAAAGCCGAACGTTACCGTCTTTTGAACGAGCCGAGTCTCGCTGAAAGCATTTGCCTGGACATTCTGACTATTTTGCCCAAACATCAAGAGGCACTGGTTTCCCTCCTTCTTGCGCGAACCGATCAGTTTGACAGCGGCGTTACTTTGAAATCGGCGCAAGAGGTGCTGACGCGCATCGAGGGTGAATACGAGCGCGCCTATTACGCCGGCATTATCTGGGAACGCCAAGGACACGCGCACCTGCGGCAAGGCGGCCCTGGCAGCAGCGCAAACACCTATCACGCACTGCGCGAGGCGATGGAACACTACGAGCGAGCCGAAGCTCTCCGCCCTCCTGCTAATGACGACGCGATTCTGCGGTGGAATGCCTGTGCGCGAGTCATTACGCGCAGCCCGGAGATTCGCCCGGCCGCCGATGTAGAAGTTCAACCCATCACTGGTGAGTAGCAGAGTATTTCCAAATCTTCGCGCTTGGGCAGGCGTGAGGGAACGACGAGCGAACTCAGGGATACGGCTAACTAAGCGAGGGCTTGTCGCAGGTACCCCGCTACGTCGCTAATGAAGCGGTGGACTGAGACCTCCGCGATACGGTGACCGACGATCGCATTCATAGCCTTTCCTACAGCGCCGAATGGTGGTTCGTAAAGACCCCAGAAATCCAACTGCGTTTCGGTAGCGGTCAGCGGGTAGATGGAAAGTTCGCCCTTCATGAGCGGGAACAAGTGTGGCTTGGTCGCGGCTTCCCATTCGAGCTGCAACCGGGTAACCGGACTGGACATAGCATCAAGAATCTTCTCCTCGACGTTTTTGACGGAAATCCTGATATCAGTCTTGACTCCAACACCGCCAATGTCCACGTGTAGTTCCGCGGCGATCGATTGCGCCCTGTAGGCAGCAGCCTTCGTAGCCGACTGGAACACGGTCAGTGCATCCTGCCTCAGTGTATCGCGGACGCGTTCGTAGGGATGGTTCACGTAGTCGTAACAGCGAATCTCAGGTCCTTTACTCATTAGCGTTGCTCCGGCCAATTTGACTGACTGTCTTCAAACTGGCGGTCGCAGAACTGTACCACACTGCGGTCACAGGTCATGCGGGACACTGATGCGTCCCCAAATTTCCCTTCTAACACCGTCATACTTCGAAATTGAGCGAAAACACAAGGCCCTGCCCGTCAATCGGGAGTCTGTTACGTGCGAGAACAAATCCCGCGAAACGCTCCAGACGTTTGAATGTATAGGTCGGGGAGGAGCGCTTGGTGTACAAAAACTGAACTCAGCGACCCCGCTGATTCAGAGACAACCAAGGAGGCTCCCCATGGAAAGTATGTATTACATCGGCTTAGATGTTCACAAGAAATTGATCAGTTACTGCGTGAAAGATGCGAGCGGTCGAATTCATGCGCAAGGCCAGATTGCTGCCACGCGCTACGACCTGGACGTGTGGATGAAAACGCTTCCCGGGCCGTGGAGTGCTGCGATGGAAGCCACCATGTTCACCGGTTGGATCTATGATCACCTGAAACCCCATGCCGCTGTGCTGAAAGTAGCGCATCGCCTGATGCTGCGGGCCATTGCCGCCGCCAAAAAGAAGAACGACCGTATCGACGCCAACAAGATTTGCGACTGTCTGCGCTACGATTTTCTGCCCGAGTCTTACATGGCTCCGACAGCCATCCGCGAACGGCGTCGCACGCTGCGTTACCGCAACCTGCTAGTGCGCCAGATGGCGCAGATGAAAAACAAGATTGGCATGCTGCTGATGGAAGCCGGTGTCAGCTACAACAAACAGAAGCTCCACAAGGCCGGCTATTTCCGCGAACTACTCGCCAGCAACCCCGATATTAATCCGGGGCTGCGCTCGCTGCTGGGCCAGTGCCGCGAGATGGTGGTGCGGCTGGGGAAAATGGAAACTGCTCTGATCCGATCCCTGCAGCGTGGAGCGGTTGATGAGCATCCCGGCGGTCGGGCCGATCACGGCGCTGACCTGGGCGCTAGAAGTGGGTGAGGTACAGCGGTTTTCATCGATTAAGAAAGCCATCAGTTATTGCGGGCTGTGCGGCGCGGAGAAAAGTTCCGGCAACACGGTGCAACGCACGCCGCTGTCGAAGCAGCGCAACAAGCATCTGCAGACCACGCTGATCGAAACGGCTAAGATGGCCCCGCGCTACAGCCCGACGCTGGCGCTGCTGTACGACCGCGAGAAGCAGCGAGGGAATGCCAATCGTGCCACGCTGACGGTGGCTCGGAAACTGGTGGCGTATCTGACGGCCGTGGACCGCGGGCAGACGCATTTTTTGGTGCTAGACCGCAACAGCTGCGCCGCCGCGTAGGCTGACCGGAGACAAGGGAATTTTTCAGCGCGAGGCCTGCCAGGTCTTGCCTTTAAGCCGACTGAGCACGAGAACGCAAGCTCTCGATGCTCCCGTTGATTTGTTTCGAGACTGGCCGGAACACACAAACTCAATCTTGCTGGGCAGCCAGACGAGCTGCGCCTGCCAATGGATGTCTGGTTCTATTCACGAATAGAAATCGCGGCCGGGAGGCCAACACCACGCGCTGAGAAAGGCAAAGAAATTACACCGGCGCTCCTCCCGAGCGCATCAGGAGGACTTTGTGCCTCTTGACAAGGACCTATCATAGATGTCCTTCCGGACATCTGCCCAGTTGATCTCGCTACGGGAGAGGAGCGTAACGCGATGTTAAGCTGAGCCGTCGTATTAAACGAAAGCCCCTAGGAGGAAAGAAACCATGAAACCGCACTCAGTCCTAAGAATCGGCTTGGTCTCCTTGATGTTGGTGGGCGCCTTCATCGCCGGGCAGCATTATTCGCGCACCGCGGCTGCCCAAAGCCCTCAGAAGTGGGAATACCAGATTGTCGGCTGCGGCGCTGGCTGTTCCGGCCAAATCGCCCAGATCAACAAGCTGGGCGACGAAGGTTGGGAGGTAGTCACGCTGAACGCGAGTAATCGAATTCTTTTATAACGAGCCAAGTAGGGATACGAAAGCTCTTCACAATCCTGCCAGGCTTACCGGTAAAGTCCTATAAGAGGGAATGTCCAGAGAAAAACAACTCCCCGTCGGCTCGATGCCGATCTTTTTTCGGCATTCAGCCCAACCAGTGAAAGAGTGGTCTTCCTCAGGCGGTAAGGCCGTTGTCTTCGCGTACGAAGCGGAGAAGCAGTTGAGCGTTGGCCAGCGGAATCTAGCGGTGGTTCGTTCGCTTTGCGTACTCTGCGTACTGGGTGGTTCCGTATACAGACAAGTGCTGATTGTCCGTTGTAGCGATTAACGACATTCTCGCTGGGCTACACTTCCGCCTAAGAGGGGCACTTTCCGGGCGGGGAGTGCCCTTTTTCCTGGGCCAGTTGAAGACAAACTTCTATTCTGAGACTGAAAGAAGGAACGCATATGGTGCAAAAGTATGTAGCTGCTTTGGCCCTAGGATTTGGGCTGCTCGCGATGTTCGCAGCGGTAGCCGTGGCGAACTTCGTATGTCCAGCAGTCAAATCATAGTCATTAACGGTGAGAGTATAACCTGCACAGTTTGCCGTGGCCGAGGCAGACCTGACGCCACCGGCAGCACAGGCACTCAGACGGCGTCGGGCACTTGGAGCCTGACTGCCGATTGCACGGTGACCGGTTCAGCTAAGCTGAACACCACTATGGTGCCGGTCGCTATCGTCATTAACGGCTCGTC
>DASXIT010000071.1:0-4087 GCA_036497825.1 Candidatus Acidiferrum sp.
TAAACGCGCGATCTGTCACGCTCTTTCTCTATAAATCTTGCTCCCGACCGAGTCCTCAAATTTACTCGTTGACTTTCGTAATACGTTACATATCATCGTATATATAGGATATGACAATATATGATCAGCAAATAGCAAGAAACGCGAGGCTGATTCCAAGGGATGAAGGTCAATTGAGGCAATAACAAACAAAAAAGCAAATGAACACACACAGAGAAGGAGCACTAAAAGCGTGGGAAACCATGCGGACACCAGAATGGCGGTCAACGCACAACCCGCCGTATCCGAAACCCAAAGACCACGAAATGAGCGATGCAGACAAAGCCGCTGTGCGCAGCCGCATCGAACAAATCGAAGACCGGGGTAGGCACGCGGACGTGCACAAACTGGCGGCAACATATCATTGCAGCCCGAGCCAAGTCGCAGGCATCAAAGCAGCGTTGCACCGCGTAGCGGTCGTCGCGCTGGCAATCCTGTCCATTGCCACAGCCAACGCCGACGAGCGTCGGCACAACCACAAACGCGAGCATGAGCCGAACTGGATTCTGTATCGGCAGGAAGGCTACCAAGAACAAGGCGTGCCAACTAGCCGGATCATTGTCGATCGCAGAGAGATCGACATTTATCCAAACGGCCACGCGTGGGAAAAAGGGGGCCGAGTCCGATGACTGATTTGACCGTACAACGAACGAAACGAAACGAAAGACACATGAGAATAAGAAAAACGATAGCGACAACATTAACGGCAGTCGGAATCCGAACTGTCGTGATCTTGGCGGCGATCTCCGCGTCAATCGCACTGGCTGACGACTTCAAAACGGTTAACGGAAAAGAATACAAAAACGCCACGGTAACCCGCGTCGAGCCAGATGGGCTTGTAATCAAATATAAATCGGGAATTTCAAAGATTTATTTCACTGAGTTGCCGAAGGAAGTTCAGGAACGTTTTCATTACGACCCGGCAAAGGCCGCTCAGTTTAATGCTGCACAACAAGCAGCAATCGCACAATCCAATGCCAAGGCGCAGCGGGAAGCTGAAGCCAACGCAAAGGCGATGGCCGAACAAAGTGCAAAGGCCGCACAAGCGCAACAGGAAGTCCAAGTCCGGCAGGTAGTCGTACCCCAAGCTCCCCCTCCCGTAAGTTGGTTAACAAGCGTCGGCGGCGGGGGTAATCTCCCTTCCTCGGCACGCTTTAAGGATGAGATCAAGGCGATGGGCAACGCAAGTGATTCAATTTTTGCACTTAAACCAGTGACTTTCCGTTACAAGCAGGAACTCGATCCACTTCACATTCCACAGTTTGGCCTAGTCGCGGAAGAGGTGGAAAAGGTAAATCCAGAGTTAGTGACCCGCGAGCCCGATGGAAAGCTTCATGGCGTGCGCTACGACGCGGTGAACGCCATGTTGCTAAACGAGTTCCTTAAAGAACATCGCAAAGTCGAGGAACAGGGAGCGAGCATTACACAGCTAAAGAGGGAAATTGAAGCTATTGTCGCGCACCTGAAAGAGGATAATGGCAAAAATCCAATCAAAGAATGATCAAAAGTAAAATGGACCTATCAGAGGCAACATGCAGCTCTTCATGAAAATCTGGGCCACAATAGGTCCGATCATCGGATTCGTTCTGGCGCTCATCGGGTATGAGCTTCAAAAGAAACTGAGAGGTTAATCCAACCTGCATCTGGAAAGAATTCCAGGTGCAGTGTGGAGTAACCCCACTCGTCTGGTCTTGACGGACGGGGCTACAATTCTACAGACTGGATGCATCCTATAATCGCAGCACATGGTGAAAGTACGAAATTCATCCATGTACTCCTATTCCTTCTTATTCCCCTCACCATCGTTGCGGGCGTGATCGCAGCCAAGAAAGGCAACTCGGTTTCTGTAGCGGTTCTTCTGTCGATCTTTCTCAGTCCGATAGTCGAAATTGCTGTCGCACTGCTTCAAAAGCCGAATCAAAGCGGGATTTCGCCCCGCCAAAGTGCATAATCCCGTGCAAAGGGAGGAGTGATTATTAAGTCAGCCGCAATTCTGTTCGGCGTTGTTTTTATTGCTATCGGCAACTTCGGATTCATTAAGGAAATTGCATGGTACGGCCAGAACCTCGTGAACGTCGCTTCCGGACTGGCTGCTCTCCTCTGTGGTATGCGCGGCGTTGGTGCGTCGCGCAGCTTTTTCCGAATCTACGGGACGATTTGTGCACTCGTGGCGCTCCTGGGGTTTTATTATTTTGGCGTGGTCCAGGTTAGGGCATCCAGACGAGCTGACCAATTAATGCTAAATGCTTCAGAGGCGGAAACTCCAGCGATTCAAAAACAAATTCTTGACGCTACAACCAAGGAGGAACACCAGGCTGCTTTAGTCGCGCCGTGCGGAGTCAAATTAAGGCCGAAGCTATACTAAGATATTTTAAAGAGAAAGCCCCTGCGGAGCTTTACCGATTTCGGACTAACATGGCCTACAATGGAGTACAATTGGTGCTCGCTGCTGCGATGCTGTGCCTTGGCTTTGGCGAAGTCATAGCAAAAGCCTTTCGTGAATGCATACGTCTCAAAACGCCGGACGAAGATAGTGATTCTAGCATATGCAGTCGCCCTGCTTTTATTACTGCTTGTCCTGGGAGCTCAGAATAGTCCAAACCATACCAAAGCATTTATAGCCTGGCTCCAAGGACGTAATCCGAGCCAGACGGCAACCGACGCTGGAGCTTTCTTCTCTGACGTGACAGTGGAAGGCTCGGGGCGAAATTACGTTGTTGAGGGCACATGGGATCTGCATGATGCGAAAATAAGTGTTAAGGAAATCCAGAGCACGATCGACAGAAGCAAATCAGAGTTTTCATTGGCTGCGCTCTTGCTAGTTGGAAGCTGGCGATCTCCCGCGAGAAGGCATGCAGAATTACAGCGTAAAAAGCAATTGACTCACACCGAGCGACGGGACGTAAGATGAATCAATCTCTTCCAAAATGGCCTACGCTTCGTACATTTCGGGTCAACAGTATACAATTGAAATTACCTTGCCCTTCCCTCAGTGCCTTGTATCCAACACGACTATAACAAAACAGATGGAAGCACTGGGCTTCCATCACGTGAGCGTTGTTGGGGTCGGTAGCGATCGCACTATCGCAGCCGTGTGGCTCGGGGATGATGCAACAACGACCAGTAGGAGAATCAAAGGTAAAATCGACACCGAATCAGAATATCCGCTGGACGTGCTTTTGAAGGAGATAAGAGAACTCCAGCCGCCGAAGGAGGTTCCATCAAAACGGAAAAGAAGCATGCGGCGCAAAAGACGTAGATTCTAAATAACTTATTCTCTCTACTGAAGAGCAGCTTCCCCGGAGGGGAGTGCTTTGCGACTGTAGCTTCAGAATTAATTTCTTTCTTGGAGGACCAGCCGATGGCTGCCAACCGGCAGTCAGTGTTTCGATGCACATAGATTTGGTGCCCGGTCTGGGATTATTACCAGACCGGGTACCGTTGGGTGATCGTGTTCTATTTTCAGTCTCAGTTCAGGTATGGTTATAAGCTTGAGTTCCAGTAGTGGTACCGGTCTTGGGGTTGGACCTCGAACGGTACCGGGTGTTAGTGCTGGTGTGTGTCTCAGTTTCAGTTTGGGAATCAGTATGGTTGTTGAACCAATTCAGATTCAGTAACTGGTACCGGGTTAGAGACCGGTACCGTGCCCCGTTTACGTATGCGTATACGTCCAGTTTTCTTCCCGCCGTATTTAACGTCAGGATCGACGTAGAGCTGGAGCGCTACGTCCTTCCATTGGTTAGGGTCATCGGTCCCGGTCATCTCAGCCAGTATCTCGCAGTTCGCCGTGTTCAGCACCAGGCCCTTACTTAGCCCTTCAAAATAGGCTACCAATCGAGTCTTGGCACCTTTCCCTGGCGCGGTTACTTTTTCTTCTCGTACCCAGAGGAGCTCAGTATCTACCGGATCTGATAGATCCTCTTTCTTCAGATACTGGGCGTCACCGACATATGATCGGAATGTTTGTTTCAATCTACTTCACCTCCTTTCCTCTCCTTGCTGGTTCTTCCAGCGAAATTTCAAAAAACCTGGCCCAAGCCTTGTTTCC
>DASXIT010000072.1:0-9399 GCA_036497825.1 Candidatus Acidiferrum sp.
CCGAGAGCACCGTTCCGGAATGGAGATCGGTCACTTCCGCGGACGCGACGAGCGAGCAGCGGCGAACGGCGCGCTGTTTAACATGCTGCAATTGCTTGGTCTTTTGCATGATCAACCATCACTCGTGGTTCGATATGTACGGTAGAATTCACCAGACCCGCGAAATCTTCAATAGTACGCTGGGACATTGGCGCTCAATGAGGCACTCCACTCATCGGTCTGCATGGACCACTGCATAAGCAGATGTTGCAGGTGTTTTTCAAAACAATTTGTGAAGATTTCATCCGGTCCTAGGGACGTTGAACACTCTCCTTGACCTGGACTCTTAACATTCGTACTCTACGGTTCTCTCGCTACTGGATACTCTGTATGTTTTTAGCCTTGGCCTTAATGACCGCAAGGATTGCATCTGTAGGCGTCCTGCTGTTCGGGCTAATCTCCCCCGTATTCGCTCAGCGTCCAGTCAATCACGGGGGTTCTGATATTCCCAGCGTGCAATCCAATCCGATCACCGTAAATATCTGCGTTCGTGATGTAAGAGGAATGCCGCTGGAATTCGCAGCTTTTGTCAGGCTCCATTCTTTGATTTCCAGTTTCGATGTGAAAAGTGCCACGGGGGAGTCCTCCACTGCCAGCTTCCGATACGTTCCGCCCGGCGAATATGAAGTCGAAGTTCGCGCCACGGGTTATCAGACAACGACCGAGTCGGTCACCGTGGTCAGTTTTGGAGGCGATTTTTCCGTCTATGTGTATCTGCAAGATGAAAAGAGTGAGGGCACGGCCAACCTGCCGCCTAAAAGAGTCGTGATGGCTCCAAAGCTGCAGAACGAAATCGAGAAGGGACTCGCGGCCCTGCAAAAAAAGGATTATCCCGCGGCGCGTACCTATTTCATCAAAGCTTCTCAAATGGCGCCAGGTAACCCGGATGCGCTCTATCTTTTGGGAACCGCCGAGCTTGGATTGAAGAACACAACTGCGGCGAGAGCTTGTTTTGAGAATTCCTTGAAAATTGAACCTTCTAACCAGAAAGCCCTGCTGGCTCTGGGAGAAGTTGATTTAAAAACTGGCGATATTTCGGCGTCGATTACAATCCTGGAAAAAGCGTTTGATCTGAACGGCGCGGATTGGCACATTCATTATCTGCTGGCCTCTGCCTATGCCCGCGCAGAACGTTTGCCCGAGGCGGAAACACACGCCTTGCGAGGAGTGGACCTGGCAAAAGAAAAGCGTGCTGTCGTCGAAATCATGTATCTTCTGGGAGAAATTCAGTTTGCTGAGCATAAGACTGCCCAAGCCCAAGAGACCTGGAAGCGCATCCTGGTCGAATTTCCGGACGATCCCGTCGTACAGAAAACAAAAAGCAAACTAGAAAGTGTGGCTCAATCCCGCACTCCATCCGTTAGTGAGCCATCCGCCGCTGCCATCGCAAACCTGCCGTTACCCGAGGTCACACCGGTTGGACTAATTTCGGGCGATGAGCGTCCATGGGCCCCGCCGGACATCGACAGCAAGGAATACCGCGTGGCGAACAATACTGCTTGTAACATCGATGAAGTTCTTGCACGCGCGAAGCTTCGCTTAAATTCTCAATTGACGAATTTTGAGAAATTTGCGGCCACCGAACGAATTGAACACCAGGAAGTGAATCGCTATGGCGTGCCCGGGCCGATACGGAGCAAAGAATTCTCTTACATTGTGTTCGTCCGCAAGGTTCAGCCAAACTCCGTGTATCTCGATGAAAGCCGTTTAGCTGCGGACGATTCAGACGCTTTCCCAACTTCTCTCGCGACGATCGGGCTTAATTCGTTGGGCGTTTCTGTATTGCAAGCTTCTTCGGATAACAATTATGTGTATCGATGCGAGGGGCTCACAAGCTTGCGAGGCCAAGCCACCTGGCAAATCCGTTTCCAGGAGCGGAAGGGCGCTGAGAGTTCGGCCCGCCAGTGGAAGAAAAATGGACAAATTGTAAATGTTCCGCTGAAGGGCCGCTTCTGGCTGACGGCCAGCAACTATGACTTGCTGCGAATTGAAACGGATTTGCTAGATCCTTTACCACAAATTGAACTGAGTATGGATCACCTTATCGTTGATTATGGGCCCGTGAAATTCGATAGTGGTAACGTAAGACTCTGGTTGCCCTGGTCCGCGGAAATGTTCATGCAATTGCATGGCAGACGCTACTATCACAAACA
The DNA here is from genome assembly GCA_036497825.1 of Candidatus Acidiferrum sp. Taxonomy (GTDB): domain Bacteria; phylum Acidobacteriota; class Terriglobia; order Acidiferrales; family UBA7541; genus Acidiferrum. Next base: position 2,193 of record DASXIT010000072.1, read on the forward strand.
TTACTTGAAGAACTATTTGCTATTTTCGGTAGACAGCAATCACAAAATCGCCTCGCCCAATAACCCCGCCGCCAGCAGCAACCAAACATCGTCTGGTAGCGAAGCGGCGCCCTGATCAGAGTTAAACTCCCCCACTTTGCACCAACTCGCTCCCTCGTGTTGTAATGTTTCTGTAACAATGACAGACTACGCTCAACACTCTGAACCGCACTACCTTAGCCAATTAATGGACACGCAAGAACCCACCACCAAACCAGTTCGCGCTGAAGCCACTAAAACGACTCTGCCGCAACCGGGCCGACCCGTACCCAGCCGCGCCTATCCCGGTGCCCTAATCGTCGTTGAAGGCACAGACGGCTCCGGCAAAAGTACGCAACTCTACCTGCTGAAACGCTGGCTGGAAATTGGCGGCTACCGGCTCCACTTCACCGAATGGAACTCTTCTCCACTGGTGAAATCCGCCACGCGGCGCGGCAAACAGAAGCGCCTGCTCACGCCCACAACTTTTTCTTTGTTACACGCTTCCGATTTTGCGGACCGCTGCGAGCGCCAGATCATGCCGCTTCTTCAAGGCGATTATCTCGTGCTGGCCGATCGTTATATCTACACCGCTTTCGCGCGCGATGCTGCCCGGGGTTGCTCTCATCGCTGGCTTCGCAATCTCTACCGTTTTGCCCCCGTGCCCGACATCACTTTTTATTTTCGCGCGCCGCTGGATGTGGCTGTTCATCGCATTCTCAGCGGCCGCCCCAAATTGAAATATTATGAAGCGGGTATGGACCTTGGCCTGTCTTACGACCGCGCCGAGAGTTTTCGTCTTTTTCAGGCGCGCATTCTTGAGGAGTACGACAAAATGGTCGACTCCGATAATTTCGTGGTTCTCGACGGCACCCTCCCCGTCAACAAACTCCAAAAACAAATGCGCGAGATCGTTGCTTCAAAAATTGATCTAAAGCGCTTCGCACCGCGCGTCGCGGAGTTGGAATAACATGGCCGAGGAAAAAGAGAAGGACAAAACGCCAGTCGTTGCCGCGGAACCGCCGGCTCCCGTGAAGCCTGCTGCCGCTGCTGCCGAACCTGAATACTCGCAATCTTTTTTCGGCGAAACCCTAGTCGGCCTGAATCCTAGCGATCTCAATGGCACTCTCGTAGTTATTGAAGGCATGGATGGCTCTGGCCGCTCCACGCAAATCGCTCTTCTGCAAGAGTGGCTGGAGTCCGAAGGCTTCTCGGTGCAGACCAGCGGCCTGCGCCGCTCCAATCTGGTTGGCCGCGACATCGATCAGCTTCTCGCCAAAAACGCTGTCACTCGTCTCACTCTCGCGCTGATGTACGCAACCGATTTCTTCGATCAGCTCGAACACCGGATCGTGCCCGCTCTTCGTTCTGGCGCTGTAGTTCTCGCCGACCGTTTCATCTTTACTCTCATTGCTCGCGGCGTGGTTCGCGGCATCAATCGCGATTACATGACTGGCCTGTACGCCATGGCTCTTCGCCCTCATCTCACTTTCTGGCTCAACGTCCGGCCCGAGACCGCTTTCGCGCGCGAATTTAAGAAAGCCCAGGCCATCAGCTATTGGGAAGCCGGGCGGGACATGTCGCTCTCTCACGATCTCTACTGGTCATTCGTTCGTTATCAAACCATGATCAAGCGCGAGTTCGAAGTGATGGCCAAGAAAAGTGGCTTCATCGAACTCGATGGCGAAGCCAGCGTTTCCGACGTCAACAAACAACTCCGCCTCCGCATCGGCGAGCAGCTTGGCATTCGCGCTAGCAAGTACACTCCCTCCGCCGCTCTCGCGCATCTCTGGCGTTAACGAATGGCATGAGCGAGCCGGTCCATATCGCAGCCATCGACGCCGGCTCCAATGCAGTTCGTCTCTCCATCGCTCGCGTGTATTCGGCCCTCGACATCGAGCCGCTCCTGACCGAGCGCTATTCGCTGCGCCTCGGCGAAGGCGTTTTCATTCGCCACCGCTTCACGGAAGACACTCTCAAAAAGGGAATCAAAGCGTTTCGCCATCTTCGCGAAGTCATGGATGAGCTTGGCGTGAACAAATATCGCGCTGTAGCCACCAGCGCCACTCGTGAAGCGCAGAACCGCAATCAGTTTGTTAGCGGCATAAAAAAGGCTACGGGCATCACGTTGGAAATTATCAGCGCGAAGGAAGAATCACGGTTGGGCAGGGAAGCGGTCATCGCGGCGCTCGGGCCGGAAGCCCAACCGCGCTGCGTTGTCGACCTGGGTGGCGGCAGCCTGGAACTCAGCATTCTGCGTGATCACACTGTGGTGCAAGCGGCACAGCTACCGGTGGGCACTGTTCGACTGATGACCACTCTCGGCATTCACGGAATTATTCGCCCCACTCAAGGTGAACAGGTTCGCCGCTATTTCCGTGCGTTGCTGGAATCGCGCCTTCCCGATCGCCCCAATCTTGCGGAAGAAGTTTCCGTCGCGCTGGGTGGCAACGCCGAAACTCTAGCTGCCATTGCGCCTGGCCCACGCCAGGATGGTCTCCCCACTCTGGAATTATCGTTGCTGCGCGAGCGCCTTCCCGACATTCTGCAGCGCGATCTCCGCGCTCGCATGAAAACGTATGGCGTCCGGCGCGATCGTGCCGACGTCATGGGCATCGCCGCCATTATCTTTGTCGTGCTCGGCCGCTACCTTAATATTCGGCGCTTCCTCATCCCCGGCGTCGGCATCCGTGAAGGACTTCTGCAGGAAATTGCGCGCGAAGCCTTCTCTCGCAAAGAGCCACATCGCTACAACGCCGAGGCTCGCCAGATGTTGGCCGCCACGCGCGCCTTTGGCCGCCGCCTCGATTATGACCGCCAGCATGCCGAACACGTTCGCGAACTCAGCATCATGCTGTTTGACCAGTTACAGTCGATCCACCATCTGCCTGCGCAGGCCCGCGTCCAACTAGAAGCCGGCGCTCTTCTCCACGATGCCGGTCACCGCATCAGCCATCGCGGCCATCACAAACATGGCGAATACCTCGCGCTAAATGGCGATATCCCCGGACTCGAAGGCCGCGACCGCAACATCGTCGCCACGTTAGTTCGCTATCACAATCGCAAGTCCGAACCCGCCAGCCACCATCCCGCCTACTCCGCGCTCAATAATAATGATAAGCGTATCGCTCGTCGGCTTTCCGCCATACTGCGCATCGCCGAAGGATTAGACCATTCTCATCGCGAGCGCGTGCAAGATCTGTCCTCTGCGTTTCAACGGAATGCCGTCTCCATCAAAATCAATGCCCGGGGGGATGTCACCGAAGACATTCGCGACGCCGAACGCAGCTCTGACCTGTTCGAAAAAGAGTTCCACACCAAGCTCTACTTCCGCCAACCCGAAGCCCTCTGAGTAACGTCGGCTTCCAGTCGGCTCTTGGGTTCCCGCTCCATCGGAATCGACCAATTTGACCATACCCTTACTATTTCAGCCTCCTACCCGACTTTTAACATTGCAATTCCCGCGACTCCCCTAAACTATCCCTAGGAGGAACTGTTCGCATGCAGTTGTATATCGTTCGCCACGGCATCGCCGTTGACCGCGAGGATCCCAAATGTCCTCCCGATCCGGAGCGCTTCCTCACCGAAGAAGGCATCGAGAAAACCAGGCAAGTTGCCAAAGGCGTCGCGGAAATCGCTACTATTCCCGATCTCATGCTTTCCAGCCCGTACGTTCGCGCGATGCAAACCGCAGAAATTTTTGCCAAGGCTCTGGAATATCCCAAAGACAAAATTCGCAAATCCGATTTCCTTTTGCCCGGCGCCGAATCCCTGCAACTCTTTCGCGAGCTTTCCAAAGACAAAGATAATTCCGTGGTGTTCGTCTTCGGCCACTCCCCGCATCTAGACGACCTAATCGCTACCGCGCTCACCTCCAAACATCACATCACCTCGCTAAAAAAGGCCGGCGTGGCGCTTGTGGAATTAAGGCGACTAGTCCCTCCCAGCGGCGAACTAGTCTGGCTCTCCACTCCAAAACTCCTAAAAAAAGTAGGGAAGTAATTCTGGTGGCACAGTCACTCTTGACTGTGCTCTTGGGTTTGATTTTTCTCTATGATTAGATTAGTTAGCGGACACGAAGAACTTACAACTTAAAACTGAGTACTAAAAATTTCTTCAATCCGACGCCACCGCCGTCGCCAACTGCTCCGCCTTCTTCTTCAACTCCACTAGATTGCTCAGCGCCGGCGCCGCTTTCAAAATCAACGGGCAGCCGATACACGTTTCCAGCAGATGTTTCCCCGCCGCAATTTCCGCAGCGGTCTCTTCCGTATCAATGAAACCTGGCACTCGTACAATGAGTGCATCCACGGACTTTTCCACTTTCACGCCTACCGTGCTTTCCACTCCGCACTTCCGCAACACTCGTGCCAGCCGCAATACTCCCGCGCACGCGCAAACTTTTGCTTGCTCTTCCTCGTTGAGTTCGGCAAATCCCTTATGCTTTTCTTGTGGCTGCACACCGCGGTGATACCGTACAATTGTCGCCATCAACCGCCAATCTTCCGCACTCCATCCCACCGGCACTTCCATATCTAGCAAGAAATCCCGGGCCGCCTTCTCTGGCTTCTTCGAATCCAGCCCCGATCCAATTCCGTGGACACGAGCCGCGGCCCGCATCACCTTTCGCAGTTTGCCATTCCCAAAGACCGGCGCCGCATGTGCCCGAACCAGTCCATCGTACAAACGCGTCGCCAGCGAAGAAACTTGCCCCGTGCGCTGTACATTTTTATCCAGCGCTCGCATGGTGACCCGCAACCGCGCCATTGCCGCCATATCCAGCCTCTCGCCTTGCGGCAATCCCGTGCGCCATTCCTGTAACAGATTTGTTTTCCCCAACGTCAATTCCCGGTAAGTCTCCAGCCGGTTATGCGTCTCGCTGGCCAACCGTTCTTTCCAGGCGTCTTTCGATTCCTGCACTTCGACCGTGGCCACTTGCTCAATTTGATCCGACAGCACGCTCAAATCGTGCACTTCGCCGAGCAGGTCCTGAACCCGTTTCAGATCTACTCCCCAAGCTTCATACTGCGCTGGCAGCAAACTCTCTACGGCGTATCGAAATTTCTTCACTCCAATCCGTAATTCGTGCCAAGCCTCTGGCCTGCCGGTTCGCAACGCCTGCGCATGAAGTTCCTTCGCCGCTTCCAATCTTTCCAGCGCCAAGCCCTCAGCTGCCAAACTATCCGGTGGCACCAAGCGGGCACGCCTCCGCAACGCCCGCTCATATTTCTTCCACGTTTTGGGATCGAATTTTGCCGACACCCGAGCGGCTTCTTCGCTTAATTCTTTTTCTTTTTTGGTGAATTCGCTTAACAACCTCGTTCGTATCGGGTCGCCTTCCGTGGATAACGTTGCGATCCACTCTTCCAACACTTGTGTGTCTCGCAACTCTCCCAGAGCCCGGAAAAGTTTTCGCGGATATTTGCGCATCTCTTTCCAGGACACGTCCGGGTCCACTTCCTCCATTACCGCCGCTACCGACCGGCATCTCCGGATGGCCACCCGCAAATCGTGAACTGCATCGGTCTCGGGAGCTGACTTTACCTTCTCCAACTCCTTCAAAACTCGTTCCATCCAATACGCCAAGCCGCGGTGCTCCGCGCGGTAGCCCGCTATCGTTGTGCTCGTTGCCATCCGTTTGTCCTGATTGAACAGACCTCGCAGTTGCCTGCGTCCCTGACCGGTTCTTCTATAGACTAGCCCTCTGTCGCAATCGCGTCCAGTACAGCGCACTGGGCCACAACTCTGGCAGCATTCGCGCCAACACAAACACCATCACCACGCACCCACCTGCGCAGATCAGAAACACGTGTGCGGGATCCGGATGACCCAGCCGCAACATCGCATACTGTACCAGTGGCTGCAGCGCAATTCCTCCAAACGACAGCAGGTTCGCCGCACCAATCACACGTCCTTTGAATTCCGGGCGCGGCCGGTTTTGGATCAGTGCGTTCACTGGCACGACGAAAAATCCAGCGCAAACTCCCAATCCCGCCAGCAACAGCATTACGCCCATGTAGGTCAATCCTGGCACGGACAATGAGGCTGTTAGCAAAACAATTCCCGTTAACCCCGGGAGAATCATGCCCATTTCAATTTTTCGTCCCGACGCACACCCAGCAATAAAACTCCCTCCACCAATTCCCAAACTCAGTGCTGCCAACAGATAACTGCTGTGCGTCTCGTCCACCTGCAAAATATCGGTGGCATACAAGACAATGTTCAGCAGCAGTATCGCCCCCAGGAACCAGAAGAATGTGTTGGCAGTCACCGCTACCCACAAAATCGCGTCTTGCCTCATTCGCTGAATTTCTTCAAGAAACTCTTTCGCCCAGTTCCAGGGAAACGCTCGTCCAGGGTCGGCCGCTGGCACCAAGGTAATTCCAAAGCTCGTGAACAATCCCACAATCGACAATCCCAACAGAAATAACCCCGACCAGATTTGCTGCCCGTGATTGTGATGCGCCAGAAATCCGCCGGCCAGCGTCCCAAAAATCGCGGCGATCAATGTCCACAACTCGATAACACCATTGCCCCAGCTCAATCTGCTGGTCGGCAGCAGTTCCGGCAGTAAGCCATATTTCGAAGGTCCAAAAATCGCTCCCTGCATGCATGCGAAGAACAAAGCCACGGCTGCTAAGTCCAGCCGGTTTTGCGACAGTGCATACGTCGCCCCGCCCATCACGAGCACTTCTAGGATTTTCGTCCAGATGGTCACGCTGCGCTTGCTGAAGCGATCGGCAAAATATCCACCGGGAATGGAAAATACCAGGAAGGGAATTGCGAATACCATTGGTACGACCAACACAAACAGAAAATCGCGATATTCTTTCGTCGCGGCCGATTCCAAGACCAAAAAACTAACCAGCCATTTCAGCGCGTTGTCACTAAAGGCCCCCTGAAACTGCGTAGCAATCAGTGCCCAAAATCCAATCCGCACGCGCTCCCGTGCAGGCGCAACCGTCCCTTCGCTTTCCTCTTGTCCTGTTCCCATCATGAATTGGCCAACTCTAGCCTTCCTCCATACTCTCCACAAGCCCGCTCTTTACCCTGTCCGTGCTCCATGCTATTTTCATTACAGTTCTCCCGGAGTGGCGGAACTGGCAGACGCAGCAGACTCAAAATCTGCCGGGGATCACTCCCAGTGTGGGTTCGACTCCCTCCTCCGGGACCATCTCCTCAAGCACAT
>DASXIT010000073.1:0-5917 GCA_036497825.1 Candidatus Acidiferrum sp.
CGTCAAGCTGCCCTGCTTCTGGTATGAAACAATTTCCCATTGCCTGATTATTCAGTCACCGGCCGAGCGGATCTGGACTCCAATATCCGATCCAAAATGTCAGCGAGGTTACCATCTTGTATGTCTGACACATCTACTCCGTAGATATTACGAATTTTCTCGGTCACACTTTCATTCGTTTGTCGCTATGAAAGTCCCATAGGCTCGACTCATCAGAAATCCACGCCCATTCGACATCGAGAACGCGTTTGACAAAATCCTTCGCTAGTTCGGAATGGCTACTGGTGGCAAACTCAATCGGAACCTTGGTTCCAGGCCGAGGTAGGTCACGGTTCATGGCGTTAAATTGGGCAAAATTTCTCCGCAGTTCTTCGAGGGCTTCACTCCTTGAATTTGCCCTCCCCGACATCCCTGGCCAATTAATTACATCAGCAGTCCATGGAAGCTGCTGTAGGCGAGAGTCTCTTGAAATCCCGGTAATTGGCTTGAGCCAAACGCGTATCGGATAATCGTCTATGGTCCATTCGCTTTTAAACATTGAAGCGAGAAACGCCCACCTCGCTTGGACTTGCCATGTAATATTTCCCAGTGTAGACACAATCTTCTTATACCATTCTAGGGTCGGTCCCTGAGCTCCTCTTAGCTCTTCGCCGCCACAGCAGGCACCTTTGCCGCTACCCGCTCGAACCTCATCGCATCTTTCTTTCCATCGCGCTCGACGCGAACGTGATCTCCTGGCAGCACCGAGCCCTCCAAAATTTGCATCGCCAGCGGATCCTGAATCATGCGCTGAATCGTCCGACGCAATGGCCGCGCTCCATAAGCAGGGTCGTATCCTTCGCTCAGTAGCAGAGCATTCGCCGCCGGAGTCAATTCCAGAGTGATCTTGCGTTCCTCCAATAGCTTCTCCACGTCCTTCAGCAGCAACACGACGATGCGTTCCAGGTGCTCCTTGCCCAGCGGATTGAAGATCACGATTTCGTCGATGCGGTTGATAAATTCCGGACGGAATACCGCGCGCAACGCTTCCAACGCTTCCTTTCGCGCCAGCTCCGGGTCCTTGCTGGACAACTCAAAGATGGCAGTCGATCCCACGTTGCTGGTCATTACCAGAACCGTGTTGCGGAAATCGACGGTGCGGCCTTTGCCGTCCGTCAGTCGGCCATCTTCCAGAATTTGCAGCAGCACGTTGAAGACATCCGGATTGGCCTTCTCGATTTCGTCGAATAGCACCACCGAATAGGGGTGGCGCCGCACTTGTTCGGTAAGTTGGCCGCCTTCTTCGTAACCCACATAGCCCGGCGGTGCGCCGATCAAGCGAGAAACGCTGTGCTTTTCCATATACTCGGACATGTCGATACGGATCATCAGCTTTTCGTCATCGAACAAGAATTCCGCCAGCGCTCGTGCCAGTTCCGTCTTCCCCACGCCTGTCGGGCCAAGGAAAATAAAAGATCCAATCGGACGTTTCGAATCGGAAAGCCCAGCGCGGCTGCGGCGAACCGCATTCGACACACGTGCAAGGGCATCTTCCTGACCCACTACCCGATGGCGCAACCGTTCTTCCATGTGGACCAGTTTTTGCGCTTCGCCTTCCAGCAAGCGGCCAACGGGAATGCCGGTCCATTTGCTGACCAGTTTGGCGATATCCTCTTCGTCGACTTCTTCCTTCAGCATGCGCGTGCCGCCAGTCTGCATGGAATTGAAGCGCTCTTGCGCTGTCTTGATTTCCTGCTCGACCTGCGCGATTTTTCCATAACGGATTTCCGCAACTTTGGCGAGTTCTCCCGCGCGTTCGTAGCGCTGTTCCTCGGCCTTCAGTTGTTCAATCTGCTCTTTCAGTTTGCGAATCTTCGAAATGGCTTCCTTCTCGGATTGCCAGCGAGCCTTCCGCCCGCTGGAATCCTCGCGCAGTTTTGCCAATTCTTTTTCAATCTGCTTGCGGCGTTCCACGGAATGCGCGTCGGTTTCTTTCAGCAAAGACTGGCGCTCAATTTCCAGTTGCAGAATTCGCCGTTCGATTTCGTCGATCTCCGTGGGCAGAGAATCGATCTGCATGCGCAAACTGGCCGCGGCCTCGTCGATCAAGTCGATGGCCTTATCCGGCAGGAAGCGATCGGAAATGTAGCGATGCGAAAGCGTGGCGGCGGCAATAATCGCTGAGTCCTTGATTCGCACGCCGTGATGCACTTCGTAGCGGTCTTTCAAACCGCGCAAAATAGCGATGGTGTCTTCAACGGTCGGCTCTTCCACCAGCACTGGCTGGAAGCGGCGCTCCAGCGCAGGATCTTTCTCAATGTATTTCTTGTATTCGTTCAAAGTAGTGGCGCCAATCGCGCGCAACTCTCCGCGAGCCAGCGCGGGCTTCAGCATATTCGAAGCGTCCATCGCGCCTTCCGCTGCTCCTGCGCCCACCAGCGTGTGCAGTTCGTCGATAAACAGAATGATCTGTCCTTCGGCTTCGGAAATTTCCTTCAGCACCGCTTTCAGGCGATCTTCAAATTCGCCGCGATACTTTGCTCCGGCCACCAGCGCCGCCAGATCCAGCGCCACCAGCTTTTTCGTTTTCAGCACATCCGGCACGTCGCCGGAAACAATGCGTTGTGCCAGGCCCTCGACAATCGCTGTCTTGCCCACGCCCGGCTCGCCAATCAGCACCGGGTTGTTTTTCGTGCGGCGCGCCAGGATCTGCATCACCCGGCGAATCTCTTCGTCGCGACCAATCACCGGATCAAGTTTCGAACGGCGCGCCAACTCCGTAAGGTCGCGCGCATATTTTTCCAGCGACGCATATGTAGATTCCGGATTCTGCGAAGTCACGCGTTGACTGCCGCGCACCCCAGCCAGAGCCTGCAAAATTGCTTCGTGCGAAGCCCCATCCTTTTTCAACAAACGCCCGGCGGGATCGCGGTCTGCCGCGGCAATAGCCAGGAACAAATGTTCCGTCGAAACATATTCGTCTTTAAACTTCTTCGCTTCCTCGAAGGAATTCTCCAGAATGTCGTTCAGCGAGCGGCTTAAATTTTGCTGCGCATATCCCTGCACCTTGGGTAAGCGTGCAATTTCTTTCTCAATATCTTGAGAAAGCAATTCCATGCGGATTCCCAAGCGAGCGAGCAGCGGCGGCACCACCCCATCAACTTGCTGAATCAAGGCAGAGAGTAGGTGTGCGGGTTCCACGGCCTGATTCTCGTGGCTTGCGGCGATTTCCTGCGCTTGTTGAATGGCCTCCTGGGCCTTTACCGTCATTTTTTCAAAGCGAATCATAGCTACCTCACAAACTAAGTTGCCTCACTAACTGAACTTTTCAAAAAAAGAGGGCCAGCTTCGCGCCAGCCCCTTATGCTATCGCACGGCTTTGCGCCGTCCAGCCCTTTCCTTATCGGCCGGCAGCCGACGCCTTTTCCGGAACAGTCTCAACGTTTACCTTGATCTGCTTCGGTTTGGCTTCCTCGCGCTTCGGAATGCTCAGCGACAATACGCCATTCTTGTAATCGGCCTTGATCGCTTCGCTATTCACGGTAGTCGCCAACGAGAAGCTGCGGGTAAACGAGCCATACGCACGCTCCACGCGCAGATAGTTGCTCTCGTTCACCTTTTTCTCGAATTTGCGCTCGCCGCGAATGGTCAGAATGTTATTCTCCACACGAATGTCGAGATCTTCTGGCTTTACCTCGGGAAGATCGGCTTTCACCACCAGCTCGTGCTCCGTCTCGTAAATGTCGACGGCGGGAGCCCAAGTAGTTAGATTGCCTTCTTCCGAACTGCGATCCCAAGCCTCATTGAACAAGCGATTGAGCTGTTCGGGCAACGAAGAAACAGAGCGAAAAGGTTCAAAACGGCTGATTGAAGTTCTCATGGATAGTCCTCCTCATAGTGATATCAATACCATAATAAAATGTGAGTGTATATATGTCAAGCTGTTTTCTAAACTCCAGCTTGTACTAAGTAACTTATTTATTATCAGTACAGTATAAGCTGTGGTGTCGATATCAATCCGGATGGAATGGTAGAATTTTCGTCCCTCACTTAAAGCCTAGGCGGGACACGCTGCCTACTCTCACTCCTCTCATTGCTCTTTCTTGCTTTGCTATAGTTGGAAACAATGCGTGTCGACGAATTTGACTATTTCTTGCCGCCAGATCTGATTGCTCAGCGCCCCCTGGAGTGCAGAGACAGTTCCAAATTACTGCTGGTGAATCGCGAAATAGGCCATTACGAAGATCGCTTCTTTCAAGAGTTTCCTCAACTCTTGCGTGGAGACGAACTCGTTGTCCTCAATAACGCGCGGGTCCTGCCGGCGCGACTATTTGGTCGACGCGCCGGTGTGTTCTCTCAGCAACCTTCGCGCAAGACCAAGGCAGAACACCTGCATGGCCAAGTGGAAATCTTTCTGACCCGCAAACTCGAAGACGATCAGTGGGAAGTCCTTGTGCGTCCAGGGAGAAAATTGCCGGTCGGTGAGCGAATATTATTTGGCGAAGACGAACTGGAAGCTGAAATTTTAACGCGTGGGGAATTGGGAATCCGCACATTGCAGTTCGTTTCGCGCAATCAGGAAAGTGTCAGCGAAAATATTCAACGGCTCGGCCACGTTCCCTTGCCACCGTACATCGATCGGCCCGATGAAATTTCCGATCGCGAGCGATATCAAACCGTATTTGCGCAGAAGCCCGGCGCCGTAGCCGCTCCAACCGCCGGCCTGCACTTCACTCCGGAAATTTTAGAAGCAATCCGCGCGCGCGGCTGCGAGGTTTGCGAACTGACTCTGGATGTTGGACTGGGCACGTTCCAGCCGATTCATTTGGAAACGCTCGAAGAGCACAAAATCCATACGGAGTCGTACGAGATCAGCGAGCAAACGGCAACAAAAATTAACCAAGCGAAAAAAGAGAAACGACCCGTAGTCGCGGTTGGAACGACAGTGGTCCGCGCGCTGGAAGATTCCGCGTGGCGTTCAGAAGGCGAAGGCAGCGTTCCACACATCATTTCTGGCCCGGCGGAAGCTAGCATTTTCATCACGCCTGGCTACACGTTTCGCGTAGTGGATATGCTGCTCACCAATTTTCATTTGCCGAAGTCCACTCTTCTCGCGCTGGTTTCTTCGTTTGCAGGTAGGGGAAATATTCTTGCGGCTTACCGTCATGCAGTAGAACAAAGATACCGCTTCTACAGCTACGGCGACTGCATGTTCATCCGCTAAACGTGGCACAGTTGCTCTTGCTTGCCCTGAGCCTCGAAGGGACTGTGCTCTTGGGGTTTCTTCTCAACGGATGCAACTACGCCGAATTTGCGTGGTTCTTGGGGCAGCCCTTCAGGCGCCGATTGCCTCAACCAAATATTCGAGGCTCTTCATTTAGTCCTACCAAAAAAGCTGAGGGAAGCGGCTTTTGTTTGCCAGCTTCCCTCGGTAGCGATCAGTCACGGTTATAGGTTCTCCCCTCACTGAGCCAAAACAAATACGCTTTTTTGCCCTGCGAAGCGAAGTTCCACAACTTTGCCATCCCCATTGGAAACGATCTCAGTGTATTCGGATTTGGTATCGCGGTCTTCCCACTTGCCATCGGATTCTGCAACCGACTTCTTCCCGTTCATGATCGACAAATGATTGCCATCAATCACGAAACGATATTCGCCTTGTTTCACGTCCGAACTTCCAACGATCACCTTGTGATTGATTGGAATAGTCTTGGTTACTGGCTTGGCGAATACCGGAACAGTTGCTAGGGCCACTGCGGAGAATAGAACGAAACTGCGGACGAACGATTTACTTGTCATGTCATATCCCTTCGTGGAGCGAGTCAGCCAGTGTCGAGACAGAAGAGTTGACACACAAGTAGTCGGAAGAGTAGCCTTGCGTCGAAGGCACATCTTCTTCCTGGTCTACGAGCCGGAAAGATCGCGTGTCATGGCCCCG
>DASXIT010000074.1:0-2616 GCA_036497825.1 Candidatus Acidiferrum sp.
GTTCTTCGCCTTCTGCGCTCCATGCCGCGCAATGGTGGCTTCGATATTTCCCCCAATTTCCACATTGAGTCCTATGATGCCGGCCACATTCTCGGCTCTTCCAGCCTCGAACTCACCATCACCGAAAATGGCAAGAAAAACGTCGTAGTTTTTTCCGGCGACATTGGCCGCTACGATCAACCCATCCTCAACGACCCCACTCCTCCCGTCACCAAGCAGATTGACGTGCTCCTCTGCGAATCCACTTACGGCGACCGCGAGCATCCCGACGGCGATCCCCTCACCCTTCTCGGTGACATCGTCAATCGCGTCGTAAAGCGCGGCGGCTCCATCGTCATTCCCGCCTTTGCCATCGGCCGCACGCAAACTTTTATGTACTACCTTAACCAGCTCGAAAAACTTCAGCGTGTTCCGGTTGTTCCCGTCTACGTCGACAGTCCTATGGCCCTCAGCGCCACGGATCTTTATCTCAAGCACAAAGAAGATCACGACCTACAATTTGCCCGCGACGAACAGAACGGCGGCGATCCTCTCAACGTCAAAGGCTTCCATCTCGCTCGCACCGTCGAAGAATCAAAATCCATCAACGGCATCAAAACACCCTGCATCATCGTTTCCGCCAGCGGCATGGTCACCGGAGGCCGCGTTCTCCACCACCTCGCCAATCGCTTAGGCGACGCACGTAACTGTGTAATCCTCGGTGGCTTTCAAGCCGAAGGCACTCGCGGCCGCGCCCTGCAAGACGGTGCCAAAACTCTAAACATTTATGGCCAGACCGTTCCCGTAAACGCAGAGATTGTCGAGATGGGCCAATTCTCCGCCCACGCCGGTAGAAGCGAGCTCCTTCGCTGGCTCGCCGCCCTACAGACTTCTCCCAAACAAACCTATCTCACCCACGGCGAACCAGAAGCCGCCCAGTCCCTGCAAAAAGCCATCACTGACAAATTCCAATGGAAATCGAGTGTAGCCCGCTACCTCGACACCGTAGACCTAGGCTAAGCCCAGCAGCCATCCCATTTTCTGAATTGACCTAGTGGCCGGGTGCTGCACCCTTCGTTTTTAAGGGTGCGGTTTTTGAATTCCTTTCCAAAACTCCTTCTCCGCGAACCTACGGGCAAGTCCGCCCCTGCAGCACCATCGGCCCCTGCGGCGCCTTCGTAAAATCAAAGCTATCCAACATATTGCTAGCCGTCGCATCCCGCGAAGTCAGCGCCGGCAATCCGTACCTTGTCTCGATGAATTTCAACACCGACGTGTGGTCGTACACCGTCTGCGATACATATCCCGCCTTGGCGTAAGGTGAGACAATCAGCAGCGGCACGCGCGGCCCCAATCCAAACTGATCGACTTGCGGCGGCGCCACATGGTCGTAATACCCTCCGAAATCGTCCCACGTCACAAACACTGCCGTCGAATTCCACTCCGGCCCCTGCATCAGAGCGTTCAACACGCTCACGGTCCAATTTTCTCCTTCACACATGCTGGCCGGAGGGTGTTCACTGTATTCCCCCGGTGGCAACAGCCAACTTACCGCTGGCAAATTGCCGCTCTTCGCGTCCGCCAGAAATTGCTCAGGCGTCGTCACGTTTTTCGTCCACAAATCGCTATTGCGAACACTTCCGATCAGCGAGATGGATCCGCCACCCTCCGCATAATATTTCCAGGGAATCCCGGCTTCCTCCAGCGAATCCGGCATCGTCTTAAAATGAAAGCAGCGTGATCCCTGAGAGCGGTTGCCGTTCGCATCGATCAATGTGATCGTGCCCCACGAACTTCCATCGCATTCCACGCCTGGCCCGGGATTCCCTCCATTGTCGATCGCCCCGCCCGATTGTGCTCCAATCGCGAAAAGATGGTTGGGCAGGCTGGGCCCGTGTACGGAAGTGAAGTAGTGATCGGCCAAC
The DNA here is from genome assembly GCA_036497825.1 of Candidatus Acidiferrum sp. Lineage (GTDB taxonomy): Bacteria > Acidobacteriota > Terriglobia > Acidiferrales > UBA7541 > Acidiferrum. The sequence continues at coordinate 1,905 of DASXIT010000074.1, forward strand.
GTAAATTGCCGCGCGTAAGCCCAGTAGTTGGGAATCTCCGCTTGCGTCGCCTGCGTGTACGCGTCCAAAGTTCCGCCGCTGATCATGTCGAACTTGTCCATCTTGCCGCCGTCCATCGCCTGCAGGCTGCAATCCCACCCGTTGCAAAGATAGGCTCCCTGGTCCGCATCCGGCATGGTGCTCAGCGCAGTCCATTCTCCCGTCGATAACTGGCCTTTGCTTACGCCGTCGGCCCCGGGAAATGTTCCGAAATAATTGTCGAAAGTGTGATTCTCGCAGATGATGAAAACTGTGTGTTTAATCAGCGTAAAATCTTCTGGTGCCGGCGTGTTTCCACTGCCTGCACAGGAACTAAGAAACGAAACCGCGCATGCCAGTGCGGCCAGCACAAACACCGGTACCCCACGATGCCCGGGAGCCCGTTGCCGCCCTGAATTAACTCTTGGAGGAAACCAAAACTCGATATTTCTCACGCAATCAGCTCTGCAGCCAATTTGCGCGTACTTCTGCAAACCTTCTCAAATCACACGATTCTTTACACACTTCCAGCGGCGCGGTAGCCCGTGGCATGCATACTCCTCTTAATTGTCGTTAGCCTTGCACTACAGAAGCAGGCCCAATACCTACATCGTTATCTCTAGTGTATGGTATTTCAAGCTCATTCGTCACACCGCTTACACACTTGCCAACACTCCGCTAGGATGTCGGACCT
>DASXIT010000075.1:0-5071 GCA_036497825.1 Candidatus Acidiferrum sp.
TACGGCAAGCGATTTGCAAACATTATCGGGCAATATTCTATTCAGCGGACCGTCACCTACGGCTTGGCCAGCCTCTTGCACGAAGACAATCGCTACTTTAATTCTGGCAAAAAGGGATTCTGGCCACGTGCAGGTTATGCGGTTTGCAGCGCGGTTCTTGCCCGCCACGATGACGGGAGCCGGGCCATCTCTATTTCGCAGTTGAGTGGAGTGGCGACTGGCGCGTTTGTGGCGCGACTGTGGTTACCGCCAAGCCAGAATTCGGCGAAAGACGGGGCCGTGAGTTTTGGGATCACCATGGGGAGTAACGCCGCATTCAGCGTAGTGAAGGAATTCATCCCAGATCTCGGAAGAGCGATTAGCAAAAAATACAAGAAAGCTTCGCCGCAGTCGGAAAAAAGTATGGGTGAAAGTGCTGCAAAACAGCGGTGAAACCGGCCGCAACCTTCTAGTTACTCAAACCCTCGAACAAGGTCGCTTAAGTCCTTCCATGAGAAGGCCGGTGGATGTCAAGGCACACTCTTGTTTTCTTATCTCCGTGAGTCTGTTCCCATTCAGCGAAGCCACCTCTGTCGCCATCCTTCCATCCGCACTCTTTTGGTGAGCGATGTTCGCTCGGTGCAAGGTGGGTGTTCTCATTTCAGTAGTGCTGCTACCTGATTATCGACCTCTGTTGCCACCTGTTCGGTGGGAGTTGGACCCCAGGACTTAGAGTCGCAGTCACCTGGACCCGGCGGTTGAGCTCGCAACTCTCTTGCTTTCCTTTTTTGCTTTTTTCTTTCTTCGTGCTTTTCCCACAGAGAAATTTCGCGCCAGGATCGTCTAGCAACGACGATCGTCAACTCCGTCGACTCGTAGCATCCCCGGATTTGTCCCTCCTCTCACTCTAGGCCACGGCACGCATCGCTTGCTGGCTATTGCGCAGTGGCTCGTACACCTCTCCACTCACCCACAACCGATGCAGTAGGATTGCCAACTTTCTCGCTACCGCCACCACCGCTCGTTTCTTGGCATTCTTCCCTCCGCGCTCCGCCAGCTTCCGCCCACATCTCCGCAGATCACTGTCTGCTCCAAAGGGTCCCAAAATGTAATGCGCGCCCTGCACCATCATGGTTCGCAGATAGCGGTCTCCTTCTTTGCTGATTTTCTTCTGTGGTTCGCTTCCCCCGGAGTTCCGGTGTCCCGGGCTCTTTGTAGTTGGCCTTTGGTTTGCGCTCCGACGAAGACGAACTTCTTTCGCTACGGGTGTTTGGCAGTTCGGCACCTAGCCTGCCTGCGTGCTGGCACTCTCGCTGGCGGCCCTGTCTATCGCCAGTAATCTTCGGCTCTTTCCTCGAATGGGTATTGCTATCTCATCGGCGTTCTTCCCACATGGTTTTCACCTTTTTGCGCTTGTGACACAGTTTGCAGAAGCTGGGTACAAAAAGGCCATGCACGTATTCACGCCAGGCGTTGCCTTTGGATTTGCCCATGCGGGCTATTTCAACCAGGGTGTTCTACGGCCACTGAAGCGGCACCCAAAGGGCGAACCACTTGAGAACTGTTCGTTTGAGGAGATTGGTAGATGGGCTGGTGTACTTTTCCCCCAGTGAAGCCCGAAAAGAATCGCTCAGATGACAATCATTTGCTGAGCAGACATGATTCCCCAATGCGGTTTGCTATCGGGGTGGACCTTGGATAATCGTTCAAGAATCTCGTTCCGGTCGCGGGCATTCGAGAGCGTTCTCATGCAACGAATCCGCATTTTACATTTCGTGTCGCACCAAGAAAACCACCTAGCTCCCGATTAACGGACAAGTCCAGTACTGGTCCGCCAGATATCAATCTCTTGTTTTTTTTGCATCGACTCCTATGGCGCTTTCAAGTTTGGCTTCTAGGGCAGCTGCCTTTTCCATGGCTCCACGCAGTGCTTTGCGCCATTCGTCCGGCGTGTATGCTGGGTCGGGGCGATTACGGCGTCCCGCCTTCAGGCCGAAGGCAACTCCGGCAGAGAAAATTTCGACAATTTCCGGGTCTGCGACAGCCCAGGCTTCACTTGTGCGACCTTCGGCTTTCCAACTCTCGGTCATTCTTGCCTGCTCAGCTTTTATTTCTGCGAAGCTGTTTTTTTTCTTCATCTTCAGGCCTCCTGCCTGTCAAACTTTCAATAGCCGTGCCCGTGTCCGTCTTTCTCGACGCTGACTTTGCCGCCGAAGGAGCGGTAGACAAAAATGAAGTAGCCGGTGGCGAGGATCATGCCGACGACCCACCAGATCAGGCCCACCTTGAGGCCGTAGTCGGAGGCTTTCGCACCGTTGACCGTCAGCGAGTAGATGGGATTGCGCGCGGGAAGAACCATTGGGAACACGCCGAAGACAACGCTGGCAAGCATGCCGGTTATGTAGAGGCATGATGCGAAAAACGCTTTGCGTTCGTCGCGCTTGATCAATTCGAACTGGACGCCGGCCAGCCCGGCGACGGCGAGCAAAGGCAAGGTCAAGCCCAGCGGCCATGTGGTCAGGTTTTCTTTCACCCGCGGCTGCACTTTGAACGTAACCGCAGTTACGATGGCGGTCAGGGCGAGCACAGCAAACCACAGTCTCCGCGCCAGCAGAGCCGCACGCTCGCTTACAGGTCCGCTGTTTTTCATGCGGACCCAGAGAGCGCCGTGCATCATAAGAACAGCCAGGGCGAGCACGCCGACCACAATGGTGTACCAGTCGAGAATGCCGACTTCGTCGCCGAGCTGAAAGTTCGTCCAGAGCGGCTCGAAGAAATAGCCGCTGGCGTCGAGGGGAACTCCGCGGACGACGTTAGCGAGGGCCGCGCCGAAGAAAACGGCCAACAACAGGCTCGAAGCGCAAAACACGAAATCCCACAGCGGATCCCACACTTTGCTCCTAATGTGATTGCGAAATTCGATCGAAGAGCCGCGCAAGATCAGCAGCCACAGCACGGTCATGAGCGGCAGATAGAATCCGCTGAAGCCGCTAGCGTAGAGCGCGGGAAATGCAAAATAGAGAGTGCCCCCCGCGGCGATCAGCCAAACTTCGTTGCCATCCCAAACCGGGCCGATGCTGGCGAGCACCTGGCGGCGCTCTTCATCGGTTTTCGCTACGAGCAGATGGATGGCGCCGGCGCCAAGATCGAAGCCGTCGAGCAGGACGTACACTGTAAGCATGATGGCCACCAGGCAGAACCAGATTATTCCCATGCATCCTCCTGCGTTTCAATCCGCGGCAATGATAACGGCGGTTTCCGTATCCAAGTTAGCGGCTGGATCGGGTCCGAGCTCAATCTCGCGATAGACGAGGAAGAGCCAGAGGATCGCCAGCAATGTGTACATGCCCATAAAGCCGATCAGTGTGAACCATGCATTGCCCGCGCCGACCTTTGGTGAGATGCCTTGCGCGGTACGCATGAGGCCGTAAATCAACCAAGGCTGGCGGCCAAGCTCGGCGGTCATCCAGCCAGCGGTGTTCGCGATGTATGGGAGCGGCACAGCGAGCATCAGAATCCAGAGCATCCAGCGCGCACCGTAAAGTTTTTCGTGCCAAAGCAGAAACGCGGACAAGACCATCACGGCGATGAAGATCGTTCCGAGGCCGACCATGACGTGATAGCTGTAATAGAGAAGCGGAATCGTATCGGGCCACTGATTTTCAGGGAACGCATCGAGACCACGAACGTCGGCGCTCCATTTGCGATAGGTAAGAAAGCTCAGCATGCTGGGGATTTCCAGCGGATTGTCGAGCTTACGCTGTGCAACGTCGGGCTGGCCGAGAATTGCGAGCGGCGCGCCGCTCTGCGTTTGGAAAAGTCCTTCCATGGCTGCGAGCGTTGCGGGTTGATGCTCAGTGATTAGTCTCCCTTGCATGTCGCCAGTGGGAGTAAGTTGCAATACTGCGGCAACCACGCCGACGAGCACGCCGGCTTTCACGAAGGTGCGGCCGTAGATTTCATCGCGGTGGGTTAGCAAATAAAACGCGCCGACGCCCGCCATCACGAAGCAACCGGTCTGAACGGCGCCGAGCATCGTGTGCGCATATTGCCAGAGCGCCCATTTGTTGACGACGAGGCTCCAGAAGCTGGAGAGTTCGATTTCGCCGTGCGGGCCGAGAACGTAGCCGGTGGGGTGTTGCATCCATGCGTCGGTGGCGACGATGAAGTAGCCGGAGAGCCACGAGCCGATGAATACGAGAAAGGCGGACAACCAATGCCCTATGCGGCCGAGTCTTTTCTCGCCGAAAAGAAACAGGCCAAGAAAGCTGGATTCCAGAAAAAACGAAAAGACCCCTTCCATTGCGAGGGTTTGTCCTATAACGCCACCAGCGGCTCTGGAAAATGCCGCCCAGTTGGTGCCGAACTGAAACTCCATGGGAATACCGGTGACGACTCCGAGTGCGAAATTAATTCCGAAGATACGAGCCCAGAACCGGGCGGCGCGGTTGTAGTGTTCATCCCCGGTGTGCAGGAATTTGGTTTTGAGGTAAACCAGGAGCAAGGCGAGGCCCATGGTCAATTGCGGGAAAATATAGTGAAAAGTTATGGTGAATGCGAAATGGAGCCGATGCACTGTAAGCGCTTGTTGTTCCATTCCTCACCTTCCAGTTCGCAGAGAATGAACCTACCGATCTGACTGAACAGAACTCTTAGCTAAATACCTTCGTAATTGTGTGCCACGTGCTTTTTACTCCGGCAGTGGGGATTCTACCCATTCAAGAGAGCCATTCCCAGCGTAAGTGCTGATAAACGCAGCCGAAATCGGAATCGGCCCAAAAAGGAACCTCACCAAGTGGACTTCCGGGTCCAGGCCCATCGCCAAGAGGATCACGGGGATCACTTCACAATTCCATCCGGCCAGGCGAAATTTTTCAAAATAATGCCAATCTCCCTAAGAGCGCCTAACAAAACCGCGTCGACTGTTGATCTTCGAAATGCGAACTTCTTGCCATCCGCCGTCGCGTTCGGTGAGCCAATGCAGAATCCGGACCAGTTCGTGAGGCGCTTCGGTTTTTCAAGAGGCTCGCCCTACGTGCGCTGTTAACCAATCGCAATCGCAGATTTGGATTCAAGCCGTGAAAAAATCGAG
>DASXIT010000076.1:0-1871 GCA_036497825.1 Candidatus Acidiferrum sp.
TTTCGGCATGGACATCCAAACCTACAAATTTTATTCTCTTCATCGACCGGCTCCTTCGCTTGTGGCTCTGTACTGCTTGTCTTCCGATTCGCAGCATAACCCACGCCTGCGAATCGCAGCCGGTCATTCCATTGTGACTAGCGTTGATCCCGTCACGGGCGTAGATTCAGAAACGGAACGGAGGGACGAACAATGGACGAGCACAACGTGACTGTTTCCATCATGGCGGCTATTCTTGTTGGCAAAGAAAAACCTACCGATAAGAAATTGGAACGCGCGGCGAAAGCGGCTGAAAAGCTGTATGCATTGATTCGGACGCACAAATTTGTTCCACCACCTCTGGCGAGTAGCAACTAACGTTCTCGAAGTGAATGCAGAGGAGGTCTCTCCGTGCCAATCACCAAAGAATTTGTCGTGCTATTAGAGGATCGGCCTAGCACGCTCGGAAAACTCTGCCGGGCGCTCGCCGATCGCGAAGTGAACATTCTCGCACTTCAATCCTCCCCGATCGGAGGCAAAAGCGTCATTCGATTCATCGTAGACAATCCGAAGACCGCTAAGACGGTACTGGACAGTGAGCGGCTGACATACGTGGAGTCAGAAATCGTCCAAACTAGAATTCAGCATCGACCCGGCGAGATCGCGAGGCTGGCATCCCGCCTGGGGCAAGCCAACATCAATATCATCTACGCATATTGCGGCTTGGAGCCCGGTACGAATGCGCCTCTCGTCTTCTTCGGCGTCGCGGATGTCGGCAAGGCTGCCTCAATTCTTGAGCAGGCCGCAGCCGCCGCAGCTCTGAAGCGTTAGAGACTTCGGGGAACCTCTAACCTACATAATCTCGACATGAAAAATGTCGATGACCAAGTTTGTTTTGCGGTTCAGCAGGACGATGTGTCCGCCGATGACGACATTAGCGCAATCGGGCGGTGGCGGAGGCAGGCGGCGCTCCAACTCTTCGGGACAGGGATAGATGCGTTTCTGGAGTCCCAGAGGAAGTGTGCCGCGGCGGACTAATTGCTTTTCTAAACCAGGCGGCAATTGATCCTTCTTGGCGAGCCCCGGAGGCAGGTGGCCTTCACTCCCGTGATACCAACTGCGAATGTCCTGTTCGTTGTGTTTGTAATAGTGCTCGTCGCGATCATCTTCATCGCCATGCTTTTCGTGGCCCTTGCCATGACCATTTCCGTTGCCATGGTCCTGGGCCATAGCGGAATTCGCCGTCAGCAAGGAAAGTCCAAGAAGGCTGGTGATCATCCATTTTGTCGCTCTCATTGTTCACTCCGTTCGTGGGTGGGTATTTCAATTTTAGCTTTGCGAGTGGGTCCTCACCTTTGATCTCGCCGCTGTTTTGTCGCGCATGTCACTTGGCCTTTGGTACAGTCACACCCTTCTTCTTCTGCACTCATCAACACGCCGGAAGTTGTCACGGGGCCTCAAGTTGTCTGTTACTCAAACAGATCAACCTGGCGTGTCATCCTTGGGGCCCAACCGACGCGCCCTCGAAGGGTCTTAACTCTTCGCCTGTGCTGTTATTTTGGGCGAACCTGAGTGGCTCATCAGCCCTTCACATCGATGGTTACGGGCCTGACCAGCCGAAATGTGAGTGGCGCTTCCGGACGCAGATGAATATCCTTCTTTCCTGTCATGAACGCCACGGCAGTACCTGCTCCTGCACCAACAGGTCCGCCAATCAGTGCTCCCTTGCCTCCAGCCGCCAGCGCACCGATCAGCGCACCCCCGCCTGCACCGCCTCCAATCCAACCCCAATTGCGTTTCTTGTGATTCCCGCCGATTCTCTGCGAGGTGGTGGTACGCAGTTCGTAAGTCTTGCCGCCGATCTCCACAGTCTCCAGCGCTAGCTGCAAACG
>DASXIT010000077.1:0-59963 GCA_036497825.1 Candidatus Acidiferrum sp.
AAGGACAATAGCGGCAGTCTTCTGAATTTTTTTCATCACGTTGAAATGGCTCCGCGCACAAATGAGGTACCTGAGCTGGATTTCTTTCCAATCTCGCGGATTCAGGCGGATAAGGCAAGCGGTTCGGACTGGGGCGAAACATTCTGGTAACTAGCCATGGGTTAACAGAGGGCCAAAAGAAGAGGCAAATCTGGCCGTTAAGCGAATTTCAGCAGCATTGACGTGGCTGTAATGTTCCTGCCCATCTCCTGTAATGAGGGCAGCGTAGCGTTCTACTGTTTTGGTCTACTTCCGTCCCAAAACGAACGGTCTCTTCGGGCAGATGTCCCTGCTGCTCAAGATCAAACCCGGGTTTCCCAAAAATTTCAACCAAGTCTGAGAGGAATACTAGATGAGAATCAATATGAAGTTGAAGTCGCTGGCCGCTCTACTTGCTGCTTCGTCATTGGTGAGCCCGATGTATGCCAATGAAGGAAACGTGCCGAAGGGCGTGCCCCATCTCGATCACGTGTTCGTGATCATGATGGAAAATCATGCATACGCGCAAATCGTTGGCAATCCAAACGCTCCTTTCACCAATCAGTACATCAAGACGGCCAACACCGCTCGCAATTATTTTGCGGTTGCACATCCCAGCTTGACGAATTATCTGGAGGTCACCGGAGGTTCGAATTTCGGAGTGCTGAACGACAATAATCCCGATTGGCATAACTCTAATTGCGTGACGAATCTTTCAAGCGGGCAGCCGTCGCTGGATGATGGCAAGCACCCCGACATTTGCCCGATCACCGGGACGGGAACCGACGCCGCGACTCCGGCGATTGATTATTCCAACGAGACTTCCGGGCCTCCAGGGGAAATCAATATTGACGGCACCATTTCTATTCCGACGGATTCCCACATTTCCGGCAAAACCATTGGGGACCAGCTGACGGAGTGGGGTAAGACCTGGAAGAGCTATCAGGAAAGCCTGCCTGCAAAGGGTGCCGACGGCGTCAACAACAGCGACGGCTATTTTACCAGCAGCACGGATATCCTTGCCGCTTTGCCAAATGAAACGCAGACGCTCATCAATCTCTACGCCGCGAAACACAATCCTTTTGTCTACTTCCAGAGCGTGCAAGAGGGGCAGAATTCGAACAATAGCCTAAAAAATGTGGTTGGCTTTGAGGGTCCAAAGGGACTCTTCGCCGACCTCGGCTCAGGCCATGTGCCAAACTTCTCGTTCATTGCGCCGAACCAGTGCAATGATCAGCATGGCCGTGGCAATGCGGGTCCTGTCTGCGACTTCGACCCCGTCAGCAATGGCACTCTGGTCGGGCTCAACCCCGCTCTAATCTATCAGGGCGACCTGACTCTGCGCACCATCGTGACCGCCATTCACAACTCTCCGGTATGGGAAGAGGGGCACAGCGCCATTGTTGTGTTGTGGGATGAGAACGACTACAGCATCTCGCCAACCACCAATCAGGTGCTTCTCACCGTGGAAACCAACTATGGCCCACATAGCGTCAAGAGCAACAATTTCTACACCCACTTCTCGTTGCTCAAGTCCCTCGAGTCGGGATTCCGGCTGCCGTGCCTGAATCACGCTTGCGATGCAAATACCGACGTCATGACCGATCTGTTCGCCGGAGGCGATCGCGATAGGGACTAGACCAGGAATAATTTCACTGATTGGTTTGTAAATGAAAACGCCCCGAGCAAGTTGGAGTCGGGGCGTTTGTCTTTGTTAGTTGCAAACTTTCTATAGATAATCGCGCGAAGGGCCTTCCAGGAAGGCACGCAATTTGCGCGAACGCGAAGGATGGCGCAGCTTGCGCAGGGCCTTCGCTTCGATCTGGCGAATGCGTTCGCGAGTAACGGCGAAGGACTGGCCAACCTCTTCCAGGGTGTGTTCACTGCCATCGTCTAGACCGAAGCGCATCTTGATTACTTTTTCTTCGCGAGGCGTCAGGGTCTTCAGCACCGAAGAAGTCTGTTCTTTCAAGTTCAAGTTGATGACCGCATCGGATGGCGACACGACGGCCTTGTCTTCGATAAAGTCGCCAAGATGCGAATCTTCTTCCTCACCGATCGGTGTTTCCAGGGAAATCGGTTCTTGCGCGATTTTCAGAATCTTGCGGACCTTGGAAACCGGAATGTCCATGCGCTTGGCAATTTCTTCGCTGGTCGGCTCGCGGCCAAGCTCTTGAACAAGTTGGCGGCTGGTGCGCACCAGTTTGTTGATCGTTTCGATCATGTGCACCGGAATACGGATGGTGCGCGCTTGGTCTGCAATGGCGCGTGTGATGGCTTGACGAATCCACCACGTGGCGTAAGTTGAAAACTTGTAGCCGCGGCGCCATTCAAACTTGTCGACGGCCTTCATCAGACCGATGTTGCCTTCCTGAATCAGATCGAGAAACTGCAAACCGCGATTGGTATATTTCTTGGCAATGGAAACAACCAGCCGAAGGTTGGCTTCGATCAATTCCTTCTTGGCTTGCTCGGCTTCAGCTTCACCGCGGTGAATGATGGTCAGGGTGCGCTTGAGTTCGGTCAAGCCGACTTCGCTGGCTTCTTCGATGTCTTTCAGCTCAGAGCGACGAGTGCGCAATTCGCGACGTGCTTCCGTGGCGTTATCGCCCTTGGAAACGTCAGCACGGCGTTCCAGGCGGCCCGCTTCGCGTTCCAGCGATTGCAGTCGCTCGACGGTGCCACGCATTTTGTCGATCAACCGCTTTTTCTCAAACGGATTGAAATCGATGTCGCGAATTTCCAGTGAAATCTGGATACGAGTGCGCGCCACATCCCACTTGGCATGGGTATACGGACGCTTTTTCGCTTTGGGAGTTTTGTCGAGCTTGACGGCCTGTTTCAATGCCGTGTCATACAACTTTGCAATCTTCTCGATGTACTTGAGGGTCTGCTTGGTCTTGTTAGCGATTTTCTCTTCGGTCAGCTCTTCATCGTCGAACTGAACGATTTCCTTGATAGAACGCGCGCCTTTGCGCAGGTCGTCGCCAACAGCAATCAATTCCTTGATAACGATAGGCGAGCGGGTGATCGCCTTCATGACGACCAGTTGTCCGCGTTCGATACGTTTGGCGATGGTTACTTCGCCCTCGCGAGTCAGCAGGGGCACCGTGCCCATTTCGCGGAGGTACATGCGAACGGGATCGTTGGTTTTTTCCAGAGAACCAGGCGTTAAATCCAGATCGCTGCCGCTACCACCTTCTTCCGCGTGCCCATCATCTTTTGCAACGGTGTCGCGGTCGCCGCGCTCAACGGAAACTTCTACAGCGCGAGCAGCTTTAGCAGACGCCGCATCTTCGTAGATCTCAATGCCATTGCGCTCAAATGTGGTGAGGAGGTCGTCAATTTCTTCAGAAGAGTGAACTTCGGCCGGAAGTGAATCATTCACCTCATCATACAAAAGGTAGCCACGCTCTTTGCCGACGGCAATGAGCTGTTTTACTGCATCATATTTTTCTTCTAAACCCGAAGCCGCCACAACACTCCTCCAAAGTTCTTACATCAGATGCCAAAATGATTTGAGTAGACAGAGCATCGTTCCACGCAGGGAAGAATGTGGAGACTTCCATGGCGAACAGAAGCATTCATCATCCCCTCGTAAGCTTTCAATTGTCTCGGTGAAGCCCTTATGCGCGCCGTTCGCTTGCTGTTGCCCCACGCTATTGTCCGCCCGTTGCGCTCTGGCGAATCCGGTCGCGTCGCATCTGTATACATATCATCCGTATACAAATATATGGATGCTCTGCGGAGCGAAACCGTTATCTGCCCAACCCTTCTACGCTACACGGTTAAGTCGTGTCAAGTCAATTACTTCCTGCTACTTTCCAGGCCTGAAACATCCCTTCTAATTTTAATAAGTTACGGATTCCCTTGGGCGGCCATGCGCTTCAGTAATTCTTGCTTCCGGGTGAGCAGATCACGCAGGTTAGGGCTGGTGGCATTGGCTTCGATGTCGCGCTGGAGCTGGCCGAGTTCCTGCTCCAGGCGGCGCCGCTTTAGAGCTTCCAAGCAGCTTTCCGCCTCTTCCCAGGAAGGAGCTTGCGTCGGCTCGAACAAAATCTCGAAGAAGACCCGGCGGTCTCGCTCTTCCAGGAGCGAACCTACCTCGGTTGCTTGCATGGGTTGGTCCGACGTGGCAGCGACGATAAGCGCGGCGAAAATCTTCTCGGTTTCCAGGCCTTCGTAAAGGCGTTCCTCTTGCAGACGTAGGGCAAGCTCGCGACGAAAGTCCTCTGCTTCGACCAGCAAGCGAATCAGCCGGCGTTCCAGCGGTTTCGCAGCTTTGCCGATCAACTCTGGCTGCGTTTTCACTTCACTGCGCCGTTCGTCGGCGGCTTTTCTTAAGGCGGCGCGCAGGACGGGTTCGTCTATGCGCAGCTGCTGAGAAATGCGGGTGGCCCATTCAGAGCGCAGGAAACGATTGGGGATTCTTTGCAGATAAGGGAGCAGAAAATTTAGGGCGCGCAACTTCCCTTCCGCGGTAGATAAATCCATCTGTTGCGCGCGTGAGATCAGGTAATCGACATAGGGCGGCGCTTCTTTCAGGGCTTTGATGTAAGCCTCTGCGCCCTTTTCGCGGATAAAAAGATCAGGGTCGGCCTTTTTGTTTCCGATGGTGGGAAGAGCGAGAACGCGAACCTCAAAGTCCTGCTCGAGCAGAAGAGTGAGGGAACGTTCCGTGGCGGCTTGGCCGGCGGCGTCGGGATCGTAATTGACGATGATGCGTTTTGTGAAGCGACCCAGCAATTTGATTTGCTGATCGGCAAGGCTGGTGCCACAACTGGCAACCACATTGCCGATGCCTGCCTTGGCCACCGCGATGGCGTCCATGTAGCCTTCTACTAGCACTGCAAAATCCTGGCGGCGAATCGGCTCCTTGGCTTTGTCCATGTAGTAGAGGACGTTGCTCTTCGAATAAATCGGAGTCTCCGGCGAATTCAAATATTTGGGAAGTTCGTCGCCGAGGGCGCGACAGCCGAAGGCAACAATTTTCCCGGCGTCGTTGGCGATGGGAAAGGTAATGCGGCGGCGGAAACGATCGTAAAGCCGGCCATTGTTGTTTTGATCGCGGGAGATGAGCCCGGATTCGACGAGCAGCTTTTCCGGGAATTTTGGTTTGAGCACGCGCAAAAGCGCATCGCCGCCACTTGGGGCATATCCAATTCCGAAACGCGCGATTGTTTCGGAATTTAGTCCGCGGCCTTCGAGATAGACTTTGGCGGCGCGGCCTTCCGGAGTCGCATCGATTTGTTTTGCGAAAAAAGTTTGCGCTTCGCGGTGCATCTCCACCAACGCAGCACGCTGCTGATTTTCTTTGCGCTCTTCGGGAGAACGCTCTTTCGGTTTTGGAACGGCAATGCCACACTTTTCCGCGACCATTCGAACAGCTTCAGGGAACGGACACTTCTCCATTTCCATCACAAATGTGAAAACGTCGCCGCCCTTGCCACAGCCGAAACAATGAAAAATCTGTTTTACCGGATGAACGGCGAAGGAAGGAGACTTTTCGCCGTGGAACGGACAGAGCCCGGTAAAATTCTGGCCGCTCTTTTTCAGACGAACGTATTCACCAACCACGCGAACGATGTCCGCCTGCTGCTTTACCTTATCCGCGAATGATCCCGCTTCAGCCATGTCTACAATCGCAATTCTACAACTGTGATGGCTTTGCCGCCGTGCTCTTCGGTTTCGAAGGAAGATTGCGCGACCGATGGATGCGTTCTCAGAAATTCAGCCAGACCACGGCGCAGCGCGCCCGTTCCGTGGCCGTGAATGATGCGGACGCGCTGGCGGCTCGCCAAAACTGATTCATCGATAAACTTGTCGACCAGTTCGCTGGCCTGTTCGACGGTCATGCCGATGACGTTGATTTCAGTGCTCCCACTGGAAGAAGTGTCGTCCGAGCGCGATGTGACTGTAACGTTATCGTGTCTGTTTGGCTGGATCGCAACTTTTCCAGGCGTTTCGCCCTCGACCCCAATGATTTCATCGACGGCTACTTTCATACGCAATGGGCCAGCCTCGATTTCCGCAGAGGAACCATCGAGGCGCCGGAAAATGACCGGCTTATTGAATCCACGCACGCGAATCTTCGTGCCGGACTGCAAGGCGGAAGCATTTATCTCTTCCGACGATTCCGTTTTCAGTCCCAAATCCTTCTGCGATTCCGAAATTACCTGGACCACTGCGGCGTTTAGTTCTTCTTTTGCTTCGCCGCGCACATCGCGGAGTTTGCGACCTGCCGTTTTCTCAATTTGCTTGCGTAGTTCCCGGTCTTTGACTGCTTCCACGATCGCTGCGACATTTTCTTCGTATCGCTTTTGCATTTCAGCAAAATTCGATTCCAATTGAGCAATACGCTGCTTCTGGCGGTTTACCCAATCAGCACGCAGTTTTTCGCGCTCTGTTTCCAGTGCTTGACGCTCTTCCGTCATTTGCACGCGGAGCCGGTCCAACTCGTCGCGGCTGCGATGGAGATAAGCGATGAGGTCGGCAGCCTCGTGCGATTCGGGAGTCATCAACTCGCGCGCGCGTTCAATAATTTCCCTTGGCAAACCCAGTCGTTGCGCGATGGCAATTCCGCTTGAACCACCCGGCACACCAAGCATCAAGCGGTAAGTCGGGCGAAGATTTACGTCATCAAATTCAACGGCAGCATTCACAACGCCGGGAGTTGTTGAGGCGTAAGTCTTCAGGCGGTCGTGATGCGTGGTGGCCAGCACGAAACAATTCTTCTTGTGAAATTCATCGAGCAGCGCTTCGGCCAAGGCCGCGCCTTCTTCCGGCGCCGTGCCTGTGCCAATTTCATCGACGAGCACGAGTGACTTCGGCGTAGCTTCTTCCAGCATAGATTTGAGGTTCAGCATGTGCGCGGAAAACGTAGAAAGATCGGCGGCGATCGATTGCTCATCTCCGATATCGACCAGCACGCGATCGAATATGGGCAGAATAGCGCGCTGTGCGGCAACCGGCACACCTGCTTGCCCGGATAGCGCGGCAATTCCCATGGTTTTCAGTGCAACTGTTTTGCCTCCGGTGTTGGGGCCGCTGATAACCAGCAAGCGCTCTTCGCCGCCGAGCGCAAGCGACATCGGCACAATCGCACGATTTTCACGTCGTAACTTGTCTTCCAAGACCGGGTGGCGCGCCGAATCCAATCGCAATTCCGCAGATTCTGTAAACTCAGGAATACATGCATCGAAGTCGCGCGCGAATCTTCCACGGGCAAAAACACTGTCGAACTCCGCAATGGTCTGCGAAGCAGCCTGCAATGGCCCGATCATTCGCTGCACCCGTTCGGTAAGTTCTTTCAAGATACGAAAAATTTCAGCGTTTTCATCTTCCGCAAGCTGCACGAGTTGATTGTTGGTTTCTACTGTTTCGAACGGCTCGACGAATACGGTTTGCCCCGTAGCGCTGGCGCCGTGAATAATTCCCTGAACGTTGCGCCGATGTTCCGACCGCACGGGAATAACAAACCGGTCGTTGCGCAAAGTGACGTAGTCTTCGCCAGATTCGGCCTGACGAGAACGCAAAATTTGTTTCAATGCCTTCTGGATCGAATCGCGGGTTTGCAGGATGCTGGCGCGGATTCTATGCAACGTCGATGAGGCGTCGTCGCTGATTTCACCATTGGGCAATACACAGCGCCGGATCGCATTCTGCAACTCGCGAAAATCCACAAGGGAGCTTGTGCGCGCGACGAACAGAGGAAATTTTGCGGCCTCCTCGCGGAATTGCACACGCAACCACGAAGCCGTTTCTAAGAGCGTTGCCGCATCCAAAAATTCTTTGGCCTCCAGGACAACTCCCAGGGCTTCGAATCGGTCCAGCCAAGCAATTGGATCGCTCAACGCACCGAAACCCAATTCGCGGCCTATACGAAGCCATTCGCTGGCTTCACGAATCATTGCGAATTGGCTTTCCAGTGCGGCGCGCTCTGTTCTTGGCTGCAATTCATCCAGGTGTCGGCGTCCTGGAGCGCAAGTGGTCCTCTGTCGCAGCAACTGGCGGAGTTTGTCGAATTCGAGAACGTCTTGAGCGGATCGCGACATTTTTTATTTCTTCAATTCAGACGCCAGATAGTCTGCAACCTCTTTCGGCGTTGCGGCGCTCTTCACCAAACTTGCCTTGGCTTCGCCCCACTTCGGAGCTTCGGTGGAGGGACGCTTATCCTGCTCGACTTCTCTGACGCGATCCAGAATCGGCTGCCAGAAATCGCCGCAAACCGCGAACGGTTTTGACGGCATCACGGATTTGTTGAGCATCTCCCAAACCACGGCCAACTCAACTAAAGTTCCGGTGCCTCCTTTGCATGCCACAAAGCCATCTCCCAGCTCGATCAGCTCGAACAATCTTTCTTCCCAGGTCTTCTTGCGAACTTCTACATCGATCCATTCGTTCGCTTTACGTTTGAAAAACTCAGCGGTCACGCCGTAAGTTTTTCCACCGGCATCTTTTGCGCCGCGAGAAACCGCCTCCATCACTCCACCATAGCCGCCGCTGCACACGGCAAATCCGTGTTTGGCAATTTCTCCACCAAGGGCCCTCGCTTCTGCGTAATCGGAATCCTTCGCTGTTGGCCGTGAACTGCCAAATACCGTGATGATCTTTTCTTTGCTCATTCGCTCGCTCTCAGCTCGTCAGTGTACCGCTGCAGGCTCCGCGGCAACCGCCGCAGGATTAAATTCTTCCACCATTGCCAGGCATAAACCATCGATTGCTTCGTGGATATCGTGGCCACTTGCACCCATATTGTTGCTCAGGAAAGAAAAGATGAGCCGGCGGCCGTTGGCGGTATCCGCATATCCGGAGAGCGATCTTACGTGATTTACCGAGCCGGTTTTTGCGTGAATCTTTCCGGTCATTCCGGCAGCCTTCATGCGCTCGGTTAACGTGCCGTCAATTCCTGAAATCGGAAGCGAAAAATAGTACGGAAGAAACCACGACTGCTTCTGCGCATATTGCAGCAAAGTAATCACAGCACGCGGAGTTACCATATCATGGCGAGACAATCCCGATCCATCGGTCTGGATCACGTCGCCGGGTGCAATGCCAACCTTTTCGTAAAATGGTTCGGGAAACTTCAGCAAATCTTCCGGCTCGGCCCACCGGCCATCTTGTCGGGCTGCGGTGCGCAGCAAAACTTCCGTGTGCAGATTCTGGCTGACCTTATTTACCAGCTTCACGGTGTCGCCCAAGCGCAGGGAAAGATGTTCGGCCAATACGATTCGAGAAAGCTCCTCGGGGTCGGGCTCATGATTGGCGCGAACTTTTCCGGCGATCTTGATTCCGCGGTCGGCCAGCAGCCTTGCAAGCAAGCTAGCCGCATTCTCAGCGGGCTCCTGGACCGCTAAAATCAGTTTGCGTGGCGTGCTTGCGGCTGCGATTGTGCCGCTGACCACCACAGCGCTGGCGCCGATCTCGCGGGTCAAGCGCAGCTCTCCTTTTTCTTTTGGGCCAACGGTGATTACTTCATTTTTTACAGAAAACTCCGGAGTGGCTGGAACAACCATGGTGGAAACGGCTTTCCCTGCTTTCTCTCCAGGGATTACGGTCAGCGTGACTGTATTGTCGTTGAGCACGATTGCGGAAATGGCCGCGCCGTATTCCCAGACGATATCGTCAATTTCCCAGCCGTCAGGGTAGCGTTCGCGCGGGAAATAGCTGTCGTCACCGACGACGTCCCCGGAAACTTGTTTCACTCCATGGATCACCAGTTGGTCCACAAGCTCGCTCAAGACCCGTTCCGGCGGCCCCTCAAACTCTTCTTTTGTATCGTAAGGAAATTTGCGATTGGAAAGGTTGGGGTCGCCTCTTCCTACCAGGATCAGATCTCCCTGAAGAATTCCTTCTTCCAGTTTTCCGTTCGTTTCCAACGTAGTGCGAAAATGATAGTCGGGGCCCAATTTGTCCAATGCCAGCGCGGTCGTAAACAATTTCATATTAGAGGCCGGAACAAAAAATGAATCGGCGTTTTTCTCGTATAAAGTCTCTCCGGTCGCCGCATCGACGATCAGAATGCCCCACTCTCCTTTATTCATGGGTGGTGCTTGCATAATGTTGCTGGCACGAATGCTGAAGTTATCGGCTGCAGAAGATTTAGCTTTCTCCGGTTTGGCCGCGTCCTGAACAGCTTGCTTTTCGGTCGCAAGACTTGGGCAGACAAAGACCAAACCCATAAATAGCAGACTTGCGGCCCATACACCTTTTCTGTTCATATTTCCTCTATGGCAAAAACTGCTTTCAGAAAGTATATTCGAAAGCCGGTGGGGACCCACCGTTGAACGTTTCCCGAGTTGGGAGCCGAACAAGCGAGAGTTGCCCCCCAGCCACATCGCCAAGTCGCAATATCCCTGGCAGCACCATGAATCGAATCGAAAAGGTGAAAAGAATGAAAAAGATCTTTCCATTGCTCCTGACTCTTGTCCTGATTGGACTTGGACTTCCCCTTCAGGCCGGCGACAAGAAAATAAATGACCGCCTGGAGAATTGCGGCCTGGTGATTCAGGAAATTATGGATATACCCGACAACATTCCTCAAGACTTGATCGATAAAGCAGATTGCGTGATTGTTTATCCGTCCGTCGTCAAGGCCGCCTTTATTTTTGGTGCCAGCTACGGCCGCGGGGCCATGGTTTGCCGCACCGGAGAAAATTTCAGCGGGCCGTGGAGCGCGCCCAGCATGATGGCGCTGGAAGGCGGCAGCTTTGGATTCCAGATCGGCGGTCAAGCCACGGATTTTGTTCTGCTAGTAATGAACGAGCGCGGTGCAAAGGCCATTCTCAGCAGCAAGGTGAAACTTGGCGCAGATGCATCGGCAGCGGCCGGTCCGAAAGGCCGCAACGCGGAAGCTTCCACGGACGTGACGATGCGAGCAGAAATTCTGTCGTATTCGCGTGCTCGCGGATTATTCGCCGGCGTCTCGCTTGCCGGTTCTACTGTGCGTCCGGATGGTTCAGCGAACACGGATTTGTACAACAAACGGGTATCGGCGGAAGACATTATTTTCAAGGGTGCAGTGGCGGTGCCGCCCTCGGCACAAAAGATGGTGGCGTATTTGAACAAAAAATCACCGAAGAACAGGTCAGCGGGAAAATCGTCCTAATCCCGTCAAATCTGAACAAAGCAATAGCTTTTCGAGAACCTCGAAACGTTGCAGGCTCTTTTTCTTGACAGAAACACAAACCTGACCTATAGTCATTTATGAATACAGGTCAACATGTCTGCTACCTCCCTATCTATGCGATCCTCTCGCCGCGAACGCCGCAGCGCCGAACTGCGCGAACGGCTCTTTCGCGCGGCATTACAGTTGTTTGCTCAAAAGGGATATTCGGAAACTACAGTAGAAGACATCACCAACGCGGCTGATGTGGGCAAGGGAACGTTTTTTAATTATTTCCCCAGCAAAGACCATATCCTCGCGGCGTTCGGGCAGTTGCAGATTGAAAAATTGCAAGTAGCAGCAGATGCCGCGCCAGCCACCAAAGTCCCTATTCGAGATTTCTTTCACAATTTGGCCTTGGACGTAGTCTCTGAGCCGGCCCGGAATCCAGCCATGGTCCGAGTTCTTGTGCAGGCAAATCTTTCGAGCGAACCGGTACGAAAAACCATGCGCGATATTCATTCCAAGGCCACAGAACTGCTTGCGCGGATAGTGAAGGTGGGCCAGGATCGCGCGGAAATTCGGAAAGATCTGCATGCCTTGGAGATTGCACAAACCATACGGCAATCTTTGCTCGGCGCATTGCTGATCTGGTCGCTGTACGGCGACGGTTCGTTGGAAAGCCGCATCGAAACGGTATTTGATGTTCTCTGGAATGGACTGTCTGCTGGAACCGCATCTTTGCATGCCGTGCGCGCAACGGAAAAAAGGAAATTGAAATGAAACGTAAGTTGCCCATTCTGCTTTTGGTGGTGGCCTGCCTGGTGGCGGTTGCCGGCTATTCCGCCGGATGGTTTCGGCATGATACTGCATTGCAGAGCTCTGGCACCGTTGAGGCGCGGAATATCCGCGTGGGTTCCAAAATTGGCGGACGCATCGATCAAGTGCTGGTGCGCGAGGGCGATACGGTTGAGCCTGGACAGGTTCTAATCACCTTTGACGATAAGGAACTGACAGCAGCGCTGGCGGAATCGCATGCGGCAGCGGAAAAGTCAGTGCGCGGATTTCGTCCGGAAGAGATTGCGGAAGCACGGGCCGCCGCCGCACAGGCCAAGGCGGAATACGACCAGCGCAAAAACGGTTACCGTCAGGAAGATATTGACGCGGCGAAGGCAGATCTGGACCGCGCCGCTGCCGATGAAACGCGCGCCCAGGTGGATTATCAACGTTATGAAGCTTTAGCGCAAAAAGATTTGGTGTCGAAGCAACAACGCGATACCGCAGAGGCAAATTACAAGATGGCGCTGGCGCAAAAGGAGAATGCACAGCACAAATTAGATGAATTGAAGCGCGGATATCGTCCGGAAGAAATAGCGGCGGCGGAAGCGCGCTACCGGCAAACACAGGCGACATTGGAAAAATTTGAACGCGGCAACCGTGTAGAAGATATCGCTGCTGCTCGCGCCGCGTTGGCCATGGACGAAGCACGTTTTCGCGAACGGCAAGTGTTGGCGCCTTCCGCGGCTACCGTGGAAGTGCTGGACGTTAGACCTGGCGATTTAATCGCACCAAACACGCCGATTGCGACATTGCTCGAGCGGGACCAAATCTACGTGCGTATTTATGTGGCGGAAACAGAAATTGGCCATGTGCAAGTAGGACAAAAGGCCGAAGTGAAGGTCGATTCGTTTCCCAAGGAAACGTTTAGCGGAGTGGTGGAGCAAATCAACCAGCAAGCCGAGTTTTTGCCACGGAATGTGCAAACCAAAGAAGAGCGAGTGCACCAGATGTTTGGCGTGAAGGTGCGCATCGATGACGCAACCCATCGCGTGCTGGCGGGAATGGCCGCCGACGTGAACTTGTCTCCCAAGAGCTGACGAATGGCCGAAAACGAACAACTCGCGGTTTCCGCCGAACACCTGGTCCGTCGATTTGGACATTTCACGGCCGTGAATGATGTGAGTTTCCAAATCAAAAAGAGCGAAATTTTTGGATTTCTTGGGCCGAACGGCAGCGGGAAGACTACTGTCATCAAGATGCTGACCGGGCTTTTGCCGCTCACAGAAGGCTCGGCAAAAGTGGAAGGAATTGATGTGCGAAAGGACGCAGAAGGCGTCCGCGAAAATATTGGCTATATGTCGCAGAATTTCAGTTTGTACAGCGACTTGACAGTCTTTGAAAATCTAACTTTTTACGGTCGCGTGTACGGGTTGGATGCAAACCGTCTTCGCAAGCGTATGGATGAAATTGTGCAATTGAACGGCCTGAGCCCATACATGAACCGGCTGGCGGCGCAGCTTTCAGGCGGGTGGAAGCAGAGATTAGCTCTGGGCTGCGCGATGCTGCACGAGCCGAAGTTGATTTTTCTCGACGAACCTACAGCCGGAATCGATCCCGTGGCGCGACGCCAGCTTTGGGATTTGCTGTTCGAGCTTTCCGGGCATGGCATCACATTTTTTGTGACCACGCATTACATGGACGAGGCCGAGCGATGCAGCCACGTTGCTTACATTTATTTCGGCAAGCTGATCGCCGACGGAACGCCAGAAACTCTGCGCGAACTACCCGATGTGCAGCCCGAGGGCACCTATCGCGTGGAAATCACGACGACCGAAGTTACCCGAGCGTTGCGCTTTGCGCGCACGATCAAGGGGGTACGCAGCGCCACTATTTTTGGCCAATCCATACACGCGTTGATTGACGATCACCTCGATCTGGAAGATTTACGCGCGCAATTGGTGAACAACCATGTTGTGGTGGCGGAGATCCGGCCGCTGGCGCCGACGCTCGAAGATGTATTCGTGGAGCTGACCTACAAGCATCAGGCGGAAGCAGAGGCGGCGCGTGGTTAATCCATTCCGGGGATTCGGCGCAGTTTTTTACAAGGAAGCGCTGCATGTGCGGCGCGATTTCGGGACACTGTTCTTTTCGCTGATCATTCCACTACTGCAAATGTTTCTGCTCGGATTCGGCATTGACACCAACGTTCGCCAGGTCAACACCGTGGTGTATGACGCGGACGGACGAAAAGAAAGCCGCGAATTGCTGGACCGGTTGAAGAATTCCGATACGTTTCATCTGGCGCGATTTGTTTCGAACGATAGGGATCTGAACGATGCGATCATTTCCGGGAAATGCCGCGTCGGCATAAAAATTCCCGTGGATTATTCGGACCGGCTGATTCATCAAACCGGCGCGCAGGTTCTGGTGCTGATCGATGGATCAGATTCTTCCGTTGCTGGTCAGGCAATCAACGTCACTACAGCCATCGGTCTGGATGAGTCGCTTCGCCGTGCGTTGCCAGCGAATGCGCCGGGGTTCGCCGTCGATATGCGACCGAAAATTCTATTTAATCCGGATTCGCGCTCGCCTAACTTTTTCCTGCCGGGGCTGACGGCGATTCTGCTTTTAAACGTGACCACGTTCTTGACGGCATTTTCGATTGTGCGCGAAAAAGAACGCGGCACGCTGGAGCAGTTGTTCGTTACCCCGGTGAGGCCGATGGGATTGCTGCTTGGCAAGTTGCTGCCATATCTCGGGATCGGTTTTTTCGAACTTTGCATGATCCTGACGTTCATGCGATTTATTTTTCGTGTGCCAATTCACGGAAACGTGGTGTTGCTAGCGGTGTTGTCGCTTCCCTATTTATTCGTTTCCCTTTCGCTTGGGATACTCATCTCCAGCAAGGCCGGGACGCAGGCGCAGGCCATGCAACTGGCGTTTCTGACGATTCTGCCCAGCATCTTTTTCTCCGGCTACATTTTCCCGCGGGAAACCATGCCGAAGTTTTTCTATATCCTGAGCTACTTCGTGCCCGCAACCTACTTCATTAACATTACGCGGGGAATTATTCTGCGTGGGGCAGGATGGGTCCATTTGTGGAGCGACGCGTTGGCACTTTTCATCATGGGCACATTGCTGCTGGTCATTGCGGCTCGCCGCTTCCAGAATAAAGTGATTATGGCGTGATATTCTGTCTTGCGCGGTACGTTTGCTGTTTCAGGGATGAGTTGGTTGGCGTCAATCCAGCCATCAAACGAACATTCAGAAGTCGCAATCAATCAGGAATTTGCGGATCGCTCACTTTGAGAGAAGAAAGTAAGCCAGGGGAAACGATTTGCTTTGTCCAATTTGTGAGAAACGGAAGCCCGGCCGGTTTTGCCCGGCAAAAGCGGAAAAGATCTGCGCGGTTTGCTGCGGAACGGAACGGGAAGTAAGCATCGATTGCTCGGCGGATTGCGCGTATCTAGTTTCCGCGCATCGCTACGAGGAGCAGCACCAGCGAACTCTGCCGGCCGAAACGCCGTTGCTAGATGTCAGGCTTGCGTCCGGGATTATCGAAGTGCATCAGCAGCTTTTGTCCGCGATGGCCTTTACGGTGGTGAAGTTCTGCGCGGAGCATCGCGAGGCGACTGATCCTGACCTGCTCGCCGCGATTGAATCCCTGGCGAACACCTACAAGACGCTATCGTCCGGGATTGTCTATGAACAGCTTCCGACTTTGCCGGTGCAAAAGGAATTGTATGCCGCGCTGTCTGAGTTTTTGGTGGGCATGAAGCAACCGAATACGCAAATTTCGTTTGGCAATGCGAAGGATTCGGAAATTTTTCAGTTGCTGGTTTTTCTGTATCGAATGGGATTGATGCATACGAATGGACGGCCGCGGGCTCGCCGGTTCATTGATTATCTGCGGGGACAATTTCCGAATGCGAAGGAATTGAAGAAGGAAGAATCGCGCATTATCGTGCCGTGATACTGCCATCAGCGTTTCTTATAAACTACAAACGACACTTTTTCGATCTGCACGTCTCTAATCTTGTCGAGGACTCGTTCGACACTGCCATATTTGGCCCGTCCATCCGCTTCCATGTAAGTTCGCTTTTCTGACCCATTTTTTGCGCTTTCACGAATTTTCTGGGGGATCTCCGTGATTGTTACCTTTGAATTTCCAAGGTAAAAATTGTCATCTCTCGTGACCGCAATGCGAATGGCATCCTCACGTGCAGCAAACCAGAGAGAAACCGGATGGCTCACCACTGCTAAATCAGTCCCCAAACCATGTGTCCCTCGCCCGGGATAAAGCATCATGATTACCAGAAGAACGAGCAGCACTCCAACAAATGGCCAGAGATTCAAATCGACCCAATAGCGGTTCCCGCGTCGGTTAATTTTACGACTGGGGAAGAAACCGTCGGATTGCATAGAATTCACCTGCTGCTGATTAGACACCGTAGTGAGGGAGCGAGTTCCTTCGGGTTGAACAGAGTTGTCCATCTGAGTAATAAAAACTAGACGGAGAGGATTAGTGCGCAGACAATGCACCTTGATTCGTCGCAGAAGATGTCGGCGAATTTGTCGGGGCACCGACAATATTACTTTATAGATATATATCTAAGTGTAATTATCTGTTCGAATTTGGAGATGTGAGCTTTCGAAACCAAGAACAGGAAGAAATAGCTGCAGTTACCGTAAACGATGTTCCAACAAAATTAGCCTCCCTCAAAGAGATGATTTGTCAGCTCCGCCGACATCGGCCGACATTGTCGGCCTAGCCGGCAGAGCAGGAGCGCATTGATTGGAGTTCGGTGCTGATGGCGCCGGCGTCCCAGGCTAGTTTTAGTTGGGGGGCTTGGGACTTGGGACGGTCGCCTTCCCAGGGACGCACGGAAAATCCGTACTTTTGGCGGATGCGCAGAACGCGTTCGGAAGCTTTCTTGCGGTACTCTTGCGGGGCGTAGCCGTTTTTCGCGTACCACTGATCGTATTGCTTCGCCAGTTTTGGAAATTTCCCTCGAATAAAAGGCAAGAATGTTTTCGCCGATGCAGGCATCAGGAACAGCACCCCCGAAAAAAACCATTGAGCGCCGGCAAGTTTGGCTGCTTGGGCGACGGCCTCCAGTTCGCCATCTCCATCTGTAATTCCTGGAACGAGCGGTGAAGCAGAAACGCCAACATCTAATCCGGCTTCATGCAATTTTCTGACAGCTTCCAAACGAAGATCGGGCCGCGGCGCACGTGGCTCCAGTAGCCTAGCGAGGCGCGGCTTCAACGTAGTGATGGTAATGTTGATCGACAGCGCAGATTTCGCGGCAATCACCTTCAGAATGTCGATGTCATGCACGACCTGATCGGACTTAGTGATAATGGAAATACTCAAGCCATCGCGTTTGGCGAGCTCTTCCAGGCAGGCCCGTGTTACGCCATATTCCTTTTCCGCTGGCTGATAGGGGTCGGTGGCGGTGCCAATGGCAATGTGTTCCGCGCGGGTATAGCCGCTGGCTTTCGATTCGTAGGAATACTTCTGATTCACGTCGCGCGCAAGCAGCCCCGCAACGTCCTGCTTCACAAAGATTTTCTTTTCAAACTCGCCACCGTCGATTTCCATGTATTCATGCGTGTAACGGGCGTAGCAATATTTGCAGGCAAACTCGCAGCCGCGGTAGGGATTAATGGTCCATTCAAATGGGACACGATCCGAATCGCACCGATTTAAGATGGATTTCACGGGAAGCAGGAAATATTCTGGCTTCTCCACGGATCTGCGCTTCGTTTCCGCCGCGGGCGATTGAGCAGCGAGGCGAGCTATGCCCACCAGTGGCGCATGAGGAGTTTGGAGTTGTGGCGGGGGGCAATCCGCCGTAGGGCTCTCCAGACTTCCCTCGCACCAGCCAGACGCACCTTGGTTAAGGGCACCGGCCTCCTGATTGGGGCTTGGCTCATTAGGGCGAAAAGGCAGGAAAGGAACAGCGCGGGAACAAACGGGGCGACGCCGCAACGTAAAGCGCGAAGTCGAAAGGGGAAGAACTGGGGACATAGGTCACCTCGAAGCGGGACTAGTATTTCGCTTTTCTTTCGCCATGTCAAGCACTTTCGTCTTTTGTTCGCCTAAACCGGCTTACTTGCTCGTTCCCGGCCCCCTCTGGTCTAATCGCACGAGGCAGGAAGTCCGCACCGCTCGCTATACACTGGCATGTTGTCGTAGTTCCGTCTTTGCCTGCCACACCCGCATCAAGGATGCATCTGACTAAAGGACATCATGAATCGACTCGCGCGAGTATTGCTTCAGACTGTGACGCTAGGAATTCTGGCGAGTTCGTCGACAGCGACCTTCGCGCAATCAACCGCGACCAAACCCACACAGAAGCCAATTCCCAAAACGCCGGTTGCGCCACCGGCCGAAATCTCGGGACCGCAACAGACCAAGCATTACCCCATTCTAGTGATAGCCCACGGCAACGAACCGTTCTGGAGCCTGCGCTTGGGCATGAAAGGGCCGGAGCGGCTTGACCGAGTCAGCTATCCGCCGATCGTGCTGGAGCCGTCGGATGTAGTACAGGATGATTCGGGAAATTTCTGGACTTATCATGCGAAGGACACCGCGACTGGCGCGACGGTTTCCGTAAAATTGACGCGCGAGGCGTGTTCCGATGGCATGTCTGACACGAAATACACATTCAAAGTGGCGATAGAGCATGCGCAGATCGGCACACTGAACGGCTGCGGAGTGAGTTCGCCTGAAAAATTCCCGGAGTTTCGCAAGAAAAACCAGTTGGATCCGGGGGACGATGCCGATCCAGCCGCGAAGGATAAGAACACGGTTCTTGAACCAATCACCAAATTTGCTCCTCCGGTCGATATCGCCTTTTTGGATGCTACGGGGAAAATTGTAGTCAGCTACGGTGCAATGAAAAAAGCGGTGCCGGCCACGGGCTACGAGCTTTCTCTTTCGCACAGCGGGAAGAAATTAATCTATACGCATGACTTCGCGGGAACAAACCGGACCATCGTTTTATACGACGTGGATTCGGGCCGCTCGCAAGACCTGATCACTGGATTGGTCCATCAGGCATTTTGGTCGCCGGACGATTCACACATCGCCTTCCTGAAATTTGTGGATGAAAAATGGCAGGTTTGGACTTTCCCAGTGACCGCGCCGGACCAGGCCACTGTTTTCTCGCCGCAAACGGTATTGACACTTCACGGCTGGGCTTCACCGACGACTGTGTTGGCTTCTGACCTGGAAAACGCGTACTGGCTTGGAGAAGACGGCAAGACACAGCAAGTCATTCCGTTGAAACAGATTTACGGCGATATGTACCAGATCATGAGCAGCGACACAATTCGCATTAATCCCGTGAATCCCGATCTACTGCTGGTCAGCGCTTTTTACACCACAACGCCAAGCGGAGCGCCGGTGGATTCGATGGGGCTGAACTCCAGCTTTTTCCTGTATGAGATTCGATCCAAGCGTAGAGTGAGCCTTTGCCCGACGGATACCTGGGCACGCTCGGCCGAATGGTCGCGCGACGGCCTGCAGATTTATTTCACGCTGATGGGCGCGGGAAAGACTCTCGCTACAAACAGAATATTCTGGGATGGGACGGGGTTGAAACGCTACGTTGCGGGGAATAGCCTGACAATTGGCAAATAGATTCCGGTCGAAAAGTGGCACAGAGGCAAATCCATGCGAGCGAGCGCAAAGAAACTTAAATACTTCTTAGTTGCGGCGGGCGTTCTGGCCGGTGGCACTTCCCTCCCCGGCCAAGAGACTGCTCCAGCCCAATCAACGATGAGGCGCGCAATTGAGTGGAAACGCTTTGACTACAGCTGCGAGGGTGGACAGAAGCTGGTCGTATACCTTCACGATCAAACCGTAAAGGTGCGCTACAAGGAAAACAACTATTTGATGAAGCAGACGCGCTCCGCAGATGGCGCCAGATATTCCGATGGAAAGGTATTGTGGTGGAGCAATGGAGACGGCGGCTTTCTGCAGGAAGACAACCCGGACGGCGATGGTGCAATGATCGTGAAAGACTGCAAATTAGATCAACCAACGAAAGGTGAGTCTGGATTTGCCGCCGTGACTGGCGCGGTGAGCTATCTGCAACGAATCGCTTTGCCTCCCACAGCCCTAATCATCGTTCAACTGCTGGACTCTTCTCTTGCTGATGCGGCTGCCAAGGTCCTGGCCGAGGACAAAATCACGTTGGGCAACCGGCAAGTCCCTGTAAGCTTTTCGTTGAAGTATGATCCCGCTAAGATCGATGAGAAACATACGTATTCGATAAGCGCGCGAATTCTGGTGGACGGGCATCTTCGTTTTATTTCTGACCAGTCGTATCCGGTGCTGACCCGCGGGAATAAGAATCAAGTTGACCTGATCCTGAAGCAAGTCCCGATTTCCGCCCCGCCTCAGCAATAGCTTTCAGCGAGTTACCACCGTACTTCGGGACAGGTGCCCTTTACGCTCCCTGTCCTCCGCCCCCATTTCGCTCATATTCCATGGGCCTATACTTCTTCCATGGCAACACCTTTCGCTCCGTTACCCCGGCAAGTGGGCATACTTGTCCTTGAAGAAGATCCCAAGAATTCTGGCGTGTTGAAGCAGATTCTGGACTCCGAGGGGTGGCGCGTTCGCGTGGTGCCGGATATTGCCCTGCTGCACGCCGAGTTGAAGACGACGGAGTATTCTCTGCTGATTGCGAATGTGGCCCTGATCGGGGTGGACTCCCCTACTTTTCACGTTTTGAAAGAACTGGCAACGGTATCCGTGGAAGATGGCGGGCGGATTCGGGTCCTTTTCGTGATTCCAGAAATGGGCGGCAGCCAATTCATCGGGCATCTGGAAATCGCTCATCTCCCTTACGTTTTGCGGCCATTCCACCTGCATGATTTGCTTGAAAAGGTGAGTGATCTGCTCGTCGAGGTCAAGGCGATTGAAGGCCCATTGCGCATGACGCGCTACGAGTTTGGTGGTGCCCGGAAGAAAAAGAAGGAGAGTAACCGGACGACTTCTATGTTCGCGTCGCGGGACTCTTATTCTTATACCGAGGAAGAGATCGCCGAGTACGAGAAGCAGGAATCGCAGGCGTCGGCTGCACGAAAGTTCAAGCCTCGGACGAATCTGGGCAACCCCCGGTCATAGGCACTTTCCTAGAAACAAGACCAGAACAACCCAAGAACACAGGCTGAAGCCTATGCTGCTGGTGCGCGCTGCAAGATTTTGGGGCTGCTGCGTTCTAACTCCAGACCGTGCTTTCTCGCGGCACGTCCCTGGAGGATCGTATGGAGCGTTCGCTGTTCAATCTTTTTGGTAGTGTTCTCGGCTTGACTGCACTTGGTTTCGTCTGGTCCGGCAGTGGTTCCCCTGCAATTCCATCTAAATCCGAAGGCGAATGGCGCCTTTTGGATCCCATCACCTATGAAAATTTAACGGTATTTCCCGTGGTCTCTTCGTCCGGATATGACACTTCGGCCTTTCTGACGCTGGAGGAGGGTCTATCTTCGGGTGAAGTAATTGTGCGCGAGCAAGGAGAGGATGCGCTGATCCGGAACCGCGATAACAACCGACAATATGTCCCGAACCCCGGTGGAGCTTCCGTGAATCAACTGGTCTTGCTGAACCGCAGCAAGCGTCCCTTGTTGCTTCTTGCTGGCGAGTTGGTCAGCGGCGGCAAACAGGACCGGATTATCGCCAAGGATCGCATCGTTGCGCCTGGTTCAGACCCTCTACCCTTGAATGTGTTTTGCGTGGAGCACGGCCGATGGTCGAATGGCTCGCAGTTCAGCGCCGCGAAAACAATTGTGCATCCGAGTGTTCGCGAACAAGCCGCGGTGAAGCAGAATCAAAGTGAGGTGTGGGATGCAGTTACCGCAGGTAGCACCTATGCTAGGTCCGCTGAACTTAGCAACTCTGGCGTTGGAGGTGCCCCGCAGCCAGCAGCACCGCCCCGCGTGAGCCGGGATACCGTTACGGAGACCGTGCAAGTCGAGGCGCCGACCCAGTCCTACGCCAAAATTTATGCGTCACGGCGCGTGGGGGCTTCCGTCGACACTCTGGTGGAAGAAATTCAGCGGCGATTCCGCAAGGAAACATCTGGACTGAAGGGCGAACGGGTGGTGGGCGTCGTGATTGCGTATGGCGGGGAAGTTACCTGGAGCGACATTTTTGCCTCGGGCGATTTGTTTGACCACTACTGGAATAAATTGGTCCGCAGCTATGCCGTGGAGGCAGTGGCTCGCCCAACTCTGCGGGAAACGGCTACCGGTGAAGATGCGAGCGAATTCTTGGGCCGTCTGAAAGGGCGCGAAACGACAGAATCAGAGCCGGGCGTGTATCGGTGGCGGGAAATCAACGTAGGGTCAATCACGCAAATCGAGCTGGATTCGTTGTAACCGAAGCTGATCACCATTCACCGCCTGGTCTTGCGGCGCTCGAGCTAGATTCATCTTACGAGCACAGTCAAGTATGACTCTGCCACTTTCGCACCACGCTGCGATCGCCGCTTCTTGCAAGCATTTCTGCTGCGGTTGTGTTCCAGGAAGGGTGGCGCAAATCGGGGGCAATCTCTGCCAATGGCACCATTACAAATCTGCGGCCCAGCATACGCGGGTGAGGAACTTGCAGCTCCGGAGTCTCAATTAATTGATCGCCGTAAAGCAGAATGTCGAGGTCGATAAGCCTTGGGCCCTTGGCAAATGCTTTCTTGCTGCCCATGGCCGTTTCGATCCCGCGCATCGCTTTCAGCAAATCGAGCGGGGCAAGATTCGTTTCCGCTTGCAACACACTATTTAGAAACCAATCCTGATCGAGATAGTCGACTGGCTCGGTTTCGTAGACGCTGGAAATGTTTTTAATCTTTACTGCGGCTTCGGCAAGCAGTGCTACGGCTTTGCGAAGATTTTCTTCGCGACTGCCCACATTTGAGCCCAACGCCAAGTACACCGTGGTCATTGGCCTATTTTACGCCCACGCGACGGCGCAAGATGCCCAGCATGGATTGCGCTTCGGGAAGTTTCATGGCCATCGCCAATCCGAAGAAGACTATGGCGTAAGTTCCCAAGACCAGTATTGCGGCTGGAATCGGCTTTCTGTGGCCGATGGCGATGAAGAAGCCGCGCCCGAGTAGCGCCCCCAAAACAGATGCGATCCAGACTTGCGCGAGAAACTTGAGTTGTACGCCGACCTGGCCGAGGCGGCTGCGCAGGCCTCTTTGCAACAACGTGAATTCCACCCACGACGCGATTCCCGCGGAGATCGTTAAGCCTGCAACGCCCCATCGTGGCTCTATGCCCAGCAATCGAGGAAGTGGCAGCGCGCTCAAATATCCCAGAATGGTGGTAAGCGCCACACGGACAATAGCAAAGCGCAGTGGTGTGCGTGTATCACGTAACGCGTAATAGCCCGATGCATAAAGGCGGCCAAGCGTGGAAGCAAGCAGGCCGACGGTCGAGCCCGCGAGAATTCCCCAAACGTAAATCACATCGGCGTGCATGAAGCGCCCAGATTGGTAGATGGCCGCGACGATCACGTCTCCTAGAACTAGAAACCCAACGACGGATGGCACAACCAAAAATGTAATTTGGCGCAGTCCGGCATTCACACGTGTTCGCAGCATGCTGGCCACTTCATCGGCTGCCCCAATCGCTCCACTCATCAACGGCAACTCGGCTGCCGATACCGACATGCCAAACAAGCTGACGGGCAAGGTATACAAAGTTTGCGCGTAGGCCAGAGCCGCGACCGCGCCCGTTGGCAACCAACTGGCGAGGAAGGCATCGATGTACGCGCTGATTTGCACAACGCCGCGGCTGATGAATACCGGGAAGAAATTGCGAATGACTGTCCGCACATGCTCGGCTTGATGAGCCAGGCGCAAATGTAATCCACCGAGAAGTTTCAGAACCATCGGCAATTGCACACCGACTTGCAACGCGCTGCCGATGACCGAAGCCCAAGCCGTAATCACGACCAAGGAATTCTGCGAACGCCCCGGCCCGAACACCATCATTCCCGCGATCA
This sequence comes from Candidatus Acidiferrum sp., assembly GCA_036497825.1. GTDB lineage: Bacteria > Acidobacteriota > Terriglobia > Acidiferrales > UBA7541 > Acidiferrum. The sequence goes on from DASXIT010000077.1 coordinate 23,925, forward strand.
TCGCGACGTTCCAAAGAACCGGCGCGGTGTAAGAAATAAAGAATTTACGATGACTGTTGAGAACTCCCAAACACCAGGCCGAGCCTACGAGCAATCCAGCGCCAGGAAAGAGAATGCGAACGAGCAATACGGTCATCTCGCGCTTCTCACCGTGAAAACCGGGCGCAATTGCATCAATCAACCACGGAGCCGCCATCACCCCCAGCAGCACCAAGATCGAGGTACTCAATGCCAGCAGCGCCGCGACAGCACCGGCTGTCTTTCGCGCCTCCTCCTCGTCTTTCTTGGCGAGCAAGCTGGCGTATACGGGAATGAATGAAGCGGACAAAACACCTTCGCCAAATAAATTTTGTAGGAAATTTGGAATGCGGAGCGCTGCCTTGAATACATCAGCGGCATCGGAATTGCCAAAATAGTGAGCGAAAACACGGTCGCGAATCAAACCTGCAACGCGGCTGAGAAAAATGCCCGCGGCAACCAGAAAAGCAAAGCGCTTGGTACTTGGCGGAGCAGGAATTGTCTTGGCGGTGTCGGTATCGGTCACAAGTGTTCCCAAGCGGTGGCAAATTCAGCTCGCCACTCGAATTGATCGGCGTATTTCGGCTTTGTTATTGAAGATACATCAGACTGGGCGATGCACTGTTCTCGATTTCAGCTGATGTGCTCAGAAAAGACGCGGCTGGCGCTTCGGCAATTCGCGGCCGAAGTAGGTATAGGCGCGCTCCGTGGCAACGCGGCCCCGCGGCGTGCGGTCCAGCATGCCAATCTGCATCAGATACGGCTCGTACATTTCTTCGATTGCGTCTTCTTCTTCGCTGAGCGCGGCGGCAAGCGTGCCTAGTCCGACGGGTCCACCGCCATATTTATCGATGAGCGCGATCATCAAGTTGCGATCGACTTCGTCGAGGCCGTGCTCATCCACGCCGATCATGTGTAGCGCGTCTTGCGCAACTTCGCGTGTGATTCGTCCGGCTGCGCGCACCTCCGCGAAATCGCGAGCGCGACGAAGAAGCCGGTTGGCAATGCGCGGCGTTCCACGGCAGCGTCCGGCAATTTCTTCCGCGCCCGCGGGATCCATCTGAATGTTCAGGATTTTTGCAGAGCGCTTCAAAATGATCAGTAGATCTTCAGGCTCGTAAAAATCCAAACGATGAACGATGCCGAAGCGCGAGCGCAGCGGCGCGGTGATCAGTCCAGCCCGGGTAGTCGCGCCAATCAGCGTGAAATGGTTCAGCGGGAACGGGTGAATGCGAGCGCCCGGACCCTGGCCGATGATCAGGTCGACACGAAAATCTTCCATTGCGGGGTAGAGCACTTCTTCCACGGCGGGCTGCAAGCGATGAATTTCGTCGAGAAAGAAGACTTCTTTGGCATCAAGTGAAGTGAGAATAGCGGTGAGATCGCCTTTGCGCTCCAGTAACGGACCCGCGCTGGTTTTGATGGGCACGTTCAGTTCGTTGGCGATAATCTGCGCAAGAGTGGTTTTACCCAGTCCCGGCGGGCCGTAAAGCAATACGTGATCGAGTGCGTCACCGCGGCTGCGAGCCGCTTCAATCGCAATCGCAATATTTTCTTTGACGCGCTTCTGGCCGATGTATTCGTCCAGACGTTTGGGACGCACGCTGGCATCGAGCCGCGCGTCATCCTCTGATGCGGCTCCCGAAACTATCCGCGAGAGATGGTCCGGACCTGGCTGGGCTTTTTTTGAACCAAAATTGGTCATCTTTGTGAACCGATCTCTGTTAACCGATCTTCATTACATTTACCGACTTTACCAACGATTTTCATCTTCTCTCGTGTCAATGCGCTCGCCTCGGAAGGCGGTCGCCACAAATTCGAACTGCGTCACCGATTTTGCGACGTGCTCAACGCTGTGAGCGTCAGACGCAGCAATTTTTCGAAACTCGAAGTACCTGCTTTTCTTTTCGCCTCAGTGACAGCGCCTTCCGCCGTGCGTTCATCGTAGCCAAGATTAATCAACGCCGACTTCACATCCGCTTCAACACCCGCAGGCGAAGCCGGCGCCGGTTTATCGGTCTCCACGGCCATCGAATCGAGCTTGTCTTTTAGTTCAAGAACCATCCGCTCAGCAGTCTTCCGTCCCACACCGGGAATCTTCGTCAGCCGGGCAATATCTCCGCCACGAATCGCAGGAACCAGTTCCTCCACATTCATCCCCGAAAGTATTTTAAGCGAAAGGCTGGGGCCAACACCCGATGCGCCAAGCAACAACTCAAAAACATGCTTCTCGCGGGCGGACAAAAATCCATACAACATCAACGCATCTTCGCGCACATGCGTGTGAATCAGCAGAGTCACTTCCGCGTGAAGTTCGCCCAGCGCCGCGAAAGTGGATAGCGGCACGGCCACCAGATATCCCACGCCGCCCACATCCAGGATTACTTGATTCGGTCGCTTCTCCAGCAACCGCCCGCGCAACAGTCCAATCATCGATTCCGAGTATTGCCGTGCGAATGGGCCGGTGTCAACGAACAGGTTAGTTTCCGCCGGGTAAATATCGCGTTGGTGAACCGCAGAGCGGGCATTTGAAGTAGCCGGAGTCAAAACGATGGCCATTCCCGTAGTGTCCCGTGGTCTTTCCCGCGCGCGCGGCAGAATAAAGGATCGCGAAGGAAGCAGAATAGAAAACCATCCAGTGGCCGGAGAAGCCACGCCAAACTGGGGCAGGCGGATTACTTCCGCTTCCATGGGAAGAGGACGAGGTGACCATGAAAGGCAAAGTTAAGAAAAGCGTAAGCAAAGAAAACGTTCACGATGTAAAACATCCAGGGTGGGGCAAATCGCAACATCACTTTCCAATCTCCCTTTCGGCCTATGCCTTCATGATTGCCATTCAATGACAAAACTGCGGGGAAGAAAACAACGAAAATACCAAGATGCAATCCCCAAAAATATTCTTCTGGGGCAACCCTGCGTCCAAGAAGCGCACCGATGTGAACCCAGATGCTAAGGATGAGGCCTACCGCTGCGAGGAAAATAAAAATCCAGACGAAGGGTGCAAGCCAATCGGGAAGAAGATTAGCATTGGACTGCGGAGGAGTCGGAGTTTGCTGAGCAGGAGGGCGGGCGTGAAGAATGGACTGGACATCACTTTCCAGGAGGAACGATTTTCGAGGGTTCGAAGGATTGTAGTGAACGGTGGTCACCGAGCCACGCAAATCACGGACGAACTCAAGGGCTTCATCTTCAGAATCGAGGAGATTGACGAATTTCCCGACATAGTTAGAGCCACCCACAGAATATGAATAGTTCAGTTCTGCCCGAACTTGATTCGAAGATCGGTTGGTTTGCCAGAAAGAACGTCCACCGTCCAAGTGGGTAGAGTCAATCGACGCACTCGCCTGAGGCCAAGACCGCGATGAATGAGCCCTCCACTTGCGCCAGAGTGCGGGGATTTGCCCAATGGCCACAATCAGGATCCAAACATAAACTATCCATGGCCAACTACGCGGATCAAGCCAGTGGAAAAAGTCGTTTGGACGGGTGGGCATGAGTTTGATAATACCGAAAACAAATTGTGTAACCAAAGTGAGGGCGCGCAACGCGGTTTGTTGCAAGCATTTTAAGATCGTTAACGACCTGCTCTCAGATCAGGTAGCAAGGTTCCTCAGGTAATCCGCAATGGCCGGGTGGTTTCGTTCGACGGCGAGGGCAAGCGCGGACTTGCCGTCGTCGGTGGTTGCGGCGGGATCGGCCCCATGGGTCAGCAGCAGCTTGATGATGTCGAGCCTCCCGTTTGCTGCAGCGGTGAGCAAGGGGGTATAGCCGGGGCCATATTTGTAATTGGCATTGGCGCTGGATTCGAGCAGCCATTTGACGAGTTCAAGATGTCCGCTGGCAACCGCGCCAGTAAGCGCGTTGTAGCCTGAGCCATTGGTCGCTGCAGCGTTGATGTCCGCGCCCTTTTCCGCCAGATAGCGCGCGACTTCGAAATGACCGAACACCGAAGCCAGCGCAACAACGGGAAATCCATCCTCGGAAAATGAGCTCGCCCGCATCGGATTTTCTTCCACGACTTCTTTTACTCGATCCAAACACCCGGCGGCTGCAGCGTCCTGCAGCTCAAGTTTTGCTCCTTGTGCAAGAAGCAAATCACGAATTTCCGTGCGGCCAGAATAAATCGAAAAGAGAACGGCTGAAACACCCTTTTCGTTTTTGGCGGAGGCAAGGGCAGGCTCGGAGTCCAGCAAGGATTTCACACGGCTCAATTCTCCGGCGCGTATCGCGTCAAACAGTTCGGCTACAGTCACATTCACTGTCATGCTTTGCTCCGGACGTTGACTCCAAACAAAAAAGATGGGCGGCATAAAGCCGCCCCACGAAAATCCGTTATTGGTTCAAGCTTACCGGCGAGCGCGATCTTTGCGAACCGCTTCGTCGACGAGCGCGTCCAGTTCCGAGCGCGAAAGTGTAACTTCGTCGGTCGAGCTTTCTCCGCTGTCGCAAGTTTCCGGCAATTCCGCGCCGCCGCCAGGAGGCGGCGTAACGTGATACTTGGCGCGGGCCGCCATAAGCTTCGCCACTTCGCGTGTGGACAAAAGCTGCGGTTCGCCCGCAAGCCGCGCCGCGAGCATAATTTTTGCAAAATGCTCCAGCATTTCCATGCGGAAAAATGCGTTGAGCAGGTCCGGTCCGCAAGTCACGGCGCCGTGATTGGCCAGCAACAGCGCGTCGTAGTGCGGAACGTATGGCTCAAGTACTGCGCTCAAATCAGGCGTGCCTGGCGTGGCGTAACGGACCAGCGGCACTTTTCCGAGACCAACCACGATTTCTGGCAACAAAGCCTGATCCAAGCCCATACCTGCCGCCGCAAAACCAGTCGCCGTTGGCGGGTGCGCATGGCAAACAGCCTGCACATCGGGACGCATGCGATAAAACAAAAGATGCATGCCAGCTTCCGAGGATATTTTGCGGTCACCTTGAAGGTGACGGCCTTCCATATCCATCACCACGAGGTCATCGGGCGACATCATCCCTTTGTTGATACACGTGGGAGTGGTCAGAATGCGGTCGGCATCCAGGCGAATCGAGAGGTTGCCCTCGCAAGCAACAATGTGGCCGCGTTCGTACATCCAGCGGCCAATCAGGCAAACGTCTCGACGATGTTGATCTTCCGTTCTACCTGCTGCAACAGGCATTGAGTCCGAAGGCACAGTGCGGACTCCTTCCTCGACCCTGCGGTGGTCTATTCTTTTTCAAAAGCCCCAAAACAGCGTACAACTTGCAAAGAGAGTACGCCGAGCGCCTAAGAAAGCCAAGTAAAATCAAGCGTAGATGCCGCGCAGCTTCAATGCCGTCGCCACCCGGTCAATTGCAAGCATGTAAGCTGCGATCCGGTTGTTGACCCTATGCGTTTCCGCGTAGCGCACCACCTCGTCGAAGGCCCGGTCCATCACATCGTACAGGCGCTCGTTAACTTCACTCTCACGCCAGAAAAAGCCCTGGCGATCTTGCACCCATTCGAAGTAACTAACCGTAACGCCACCTGCATTCCCCAAGATGTCTGGCACGGTGAAAATGCCCTTGCTGTCGATAATGGCGTCGGCTTGCCAAGTGGTGGGGCCATTTGCGCCCTCGCAAAGGACCTTAGCCTGGACCTGGTGAGCATTCTGCTCGGTAATCTGATTCTCAATGGCTGCGGGAATCAGCACTTCGCATGGTTGGAACAAAACTTCGCGGGCACTCATCTTTGCGCCGCCGCCTGGATAATCCTGCAGCGGCTTTTTCTGGGTATACACCCACTCGATAATTTTCGGAACGTCGAAGCCCTTTTCGTTGTAGAGACCGCCACCAATATCGGCAAGGCCCACAATCTTGTAACCCGCTTTGTGCATGAGCTCGGCGGCGAGTGAACCTACGTTTCCGAAGCCTTGCACCACAACGCGAGTGTTCTCTTTCTTCATACCCAGCTTGGTCATGGCCTTATCGACGCAGATCATCACGCCGCGACCGGTGGCTTCGCGACGTCCGCGCGAGCCGCCCAATTCAATCGGCTTGCCGGTAACGACAGCAGTGGTAGCCTGGCGGGCGTGCATCGAATAAGTGTCCATCACCCACGCCATGGTCTGTTCGTTGGTGCCAACGTCCGGAGCCGGCACATCGCGCTCTGGACCCAGCCAGTCAGAAAGTTCCGCGGTATATCTCCGTGTAAGTCGCTCCAGTTCACCACGCGACATTTTGCGCGGATCGCAAATGATGCCGCCCTTGGCCCCGCCAAATGGAATGTCAACAACCGCGCATTTCCAGGTCATCCAAGCCGCCAGCGCGCGCACTTCATCTACGCTGACATCGGGAGCAAAGCGAATTCCACCTTTACCGGGCCCGCGTACCGTGGAATGCAGAACGCGATAGCCGGTGAAAACTTCCAATTGTCCGTTATCCATCCCGACGGGAATGTAGAGGGTAATTTCTTTGTCCGGATACTTCAGATAGCGATAGAGCCCCTGCTCCAGGCCTAATTTGTTAGCGGCCATTTCAAAACGCGCTTCGGCGTTTTGGTAGACATTCATTTCTTCCGGTACAGACGCTTGCGGCATGCAAAAATCTCCTTTGCTGAGACAGCCCTGCAGTATTGGCTGTGCAGCACAGTTCGGCCCGAGAGAGACGTACGAGCTCGTATGAAATGGCCAAGTGAGGTTAAAACGGCGGGCTACCCACCCTCCGGAACGCTCAATTTGGCCGGGTCGCCAGTATACGAAGGGGAACGGCTTGACCGCAAGGTTGCACGATACAAGACGCCGCGAAGCTGACAAGATGCCCAAATTTTTCTGAAATTGTGCCGCACCAGGCAAACCATTCTTGCGAGAAAGACCCGATCAGTAACACTCGGTAAATCTGGTATTATTCTCCAATCGGTCCAATCTCCAGCAGCGCAGAGGAAGCAGTCCTACGGCCGAATCTGAAGAGTTATGGCGGATATGGCAGGAAAACTAAGTCTCTCAATATTAGTCCCGGTCTATAACGAACAATACCTGGTGGAGACCAGTCTGCAACGGCTGGCTGTGCTGGCGGAAACCCCGCTACTGGGGCGAATCCGCGTCATCATAGTAAACGACGCCTCCAAAGATGCGACTGCCGAAGCGCTGGCTCGTTTTCGTGATTCGATCCCCCAACTAAACCTGCCTCATTTCGAATGGATCTTCCTTCAGCATGAAGTCAACCAGGGGAAAGGAGCGGCGATTCGCACCGCCATCACCCACATCGATACGGATCTGACTGTGATTCACGATGCGGACCTGGAATACCATCCTGCGGACATTGCAAAGATGTTGCCGCTCTTCCTGGAAGAAGATGCGGATGCTGTATTTGGCTCCAGATTTCTCTCCAGCGACTTCCGCCGTGTTTTGTTTTTCCGGCACAGTCTGGGAAACAGACTGATTACGCTACTGACGAACATTGTCACGGACCTCAATTTATCCGACATTGAGACCTGTTACAAAATGATGCGAAGCGACATATTCAAGAGCATTCCCTGGGAAAGTGATCGCTTCGGCATCGAACCGGAAATTACCGTAAAGCTTGCCAAGCGCAAGGCGCGCATCTTCGAAATACCCATTCGCTACTCTGGCCGGACGTATGCGGAGGGCAAGAAAATCACCTGGAAAGACGGCGTGCGCGCTTTGGGCGCGCTGGTGAAATATGGCATTTCTGACAAGATTTATGTCGCGGACGCGTATGGCAGCGAAATACTCGCGCGCCTGAATCGTGCGCCAAAATTTACCAAATGGATGGCCGATACGATTCGTCCGTATGTGGGAGATCGCGTGCTGGAAATCGGGGCGGGAATCGGCAATCTGACGGCCAATCTGGTTCCGCGCACGGAATACCATGCCAGCGACATCAATCCGCAATATCTCGACCGATTGGAAACGCTGAAGCAGACGCGGCCTTATTTGCAGGTGCATTACACGGACGCGAGTGCGGCGGATACTTTTCCAGGGGAACAATTCGATACGGTTGTCTGCTTAAATGTTGTCGAGCACATTGAAAATGACGTTCAGGCACTCAAAAATATTAGCAAGAGCTTAGATGAAAATGGGCGGGCCATTGTCCTGGTTCCGAATGGACCGCAACTTTTTGGTTCGCTCGATACCGTGCTCGGGCATTATCGCCGCTACACGCAGGAGCAATTGGTGAAAGCCTGTAAGGATGCGGGCTTTACCGTGGAAAAACTCCTGAAGTTTAATCGTATTGGTGCACCAGGCTGGTGGTTGAACGGACGCGTACTGAAGAAAGATACTTTTGGACTGTGGCAAATCAAGTTCCTTAATTTTCTGATTCCGTTTGTGCGGCCGATTGATCGTTTCCTGCCATTCCCGCATTTGTCCTGGATCGCAATACTTCATGCCAATCCGCAAGCGGCGGGTCAACTGAGTCCAGATTCCTCACTGGCGCACCCGATGCTGTCGGCGCAGGGCGGACTTTCCCCGACTCGCTAGTTTTTCTCCTAGTTATCCGCTTGCTTCAGACAGCGCTAAGTATGCGATGAGCGTTTTCGGAGAGCTATCTCGCGACGTCGTAGCGCAGGCGGACGACGCCGTCGGGGTACTTCCTGGTTGAACGAAGGTGTAGCGGCACGTCCCGATAGCGCGGAGCCATCAGTGGAATGCCCTCACCGATGAAGGTGGGAATGACGTGGATGTCGAACTCGTCGATCTCATTGGCGTCAAGGAACGAAGCGATCAGCTCGCCGCCACCCATCATCCAGATGTGTTTTCCCGGCGAGGCACGCAACCGCTGCGCAAACGCCTTCACCGGTCCCGACACAAATTCCGCTCCAGGCGCCGGATATTTCGGAGGCTTCCGCGAGAACACATAGTTGGCGAGCTTCGTATCGAACATCCCGCCTTTCATACCCGCCTTCTTGTGGTAGGTAAGCCCCCAGTCGTTGGTCTTGCGTCCCCACAGGATGGTGTCAATCGTCGGGTAAAACGCCTTCATTCCGTAATCGACGGTGCGCGGCCGGCGATTGAGCCATTCAACATCGCCGTCTGGCCTGGCAATGTAGCCGTCGGCGCTTGTCGCAATGTAGACGATGATCTTGCGTTGTGCGCTCATGACACAAACTCCGACTCGCTAGCAGGTTCGCATTGAAAACTGCGCAAATTCTTTGAATCCGGCGGGCGCAGCACGCCCCCCGCGCTACAAATAGTAGCGCGCTAAGCATTCGGATAAGCAGGAGATTTCCAGTTCTACCTGTATAGGTTATTTAGGAATCTGACTCGTCACGTTCTACTGAAGCCGGAATTGCACCGTGACGGTAAGGTGCATGGCGGTTGGCTTGCCATCTAATTGCGCCGGTTGATATTTCCATTGCTTCACTGCGACCATGGCCGCCTGGTGCAAGAGGACCGGACCGGACAGAATCTTAGTGGTGGAGACATTTCCCGTCGCATCGATAAGCGCATCAATCTTCACATCACCTGCAACCCGCTGCGTCTTGGCGTTGGAGGGATAAACCGGTGGCACAGATTTCAGCAACTGCGCAGCCTTAACGTCGCCCCCCACGGGCAGCGGCGCGGTGGGTTGGTGTCCATTGCTTGCCGCAATACCGGCAAGCGGGTCGCCTGCTGTTGTGGCATCCGCTGAGTCGATCGACGGAGCCGCTTCGTTGGAGGCAGAACTTCCGCCGCGGTTCACGTTAGGTGTAGCCAAATGCACGTCGCCAAGGCTTGGCTTCTTGGGCTGCTCCACCGGAGGTGCGGTGCGGGCCGTGGTCAAGTTCGCCGATTTCGTCTCAGGAATCGCTGGCGCATTCGTAGCTTTGTTTAGTGGCACGGCCAGCGCGCTCGCCGGTTGAGTAGCCGCGGTCGGATGTGTGCCTACGACGGCTGGAGGAGCGGAATTGATCGGCGCGGAATTCGTTGCGCTTGCCGTTGGCGAAGCAACCGGAATGGAAGCAGGGATGGCGGCGGCAGGGCTATTGGTAATATTCGATTGCGCCACTGCCGACTTCCCCGCCAGAAAATTCCCAGGCTGTAGCCCGTACCAGACTCCGCCGACGACCAGAACAGCGGCAGCAGCCAATCCAAGAATCAATCCAGTTTTCGAACCGGAAGATGGTGCCTCCTGCGCTTCGGAGCCTGCACCACCAAGCAGTTGTCCGCCAAACACAACACTTTGCGATGTGGCCGACTTCTCTTCTGTCGCAACGGACGAATCATCTGTTGATACCTGCGCTTCGCTCTCCGTGCTCGTGCTGGTAGAGGCGGCGTCTTGTGCAGGAAACGATTGCGTTCCAGATTCCGTCTCTCGCGCAAGTGGTGCCAGCCAGGCAGGTATCTTTACTTCTTCAACTTTCAAGTTGAACTGAGTGGATTTTGCGACACTCGATATCGTTTTCGTGTCTGTCACCGGGATTGGAGCAGGAGCAATCTTTGCCTCCACGGCCGCGGGACGCACTGCAGGCTCTGGTTGCGGGATCACAGGAATTGCTGGAACTGGAATCTCCATCGCAGCCTTTGGCGCGGTTATCGTGGCTTGCGCGTTTTTCTTTTCCGCATTCTCGGCGCGGAACAGCAGCGAACTGAGTTGCTCTTGCAGACGCGCGGCTTGCTGGCGAAGTTCGTCGGTTGTGGAGTCGCTGGATTGGGTTGCCGAATTTGCCGGCGCTGCCGCAGGCGGCGCGTTAACTGCGGGAGGCGCAGCAACATTCGTGTTCACAAGCGCTGAAAGCTGTTCTGCGAGCTGCGCGGGCAGCGCTTCTGCTTTCACTGAAGATGGCTGCGGCGGCGCGATGGATGAGGCAAGGAATTCCGCAACCGTAGGCAGCTTCGCTTCTGGTTTGGCGGCGGCTGGCTCTTTCGCTTGAACAGAGCCGTTGACCGTCTCTGGCTTTGCGGAAATTACCGGTGCCGGGGCTGGCGGAACTACGGCAGGCTTCACGGGCGTCACCGCTGGAATATTTGGCTTTGCTGCGACAGGAACATGCGGCGCGTGAGGAACTGCGGTCGGTGATTTTGGCACAGCCGTGGTTGGCGTTGTTGTTGGAGCAGCTGGTCTCGCTGCTATGGGCGCCTTTGCCGCACCGCTGGCAACCGCTGGTGGCTCTGGAATACGGACACCCCAAAATCCTGCGGCAGGCTCGGTGAATTCCAATTCTACATAACCTGTTACCGTGCGGTAGTTCTTCGATTTGACGACCTGGCAGACCACTTCCTTTTTCGTTTTATCGTTGGTGACGAAAAGTAACTGCCCGGGAGAAACGTGGGAGGCCAAACGGATTACCGCTCCATTCGCGAACACCAGAACGGTCTTGGTCGCTTCCGAAAATGGCTCGCGCTTGTCGGAACCTTCAATTGTGCGCGCGCCATTGACGCTGACGGGCACCTCGAGAGGAACGGGCTGAGGACGAGTCGTCGTGTCTTGAGGATTTTTGGCAACGGTGCTGGAGGGGGCCACAGTAGAAGCACTTGTTGCGGTCAAAGTCTCGACATCTTTTGCAGTTGGCGCCATTTGGGACACTCGCTCAAAAAGGGATAGGAAGACAGCCCCGCCACGCGCAGGGAAGCCCCAGATCTACCTCTTTATATTGAGTGTGCAGTGAAGGGGGCCATATAGTACTTGCGTACTAAGGTGGAAACAATGTGCTCGTGAAGTTAGCTGGCCGGCCGCTCGGAATTTTATTTTTTCAGATCGAGCGGCGGCTGAAAGCGCGAATCGATTGTCACTTGGTAACCGGTAACCAATTTATTGGTCTCATTAGCCATGCCGATCACCGCCTGGAGTTCTTTGAATATTTCTGGCGTCATTCCTTTGCCAAACGCTGAGGCGGTATGTGACGCGATGCAGTAGTGACAGTTGTTGGTCACGCTCACGGCGATGTACAGCAGTTCTTTCGTCAGCGGATCGATTGCGCCAGGTCCCATGATGGCTTTCAAACTTTCCCAGGTGCGCTTCAATAACGCCGGGTCGTGGGCAATGGCCTTCCAAAAATTATTGATGTAATCGGTTTTGCGAGTCGTCAGGATGTCGTCATAGATTGCTCTTACTTCCGCGCTGGCATCTTTGTATTCGATAAGTCCGAAAGTTGACATGAAATTTTCTCCCGAATGAATCACGGCACTGCGCCAAGAATGTTAACTGGAATTTGCAGGCGTGGGTAGGTTATTCAAAACCAAGCAATCGTCGAATGAAAGTTTTTGAGCTGACAAATGGAAGAACAAATTGCGTTGAATGGCCTTATTAAATCGTTATAATACCGATGTTTCAGGAGGTCCTTGTGCACTTCCCTTCCTCGGCTTTCGTCTCCATCGCAGCCGCTGCCTTTATTGGCTTGTTCGTCTGTCCAGCTTTTGTCAAAGCACAAACTGTCCGTATTGATGCCACCCCTTCACGAGCTATCGAATTTGATCCCGATCGCGCGATGGGAACTTCCATGGATATTTTGCCGGCGAAGGAACTCGACGTCGTCTACAGCGCTCCCATTTTGAAAGAATCTCTATCGGCGGGATGGGGACCAATCACCTACCGCCAGAACACCGAACTGACCATTAATGCCTGGCATTGGAATCCCGAAGGCCGGTGGAGCGATGAAAAAAACAAACAAGGCTATTTTATCGGCAATGCTGAACCGACCAGCACGTTATCCAAATCCTTCGGCTACAAATTGCCTCACCGAGGTTCTACCCGTAGCGATCAGGATCGCGACGAGTTTTCGCGAATCACCGATGGCGATCCCGGCAGCTACTGGAAGAGCAATCCATATCTGAGCGAAAGATTTACGGGTGAACCGGACAACTTGCATCCCCAATGGGTGGTAATCGACTTTGCTACACCCCAGGATATCAGCGCCATCCAGATTCAGTGGGCCAATCCCTACGCCACCGAATACTTAGTGGAATATTGGTCGGGGAGAGAAGACGCCAACACCAAACAGGTTTCTGGAGAGTGGATCAAATTTCCGCTTGGCGAAATCAAAAATGGTTCTGGCGACGGCAAGTTGCAGCGGCTAGCCGAGCATCCGATTTCCACGCGGTTCCTGCGCGTCTGGATGACGCGGTCCTCCAACACCTGCGACACCCATGGCAGTCAGGATCCGCGAAATTGCGTTGGCTATGCGATTGCCGAAATGAATGCTGGAAATTTTAATGGGCTGGACCAGTTTGTCGACCTCATCAACCACACTCCTGGGCAAGCGCAAACAAGCATTCAGGTTTCTTCGAACGATTCCTGGCATACCGCGGAAGATATCATCCCGAACCGAGTTCAGACCGGCTTCGATTTATTTTTTACCAGCGGCGTCACCAATCATCTCCCCGCGATGATTCCCGTTTCCATGCTGTATGGAACGCCCGAAGACAGCGCTGCCGAACTTGCTTACATCGAAAAGCGCGGCTACTCGATTTCCCACGTGGAAATGGGCGAAGAGCCCGACGGACAATTCATGCTGCCGGAAGATTATGCGGCGTTGTATCTGCAATGGGCTACGGCGCTCCATCGAGTCGATCCGAAACTCAGACTGGGCGGGCCCATCTTCACGGGGGTAAATGAAGACATAAAAGTCTGGCCCGATGCTCAGGGACGGACTTCCTGGCTCGGACGGTTCCTGGATTACTTGAAAGCCCGCGGCCGCATGGCCGATTTGACCTTTGTTTCCTTCGAACATTATCCATTCCCACCGTGCGAAATTAATTGGATGGATTTGTATCGCGAGGTGGAATTAGCGCGGAACATTTCCAGGGTCTGGAGGGAAGATGGTGTGCCCGCGGGAATCCCACTCATGATTACGGAAAGCGGTGTCTCCTGGGCGTTGACGGATCCCATGCAGGACATATTTTCCGCGCTCTGGCTGGCCGATAGCGTTGGCGCATTCCTTACGAATGCTGGGCCAGGTGCGGCTTATTATCATTCACCCATTCAGCCGGAACCGCTGCGCTCTGGCTGCCACGCCTGGAGCACTTATGGAAATTTTGTGGCCAACGACAAGCTGGAAATTCGCCAACACACGGCGCAATATTTTGCGAGTCAACTCTTGAATTTGGAATGGGTAAAGCATGGCGCTGGACAGCACCAGCTCTATCCCGCTCAGGCCGATCTGCGAGATGAAGCAAGCCACATATTGATCACGGCTTACGCCGTGAAACGGCCAGACGGGGATTGGTCTCTTCTACTCATCAACAAAGATCCCACCAACGCGCATGAAGTGAACATTCAGTTCGTTGTGAACGGTGCGGACGCGCCAGCCACAAGCTTTACTGGCACGGTAAGAAAAGTGACGTTTGGCGCGGCAGAATATGTTTGGCATCCAGCCGGCCCAGCCAGCTTCGCCGAGCCTGACGGCCCGGCAAAAACGGAAGTGCTGGAAGTGTCGGCTCAACACAAAGTTATGCTCCCAAAGGCTTCCCTGACGGTACTTATCGGCAAGATCGCCGCCGCTAATTAGCGCCCGCCGTCAGAAAAAATGCGATGATTACTCCGCCAAATTCGCACACGAAGCCATTTTAATGGCGAGGATTTAGGCTATTCTCTCAGGCGGGGGGATCCTTCACAGTCCGAAACACCGCGAACCTCGTTTGCGGTTTACGTTCATGCTCCCGAACACACTGCCCATGCGCCTGCTCTTCAAATCGTTTCTCCACGCCTCCCTTTCAGCATTCATTTTGTATTTCTTCCCGGTGATATCAGCCTTCGCGCAACAACCCAAAACCATCCAAGGCACAGTAAACGATTCAACCGGCGCGGTCATTCAGGGCGCGACCGTGGAACTCCGCTCAAAAGGCACCAAATTTATTGCGGTTACCGACGAATCCGGCCACTTTTCCTTCACTGCAGATTCGGCTAGCAGCACATTAGTCGTGAATTTTCCCGGATTTTCCAGTTTTGCGCTCGACATCAAACCGCATTCCTCAGCCGAAAATATCGCAATCGTGTTGACCCCTGCGCCAAATCTGCAACGTCTCCAAGTAAAAGGAACCGCGCAAGACAGAATTCCCTCGGTCCCTGCGAGTCAATATTCCATTTCGGAAGAGCAGATCGACATTTCCGGCAGTCTTGTTATTGATGATGTATTGCGCCAGGTTCCAGGCTTCAGCACCTATCGCCGCTCGAGCAGTCTTTTCGCCAATCCCTCATCGCAAGGCGTGTCTCTGCGTGGGGTAGGCGCCAGTGCGACGAGCCGCTCCACGGTTCTTGTCGATGGCATCCCTGTTAACGATCCGTTCGGCGGGTGGGTTTACTGGGCACGTGTGCCGCGTGATGGCATTGCATCCATGGAAGTTTCCAATGGGGCAGCTTCCGATCTGTATGGCGGTGGCGCGCTTGGTGGAGTTTTGAATATCCGCACCCGCGAAGCGAGTGAAGCGTATGCCGCGGGTGAACTTTCTTACGGAAGCCTGAACACGCCTGATATTTCGTTTGCCGTGGGAGCGCCCCTTGGCAATTGGAGAATTGCCGCGATGGGCCAGGCTTTTCAAACGGGTGGTTACATTCTAGTTCCTCCGAATCAGCGCGGCTCGGTGGACACCAATGCGAATACTGGTGACCTTGCGGGAACTATCCAGATCGGGCACGGCTTCGGAGAGCAAGGCCGCTTTTTTGTTCGCGGCAGCGGCTTCGCGGAGAGTCGCGATAACGGCACCTTTTTGCAGCGCAACGATACCACCATCCCTGAAGTGGATTTAGGAACGGATTGGTCTAGCGCTCACATTGGCAGCATCTCCGCGAGGCTCTACGGTTCCACGGAATATTTTCACCAAACATTTTCCGCTGTTGCACCGAGCAGGAATTTCGAAACGCTGACTGACAATCAACACAGTCCCTCCCAGCAGATTGGCTTCGTGACTTCGTGGTCGCGCTTGTTTGCGGAGAAGCACAAGATCACCGCTGGTTTCGAAGCGCACGATGTACGCGGGCACAGCAATGAAACGAACTATGTCTTGTCAATTCCCTCGGCCCTGGTCGACGCGGGCGGTCGTCAGAATTATTTTGGCTTTTTTGGCCAGGACGCCTTCTTGATTTCGCGTAATTGGCTGCTCACTTTCGGTGGCCGCGTCGACATCTGGAACAACAACACTGGCTTCCAGGCCCGCACTCCATTGCAGTCAGACGCGCCGAGCTACAAAACTTTTCCCGATCGCACGGAGACGGCTTTCAGCCCACGTGTTTCCGTGATGCACAGTCTCTCCAATGGTATGGCGCTGAGCGCTTCGGTCTATCAGGCGTTTCGCGCGCCTATGTTGAATGAGTTGTACCGGAATTTTCGCGTGGGCAACGTGTTTACCCTGGCAAATCCCAGCCTGACTGGCGAGCATTTAACAGGCGGTGAGGCCGGCATCAGCGCGCAGTATTGGCAAAATCGCCTGACGTTGCGCGGAAATTTCTTCTGGAGTGACATCAACGACCCGGTCGCCAACGTAACGCTGACGGTTACTCCAGCGCTTATCACCCGCGAAAAAGAAAATCTGGGTAGGACGCAGGCGCGCGGCTTCGAAGCAGCGGGCCAGTGGCAGATTACTCCGCGGTTACAAGTGTCGGCTTCCTATCTTTTTGTGAATAGCATCGTGCTGAATTTCCCTACCCAACCCGGCAGTATTTCCTTGGTTGGCTTGCGCCTGCCTCAGGTGCCGCAGAATTCTTTCGGCGTTCAGGCCAGCTATATGGGTAGTAAATGGAATGTGGCGGTGCAAGCCAGATTCCTCGGCAACGAATTTGACGATGATCAGAATTTACTTTCGTTGGGCCAAGCATTTTCGCTGGATGCGCAGGTTTCGCGCCAGATACTACCGCGCACATCGATCTTTTTTGCGGTGCAGAATCTCGCCGACGATCGTTTCGATATCGCGGCGACTCCCGTGATCAATGTGGGGCCCCCTATTTTTGTACGGGGCGGCGTTCGTTTCAGCCTGAAGTAATTATTCTACTATGCACAAACATACCGTGGCACAGCCACTCCTGACTGCGCTCTTGGGTTTGATGTCTCTTTCCTTGTTTTTGTCAAGTTCAGAGGAATTGCTCAACCAGCAGATCAGCCAGCCTCGGCGAGTTATGGCGAATCACCCCGTGCTCTTCCAACAAATTATCCAAAATGAGTTTCACCTTCATGCGCGAAATCTTATCGCGATCCACTTCGACCTGTTCGGCACCTTGCGCGTGGTACCGGCTGGCCACTTCCGGTGAAACAGTCTTACGATTCGCCACCACGTAATCGATCACGTGTTTCCCTACGTGTGCGTCAATCGCCCGAATATGCTCGCTGAGCGCAAAATTCGTGGTCTCGCCCGGCTGGGTCATCAAATTGGCGATATATACCCGCGGCGCCTTCGAACGCGCAATCGCCCGGGCAATTTCCGGAATCAGCAGATTGGGAATGACGCTGGTAAACAACGAACCTGGCCCCATCAAAATCAAATCCGCCTCTTGAATCGCTTCCACGGCTTTAGGCAACGGCTTTACCCGGCGTGGATCCAATTCCAGTTTCACGATGGGCGACCGGCTTCGTGATATTTTCGTTTCTCCTCGCACACGTTTGCCGTTGGTCAGTGTTGCGATCAAATTCACGTTCGACACAGTCGATGGAAAGATTCGTCCGCGAATGGCCAACACTTTCCCGGAAACGCGGACCGCCTCTGCAAAATCTCCAGTGACATGCGTAAGCGCCGCCAAAAATAAATTGCCAAAATTATGCCCCCGAAGGCCGCGCCCCGCGTGGAATCTGTATTGGAAAAGTCTGCTGAGCAGCGCCTCATCTTTCGATAGCGCCACCATGCAATTGCGAATATCGCCCGGCGGAAGCATGCGATTTTCCCGGCGCAGCCGCCCGGAACTGCCGCCATCATCGGTAACGGTCACAATGGCCGCTATGTCGGAAATCGGGCGCTCCCTGGTGAATGCAACGTCGTTGCGGCGCGCCACATGTTCTTTCAGTCCGCGCAGCAGCGCCGACAATCCGGTGCCGCCACCCAGCGCGACAATACGCATTCCCCGTTCGTCGCCCTTTTTTCTTTTGCGAGGTTTATTCAAGTAAGACTCAATTTCTGATCTGTATGGCGAGGTCGGAGCGATACTTACCACTGCTCACAGCGGGTGGGTTGGCAGTGAACGGGCCGCGCGACGAGAATCATAGCTCATGTAATGTAAATTTAATTTAAATCCAAGCTGGCAGTGTGGACTATACCTTATCCGACGTAGCCATCCTTTTCGGGATACAGGAGCTCCGTAAAGCGGGGATCTTCCTGCAGAAAAGCGAAATCTTCGTCGTTGCGGGCATGATACCGGTTGGCCGAACGTAGCTCAATTGCCACTTTAAGATTCGCCATCGCGGAATCCGCTTCGCCGGTCAAGCAATCCAGCGCCGCTAACGCGTAATGCACATGGTCCGCCTTTGGCGCCAATTTGCGCGCCTTTTCCAGGCTTTCCCGCGCTTCATCCCAGCGGCCCAGATTCATCATGCCTACACCGCGCTGATAATGATCTTCCGGTGATTTGGGATTCTGGTCGGCCTGCGGCTTCATGCGCTGTTCCACTATCTTGATGTGCATCTTTGCGCGATCGGCCAATTCCTTGCTGGGGCCCTCCAAAACTTTTTCCAGTTCTTGCTTGGCACGTTGAAATTTCTGCTGATGAAACAGCGACATCGCCTCTTCGTAGACCTTCATTTGTGCGACTACCAATGGATCGACCATTTCTACCCCACCACGCGGCGCCGGAGCGGCCGGTAACTTCTTTTCTTTGTGTTGTTTAGACTTGGGCTTTGCAGACGCCTTACCGCGTCCCGCGCCCCTGGAAGACTTTTGCGCTTTCGCCATGGCGCGAATGCTAGCAAAGGCTGAGGGTTACGTCAACGTATGCCCTCTTTTTCTACAAAGTGCCGTGTTCGATAGCCTTTACCCTCCGGCACCACCCGTAAAAAATTGCTTTCCGCAAAACCCTCTCTTTCCATGACACTAGAGGAAGTTCCAGGTCTCGTGCGCTTGGAGGGGGATTGCTAGCTTGCCCTTCCCGCGTATGTTATAAGTTTTACCGGGATTCAGGTTGACGACTCGTGCCTTTCATTAATTTTCCTGCTCGTGAGATAAATTGCAAGTTGGTGTACTACGGTCCTGGTTTAGGGGGCAAAACTGCAAACCTCCAATGGATCTATGATCACACCACACAAAACCAGAAGGGCAAGATGGTCTCGCTCGCCACAGAGACTGATCGAACCCTGTTCTTCGACTTTTTACCACTCGATTTAGGCACTGTCCGCGGATTCAAGACGCGTTTCCACCTCTATACCGTTCCTGGCCAGGTTTTCTATGAAGCTAGCCGGAAACTGATTTTAAAAGGCGCAGATGGCGTGGTGTTTGTGGCTGATTCGCAGGAAGAACGCCTGGACGCGAATTTCGAAACCATGGATAACCTGCAAGAGCACCTGAAGGAACACAACCTGAATTTCGACACGATCCCGTACGTGTTGCAGTTGAACAAGCGTGACTTGCCCAATGCCATGTCCGTGCCAGAACTCACCAAGCAATTACAGAAAAAGGGCGAACCCGTTATCGAAGGCATCGCCGTAAACGGTCAAGGCGTCTTCGACACGCTGAAAGAACTAGCCCGCCTAGTCCTAGCCGAACTCAAAAAAGGCAGCTAGGTATCCCGTCCCAGAACTCTCTTCTCTTTAGTCAGGAGGCCGGGACTTCAATCCCGGCGCAGACCCTGAAGCCATTCCTTGCTTCGAATCCGTGCAAATTCCTACTTGTTGTCAGCCAAATGAAATTTAATTTCAAATTGAACTCGAGTGGAACGAGGTTCGCCACCTTCGATCACTGGAATACACTTCCACGTACTCATGGTCTTCAAAACTTGCTCATCCAACCCAAGCCCCGGAGATTATTCCCAATCGAACCATCGGCCTGAACGAATGCGTCGAGACGAACGACTCCTTCAAATTTGGCGGCCTTCGCTTGTTCTGCGTACGGCGGATTCGGCATATAAAAACAGGTGGGAGTTTAAACACGGCCATTAAAACCGCTACCAAGATCTTTGAGTGGTTCGAGGGGAGCCTCTTTAGGAGGAGTTGGTGTGACAGCTACCTCTGCTGTAACGGCACGACCTTTCCTCTTCGCCGACAACAGTCGAACAAACACAGCAAACGTGTGGCCCTGAATCCTCACAACATTCCCTATTAGCCCAACGTCCGCCCCCATTTCCCTTGCAAAAGAGCCGATCTCATCGTCGCCCTGAAAGACAGCGACGTTTGTGCGGCTAATCCTCAAATACGTCTTGAATATAGTACGGTTGAATAGAAAATTTCCTGCGAACGGATTGGTCTTTTGAATCTCGGATGAAAGCTCATCAGCGAGTCGAACTCCGAATTCCTCACTGACGCCATCCGGCACGCGAAAATTCATCACCAATATTTGGCACTCGCCGGGACTGCACCCGAAACGAGGAAGTTCCGCCTGAGTCCAATCCGCCAGAACTCCAATTGGGTCAATCCGCAAATTCAGTTCAGGCGGCGGATCAATCGGAATCTGGGAAATCTGAGCCCCAGCAGATATTGCAGGAAAAACTAGCAAGAAGGCGGCGAAATATCGCACCATTCCACACCATTTTGCACAGTAGGATGTTGGCGGGTCCCGAAGAGTTGCTGGTTCCTCGGAAATTCACGCCGAGGAGAAAGGGTCTAAAACCCGATTTTTGCCAACTCTTCGGTTTCAAACGTGGGAATTGCTTCGACTAGGCGCGTGACCGTCAGCGCATCGCGAACGCGGCCTTGGCCGCTCACTAGGTGCAGCGCGCCACCCTGCCGCGCCAGGGAAATTGACAGCTTCACCAGTACGGAAATCCCCGAGCTGTCGATCTGCGGTATATCATTCAGGTTCACAATAATCTTGCGCGCGCCCTGTTGCATCATCTTCTGCACATAGTCATTCAACATTTCGCTGGGTTCGCCAATGGTCAGCCTGCCGTGAACCTCTACAAAGTAAATACCAGCGGATTCGCGCGAGGAAACTTCCAAAGCGGGGTGCAAGGTCATCGAAAGATTCCTTTTTCTTAGCGTTCAAGCAAAACGGAATTGCCGCGGGGTGATAGGTTTCTCAGCGGCACTTGCATTATACGATGTTAACGATGCAGAACAAGATATCAAAGCCGGTTCGCCGGCACCGCTGGGACGTCTCCACAAAACGCGCCCGCGCGGTTCAAAATGAGTTGCGCAAACACTGGATCGGCGAAGATCGCTTCGGCGAGATCCGCACGGTTGCTGGGCTAGACGCCGCTTTTGTGCTGCTCGAGTCCCAAGCGATCAAAAAGCGCGTGCCCCTGAACCGTTGGAACGCCCAGCGAGCCGCGAATCGCGCGATCGGCTGCGTGGTGACGTATCAATATCCCGAACTGGAAGAAATCGATCGCGCCTACGCCATTCTGCCGCTGCAATTTCCCTACGTACCTGGCTTGCTAAGCTTTCGCGAAATTCCCGTCCTGCTGGCTGCCCTGGCCAAGCTGAAATTCATGCCGGATCTGCTGTTCTGCGATGGGCAAGGTTACGCCCATCCCCGCCGGATGGGTCTGGCCACACATCTGGGAATCGTGCTGGACCGCCCCACAATTGGCTGCGCGAAAAGCCGCCTGATCGGCACCCACGAAGAGCCCGGCAAGACTGCGGGAAGTTGGAGTCCTCTAGTAGACGCGAGCGCCCACAACGAACGGATCGGGGCCGCGCTACGCACCAGAACCGACGTAAGCCCAATCTTTGTCTCGTGCGGCCACCTTGTGAGCCTCGCTTCGGCCTTGAAATTGACCCTGAGTGTGACCGATGGCCGACGAATCCCCCGTCCGACCCGCGACGCCGACCATTACGCCGATGAAGTTAAGGGCAGGATTCTGCAAGGTCAACTATCCGAAAAATGAATTCAATCTAGCAAAACTTCAAACAGATGGGGCCTGCCCTGACGCGTATAATCCCGCGTACATCGTGTCTAAACCCCAAACGATTTTGCCAATGAAACCGTTGGACTTAGCCTCGAACTAGAAGGAGTGGAGAGCTTGATGAAGCGCGTGGGCGTTGCTTGTTGTCTTTTGTTGACTTTGCTTCTAACAACAATGCCTCTCTTCGCCCAGCGACAGCCGGTCGCGCCTTCCCCCTCCTCTGCTACTACCTCTCCCGATGTCCCCCGTGTGGTAAACGATAAACTGGCTCAACTTGACCAAAGAGTGGCCGCCGCCCAGTCGTCCGCGGACAACGCCTGGATGCTGGTCTGTGCCGCACTGGTGTTGATGATGACCGGCCCCGGCTTAGCCCTGTTCTACGGCGGCCTGGTCCGCCAGAAAAACGTGCTGGCTATCATGATGCAATGTTTCGCATTGATGTCGCTAATCACGGTGCTCTGGGCGCTGGTGGGTTATAGTCTCTGTTTCGGCGGCAACGGCCCGTTCATTGGAAACTTTGAGCACGCGTTCCTTCGCGGCGTTGGTGTGAATCCCAATCCCGACTACGCCGCCACCATCCCGCAGATGACCTTCATGATTTATCAACTGATGTTTGCGGTGATCACCCCCGCCTTGATTACCGGCGCAACCGCCGAGCGCATGAAATTTTCCGGCACCATGTTGTTCATGACTTTGTGGTTTTTAGTCGTGTATGCGCCGATGGCTCACATGGTGTGGGGCAAAGGCGGTTTGTTGAACGCGTCCCTTGGCGGCCGATTCCCTACCTTGGATTTTGCCGGCGGCACCGTTGTCCATATCACCTCAGGTGTTTCCGCGCTGGTTTGTGCACTCTATTTGGGCAAGCGCGTCGGATATCCCAAACAACACATGCCTCCTCACAACCTGGTGCTGAGTTTCATTGGAGCTTGCCTGCTTTGGGTGGGTTGGTTCGGCTTCAACGCTGGAAGCGCCCTGGCCTCGAATGGGCTTTCCACTTCCGCATTTGTCGCTACTCAATTTGGAGCTGCCGCGGCTGCGCTGAGCTGGAGCTTGGCTGAGTGGTTCAAGAATGGCCATGCCAGCGCGCTCGGCGCAATCTCTGGAGCTGTCGCGTGGCTTGTAGCCATCACGCCAGCCGCTGGATTTGTCGGGCCGATGCCCGCGCTGGCGATTGGCTTCATCGCGGGTATTTCCTGTTATCTGATGGTCACAAAATTCAAGGTCATCTGCGGCTATGATGATTCACTCGATGCGTTCGGCGTTCACGGGGCGGGCGGAACGATTGGCGCAATCCTGACCGGCGTGTTCGCGCAAGCGCTCTACAACCCCATCTTTGGGGAAGGCAAGGCCGTGGGCGGCCTCGATGGCCGTTGGCTTCAGGTGGGCTATCAATTGGTTGGCATTGCGTTCGCGTGGAGCTTCGCGGTAATCGGCACCATTGTCATCTTGAAGGTAGTCGACCTAGTCACCGGAGTTCGGGCGCGCGAAGAGCACGAAATCGAAGGCTTGGATATTTCTGAACACGGAGAAGAAGCTTATAACATGGAATTATAGGGGCTAGCCCAGGTTCACCACTCCATGCGGGAGCACAGATTCGATGATGAAAATAGAAGCAATTATCCAGCCGTCCCGGTTTGAATCCGTCAAGGATGCCTTGTTGGAAATCGGTATTGAAGGCATGACTGTTACGGAAGTGCGCGGCCACGGCCGTCAGAAAGGTCACACCGAGGTTTATCGCGGGCGCGAATATACCGTCGATCTTCTACCCAAAATTAAACTGGAAGTGGTGTTACCAGATGGCCTGGTGACTCGCGCCGTGGAAACCATTTTGAAGACCGCTAAGACAGGCAAAATTGGGGACGGTAAAATATTTTTGTCACGGATCGAGGATACGATTCGGATTCGTAACGAGGAGCGTGGCGAAAGCGCCCTTTAGTTGCGATGTCATCACCTCGTCCAGGTCTGAGTCCTTTGGTTCGTCCGAGCAGGAAAATGGAAGAATCGGTCTCACCGCTGTCTGTGCTAGGCCCGCAATGCGAGGCCCAACGCGAGCGTATTCGAAAACTGTTCGACAGTGGCGCTACGGCGCAGGATACGCTGCGACAGCTGTGTGAATTAGCCGACGATTCCATTCAAAAAGTTTTCAGTGAACTGCTCCGCGTTCGCAATATCACCGGGCAAGGTCTTTGCTTGTTGGCTCTGGGCGGCTACGGCCGTGAAATGTTGTTCCCCTACTCGGACCTGGATTTGTTATTTCTCTTTGGCAGCGAAAAAGCCGAACAGGAATTTCGCCCTCTCATTTCTGAGTTCTCCCGCACCCTTTGGGACCTCGGCTTTCGTGTCAGTTCCGCTGGACGAACTCTTGAGGAATGTCGCCGCATCGAAGGGGACAATGCCGAATTTCATCTCGCTATGCTGGACCGCCGCTTCCTCGCGGGCGATGAATCCATCCTGGCCAAATTAGATTCCAAGATTCTGACTGGCTCGGAAAAGCAAACCCGCTCCTTTTTGCTAACCGAATTGCAGCGGCTTACCCGCGAACGCCTGGCCCGTTATGGCAGCACAATCTTCCATCTAGAACCAAACGTGAAAGAAGCACCCGGAGGCCTGCGCGATTATCATGCTTTGTTGTGGATGCGCCAGCTTGCCGGAGAGCGCCGCGACCCTCGCATCAGTCCTCTCAACGAAGATCAATTCACGCGCAACGCCGTGGAATTCCTCAGCTCCATTCGCTGCTTCCTGCATTACAGCAACGGCCGCAATGACAATACCCTCACCTACGAACTGCAAGCCGATGCGGCAGAGCGTTCCCTCGGCATTGACGATAATTTGCGGCGCAACGCGGCAGAGTGGATGCGTTTGTACTTCCGCCATGCTCGCAACTTGAATCGCCAACTATTACGCTTCGTAGAGCAGCGTTCTCCCGCCACACTTTCTCTGCGCCAACGCCTGATGAACGCCACTCTCGGCAGCAAGCCAGAGAGCTCTAACGGCAAGCCGTTTACAGTTCGCGACGGCGCTCTGGAAATTATCCAGGAACAGGCGTTTGCCGATCGCACCCTCACGTATTCTCTGCTCGCTGAAGCTTCCCGTACTGGCGTGCCCCTGAGCCGCGACGCCGAACGAGCGATTGCCTACATCATGACTCACCCCGAACTTCCTCAGCGCAATACTCGGATCACCTGGCCCGTGCTTAGCGAAATTTTGGGCGGAGATTTTCCTGGCGCTGCGCTTCGCCCGATGCATCGCCTCGGCATACTCGTCGAAATCCTGCCGGAATTCCGCAACATCGACTCGCTGGTCGTCCGTGATTTTTATCATCGCTACACCGTCGACGAACATTCTCTCCGCACCATTGAGCATTTGCAGGATCTGGCTGAGCCCAACGATCCGCTCGGTTTCCACTTCACTCCATTGTGGCGCACTGTCGAGCGCCGCGACCTCCTGATTTTGTCGCTGCTCCTTCACGATGTTGGCAAAGGCATGCCCGTCGAAAATCATGTCACCGGAAGTTTGCAGGCGCTGGAAACCGCGGCTGACCGCTTGAAGCTTTCCTCGGAAGAAAAAGCGGAAGTTACTTTTCTGATCGAACATCATCTGGATATGTCCTCGACTGTGCAACGCCGCGATATTTTCGACCCCTCCACAGTTTCCTCATTTGCGGTCATCGCGGAAACTCAAGAACGCCTGCAGCGTCTGTGCCTCCTGACCTATGCCGACATCCACGCCGTGAATCCCGAAGCGCTTACTCCATGGAAGGCCGAAATGTTGTGGCAGTTGTTTGTCGCCACCTCCAATCATTTCAGCCGTACGGTTGATCGCGATCGTCTCCACGCCTCCGATGAAGCTCTCCTTCTGGAACAAGTTCGGCGGCAAGCGGCTTGGGCGTCAAAAAAAGAAATCGAGCGCTTTCTGGAAGGTTTCCCGCGGCGCTATCTGGCGGTGCATTCGCCGGCAGAGATTGCCGCTCAGTTTGCCCTTTACCAGAAGCTGGGTACAGAGCCGGTGCAAACGGAAATCAAGCCAACGCAGCACGCCTTTACGCTCACTTTGCTTTCGGCGGACAAACCAGCTCTCTTCGCTTCCATTGCCGGCGTTCTGGCCGCCTGGGGAATGAACATCGTGAAGGCTGACGCGTTTGCCAACGCTGCGGGAGTTGTGCTCGACACCTTCCACTTCGTTGACCTGCACCGCACTCTGGAACTGAATCCCAGCGAGATTCCGCGATTCCGCCAAAGCATCGCCGATGTGGTCAATAACCGGCAGACATTGGAGCCCTTGCTGAAGGGACGGCTGTCCTCGTCAATGGCCCGCCCGCCGAAAGTTGCCGTGCCGACTTCGCTGAGTTTCGACGACGGATCTTCCGATCACTGCACGCTGCTGGAAATCATCACCCAGGATCGCTCGGGATTGCTCTACGAAATAGGTTCCGCACTGGCAAGACTGGCTTGCAACATTGAAGTGGCGCTGATCGATACGGAAGGTCAAAAGGCTATCGACGTTTTCTACTTAACTTCACAAGGCCAGAAACTCACGCTTCAAAAACAGGAACTGCTTCGAGAAGTTCTTCAGGCTACTCTGGCTTGATTGCGAGAAACTCTTACCGCCAACCCATAAGTTCGCGGACTTTTGCTACCAGCATCGCTGAATCATACACCGGCTTTTCCAGATAGCCATCCGCTCCGGATGCCTCTAGGTAACGTTCGCGATCCCCACTCATCGCATGTGCCGTAGCCAGCAGCACGGGCAGATGCCTCGGTGAATTCTTCTTGAGTAACTGGCACAGTTCCACGCCGTTCACCAACTGCCCTTCCCATTCCGCGTTCGTCAGAGAAAGATCTAGAAGCACTAAATCAACTTTCTCGGCCCGCACTTCTCCAAGAATGAAAGGAACGTCTTCGGTGACGAGGCAACTAAATCCGCCCGCCCTTTCCAGCGCCATACGAAAGAATTTCGCCACCAGCGCATTGTCTTCGACGATGATAATTCTTCGCTGATTCTCCTCGGCGTGTTCCGCGCTCAATCCTTCACCTCGGCCAACGGCAACGTAAACCACGCAAGCGAGCCTCTTCCATCGGCTCCGCTCTCCAGGCCAATTTTTCCGTGCATCATTTCCACCAGTCTCTTGGCGATCGCCAGCCCGAGCCCGGCCCCGCTGATGCCGCGCAGCGCCTGGGCATCGTGGCGCACAAATTTCTCAAACACGGCGTCACGCTTTTCTTCCGGAATTCCCATTCCTGTGTCTTCAATTTCAATGCGGAGAAATCCATGCGACCCATTCTGTATGGCTCGCACTATTACGTGCCCTTTACTCGTGAACTTCACCGCATTCGACAACAGATTCAGCAACACTTGGCGAAATCGAATTTCATCACCCAATATCGCCGGCAGATCTTGCTCCAGCGTCTCATCGACTAGCCGCAGATCCTTGGAAGCAGCCTGTACCGCCACCAGGGGCAGAGTCGAATCGAAAATCGCGCGGGGATCAATCGGTTCAAGCGTGAGAGCCAATTTCCCCGCCTCAATACACGAAATATCCAGCAGATCGTTCACCAATCGGAGCAATAGCTGGCCGCTGCTGAATACGTCGCGCAGAACTTCCTTCTCTTCTTCCGGCCCGGTGCAGAGCCCATCAAGAACTAGTTTCGTGAAGCTGAGAATCGAATTCAGGGGAGTCCGCAGATCATGGGAAACTTGCGCCAGGAATTCATCCTTGATGGCATTCGCTTCCAGCAACTGCGCGCTGGCAATTTCTAACTCCTGATTCAGAGCCTGCAGGCGATCCATGGTCGCGTGAAAATACGAATCGCACATCAGATTCAGATCCAAGTCCAATATTTTGCTGAGCGCCTGTGAATAGGCCAGCCGTTCTTCCCGCGCCGGAATTTCTTCCAACAATCTATCCAGCAGAAATGCCCGGACTACCCCCATCGCGCTGATCACGTATTTTTGATCGAGACCAATCCGCACGTGGCGAAACCCGATCTGAAATCGCTCAATGGCGTAAGCCTCATCGTACCGTCCATTGAACAATCCCCGACCCCACGCCTGCAGAGTCTTCTTCAACCGATTGACTTGTTCTTCGCCGCCGGTAAACACTCGGCTGGCCCCCGGATGGTGGGGAATTTGCGCGTAGAATCGTTCCGCCATTTCGGGCAGGTATCGCTCCATGCGTATGCCCAGATGTTTGAGGACTTCCGCATCTCGCGCCGCGAAATGAAGATAGCGCTTCATCTCTTCGATGAAGCTTTCTTCTCCTGAGGAAAATGGTACGGCTGAGTACATAACTCGAGGATAGTATCATTGACTCGGCTGGCTGGCTTCGCGAGAAATCGGCAAGGGAGCTAGGTCTTTAGTTGCTGTGAGGATGTCACCGGGATTGAAAAATGGGTGAAAACTCGCGGCTGGTGAGGCATCTGCCCCACAAAAGCTCAATTTCTGCGTCGAACCGCTCCGCAATCTATTCTATATCAACGACTTGCAGAAAACACATTGGCATGTGATGTGCATCACCTGCTTTTAATCCCGAGTCTTTTGTCTTGGGAACTTTGCGATGTCTACTGGCAGTCTAACTTCTCGGGGCGATCAGGTCCGCCCCGATTTTGAGTTTCAACGGGTTTTGGTCCTTACCGATTTTTCGCGGGGCGCCAAAACCGCGCTGCAGTGCGCACGGGCCATCGCTCGCCGATTCAACTCCAAACTTTTCCTCTTGCACGTGATTCCCTCAAGCGTCTTCCGATTCATTTCGCCGAATTCCGCAGCTGAGACCATCCATTTGGCCAAAGAATTTGCTGACCGGGAAATGCAAATGTTGCTGGACGAAGGCAAACTGTCTGGTCTCGTTGAGGAAGGCATTGTGGTCGAAGGCCAATTGTGGCCGACAATTTCCGAAACAATCAGATCCCGGCAAATTGACCTGATCGCCGTAGGAACACATAGCCGGACATCGGAGCAGAAAATGGCCTTGGGCTCCTTCGCGGAGCAGATTTATCGCATGACCCCTTGCCAAATTCTCACATGTCCGCCGGAATTCATGGCAAGCAGCAAAATCGAAATGCAGCGAATCCTGTTCACCACTGATTTTAAGCCTCACAGTGAACGGGCTGCATCCGCCGCTCACTCGCTTGGTTGTGGCCCAGGCCAACAACTGACCTTTCTTCACGTTGTCGAAGAACCTAGCGGAAGCTCTGCGCAAAGTAACAATAATATTGTCAAAGAATTCATGATCAAGAGGCTGGCTAAAAGTCTGCCCAAAACCTGTGCGGATCAATGCACCCCATTGTATGAAGTTCGGTTCGGGAAACCGAACGAGGAAATACTCTCCACCGCCAGGCAACTACACTCCGATCTGATTGCCATTGGCGTGCGCGCCGCGCAAAAGGCGGCAGGCCAATTACCCTCCGCTCTGGCTTATAGTATTGTTTGCCGATCCAACTGCCCGGTACTTACTGTCTACCAAAAATAAGGCCGTGGATTCGACCGTAAGAATAAGTATCCTGTTCTGCGTCTCAACGATCCGAGAATTGGGTCCTTACGAATTCTCGTGTGACCTGTGAGATTGGAGATTTAATTTGAAGCGGTCGCTTGTTCCAGAATCGATCCAGGAAATCGTTGCGCCTCTTCGCCAGGCTCATAAATCATTTGATTCTCTGTATCCTGGACCGCGAGGCGATCGCCAGCCCGTCCACACGGTTTACGGCGGCGCTCACTTATTCCGCGCGGACACTGCGCGTCGCCTCGGGGAGAAAGCGCTCAAAGCGTTCGACGAATACGCTCCCGATTTTATTTCGCTCGCAAAAACCATTGGCCTTCCCGGCGCTGATGAACTCAGCGCAATCCCGCCATCTCTTGCCGAACTCGAAAATTCCATCGCCTCTGATCCCGAGGCCGCCCGCCGAAGCAATCCTCCCGCATGGTTTGCGTTTACTCTTTTTCAAAGAGTTCGAGAAAAACTTCATCGTGAGCCGGTGGAAGATTTTCGTATCGATTTTGAAGACGGATTTGGTAACCGGCCAGACAACGAAGAAGATCGCCATGCGGCTGGAGCTGCCGGCGAAGTTGCTGCAGGCATGCAAGCCAGAACGCTACCGCCATTCTTAGGGATTCGAATTAAACCGTTCACGGAAGAGCTTCGCAACCGCAGCGTTCGCACGTTGGATATTTTTCTGACGGAACTTTTGACCAAAACCGACGGCAAACTACCGCAGAATTTTTTCATCACTCTTCCCAAGATCACTATTCCAGAGGAATCCGCGGCGCTTGCCGCAATCTGTTCCAATCTCGAATCCAAGCTCGATCTGCACCAAAATGCCCTGCGCATTGAATTAATGATTGAGACGACGCAGTCTATATTCAACGAACATGGGCAAGTCAATTTGCTTCCGCTCGCCGTTGCCGCGCAGGGGCGCTGCGTCGCCGCACATTTTGGTACTTACGATTACACCGCGGGGCGCGGCATTACCGCGGCGCACCAGCACATGACCCACCTTGCGTGTGACTTCGCCCGCGAAGTCATACAAGTCGCGTTTGCGGGAACCGGCATTTGGCTTTCCGACGGAGCCACGAATATCCTCCCCGTGCCTTTGCATTCAGCTGGCAAACACGGAAGTACACTGACCACCGAGCAGATTGCAGCAAATCGCCACGTCGTTCATCACGCGTGGAAGCTTCATTACGATCACATCCGGCATTCGCTGGTGAATGGCTTTTACCAGGGTTGGGATCTACATCCAGCCCAGCTAGTCACTCGCTACGCCGCAGTCTATTCCTTTTTCCTCGAAAGTCTCGACGCTGCTTCGGAGCGGCTCCGCAATTTCATTTCGAAAGCTGCGCAGGCAACGCTTGTGGGCGAGGTTTTCGATGACGCCGCTACCGGCCAGGGACTCTTGAATTATTTCTTGCGCGCGATTAACTGCGGAGCGATCACTTCCAAAGAGGCGGAAACACTTACCAGCCTGACCTCAGATGAATTGCGCACCGCATCGTTCGTAAAGATTCTGGATGGCAGAAAAAAGTAGCACTCTCTTAATCTCGGCGCAGCGTGGCTTCGATTAACCCGTGCGGTTCATCTGTAGGAAGAAAAATCTCACCCGGATTGTCCATTCCGAATGGCGATAGATCCACAGCAATGTAGTGTTTGTTTGGCAGCGAGAGATGAATCTCCTGGATCATCTCAAAGTTGCTGAGCACTGTTTCGCCCAACGCATATAAAGTTTGTTGTACCGAAAGGCTGTCATGTTCCGCAAATGTCTCCAACATGGTTTGCCGGACCCCCTCCCAAATGGCGCCAAAATGCGCCTCATCTTTGCTGTAAACCCAATTGGCGCAGATCACCGTGGAAAGAATACGATCGCGCGTTTCCCTTAGCGTCGTGTATTCATCCCTCAAAAAATCATCGAATGCTGACTTGGTCGTCTTCAAAACGACCAGTCCGTCGATTCCAGCGGAGACAGTTTGCTGCTGACGTGTGGCGTTCACTTCAGCAATGCGCTTCTCTTCGCTGGAACGCGTAAACGCATGGGGATGCACTTTTCCACCAAAAGGGAGACGCACCCAGAGTGTTTCTTCCGCTTCAACATGGGCCCGTGAGACTTGTGGATTGCGGCTCAAAAAATGGGAGGCCAATTGCTTGCAAAACTTTTCCGGCGACTCAATCGAATGCTTTCGGGCCAGCGCATACGCGGTATTTTTCATCGTGTCGGTTGGTAAAACCTTGCGGTTGTCCCCTTGCGTGTGCGCGCTTTCGAAATCTCCTTCCAGCCGAATCCCAATACTCAGTTCTTGAATTTCATGTTGATCGTTTTTTCGCGAAACTCGCAGAATTCTGACGCGCTGTTTTCCATAATTATTTTCAGCCAAGTGGATCGCCATCGGTCAGCTCCCACGATACGTCGAATATCCATACGGACTAAGCAGCAGTGGAACGTGGTAGCGTTCCCGCGGATTTTTAACCTCAAACACGATGGTCACCTGTGGATAAAACCCATCCATTTTCTGTTCCGCAAAATAGTCACGAGTGTCAAATGTCAGTCGGTACCTGCCCGCTTCCAGCGGCTTCCCTGTCGCGAAATCCTTCAAACGTCCATCGCTATCGGTTGACCCACGGCTCAATTCTTTCCAATCGCCACCGGCTATTTGCGCTTCGAGAATGACCGGAACATTTGCGGCTGGCCGCCCCAGCGAGGTGTCCAGCACGTGCGTGGTGATTTGACTCATGATTGTAGTAATTTCTCCAGGCGGAGCTTGGTAATTTTGCGCTGTTCCTTTGCCGCAATACCCAATTCTGTTGCAGCGGAATTCCCTATTCGCTGTTGCAAAGCCGCTAGAATTTCCACGCTTGATTTTCCTGTTGCGCAAATCAAGAACACATGTCCAAATGTTTTTACATACGTTTTATTCCCTTCAGCCAGCGCAGCAAGCACATCAGGCGCAGCTGTTTGGGCCTTTGATTGTTCATTTGCCGACCAGCGGCGCGCCGTCGCCGACTGCTTTGCCTTACTCCGGTTTTCCCCAATCGCGGGATGATGCTGGAACGCCTCTAGCCAATCGGGGTGTTCCAATGTAGGCCATATTTTGTCGGCCGCTGCAACAAGTTGCGCCGCATTTGCAAAGGGCCTTTGCTCAGCCATTTGTTCCGCCCATTTTCTCGAACCGCAGCAATCCAGCATTGCCGCCACCGCTTTCCATCTTGGCAACCGATTGAATCGCTTGAGCCCATCCGCGTGAGCCGCCACATTTTCAGGGCGTCCAAATAGCTTCAACCGGCTAACGCCCCCATCCGGAAAAATCTGAAATCGTACATGGCTTAGGGCACCGGCGTCGCGCAGCTTTTTGAAAACGTGCCGGCAATTCGCTTTCAGCTTCGTCTTCGGAAGAATTTCCTTCCATGCCAGAGAACTGCCACTCGCGTCATCAGCATCTGGATTCTTTGCAAAGTAGCCTTCCAGAGAGCAGCTGTCCGGAAAATTCCCTTTAAAATGCGTTGTATCCACTTCAACGCGCTGGATTGTTCCCAGCATTCCGAGCTTCAAAACCACCCAATCGTTTCCCGGCCCGCGCCTTCGCTTCGTCTCCCATCCGTCACCCATATTTTTTGCCCTATAAGGCATCAAAAGATTTCCTGGAGCGCCATAAAATTGATCGCTGGAATCTACGACGCTTCCGCCGTTTTCCACTGCGACCAGATTGATCTCTCCGCGTGGAATGCGGTTAACGTCCAAGATCACCTCTCCGTAAGCGCGCAAACGCGCCACTCCCCCATCCGGATAAATCCTCAACCGCAAATGCGTGAATCGA
Organism: Candidatus Acidiferrum sp.; assembly: GCA_036497825.1. GTDB lineage: Bacteria > Acidobacteriota > Terriglobia > Acidiferrales > UBA7541 > Acidiferrum. Next base: position 57,087 of record DASXIT010000077.1, read on the forward strand.
TTTTCGTTCGCCACGGCGAAATGATTTTGCGTGTCGCCCTTCAGCCCAGTTTCCGGCAAAATCTGCATCCAACTTGCCTGCGCTGACCATAGTTTCTTTTTTTCACTCTTGGCCGGAAGCTTCCCTCCGACATTGCAGCCTTCCAACGAAAATCGCTCGGGATAGTTGCCCGTAAAAAAACTTGTATCGACGACGATTCCTCGAATCACTCCTGGCAGGCCAAGACGAACGATGCACCAATCGTGCCCGGGTGTGCGCCCGCGTCGCGTTTCCCACCCGTCCATCCATTTTCCGCGGTCAGTATATTTATCTTTGATGAAAACTGGCTTCGAGTCCTTCACCAGATTTTCTTTTGGCGCAAAAAAATCGTCATTCGCATCGATCACCCGGCCACCAAGCCGCTCCGAAGCCAAATTGGGTAACTGCGTAAAATCCTTCATACTCTTCCCCGAAGGAGTACAGCGCCTGCAGGAGCGGCGCAAAATCCGCCTCGCTCATAAATTTTCTTTCCTCGCAAAAAAGTCGTTTCAACCATGCCCATAAGTTCGCTTCCCGCGTAAGGGGTCAGCTTGTGCCGATGATGAAGGCGCGTCGGGTCCACCCGAAACGCGGTATCAGGATTCCAAATCACCAGGTCAGCGTCTCGCCCAATTGCAATCGCTCCTTTTTTCTTTTCAAGCCCCGCAAGCCGCGCCGGACCTTCACACATCCATTTCGCAACGTGCGTCAGAGAATAACCTCGCGCCCGCGCTTGCGTCCACACCGCAGGTAAACTCAGCTGTAGCGAAGCAATCCCTCCCCAAGCCTTCATGAAATCGCCCGTATTTTGCTGCTTCATTTCCGGAGGGCATGGCGAATGATCGGTAGCGATCATGTCGATCGTTCCATCTCCCAGCCCTGCCCACAATTTTTCGCGATTCTCAGCCTCGCGAATGGGTGGCGCGCATTTAAATTCTGTCGCACCATCCGTAATCTCTTCAGACGCAAAGGTCAGGTAATGGGGGCAAGTCTCGACGCTTACTCGCCCTCTGCCCGATTTCACAGTTCGAAGTTTGAGAATTGCGTCGGCCGAAGACAAATGCACGATGTGAATCTGCGCCCCGTATTCGCTTGCAAGCCGCAGCAACAATCCGATCGCCTGATTCTCCGCGGCACGCGGACGCGACTCGAGCCACGTCTGGTACGTGTGCGGCGAATTCTCGCGATGATGTAGTTTCACTGCATCTTCAATCGGCCCCGGCAATTCCGCATGAACAAGCAAAGGCGCATCTATCTTGGACAGTTCAACCAACGCTGCCCGCAGATCCGCTTCACCAACGCTTCGGAATTCTTCCACTCCACTTGCCACCAAAAAGCATTTGAACCCAAAGCAACCCGCTTCCCAAAGCGGGCCAAGCTCTTTCACATTTCCGGGAACCCCTCCGCCCCAAAACCCGGTGTCCACCCACAGCTTGCCCTGTGCAACATTTAACTTTTCTTGAAACGCAGTTACTGTCTTTGTTGCTGGAATACTATTCAGAGGCATTTCGATCAGTGTTGTTATTCCTCCCGCTGCGGCGGCTCTGGTCGCCGTTGTAAATCCCTCCCACTCCGTGCGTCCCGGTTCGTTGATATGCACATGCGTATCAACCAATCCAGGCATCACCACAGACTCGCCCGCTTCATACATAGCGGGCCCAGAAGCAACTTCTTCGTATCCCGATATCGCCGCGATCATCCCATCACGAACGTGAATCGCAGCCGCCCGCTCGCCTTCCGGTGTGACCACTCGCTTGCTGCGTACGATCAAGTCCGGTGGATCATGGGGTTTCTCAGGTAATGGAATGGCCATCCTCATTTTGGCTTACGCCACTGCAACCCTTTCGCAGAATTCCGTCAAAAGGTTTTGCGCAACACGAAGCCGATATTTCGCAGTGGAGCGCATATCATCGATCGGAGCAATCTCTCGCGCCAGAGTTTCTTGCGCAGCATGCACCATCGCTAGCCCCACTTTTTCTCCACGTAGGATTTTCTCGGTTTCCGTGGCGCGCAATGCGGTCGGCGCCACACTTCCCAGGGCAATCCGCACATCCACGATTCGTCCAGCCTCCAGCCTCGCCCCGCCCGCAAAGCACACTTTTGAAATCGCCTGCGCCCGTCTCGTCCCAACTTTACGATAAAACTGCACCCAGCCACGTTTCTCTCGTGCCAGCCGAATCCCGCGGATCAATTCGTCCACGCGCAGGTCTATCTTCTTGTAGCCTTTCCAAAAATCCTGGCAGCGAACCCATCTTGTTCCACTTGCGGAAATCAATTCCAACTCGGCGTCGTAAACCAGGAGCGCAGGTGGAGAATCGGCCGCCGGCGAAGCATTCGCAATGTTTCCACCAATCGTTCCGCGATTTTGTGTCGCGACACTGCCTGTTTTCGAAGCGGCTCGGCACAACAACGGGAATTCGCGCACCAGAACTTCCGGCTTTCTGATTTGCGAGTACGTCGTCAACGCTCCCAATGTCACATGGCTTGGCGTAACTTCAATTCCCCGCAGTTCCGGCAGCTTCCAGATGCTCACAAATTTCCGATCGGGCAATTTCCCGGCTTCCAGCAAAACCATCAAATCCGTTCCGCCCGCAAATGGTTTCCATTCGCCGGGTTCATGCGCCAGCCGTTGCAGCGCTTCTCCGAGATTACGAGGAGCGATCATTTCGTAATCCGGAACGCAGGATCTCATGCGCCCTGCTTCATCGACCGACAAATCTCAAGGACCGATTGGAAAATTTTTATATAGCCTGTGCAGCGGCACAAATTCCCGGCAAGCCCTTCGCGAATTTCACTTTCGCTGGGCTGCGAATTGCGCGCCAAAAGATTCAACGCAGCAAGAATCATCCCTGGCGTGCA
>DASXIT010000078.1:0-2272 GCA_036497825.1 Candidatus Acidiferrum sp.
TTGCGGTGCCACTTAGAGCCGCTAGGATTGGAAGAGTTGCGACGTTACATTCATCGGAGGCTCGAACTCGCCGGGGCAAATTCGCACGCGACTATTATTTTCCCCGAGAGCACGATCGACGCTATCCACAGATTTTCTCAGGGCATTCCACGTCTGGCGAACACCCTGTGTGAAAACTCCCTGGTTGCGGCATACGGCCAGCAGGCAAAGAATATCACGCCGGAAATCATTCAAGAGGTTGCTGCGGATCTCCGACTAAATCATGCGGTCACCGAATCGCCCGGCTCGAGTGCGAGCAAGATTGAACAGCGGAAAAAGATTCTCATGGAACTATACCGATTGATCGAAGAGTTCGCCAGGTCTCCAAGGGGAGCCTTCGATGAAATGAAATCGGAATCGGGAGTGAAGACGAAATGAGCCGGTTATATAAAGCGTTGCGGCAGATGGAAAAGGAACAAGGCCGGCCGGCAGCCGATGCCATTGGCGACTTCGTCCAACCAGCCGAATTGCTAGGCAGCGTCCTGACGGAACCACCTGTCGAACTGGAAGAGTCCCTGTCGGCGCAAGTGGATGTTTCTCTCGCAGCGCGTTTTGTTGCGTTGACAGACCCCAAGAGTCTGGGCGCCGAGAAATTCCGTGTCCTTGGGACGCGGCTGGTAAACTTGACTCAGCAGCGAGAGCTGAAATCCCTGCAAATCATCAGCAGCGTGATGAATGAAGGCAAGACTTTGGTTGCCGGGAATCTGGCAGTTACGCTGGCGAAGCATTCGGGGTTAAAAGTTCTTCTAGTGGAAGGAGACTTATATCGGCCCGCGCTCGCGTCCCTGTTGGGTTTGACGCATTTGCCAGGACTGAGTCATTGGTGGACTGGTCAAGAACCGAGTATTTCTCGATGCTTGTATAGGCTGAACGAAATGCCGCTGTGGTTCCTTGGTGCAGGGATCGCTTGCGATCAGCCTTCACAAATCCTGCAATCGGCGCGATTTGCGGAGGCTTTCACGAAATTGGGCGCTTTGTTCGATTGGATCGTGGTTGATTCTACGCCGATGTTGCCGACCGCCGATGCCAACCTATGGTCACGATTAGTCGATGGCACGCTCCTGGTGGTCCGAGAGAATGTGGCGCCGGTCAAAGCTATAAAGAATGGATTGGCGGGTCTCGACAACGCGAAGTTGATCGGCGTAGTCCTCAACGAGACCTCAGAATTCGATCAAGTAGATTACGAAGATCAATATCGCACCCTACCGAAGGACGGGGCTGACACCTTCGGATCGCAGAGAAATAAGTAAATAAAGAGGTCCCTCAGTGATCCGGCTTCTAAGTATCTATTTCCCTACGCGCACGTTTTTACTTGGAATTTCGGAAGCGTGTCTTGTTGCGGCGGCCTTCGTGGCGGCGGTTATTGCGCGCTTGGGTACGAACGATGCCACCATCATGCTCAACTACGAGCAGGGTTTTGACAAAATTTTAGTCGTATCGGCGGTTTTTGTCACTTGTATGTACTATTTCGATCTGTACGACTCATCGATCCTAAACAATCAGCGGGAAGTGCTCACCCGCATGATCCAAATGGACGGCACTGTCTGCATACTTCTTGCTGGCCTCTATTATGTTTATCCCCCACTGGGATTAGGTCGCGGGATTTTTCTGATCGGTTTCATTCTGGTGGCGATGTTGCTGCTGCTCTGGCGGCGTTTATTTCTCCTGTGGAATACTCTGCCGCGATTTGCCGACCGGGGATTAATTCTCGGCGACAGTCCGCTGGCCAGGTCACTCGTAGCGGAGCTGAGAGCTCGTCCAGAATTAGGTATCCGCGTGGTTGGACAGCTGCAGTGCCCGGAAAATGCAGATCGGAAGTTGGCTCAGGTTCCGAGCGAACATCAATTCGAATCACTGTTGACGTCGGTCCAACCCTATGAACCGGATCGCATTATTGTGGCGTTATCGGAACGGAGGGGAACGCTACCTATCGAGGCACTACTGTACCTGAAGAATCGTGGTGTGAAAATTCAGGACGCAAGCGAGGTGTACGAGGCCGTTACCGGAAAAGTTCCCATAGAATTCATTGGCTTAAGCAGCCAGCTGCTATTTTCTCCCGGCTTTCAGCTCTCTCGGCCATTGGTTATGTACAAGCGCATGGCTTCGCTCGTTCTATCCACCCTCGCGCTGGTCCTGGCCTTGCCGGTGATGGTCTTGATCTCCTTGGCCATACGCTTGGATTCTGCAGGCCCCGTGATCTTCCGGCAAAAACGCGTCGGCAAAGTAGGGAGGA
>DASXIT010000079.1:0-39529 GCA_036497825.1 Candidatus Acidiferrum sp.
TGAATCGTCGAGCAAAATCTTCGACGGTGCGGATGTAATAACGTATGGTATGTTCAGAGTAATTACGTCGCTGGAGTTCTTCCAGCATTAGTTTACGAAGATGGGTCACGGGGACCTCCTGTGACCCAAACTTATCTTAGCTCTCAGGCAATCACTGCTCCGTTCATCCCACGCGAAGCGTCCGCCGCCGGGTGGCTACGTTCTAACGCCGTAACCGGAAAGTGGCACTTAGTATACTGGACCGTTAAAATCGTTCGCCCGCGAGTCCCTACTCAGCAACTGGAAGGCCTAGTGGAGGAATCGCATTTGCAAGTGGAGGGGATAGAAGATGAGCGCGTATATGATCGTCAACGTTGATGTGAAAGATCCTGCCGTCTACGAGGACTACAAAACCAAAGTTCCAGCCCTAATTCGGAAGCATGGCGGTGAGTACCTCGTTCGCGGAGGACAGTTCGTGATCTTAGAGGGCGACTGGAAACCAAACCGTCTTGTGATCTTGCGCTTCCCCGACATCGCCTCTGTGCAAGCCTTCTTCCTCGACCCCGAGTACCAACCGTTGAAGGCCCTGAGGCACCAGGTGTCGAACGCGGACATTGTGGCCGTTGAGGGGGCGTGACAGTCAGACGATTGTAATGACGAAGGCAGACACTATGTGGTCCAACTGTCACGCGGTTAGAGTCTTCCAGGGTTCGTAGTGCCTGGTTAACGAGCTACTCGTAGATGTGAAACCGGCCGAAACCACTTGTCCGGGAAGCCGACTTCTCAGGAGTTGACTATGCGAAACGAGGCAATTCTTCGTAATCATTTCTGACGGGGCCGTTTGTTAGTCTTACGAAGACGGTGGGTTCCCGTGCCAATAACAAAAAGTAGCTGGACAAGCCGATTGCTGATCGCAGCTCCTCTTGGGGTTGCAGGTTTATTGAACGTGCTGATGGTTGGCGATGAGTACCTCCATCTTCGCCTTGGCTATATTGCTAGGTACGGATTTGTATTCGCGGGACCTTGGGGGCGGTTTGTAGACATTGCCAACATTACAAATCGCGTGAGCGTTCAAAACGAATGGCTCAGAGGATTCATTTCGTATGCTGCTTTATTGTGGATTCCTGCCGTTCTTTATTCAGTGTGTGTGTGGCTACTGCTTGCGGTTCTCACAATCGCCGCACGACCTTTGCTGAATCGCTTTAACCCCCAAACGGTCCAAACGTTGAATCGGAGGGCCACAATAACTTCTTCAATTGTTGTCGTCGCGGTCGCGGGTTGGTTTGCAATGAAGCTAAGCCGAGATCAAATTGCCTGTAATAGACGGAACGAAGCATTTCAATTGCGGGTTGAATCCATTAAGCACGACGCGAACGAAACACTCTTAGTCGGCGCAAAAACTGGCGACGTTTCCCGGTTCTTTGCGGAACACGGTATCCCGTTTGAAGTCGTAGAGTCTGAAGCGATTGGAACGCTCTATACTGAAGGATGTGGACCCCTTGGTTGTGGCACAGATCGTGCTTTAATCGGCGTGCGCGTGAAACTGGACTCGGCAGGTGGCGTGACGGAGAAGCCGGAAGTAGTCGGAATGTACACAGACTGCCTATAATAATTCCCAAGTCCTGTAAAACGCGGAAACCGGAAAAGTGGCTCGCGCCGGAATACTGGTCGGTCTTCGTAGTTGGTGCAATCGCCTGTTCTCGACAGTTATGCTCTAATGCCCCTCAGGTGGTGGACGCTACCCGAGGGAAAAAATGAAATCGTTAAGGCGTTTGCTGGGATTGTGGTGGATCAGTTGGTTCGGGATCATCGGTGGCTTCCTTATGGTCGGCATTGGTGAGTACAAGCACGAGTCCCCTGCCGCGTCTCATTTCTCGGTCACCCTCATGATTGTTACTATTCTTTTGTGGATTGTCTTTTTCATCGCGGATGACAGGGCGAGAAAGAGAATCGATGGCGAACGGAGCACGACAGTAGTCGTGGACCTACTCACATTGACTGGGACTCTGGCAGTCTTTACGCTGTTGGGAATTGGCTTCTTCGTCGTTATCGCGCCCCGCGTTCCGTGAATAGTACCAAGGGGTGCTGATAGGTGTCGTAATATCCTGTTTGCACTCACGGCAGAAGCTTTTGCCGTTCCTTGTGGATGGTCGTCAACTCGGATTTTCCGCCTAAGTCCCGTGTAACGCCGAAACCGCCCAAGTACGTATCAGTACTCAGCTCTTGCCTTCGATCGGAATGAGGCGGCTCGCGGCTGTCAGGTCTCGACCCGCGAACCGTGGAACAAAAAGCAGCCGATGATGATTAGCAAGGATGCGGCACCGATCATTTCGTTTCCGATGAAGAACCCCACCATCGGAACAGTGAATACAGCCTGAATCAACACAGCGAAGCCGCAGATCAGGGCGATAGGCTTGCCCAAACGCGCTTCCCCGAACGTGACGACCAGTACAATGAGTGCAAGGACGATCCAACTCCACGCCATCGAGAGAAAGGCAACCTCGAAAACAGATTGCAGGGCATTCGGCAGATTCGACCCATGCACCGCCGGGGCGGAGAACTTTAGATATGCGAGGCAATGCAAGGTGGCAGCCACAAGCAGCAGCACGCAACCCAACGCTACCAATGTGCGCGACACCGTACGGCGAGTAATCATCTGATTCGACATTTCATCGTCAGGAAGAATGCATTCGTAGTTGCAGAACGAGTGGAGGATGCCTTAAGAGCGCGCCTGCGTCAATGGTGGCCACGGCAAGTGGGCGATAAACGCGCTTCGCGGAGAAGTGGGCTCACTGCGAAAGCTGACGCGTCAAAATGGGAACGCGACAACTCAGGATCTAACCGTTGCGGACGGGGAATCGGGACACGATTGTTTTAAGTTCACGCACGGTTTGTGCAAGAAACGATTGGTCAGTTTCAAATGAGAGTACCGACTGGTCCGGTACAAATGACGTTTGTGACCGTACGCTTCCGAATACATCTGCATGGCCAGCAGTTGTGAATTTAATCTCGATTCCAAGTCCTGATTCAGCAGTTGAGAAGGCCGCCGTCCCTTTCAGCAACTGGACGACTTCCTCCAGTTCATGCGCGAATCGGGCGAAATCATGTGCGACAAGCGAAAGGCTAAGAGTTGAAGAAAATTTGGCGACCGTGACCGAACATCTCGCTTTCAGCCAATTCGCGTCATCTGCATCAATGGCGTCGGGCCGCTCATACCCTAAGACTTCAATTTGAATGACTTTGCCATCTCCCCGAATTTGAACAGTGTTTCGTCAACGGATTGCTCAAAAAAAAATCGCGCAGACATTATTTTTATTCCTAGCTTGCGCCAATTCTAGCACTGGTTGCCGGGCAACTCTGGTAAACGCCCTGACCGGAGAAGTGGTGGAACACGAGTGAGAGAAGGGTGTAGCCGAATTTTTCCCTTAGTATACTACCCCCTCATCTCGTTGACCGTACTTTATACGCCACCTATACTTCAGCGCAGCGCAAGGAAAGTGAACCCCTTGCGCATCTGTGGTCAGCCGGTTTGTGATCAAAATGAGGGCTCCACCTTTTTGGTTAGCAGGTGCTTGAAAATCAAAAATATTTTCGCGTTCCAGCGATTTCGTGCGACGTAATGGTTTTACGTCCCTCCGTGTACCCGCCGTGTACCCCACTTTTAGCGTTTGTGGCGTTACGTAAAATGAGTAACTTACCTGCCTTCGATCCCCACACACGGTTCGATTACCCCCCGCCGGCACCATCCCTAGCCCATTGGCAAGAATCCCTCGCCTGATCAACGCTGGGCTTAACGCGTTGACTTAAAGCCAATTGTCCGGCAGCATTCCAACCAGTGCAAACCAGCGAGCCTTCTCCACCGGCCCTTCCAGATTTGGTTTTCGTCAATCCCGCCGCGGGAGGCGGGCGCGCAACTGACTCTCTTCCATCACTAAGAGCCCTTGCTCTTCGAACTTCCTGGCAAGTTGAATTTCGTATGACCTCAAATGCGTCGGATCTTGCCTCCCAAGCCAGTGCGGCTGCTGCAATAGGACACACGCGTTTGTTCGTCCTCTGAGGCGACGGGTCATTCCAAGACCTGGTGAATGCCACCACGAGATTTTCCGATGTTGTTTTGGGAATTTTGCCTGCGGGTGGAGGGAACGATCTCGCGGACGCCCTGGGCTTACCTCACGACCCGCTTCGCGCCGCCGAATTACTCCTCGACGGGAAAGTTTGCCTTATGGATGCAGTTCGCGTAGAAACCGCGGACGGCTGCGTGAGACTCTACACCGGTGGGGGTGGAGTGGGGTTAGACGCCGAAGCTTCCTATATCGCCGCCACTCGATTTCGCAATTTAACGGGGCGCTTCCGCTATCTACTTTCTGCGGCCGTTGCTTTCCTCGGGAGTGGTCCCATTTCTGTTCGCATCAATTGGTCATTAAAGGAAAATCCTGCGCCACCTCCACTTGCGTGTACAGCCCTACTCGTAGCGGTACTAAACACCCCAAGTTATGGCTCTGGTCTACGCTTTGCACCTGCAGCCAAAACCAATGATGGCCATCTTGATCTCGTCTTGGTCGAAGCTCCCTCCGCATCTGAAATATTACAGGCGCTTCCTCGGCTCATTTTCCGAGGCGAACTCCGTTCCCCTCGCGTGAAGCGTTTTCCTGTTTATCAGGTAAAAATCGAAACGGATTCTCCTTGCCGGTTTCATGGTGACGGCGAGATTTTTGGCTACACACCCGTGCGGATTGAAGTCTTGTCTGGAGCGATTCGTATTCTTTGCCCAGCTAATTCGTCATTTGCCGGTTAGGCTCAGCCGGTGCGCATCCTGAATGTCTAGACTTTTTAATCCACAAAATCGATGATGGCGCCTTCGTGCCGATAGAGGAATCCAGCAAAATGGCCGTAGATGGGTGACGTTACGTTATTGAAAACCGCATTGTAATTGAGGTGATTCGTCACGTTCAGTGTGTATACTCCCAACCGAATATGGTGTGACTTACCACTCCGATTTCCGAGGAACGGCACACGAAATTCTCGATACAGTTTCAGGTCCAACGAAAGATATTCTGCAAATCGCTGCCCGTTGGGAACGCCCACATATTGTTGCCGAACATCTATCGCCGAATACGGGAAGCCAGAGTGAACGTCAATCAGCGGGCTGAACGTCAGTTTCAGGGGCAGAACGAATATCCCCCACGCAATGAAGCGATTCGGAATGTCGGATGGAAGAATCTCATAAACGTCTGGACGGATTACCGGCGCGGCAAACGGGATAAAGACGTTGGAAAGACTGTTCAAATCTCCGCGCGCCTGGCTCCATATATAGGAAGCATTTACCTGGTCGCGCTCGCGCAGCGTGTAATGCAGCGTGGCCTCCAACTCGCGATAATGAGACGACCCCGTGTTCGTTAGGGCCATGAAAGATTCACCACCTATAGCCGACGTAAAAGGTTGCACATCGAACAGATACGATGTGTGGCTGTCTAAATAGCCCACGCGCAGCCGCAAGTCTTTGCGCAGTTCGCGATCAACCTCAGCATTCCATGTGATGTTCCGAGGTGTGGTGCTCGGTTGGTTGGGCAACGAGGGATCCACGAGCGGATTAAGGCCGCCCGCGTAGATGTTTCGGTAGGTCACGGGTGAGCCGATTGGCAAGCCTGTTGTATCAAAGTCAGTGATCGTCCGGCTGGGATTTGCCGCAAAATTAGCGGCAAGTAGAGGTAGAACTCCGTAAAACATTCCAATTCCTGCACGAAGTACCGTCTTACCTCCTTTGCCAGGAGCGTAGGCAAAGCCGGCGCGGGGTGCGAACGCCGCGGACCAGCCAGAAGTTTCCGAAGACAATCGCGCGCCAAGGTCTAGGCTCAACTGAGAATTCAAAACCCAGTGATCCTGCACAAATTCGGCAACGGAACTGTCGGAGGAAATCTGCGAAGGCACAGCATCAAAATTGATCGTTTCCGCCAAAGAATTGTCTTGGCGAAGAATCTGAATGGGGTGCGATTCGGTAGTTCCAAAAAAAGAACGCCAATCGATATCGGCTCCCGCGCGGATTTCATGCTCACCGTGCCAGTGTTTTTTTGGAAATGTATACGAAGGCACGGCCTGAAATTCCTTACCTCTTCGTGACCACTGGTTGAAATAATTGCCGCCCCACCCTTCCGGGTTGATCAGCATGTCTTCTGGTCCCTGACCATGTGCGTTGCTGTCAAAACGCATGTACTGAGCCACGAGGCTGAAAATAGCTCCTGACTCAAATTGATATTTGTCAGCCAGTCCTATCGCAACGCCACTCTGATTCAGGTCGTTGGAAGCAGGTTGCGGCACCAGCGCGCTGATATCCGCGTGCTGTATGCGAAGCGGAAACGCATTCACCGTCAAGGTGAGCACGTGGTTAGGCGCAAGAATAGCCTCAACGGTCGTAAATGAATTGAACCCCTGGCGCTTGCTGATGTCATATGGCCAAGGAAGACCTTCAACCGTGGTCTTTTTCATTTCGTACTGGAAAACTTCAGAGAGCAGCAATTTGTGTTTGATAACTGGCACATCAAACGCGACGCCGGGTATGGCCTCCGAAATTCCCACCATATGACCGTTTTTGCCAAGCACAGAAGGCACGATTCCCCGAAGTTTGAAACTCCATTGGTCCTCGGGTGGCTTGGTCTCGATGGTCGTCAAACCGCCCGAAAAACTGCCCAAACTGGCATCATAGGGCGTCTTATAAACCGCGAAGGATTCAACCGCATCGGTCGGTATGGGAACCCCGAAGCTTCCAGTGACAGGATCAGTGGTCCGGGCGGAATTGACCAGCAGAAGGCTTTGATTCTCATCCGCTCCCTTAAAGGTTAGCTTGCTGTCCAACGTCTTAATGACCCCAGGCGTAATGGGAAGTACATCCTTCACTTTTTCCTGAGGCGTGGGAATTGTGATCAATTCCGTCTTCGTCACGGTGGCTGGTGGGGGCGCAGCGCTCTCCGTAGAGACTCCTGGAGCAGTTTCGTTCACTTCCACCTTTTCGGAAACCACATCCAGTTGCAGAGAGAAATCCTGAATGCTTTGCTCTTTTGGCGCTACAACGATTGGTTTCGATAAAGCCTTGAACCCCGGAGCGCTTATGGAAATGGTGTAAGCCCCAGCCTCCACTTTGGAGAACTCATACCGGCCATTTTCATCCGTGGATGCGCTTATCGGGGCGCCGCTTGGAGGATTGCGTGTAAGAGTCAAGGTTATGCCAGCCACACCGGTTGCAACATTGTCTTGGGTGGTAGACACCGCGCCGTGGATAGAGCCGGATTGGTCGTTGTTACCCTTGGAAGCAGGCCCCTGCGCATCGCCCGAAGTCCACACCCGAGCCCAGGCCGTCGTACTCAGTAGCGTCAGTCCAATAAATACTATGATTCGTAAATACAATCGAATTTCGTGTCTTTGCAAGTTCCTGCACAATCTCTTTCCGGCTGCGTTTTTCCCTGAATTTTAAGTGTAACCGATGGAGTCTGAGAGATATATATCGGTAATTTATTCGCTGTTTCCAGATTCCAATTGCCTAATTCAGCGATTCGTGCTCATTGCCAGAAGGAATCGCCGCTATCTATTTAGTGAGGATCGGCCGGTATCGCTGCCCGGCCATCGTGGATTTGCGCATTCTTTTTCTTCTTCTGATGGCGAACGATGAAAGCATTCAGATCCGGCGTGAATTCCTTCAATTGGTTCCAGCCAATGTTGTAGCCCTGGTTGATTGCCCAGCCATAAAATAATCCCGCCATGTTTCGATCCTGTTGCGGGTAATAACTCAAAGAAATTCCCGCTTGGCCCAATTGTCCAAACACCGGAGAGGCGTTAAACATCGGCCTCCCGGAATCGGAACGCGCGATTACCATGAGCAGCCCCAAGAAATGGAATATCCGCCTTTGTAGTCGAACGATGTTTCCTTGCAAGTTCACGCAATCGCTTTCCGGCTTTCGTCTTCCTGAATCAAAATTTGGGGGTTGTGTGAGCTAGGTGTCGGTGGGTGTTTTCAGAAGTAAACTTGCCGCTAATTCTTTTTCTTATCTAACTTCAGGTTCAGTGTCATTTCCTTTCTGCCGTCCAGCGAAGACATGGTTTTGACTGCCGACCTTTCCTCATTCAATTCGGCGTGCAATTCGTAATCCGCGTTCGGATCCAATCCGCTGAATTTATAGTTCCCGTCTTTATCGGCAAAGCGGCTGCTGACCGCGTTGGTTCGCAGATTCTTCAGGAAAACCACGCTTCCGGACGCCGGATTCTCCGATTTATCCGTCACCTGTCCACTTACTGTCCTCAGGTGTGTTTCGTTTTTTGAACTCTGCGCACTTACCACTGCAGCGCACAGAACCAACAGCAGGCCTATCGTTCCAATTACTCTTTGTATGTTCATTGCTTTGCGCTGTCCTTCTCCCCACTTACCTTTTCCAGTCGAATGGACAATCTCTGCTGCATCTCTCCGCTATTTGCATTTACTTTCATCGATACTTCTTTGTACTTCTTTTCACGCACCACAACTTCGTACTCCTGGCCTTCCGGTACTCGAACCGCAAACTCACCGCGCGAATTTGTATACGTGTCCCACCTGAACTTCTTCTCGTTTTCACGCCGTATCTGTACGCGGACATTCGGATAAGAAAGCGCATTTTCATTAAACACTGTTCCGAGTATCACGTATGGAGGAATGCTTTTATTCTTTTTCCCGCTGGAAGTCGATTCAGGTTTTGCCGCTTCCGCTGCCGGTGTGCTTTGTTGGGCCGTCCCGCCAGGTGCGGGTTCTTGGGCACAAATCAGAGCCGCAGCAGAGAATACGCCGGAGAGCAGTATTGCGATTGGTCTTTTCATCCCATTAGCTTCAGGTTGGTTTAGCTCTCCGTGGATTCGATGACCCAATGACGGGCAAAAGATGCCCGTCGGGAAGACCAACTCTAGCTATTCGTCGTCGTCGTCCTCTTCTTCGTCCTCTTCATCATCATCATCGTCTGGCAGATCTCCGTCGTCATCGAGATCTTCGTCATCTTCCTCATCGTCCTCTTCCAAATCCTCGTCTTCCTCCTCTTCGAGGTCGTCGGCGATGGGCTTTAGCGCTACCGGATGAGTTTGCGACACTTCCAATTCGGTCTCGCATTCCGGACAGCTCAGGATTTCTCCCTCTTCCACTTCGTCTTCATCCACGTCTATTTCAACTGCACATTCTGGGCAACGGAGCACGACTCCATCCTCCGATTTGATCTGTTCCGGCATAGCCCTTAACGACCGAAGCTACCCGGTCCAGTTATTATATACGCAGGTGGGCCAAGTCAATGGAACCCCCTTAAAAGAAGTGTAACCCTACTCACGGGTAGAAGGAAAAGCAAGTTCATGGCCAGAGAGTATCCAGATCGGCCGGTTGTCGGTGTCGGCGGCGTGGTTATCGTAGACGGCCGGGCCTTGCTTATTCGCCGCGGCAGCGAGCCTCTACGCGGGCAATGGTCCATTCCTGGGGGCATGCTGGAACTCGGCGAATCTCTCCAGCAGGGCGTGGCTCGCGAACTCCTGGAAGAAACCGGTTTAGTAGTCCGCGTCCTGGATTTGATCGAAGTGTTTGACCGCGTCTACTTCGACGAGAAGAAAGCGAAACATTCCAATCCACAATTCCCCAAATTCCACTTCGTTATCGTCGATTATCTTTGTGAACGAATTTCCGGCGAACCGCTCGCCGGAAGCGACGTCACTCATGTCGCTTACGCTCGCGAGGATGAACTGGAAGAATATGCCTTGACCGAAACCGCTACTCGCGTATTGAAAAAGGCGTTCGCTATGGAGCGCCTTCGAAGTGGTGTTCGTACCCGTCCTGACTCGGACTTCGAAGCGACCTGAAACTACTTCGCCAACTTTAATATATCTATATTCCCATTCGCATTTGTCAGCGAAAGCGTGCAACCGCCATTCCCGATTTTTCCGTTCAGCGAATCTCCCCCCATTTGCCCGGTGCTCGTGATCGGCAATTCGCTGCTGATTCGCCCAAACGATGTTCTGGCTGTCACGTTGTAATTGCCGCCCTCCGAGATGCGCACTTGAATCGGAGCAAAGGAAGTCCTGGCGTTTATGCTTTTGCACCCTGAAGAATTCCGTGCTTCAGACAGCATCACGGTTCCATTCTGATTGTCCACCGTAATGCTCCCCGCAACATCTTCCAGCGTTACCGATCCAAAACTTGTTTTGGCGCTCGCATCCCCGCTAATGGACGTTCCCACCACGGGACCATTTGAATTCTCTATTCTCAGATTTCCATTTACCCGTTGCACATTCACCGATCCAAAACTGGTCTTCACCGCCACGTCGCCGCCCACGTCGTTCAACGATACGCGCCCGTTTCCGGTTGTAGCCCTGACGCTTTTGCGCAGCGCGTTCGCTTCAATCGACCCGAACGACGTATTGAACTCTGCCTTGCCTTTCACTTCCTTGGCCGTGATGTTTCCGTTGGAATCTTCCACTTGCAATGCTCCACCAATCTGTTCCACCCACACTTCTCCGAACGAGGTCTTCACGTACGCGTCATTTCCCGTCGGTCCACCTTTGACTTTTCCGTTCGTCGAGGTGCATTTTACGTATCCGGTAACGTTCGTGAAATTGATTGCTCCAAAACTTCCCGTCAGCGTTGCAGCGCCCTGCACTGTGTCCACATCAATCTGGCCATTATTGTTATTCACCGTAAGGTCCCCGTGGATATTCCGTGCAGCAACCGATCCAAACGAATTGCTTACCGTCGAAGCTTCGGCGTCGGTCAACTCCACCGCCCCATTGCCTCCGGAAATCGTCACCTGACCTTGGACATTGCTGATCGTAATCGATGCGAATCGGTCTTTCACGTCCAGCGCGCCTTTAATTGCCGAGGCCTTCACGGAACCGTTATTGTTCACGATCCACACATTTCCTGTTGCACTCGACGCTTCCACCGAGCCAAAGGAATTCACCAGCTTCGTCGATCCGGAATCATGCGAATTCAGTTGACCATGAGAGTTCTCAACGTCTGCCCACCCTTGCACTCCACGAATATCCGTGTTCCCAAATCCTGTTCTCACCCAAAGTCTCGCATCCACTGGCAGCGCAATATCGTAGTCAACTGTATAAGACGACCCTCTGTGGATTCGCAGCACCACGCGATCTTCCGGATACACGGTCTTCACTCTGATTCCGCTTGCATCCTGCGATACTTCAATCTTTATTTCGTCGGCATTCTTGTCTGCTTCGCTCTGCGAGCTGGCTTGCGCTCGAATTGTCGCCATAATCCTTGCTTCGCGCCCATTCTCGCCATGAATGTGCACTTCTCCGAACTTGCTTTCCAGGCTCAGCGTCTGATTCGTGCCCAGAGTCAATGTCTTCTCAAAGCTCCGCGTCGCCGTGTTTTGTGCGGCCTGCGCGCCAGAAGCGAAAAACCCCAACGCAATCGCCATGAATGTGACCACACCAAAGCGACTGCTCCATCCCCCTCCAACCGCTTGCACACACTTCATCTCTTCGTCTCCAAAATATCCCGCAACGTGGCCTCTTTTTCCCGGTACATCGCTAAAAGTTGATAACGCAAATGAGCATTCGATGGATTTTGTCCCGCCTGCAGTCGCAATTCATCAATCGCACCATCCAGGACCACCAACTTTTCCTGGTAACTCGACATGAGCGGCGAAGTATTCGATTCCATTTGCGGTTCTGCTTCACTCGCAAGCTTGTCGATGGCCTTCATATATTCGCGCTCGGTTCGCTCTACATCCGCCAGGGCGTGGTCCTTCAGTAAGCCATTCTCAGCAATCGCTCCAGTCGAATCCCGATGAATAAACAAATATCCACCCGACAACGCCAGCGCAAGCACCAAAGCTCCTGCCAATCCCAGTTGCCAAACTTTCGGTATCTGC
Organism: Candidatus Acidiferrum sp.; assembly: GCA_036497825.1. GTDB lineage: Bacteria > Acidobacteriota > Terriglobia > Acidiferrales > UBA7541 > Acidiferrum. The sequence goes on from DASXIT010000079.1 coordinate 11,862, forward strand.
GGCCAGGCCAGAAGCGAACTCCACCAGCCGGTCCGTCTCGCCTGCTTTTCTTTCTGCTCAATCAACGAGCTCTCGATGCGCGTCCAGAGCGCCGGATTCTCTCGATAATCCCTCAACTCCACTGCTGCAACGCTAAACTCCTTCCACGCACGCAATTCCTCCGCACACTTCGCGCAATTCGCCCCATGCGCTTCCAACGCCAGCCATTCTTCCGCTGTTCCATCGATAAAAATTTGCTCGCGATCTTCGCATGTCACATTCATCCCGCGCCTCCCGCTTCTGCATTTCGCGGCGCTTCCAGCATTCCGCGCAAACTCTTCTTTGCCTGAAACAGCGTGTTTTTCGAAGCCGTTTCCGTGATCTCCAGCATCCCTGCAATTTCGGAGTGGCGGAATCCCTCTACCTCATACAAGAGGAAAACATCACGCTGGTGTCGCGTCAGCTTGGCGATCGCTCGTTCCAACGCCATTCGCAGTGCCGGGTGAGCGCCCGGTGCCCGCATCTCCGGAAGCGGGCTCGATTCCTGGCTTTCCCCTTGGCCCAGCTCTTTTCGCCGCATTCTGCTTCGCCGCGCATCGTGACAGGTGTTCACTAATATTCGGAATGTCCATGTCACGAAAGAAGACTGTCCGCGGAAGCTCGCAATATGTCGCTGCACTTTCAGAAATGTCTCCTGCACGGCATCTTCCGCGTCGCTTTGCGAGCCCAACAAATTTCGCGCCAGGTTTCGCATTCGCGTTCCTTGTAGGCGATAGAGCTGCTCGTACGCCCGCATATCCCCCGAAAGACACCCGGCCGCCAACGCCGCGTCTTCAGAGGCTGCGCCCGCAATCACTTGTTCTCGCGTTTCCTGCCCGGAAGGCCCCACTCGTCGGAACTCCTCTTCTTGCCTCGCCGTAGAGATTCTATGCTTCCAGGGCAGCGCGAGTCCCACGGCTCCCATAACTTTCTCCTGTGGTATAGACGACACACGAGGACGAAACGTCTGGGCCTCTCTGACGCCCATCCCAATTTGTAAGATTATGATTCAACAATGATTACAGCGAAGAACGGGCAGCGTCCGCTGCTGCACTCAACAGGAATAGCACTTTCTGATGCATTGGGCTGCGTTCATCTCCCCAAAGCAGCGCATTCACTTCATCGCCCGAACGCACCCAAAGTTTTGGCTCTTTCGTATCCTTCGGCACCTCAAAAACCAAATACGAAATGTAGGACTCACCCGGTCGCAACGCAGTAGTCAAGGGAGTGGAACGTATTTCTTGAGCGGCCAGAACTTCATTGGCTCGCGGCGACACTTCGAACACGCGTCCTTGTGCATCTCTCAGAACGGCCACACGATCATTTGGTGTGAGTGGGCCATCTCCCCGCCCCGGCGAGATTGTGGAAGGGTTAAACCAGGTCCGCAATTCCACCACGACAAATTGTCCTTTGCTCGTAATCTGCTCGGTTTCCCCGCCAACGCTTTTGGGCATCCAAACTCGAGCCACGGAATAGGAAATGTGGCAATCAATCTCGCAAAAATACTTCTTGGCCCCAATGGGCAAATCCACTTCACGGCTGAACAAAGAAAATCCCAGCAAGATTCCCAAGTATGCAGCGGCGACAACAATCCCACCGGTGCCGGCTATCGCCAACAGGATTTTCGATCTCCTGAGCGCCGCGTACAGTGCAGTCAGCACACAAATCACCAGGACAAATCCCGACCCCAAAAATGCCAGCACCGAAATGGGTGCAATCGAAGGCGTAAAATCTTTCATGCTTGCTCTCCTTCGTACCATGTTGCGTACTCCTGCGGCAACGCACCCCGGGTCCGTTCCCTTTTCTCAAACTCCAGAACTGCATCCCGCAGATCGGCTGGCGTAAAGTCCGGCCACCTCTTCTCTAAGAACACAAATTCCGCAAACGCGCACTCCCATAGCAGAAAATCCGATAGCCTCTGCTCTCCGCCTGTCCGGATAAGCAGATCTACATCTGTGGATCCCCCGCGCTGCACTTCGGAGATTAGATTTGCGAACTCCTCGCTCGACAGGCTTTTCACTTTATAAAATTTGCTGGCGGCCTGATACAGCGTGTGCCGTGCCGAATAATCAATTGCCAGCCGCACATGCAATCGCTTGCCGTTTGCCGTCAGCGCCTCCGCCTCAAAAATCGCATCACGTAACGCACAAGGCAGGCGATCGCGCCTGCCAATGATGCTCAGCCGTATTCCCTCGTCCACGCAATGCCCTGTTTCCTCAATCAGGTAGTTGTGCAAAATATCCAGAATTGCCACAACTTCCTCTTCCGGCCTTTTCCAGTTCGCCGTCGACAGCGCAAACAAAGTCAGCGTATGTATTCCCAGATAAGACGCACACTGAATCACACGCCGCGCGGCCTCCGCGCCCGCGCGATGTCCACTGGCGCGCGGCTGTCCTTTCGCCGTACCCCATCGTCCATTCCCGTCGCAAATGATCGCCACATGAAGCATTCCCCTTGCTTCCGGTGGCGCCGCCAACATGTGTTCGATCACGCTGCTATGCATCGATCCCTCTCCCGGACTGCGATTTTGCAATGTACTTTACAATATAAAGTGAATGGCTAAATTTTTTTACCGCTCTCTGGTTGCCCGAATCAACGCCTCCATGTGATCCAAATACTTTTCCAGCGTTTTACGTCCCAATGCCGTTAATCGGTATTCCGTTTTTGGCAACCGGCCGTCAAACGATTTCGTGCATACGATGTAATCGGCCTCTTCCAGCTTCCTGGCATGCACGCTTAAGTTTCCATCCGTGGTCTTCAGCAAAGCTTTCAGTTCATTGAACGTCAAAGAGCGATTCACCGCCAAGGCGCTCACGATTCCCAGCCGTATCCGTTCATGAATCAATCGGTCCAGGCTCGCGGATACCGGTTCGCGCGAAACACTGCGCACTGTCGAGGGTCCAGCCTCGCGCGTCTGTTGTTCTTGTCGAGCTGTCGATGACTTTGCCATGTTGATCCTTCGCAGTCTCCCTCAGCCTCCGTGTTTCAGCGCGATCCAGATTCCAAACGCAATGTGCACCACACCAAAACCAGCCGCCATAAAATAGTTTCCCCAGTGCGCTGGCGCAAATAAGGCCCCTGTACCCAATACCATCATGCATAGCCCCAGAATCGGTACTGCGCGAACCGAAAATGCTCCGCCGGTTACGATTGCCGTTCCGTAAAGTAACAGCCAAACACCAGGCAGGGCCGCCATCGCACCCAACTGGAATAAGGCAAACGTCAGCAAGCCTCCCACAAAAATCGGCGGTGCAAAGCTCAAGACAAATTTTCGTCCAGGTCCGGTGAATAGGGAAGAATTGCCCCTCCGTGCTTTCGTAGCCGCCGCCGATGCTGCAATCGTTACCGCCACAAATACTTCTGCCAGCCAAACGGCCAGCCAAGCGCGCGGAGTAGTTTGCCTCGCTGCCAGCGCCGACGCGCCCAGCGCCGTTACTCCCATCGCCACTCCGCCCCAACCAGGCACAGCCGTAAATTCCGCGGCATTCTCCATCGTTTCGCGGATATAGCGAAGATGGTCCGCCGCACGCGCATCAATGGGGATGGGCTCACGAGGAGTTCGAATGGGATTCGGAGAAGCCACGAAGGAAGGCTACGCAAGAGGGGAAGTTGTGTCAAGTACTTTATGTTACAAAGTAGACTGCTCCTTCTCTCTCCGGTACCGCCCTCGCAAACCGTTCCACCGGATGATAAATACGTCCGCGAACATCTGCAGGCTATCTCTGAACATGCTGACTTTTGTTGCTGGGGAGTGCGCCCATCTTACCGGCACCTCCACCGTCGATAACCCATGATGCCGTGCCAGATACAGCAATTCCGGGTCAAATCCAAACCGCTCAATGGTCTGCTGTTCAAAAATGATCCGGCAGCGTTCTCGCCGAAACGCTTTAAACCCGCACTGTGTATCCACAAATGGCAAACGCAAAATGGTCCGCACTATTTTATTGAACAGAATTCCCGCAAATTCACGAAACGCTGATTGCCGCGCTTCAATCAATTTACGATTGATCGCGCGCGAGCCGATAGCCACATCATGATCGCTCAGAGCCTTTAACAGTTTGTCGGCTTCTTCAATCGGCGCGGACAGATCGGCGTCCGTGAACAGAACAATTTCTCCCTTCGCTTCCAGTGATCCATTCCGGACACTGAACCCTTTCCCGCGATTCACTCCGTTCGAGAGCACCCGCAAATTGCAAATGTTCCCTCGAAACTCTTCTGTCACCGCCGCCGTCTTATCGTTTGAGCCGTCATCCACGACAATGACTTCCGTGTTGAGATGTCGAGAGTTGATATAGTTCGCAATTTTTTCAAGTGACCCAGGCAGGCGCGACTCTTCGTTGTAAGAGGGAATGATGATGGACAAATCGGGCGCGGAATGAGTCGGCAAAGTTAAAAAATCCTCCATCCGTGACGGCCAAGCAACGGCACGAAGCGGCAAGCCTCTCCGCGCTTCAAAACAAATTCGTTGCCGCTTTTCTTCACCAGCATAAGAGTTTGCTCATCTTCCCTTCCCACCGGAACGATCATTCTTCCGCCTTCTGCTAATTGATTCAGCAACGGCTTCGGCACTTCCGGCGCGGCGGCCGCAACCAGAATCGCATCATATGGCGCATGCTCAATGAGCCCGACTGAACCGTCCCCGATATGAACTACCACATTGCTATACCCTAATCGGTTCAACCTTTCTCGAGCCGCTCGCCCCAGTGCGCTATGAAATTCTACGCTGTGTACTTCTCTCGCAACGCACGAAAGCACGGCAGCTTGATATCCACATCCTGTTCCAATTTCAAGCACTTTCTCGTTTCCAATCAACTCCAGCGTGGCCGTCATGTATGCAACAATGTAGGGCTGCGAGATTGTTTGTCCTTCTCCAATAGGCAGCGGTCCATCCTTGTACGCTCCATCCTGCAATTCATACGGAACAAATTCATGCCGTGGCACACGGCGCATCGCCTGCAGCACGGTTTCATCCACAATCCCACGACGACGGATCTGTTCTTCAACCATCGTCACACGTGCTGCTTCAAACTCGGTCTCTTTCGTAGTCACCGCGGTTCCTATCATCGCTAACCACTAGCCACTTCACATCTCTCCTCGCTTATTCCACTTGTATCTGAAAACTGGCCACAGGGCCAGTGACGCACGCAACAACGCTGCACTCTCGAACAGGCGCGCTGCACATTTCATGTCTCTACACTCGGTGTTGGGTCTGGTTGTTTCGTTCGCGGAGGAAGTTATGAAGGCCATTCTTGCACTCATCGTTATCTATGTGGGAGCGTTTCTCCTCGCTATTCAAGGAAGTTCTCCTACTTCCGTCGAAGCAGCGCCACAGTCGGCTTCCGGCGCTCAAAACGCCTCCGCAAAATCCGCTGTGATTGACCCTGCCAAGGATTCTGATATCCGCTCTCTTCTTGAACTTGTCGGTGCTCGTGACCAGGTTCAGGAATCTGTTCGCTTCTCTGCCGAGCAATATCGCGAAAAATTACTGGCATCTGTTCCCGACAACGAAAAAGGCCAGGCTTTCGTTAATACCGTCATTTCCGACTACGAAAAAAGATTTGATGTAGATCAGGTGACCGAGCAGCTCGTTTCGATCTATGACAAGCATTATTCCGAGGATGAGATTAAAGGCTTACTTCAGTTTTACGGATCGCCACTCGGCCAAAAGGTCGCCTTGGAAGCTCCAAAAATTTCACGCGAGGTTCAAGAGGCCAGCCGCGCTACTGCCGCGAAAGCGGTCAAGGATTCCCTGCAACAAGCCAAAGAAGAAAATCCCGGCGTCGGCCAGAATGCTCACCTCGGCAATGGAACGCTTCGGCGGTTCCCGCAAAAGCACACTCCGGATGCTCCCCAACAGGCAGCCCAACAACAGGATCAACCCTGATTTACTTTTCATTTTCCGTAGGGGTGGCTTTATGCCGCCTTTTCTAGATAGCAAATCCGAATGAAACTTACGGCAACCGCTTTTTGAATTTAATATCTACGCCAAACGTTCCGTTCTGATCGCGCAAGGCAACCACCGCAATACTTCGTGAAATGTCGTATTCCACTTGGATAATCTGCTGCTGCGTCGAACTCACGTTGGAAACATACATGATCGACAGATCGCGCGTAACCTGTTGTTCCACCGTGATTCTCGCTGCTGCGTTCTGGTTCGAACCCGTCGTTCCGATTCCCGCCAATCCCGGATCCACACGAAATCTCGTAATTCCAAATAATCTCTCCACTCGGCCGCCTAACTGGCTGGAAATCGCTTCCGAAAGTAGTGCTGAGGCACCCGTAGCGCTCGACGTCGCATTGGTGCCGCTCCGCAGCGCCGACTCGGAGCCTGTCTGCCCGAGGGCCAACAGTGTCACGATGTCGTTTCCTGGCAACGGCGGATCCGACCGGTATGCCAGGCTCATCTTGCTCGATTGCCCTGTGAAGTTCAGCGTAATTTCGTATTGTTGAATATTGGTCGTCGCTTCCACGTTGATCGTTGGGTCGAGTCGAAATGGATTGGCAAAGTTCAAATCCCCACGAGTCACGCGATAATGATTGTCGCGAAAATACAAATCACCCGATAAAACGTGAATGTGCCCCAGCATAATGGGGTGCTCCGCCGTTCCACGCACTCGCAAACTTGCTTCTGCCTCCAGATGCGCGCCCGGCCATTCCATCCGTGCATCCGGTGTTGAAGTCGCTTCCACATCGAACTGCAAATTCCGCAGAAACGAAGAGGAGGCTCCGCCGGTATCCTTCGTCGAAACCAGACTGCCTACCGACTCCAAGCCTTCATTCAGATTGACCCGTTGTACTACGACCTTCCCTGAAAGCAACCCGCCGTCCAACGTCCCTGATAGACGCAACTGCCCTCCCAGCAGCCAACTCAACCCTTCGGGATACCGAATTCGCAGCCGGTCCGTCCTGGCGGAGATGTCATACCGCAACGGCCTTTCCGAATAATTCACGCTGCCACTCAGCGTCAGAATTCCTCCGCCAGCTTCTCCCGTTACGTTTTCAAAGAACAACCGGTTGGCATCGAAGACCAGATCGCCCTTTAGATTACTGAGCCCCGTCGGAAAATCCGTAGATCTTGCCGATGCATCCAGCAGCTTCATGCGTCCGATAATGCGCGGCCGGTCCAGCGTTCCTTCGAACGAAGCGTTCATATCCACGTGGCCTCCCACATCCATGCCAGGCAGATACGCGCTCAACAGTCGTAAATCCACCGATCCATTCAGTTTCATCCCCACCGTACGCCGTCCCGTAAACTGAATCGAGCCGCTCAAGTCAACGTTCGTAGCTGTACCCTTCAGTGTCGCACTCAATATTTTCAAATTGTCGCGTGTCGAAGTCAGATGAATCGGACCGGAATTTTCCAATTGAACGTTTTCATAAGTCAGAATCAGCCGCGTGAAATTTCCATCCACTACTACATTTTCCGGATGCTCCAATTCGCCAGTTACAGTAATCTCGCCATCCGCTGTTCCGTGTCCCGCAAACTTTGACAAGTGCAAAGCCGAAACCAAATAGGGATCCAGATTGATATTGGCGATCGTCAAGTCCCCATTCACGGGCATGGGAGATGCCAGACCCAGTTTAACGTTGCCCGAAATTCCTCCAGTGCTCATGGCCGATCTGATTTCTAAATTCGCTTCATTCCCATTGGAGTTCAAATCACCTTCAATGCTGCCAATGACGTCGCTTCCAACTTTTAAGTCCACCACCCGGAATGTCCCATCTGCTATCGGTCGCGTCACGGGTCCACTCGACTTTATCCGGAAGGTAATCTGTCCTCCCACCGGCAGTCCGGCGGTCTTGATCCGCGGAAAATTTTCTAGCGGAAGCGATGCACCCACCAAGTCTGTTGTCAGCGACTTATCCGCAAAGCGGTACGCTACATTCCCCGTTACAATGCCCGCACCGCTCTTTTCCGTGCCCGCCTCAAAAAAACGCAACTCTGCGTTCGAAAGCCTCACTTCATCTGGCCGGATGTTCAGTTGCCCACGCAGTCGATTAAAAACCACGCTATATGCGTCGCCATCCGCAAGATCGATATTCCCGGTAAGCGAAGGTTCGGCCCGCGTGCCCTGCCCGTTAAATTGTCCCGTCAGCAATCCGTGCAAGGGATAATTCACATTTGCCAGCTGCTCCAGCCCTTCCAATGGAACTTTTTCCAGATTTATTTCGCTTGACCACTTGCTGTCCGGTTTGAACTCCCATCTGTCTAGCTCCATCTCTCCCGTAATCCGGGCTTTCATTAACCCTCGGCTGGCGCGCCCATTTGTTATCTTCAGCGCATCGGGCGAGTAACTCATTTCTCCATCCAGCGAATCGATCTTCACATTGCTGTACTGAAAGTTTTCTCCTCGAAAATGCCCCTGGAATGTCGGCCCACCCGATGGACCTGTGATGCTGCCATCCCACTGCAATGATCCTACATACCTGATTTGCGATTCCGCGCTGCCCGCTTTGTCTCCGGCTATTGCATGAATGAAATCGCTCCAGTTTTCCAGCGCGCCTACTTGCAGGTGGACATCGATTGCCGTATTTTTCGGTGCGAGAATCCCATTCATCGTTCCGCGCGAAGTGGGCGTTTCAAATTCCATCTGCTGGATTTCCAATGAACTGCTGGCATCGTGATAACGGATTTTCCAGTCTCCGCTTACCGGAATGTGTCCGGGTTTCAGGTCATCGGGATCGTCCAGTCGAAGTGCGGCCGTAACGTCGAAATCCTGAAAATTTGCTCGCCACGTCTCCACCGTGTCCGCGCTGATTACCGAATCCCAATGCAATGCATCGATTGGAAATCCTTCATGATCGATCGCCGGAGTTATTTCGGAAAGCCGCACATTCTGCAATCGCGTGTCTGCGCGGAATTGCAGTCCTTCATACTTCATGGTGATACGCCCTTTTATACTTCCCCCCAGGGCATATCCCGCAAAATCCGGCAGAACCACCTGTTTCTCGTCCAGCGTATAGCTCGACCGGGCAATCAGATTTGCGGAATGAAAGTCCGTGAACTGCAAAGTTACGTTGTCGCCCGCAAAGTTTCCTTTTCCTTGAATTTTTCCGTTCCCGATCGCCCCTTCGCCTCGCAAATCAATTCTGCCCAAAGGCACTTCTGGCGTTCGAAACGCTTCCCGTATATCTAGCAAATCCAGCCATGCCCGGTATCGATACGTAAACGCCGGCACCTGCAGATTTGACATTTCTGCCTGCACGTCTACGTGCGAGCGCCCCACATCCACGATTCCCTGCTCAATCGCAAATCCTTCTTTACCCAGTGAAAATTTCGCCGATATGTTCGCTGGAATCGGAACATTTTTCCTTCGCCCGAATTCCACGGAATCCCAATTCAACATTCCCAGGTACAAGGGATTTCCTGGCGTGCCCGCAAGCGTAATGTTCAGCCCCAGTTCGCCGCCTTCCACCGCGATCAGCGACTGAACGTTGTTATACAGCAGCCATCCATCATCGATGTGCAAGTGGCCCGCATGCAGCTTCAGCAATGTTTCCTGCATTGGCTGGTTCGATTTCGTCGTCTGCTTGATCGTTGGCAGATTGTTCGAGCCATCTTTCTCGACTCGGATATGCAGCCTTGGCCGGTCCAGAACTAATTCTTTTAACGAAACTTTCCGGCCCCAGAACGAATCGACTCGCAATCCAATCCTGGCTTGCTCCACAGTCAACAACGGCTCCGTATCCTTTGGTTCCTTTCCGTGAATGACCAGGCCATTCACTGTGGCATCCAGCGAAAACCAACCCACCGACACAGTTCGAATTTCTACTTGCGCGCCTGTTAATACTTCTATTCGTTTGATCAAGATTCGCCGCAACAGAGGATTTGCCAAACCGCTCCCGACTGCAATAATCGCCAATGCTATGGCCAGAACTGTCCACGTTCCCAGCACCCACAGAACGTGCTCCAGCCATTTTATTTTCTGCTGCCGGGACTCCTTGCTCACTTCTGTCCCTCCTGTAGCAGGTTCTCTACACGCACTCGTGCCCGGCTTTCTTTCAGCCACCTATCTGCTTGCTCATTGATTGCCCGCTGAACCAACGCTTCCTGAATGAAGTCGCGGGCTGCTTCCAGCGTTGGCGGCGATTGCCCGCGTGATTGCGCTCGTGGAATCACGCGAGTTTGATAGAAATTCTCGATCTCCTTATCATCGATCTGGATTACGGGACGAAACCGCGTGTCGAGATAATTGCTCAGATATAACTGTGATTTCGTCAACCTTCGCAGGTCTTCTTCAGAGAGCCCGCTTTGTTTCCTTCGCTCCTCGAATTCCTCCTGCGAAGAGAACGATCGTTTCAAACGCGCAAGGCTCCTGTTCACATCTTCATCCGAAGGCTGCGCGATTCGCGAAACCGCAGCTTCATTCCTCACAATCCACTGATCGATCAATCGATCCAATAGCTTTTCGTCGCTTTCTGATTTTCCGTCCACAAACATCTGGTAGTGGCTCAGTTCCCTCATATCGCTCAGCAAAATCACGTCATTCTCAATCCGCGCCACAATCCGGTCTACCACTTCTTGCGCGAAGCTATTCAGACCTGCAAGCAGCAGGATAGTTCCCAACAAAATTAGTAAACAACGTCGCATTAGAAGCTCGACCCCAGATTGAAAAAGATCTGGAAGTGCGGCAAGTGCGTTCCTTGTTGGCAGAACACTGCCGCATTCTTGCATGGGATTACGATTAAAGGCCGATTGATCTGATAGCCCAGGTCAATCCGAATGGGGCCTACAGGCGTCGCATATCGCAATCCAAATCCGAGCGTGTGTGAAAAATAGTTCAACTCGTTTGTACAGTTGTATACACAATGCTGCGGATTGAATCGGCTAAATGGAAGCCCCGGGTACGCCGCCTGAAAAACTGGCACTGGCGGAGCCCAGCGAAACGTCATCCGGCTTAGCCGGCTAAATGAGTTTCCTCCGTCATAAAAAAACGCGCCGCCCAATCCCGAGGGAACGAACGGGACTTTCAGCGGAAACCGCAGTTCCTGATTAATCACCACCAAAGCTTGCCCACCAACCGGAAATCCTGTGATCGAGTCGCGCGGTCCGGCCTGGTTCAGCGCAAACCCTCGCAGGTTCGCTCCGCCTCCGCTGAACAGTCTTTCCGGCAATGGAATAACTTGTGGGGGTGGCGTCGTCGTCTGTGCCGGGAATGTCAGCGAAACGGTATCCGCGAACGGCGCCAGAATCCCCACACGAATCGACCGTGCATAATTCCAATTCTTCTTGATCGGGGTGTATCCGGAATTCTGAAAAAACAGCCGCATAAAACTGGCGCTGCTGCCGATGGCCGTCGAGGCAACTCCTACGTTCACGCTCGTCAGCATCCCCTTAGTTGCGTCGGCGGGATTGTCTCGCGTATCGCGAAACCATGTTCCGCTGAATTCTGAAACCAACGTTGGCTGGTTGAACAGTGGAATTTCATCCGATGGAATATTTAGGTTGCTGACGGTTACTTTTCGGAATGCGTACCGAAATAAAAATGTCGTGCGGTTCGAATATTGATCTGTCAGTTGCAAATTTCCTTCGTACCTGACCTGCGAGAAAGTGTTGATATCCTGCGTTTTCTCCACATAAGCCGTCGCCTGCAAGCTCCACTTCGGGTCGTCAAACGTATCTGGCGACGCGTAGACCAGTAACGCACGGCCCTGAATCGTGCTGCCACGCAACTTCAGCGAAAGGGAATCGGCGTGTCCCGTCAGGTTCTGCTTGGAGATCTCCAGAATTCCCCGCGGAGCAGCCTGCAATTCACCGCCGGTTGGATCTGTTGTGCTGGCCAGCCGTTGAACTTCGAAACCGCCGCCATACGCGATCGTGTATCTTTTTGCCTCTTCCACCAGCACGACCACATCCTTGTTAGGGTCCGTGCCGTTCGCGTTTTGCGGTTCAATCGTTACCCGGTTGAATATTCCCAGGTTGTAAAGCTTTTGCTGCGATCCAACCACTTCCCCTTCGCGCAGCGGCTGATCGGGTTTTACGGTCACGTCTCTTTGTATAATGTGTCGGCGCGTGTGATTGTAGCCAGTCAGCAATACGCTCTTTACCCGTATCTGGGCTCCTTCTTCAATTTTGTATACAAGTTTGACCGGCTCGGCCCGGGGAATTCTTGACGGCGATTCGCTTACCTTGGAGTTTTGTTCCTTTTCTTCCGAGCTCTTCACCGCCGGCGTTTCACCATTTGCCTGTGTATCCGTCTCCGCCGTGTAACTAAACGTGGCGTTCGGAAATCCTTCGTTGTAATAAAGCGCAAGAATATTGTCCCGGTCGCTGGCGACGTTTATGTCCGAGAACGGTTGCCCGGGAGACGATCCCACCACGCTTCGGATTACTTCTTCCGAAATCGATCTCATTCCCGCAATCTGCAAACTCGACACCAGCGTCTGCTTTCCTTCATCAATCACAAACCGAATGACCAGGTCACCGGTTTTCCCGGCAAAATCATCCAGAATCTTCCCTTCCACCTTTGCCGAAAGGAATCCGTTCGCTGCATACAAACTTTTCATCGATGCCGCGTCATTGTCCAGCAATCGTCGGCTGAATTTTGGCCGCACCGCCCAAGAACTAGCCACAATCGTCAAACGACTTCGCAACAGGGAACTGCTGAAATAATAGTTTCCGGAAAACTCGATGCGCAGTAATTTGTGCCGGGACCCCCGATCCACTTGGTACGTGATCGTTTGTTGCGACCCCTTCCGCCCCGTTTTTGCTCCGGCGATCTCTCCTTCCGCCGTGCTGTAATTTACGTTCGCATCAAAATATCCTTCCCGCTCCAGCCTTTCCCGAAGATTTCGTTTCCCTTCTTCCAACAAATCTGCATCTACCGACCCTTCCTGATAGATCGGCACAAGCTTCTTTAGCTCGCCCTTCGAAAATTTGGCGCCTTCCACCTGTACCAACACCCGCGGCCCTTCCGTCACATCCAACGCGAGAGGAATCGTATTCTCTGCCTGGTTAAAATCCCCTCGCCGCACCGAGACCCGCGCGCTCAAGTGCCCTTTCTTTTCCAAAAACTTGCGAATCCGATCTTCTCCCGATCGTACCCGCGCAATTGTCAGTTCACGCCCCGCTTTCACCTTGAATCGCGAAAGCAAATAACCGTCTCCATATTCTGTGTTGTTCAATAATTCGATCCTGCTTAGCCGCACTCGTGGACCAGAATTCACGTGCGCGATGATATCGATCTGGCGGGTGTCTTTATTCACTCGATCTTCGATACTGATTTTCGCTTGATACAGCCCTTCTTCGCGCAGTGCATCCTGCAAACGTGTCACAGCGTCATCAATGTCGATTTTGTGATACGTCTGCCCGAGTGATAGCTGCATCGCCGCCGCCGCCGATGATTCGGATGGGGGTGGCGTCAGCCCTTCAATAATGACTTGATTGATGTACAGATTCTCCTGCACGACAAAATCCAGCCGCACTCCATCCGCTTCCGGGTATGTTACCGCTCGCAGATTCGCGTAATCTCCCGTCGCGTATAAAACGCGCAGGCTCGCTGCAACTTGGTCCCCATCCAACGGCTTGCCCACTTCCACGAAAATTCCGGGCGGTAGAGTAAGCAGACTGCCGTCTTCCTTCACCAATCGCACTGCTACAACATTTGGTCCGGCTATTGTTTCTTTCTTTTGTGTTGCCTGTTGTGCTGCGTCTTGTTGTGCTCCTTGCGGTGTCTCGGTTTGGGCAGACAAACTCCCGGCTCCAATTAACGATCCCAGGAGCAGCAAAATGCATAATCCATTGTCCCAGCCTGTTTTCATCCCTATCTGTACTCAGACGAAGCGTAGCATACGCGCGTTGCTTCTTCGGCTGCCTTCGGCGCTATTATGGATACAATCCCCATGAGGAAACTCTACTTTACGTGACGGACACTCTCCACGAAAAATACTCACGGCAGATGCTCTTTGCGGCCATTGGACCTCTCGGCCAGCTGCGGTTGCTTGCCTCTCGCGTCGTCCTTGTTGGTTGCGGAGCTATAGGTGCTGCCACTGCCAACCTCCTTGTGCGAGCTGGCGTGGGTTCCCTCCGGATCATCGACCGCGATTTCGTCGAATCTTCCAATCTTCAACGCCAAACTCTTTTTGAAGAATCTGATGCTCGTGAATCCTTACCAAAAGCTCTGGCCGCCCAACGCAGGCTTCGCTCCATCAATTCGGACGTTCAGGTCGAGAGCGTCATTGCTGACCTCAACCCCAAAAACGCCACTGAGTTGCTAAGTGGTTTTCCCTTGATTCTTGATGGTACCGATAACTTCGAGACCCGCTTCCTGATTAACGACTTTGCGGTCTCATCAGGCACCCCTTGGATCTACGCTGCGGCCGTTTCCAGCTACGGTGTGAGTCTCACCATCCGCCCCGGCCAATCCGCTTGCCTGGCCTGCTTGATGGACTCTTCTTCTGGAGTTGGTCTAGAGGACACCTGCGATACCATCGGTGTTCTCGGCCCGGCGGTTAATCTAATCGCTTCGTTGCAATCTTCCGAAGCCATCAAATTTCTATCTGGTAGCGAATCCGCTCTCTCTGGCCGCTTAATTTCCTGTGACGTCTGGTCCGGACGCTTCCAATCCATCCTTCCCCAGCGAAATCCCGAATGTCGTGCCTGCGTTCGCCACGAATTCACGTACCTGCATGGCGAAGCGCAACCCCATATCACCATGTGCGGCCGCGACTCCGTCCAGATCCACGAGCATAGTCGCGCTCTCGATTTGCGGGCCCTCGAAAAACGTCTCGGCGCAACAATTGCAAACGTCAAACAAAACGGCTTTCTACTTCGTTTCCGTGTCGCGCCTTACGAAATCACCGTATTTGCCGATGGCCGCGCCATGATCAAAGGCACGACAGATCCGTCCGTCGCCCGTTCCCTCTACGCAAAATATCTAGGCTCTTGATTTCTTGGAGTGCAGGAGCCCGGCTCCCGCTTTTGGATTTGATGAAGGACCGCCTTCTGTTCACTCATCGCCCTTGTGCCACACTCGCCCCTGACTGTGCTCTTGGGCTTTATTTCCTCTGCGACCTCTGCGTCTCTGCGTTGAAATCTCGCTTACCGGTAAATCCCGCCACGCCCCATCGGCGTGCGCATCGCTGCCCGATCCAGATTTTCCCGCAGATTCATCAATGTCAAGAATGTGCTTAATACCCGGGCTTTCAGATCATCCGTCAAATGCAACCCGCTGGTCGCCACGCGCGCCAGTTTTTCTCCGTGCTCGGTAATGAAACTCATGATTTGCCGTTGTCGTTCGTGGGGCGTATTCCCCAATGCCGTTTCGCGCCGCATCTCCGCGCAACTCGATTCCAGCGACAGTGTGAAATGCAGAATGCAGAGCTTCTGCTCGGCCAACGCCGCCGGCACGTCATGCTTACATCCTGAAATGTGGCAAAGTTCGTTCATAACCCGAAAAAGGTGATGGCAGATACGTAACATTCCCTGTGCAGAAAATCCAGCAGTATCCTCATCATGCTGCGAAATGTGCATTACAGGCTAACTGTCCTTCCGTCCACCTGCCCTCGCCTGGCCGTTCCAGGCTCGCCATTTTTTCATTCGCCGCCCTCTTTGCCACTCTGAATGATGCGCGGAGAACAACGGGAAAAAATATAAGAAATTTATTTACTGCCGCAAAACTATCCTGTATAAATATACAGTTGGATGAATAGAATATACAGATGAGCGCCACCAAGACATTTCGCCATGGCCAGATCCTTCGCTTGATTGCCGCCGGAGGTGTCGCCAATCAGGAAGATTTGCGCCGCCGTCTCGCCAGGCAAAAGCTGCGCGTGACCCAGGCCACTCTTTCCCGTGACCTGCAGGAATTGAAACTGGCCAAGACCGTCGAAGGTTACAAAGTGGCTTCCGCTCTGGCCGAGGATGCTGCCACGGTTCCTCCGCTGACTCGCGCCTTGCGCGAATTTCTACTCGATATTCGTCCAGCAGAAAATATGCTCGTGCTGAAGACCCCTCCCAGCGGCGCTCAGCCGCTGGCCGCTGCTGTCGATGGCGCCCATTTTTCTGAGATTGCCGGCACCATCGCCGGAGACGATACCGTCTTGATCATCACTCCCAACCGCAAGACCCGCGAATCCCTGCAGAAAAAAATCGAAGCTCAGGTGAAATGAGAGACCCCAAAAACATTGCCGTCATTGGTGTCACTGGTTATTCCGGATTTGAGCTGGCCACACTCCTGGTGCGCCATCCTTCTGTTCCGCGGCCAACTTTTTATGTTCGCGACACGAACAATGCTCGCTGCCTTACCGGGATGTTTCCCCAACTGCGCGGCTGGGGTGAAGCTCCGCTCAAGCAGCTGTCCCTGGACGCTATTATTTCCAGCGCCGCAGGCACCGCATTTCTTGCTACGCCGCACGAAGTTTCCGCGGAAATAGCCCCCAAGCTGCTCGATGCTGGACTGCGGGTAATCGATCTCAGCGGCGCTTTCCGCTTTTCTTCGCACGAAACATTTTCTTTCTGGTACAAATTGCCGGCCCCGCATGCCGGGCGTCTGGGCGAAGCTGTCTACGGTCTGCCTGAACTTTTCGCTTCCAAGATCGCGGCCGCAAAATTGATCGCTAATCCCGGCTGCTACGCCACCAGTGTTATCTTGGCTCTTCGGCCAATCTCCGAAGCAGGTCTAATCTCCTCAACGCAAGCCGTCGTTTGCGATTGCAAATCCGGCGCAAGCGGCGCAGGCAAAGAACCCCGCCGCGATCTCAACTTCGTTGAAGTCGACGAAAACTTTCGCGCCTATAACCTCTTCTCTCATCGCCACACTCCCGAAATCCTGGAGCACTCCGGCGTTTCCGAATCGCAGCTCGTCTTCACCACCCATTTGCTTCCGGTGGCGCGCGGAATTCTCTCCACCATTTACATCACCTTGTCGGACCCGCAAACTCCGCAGACGATCGAAACCATCTATCGCAAGTTTTTTGCCGACTCTCCGCTCGTTCGTGTCTGGCCTGCTGGCACGCTGCCGGAACTGCAGCATGTTGTAAAAACAAATTTCTGCGATATCGGGTTTGCCTTGGACGCCACGGGGAAACGCCTGATCGTCGTTTCCTGCCTCGACAACCTTGGCAAAGGCGCCGCCGGCCAGGCCGTGCAAAATCTGAATCTCATGTTGGGAATGAAGGAACAAACGGGTTTGTTATGAAAATCGTCATCAAATTTGCGGGTGCGTTGCTCGAAGATTCGGTTCTGGTCAAGGATCTCGCCGGCCATGTTGCAAAACTTGCCCAGCAGGGCCATCAAATCCTTGTCGTTCATGGTGGCGGCCGCTTATTCACGGAAACGCTCAAGCGCTTGGGAATTGAGAGCAGGTTTGTCAGCGGCCTCCGCGTTACCGATCGCGAAACTCGCGATGTTGCCGTCATGATCTTTGCTGGCCTGCTCAACAAGCGCCTAGCCGCTGCCATTTCTACTGAAGGCTATCCAGCCATCGGCATCAGTGCCGCTGACGCCAACTGCTTCACTGCGTCTCCTCTTGTTCACAACGATGTGGAGGGCAGTCTCGGCTTTGTCGGCTATCTCACTGGCGTCAACAACTCGCTTCTTGAATCCTTCTGGCGTGAAGGACTTCTTCCCGTCGCTGCCTGTCTCGGCCTCGGTGCCGACGGCGAACTTTACAACATCAACGCCGACCACATGGCTGCCGCTTGTGCTGAATTCATCGGCGCCGACCATCTCGTTTACCTCACTGACGTCGCTGGCGTCCTCGATGGAGACAAAGTGCTCTCTGCTATTTCTTGCGAGCAAGTCAACACCTTGATCGACTCCCGCGTCGTCTCCGGTGGCATGGTTCTCAAACTGGAAGCCGCAAAGCGCGCCTTGAGCGGTGGAGTAACTCAGGTCCGCATCGTGGGAGGAAATTCCGCCGCGGCGGCTCTCGATCCGGTTTTGTACACCGCGGCCGTAAACGAAAAAGTTTTCTCTGATTTGCCTGGCACTCGCGTCGTGAAAGATGCCCTGCAGGCAGACAACGCCGCAGTCGCCTCAGTTTAGCTTTTGAAGGAGAACGTAGAAATGACCGCAACTCTCGCAATTCCCGTTTCTATCGCAAAAGATCTGCTCACTGGAGCGGAGTGGTCCCCCGCGGACGTCCGCGATCTTCTGCAACGTACCGCCGACATCAAGGCCCGTCCTTCGCGCTATGCCAACACTCTCCGCGGCAAACACATCGCCCTCATTTTTGAGAAGCCATCCCTCCGCACACGTGTGACCTTTGAAGTCGGCATCCAAAGTATGGGTGGCAATGTCGTTTTTCTCGATCACACCCAGGCCCGTCTCGGCGAGCGCGAATCCATCCCGGACGTTGCTCGCAATCTCGAGCGCTGGGTGCAGGGCATCGTCGCGCGCGTCTACCAGCAGCATGTCCTCGATGAGATGGCCGCCTCCATTTCCATCCCAGTGGTCAACGCGCTTTCTGACCGCTTTCATCCTTGCCAGGCCCTGGCAGATTTCTTTACGCTGGAAGAAAAGTTTGGCTCGCTTCGCGGATTCAAGCTCTCCTACGTAGGCGATGGCAACAACGTTTGCCATTCGCTCATTTACCTGGCCGCCAGACTCGGTGTGCACTTGCGCATTGCCACACCCTCAAGCTACGCCCCGGCCGAGGATGTGCTTGCCGATGGCAGGCATGTTGCCAAGCAGACCAAAGCCCGTATCGAACTCTTCACCGATCCGCAGGAAGCTGTCCACAATGCGCAGGCCGTATACACTGACGCCTGGACCAGTATGGGTTTTGAAGCGGAAGAAAAAATTCGTTACGCAACCTTCAAGCCTTATCAGGTCAATCGCAAACTGATGGATCACGCCGCTAAAGGCGCCGTCTTCATGCATTGCCTCCCTGCCCATCGCGGTGCCGAAGTCACCGACGAAGTGCTCGACGCTCTGTCATCCATCGTTCTCGATCAATCTGAAAATCGCATGTACGTGCAGAAAGCTATCCTCCATGCGCTCTACACTTGATAGCCATTTCGACCGCATCCTGGGTGCCCCACACGCCGCGTTTGCGTGCGGGTCTTGGGTTCCTCTTCGGGTGCAGTACTCTCGCCTTTTGAGGGTGGGGAATTCCCCCTCTTTTTGTTTCTCCGCGAACCTCTCAGCGTCTCTGCGTTATCTTTTTTCGTTTCAAAATGAAACATTAATTTTCCAGGAGATCATCAATTGATTCAGCAACACCCAAAACCTAAAAAAGTTGTCCTAGCCTACTCCGGAGGCCTCGATACCTCCATTATCATCACCTGGCTCAAGGAAAATTACGGTTGTGAAGTCATCGCCATGATCGGCGACGTGGGCCAGCAGGAAGATCTGGAAGCAGCCCGCAAAAAGGCCCTCGCCACCGGAGCCTCTGCCGTTTACGTCGAAGACCTTCGCGAGGAATTCATCCGCGAATATATTTGGCCTACCCTGCGCGCAGGTGCCGTTTACGAGCACACGTACTTGCTCGGCACCTCCATGGCTCGGCCAGTTCTCGGCAAGCGACAGGCTGAACTCGCATTGAAACTCGGCGCAGACGGTCTTTCTCACGGTTGCACCGGCAAGGGCAACGATCAAGTCCGTTTCGAACTTGCTTACAAAGCCATCGCCCCGGATCTACAAATTATTGCTCCCTGGCGAGAATGGGACATCGATTCCCGCGAAGACGCAATTGCCTACGCCGACAAGCACAACATTCCCGTCGAGCAGAGCAAGAAAAATATCTACAGCCGCGATCGCAACATCTGGCACCTCAGCCACGAGGGTGGCGAACTTGAAGATCCTGCCAACGCGCCTAGCGAAGCCATGTGGCAGTGGGTCGTCTCTCCCGAAAGAGCTCCCGAGAAGGGCGAAGAAGTTGAAATTGGTTTTGAAGCGGGCACTCCCGTTTCGGTGAACGGAAAGAATCTCGGGCCCATCGAACTTCTCAACACCCTCAACGAAATCGCCGCTAAAAACGGCATCGGCCGCACAGACCTCGTGGAAAATCGCCTTGTCGGCATGAAATCCCGGGGCGCATACGAAACTCCCGGCGGCACGCTGCTCATCACTGCGCATCGCGAACTCGAGCGGCTCACCGTCGATCGCGAAACCGCTCACTTCCAGCAAGCCCTCGCCGTTCGCTACGCGGATCTCGTTTATAACGGCTTGTGGTTTACCTCTTTGCGCGAAGCCCTCGACGGCTTCTTCAACACCGCCCAGCAACGCGTCACCGGCTCCGTCGGTTTGAAACTCTGGAAAGGCACGCTCAATGTCACTAAGCGCCTTTCTCCTTATTCCCTCTATCGCGCGGACCTCGCCAGCTTCACCATGGGCCGTTACAATCCCCAGGATGCGGAGGGCTTCATCAATTTGTTCTCGCTTCCGGTAACGGTGCGACCGCGCGCCAAAGCTCAAAAGTCCTGACCTCCTGCAAGTGCGCAAGTAATGCAAACGCACAGCGCAGTAAGTTGTCATCCTGAGGAGCGTTTTGCGCGAGGAAGGATCTCAACCGGCCCGAACAGTAATTCCCAGAACGAAACACCGAGTTGTCTTAACTGATTACTGAAAACTTAGGACTGTGAACTGAACACTCTCATGACCGAACGCAAAAACGATCGCCTATGGGGAGGTCGCTTCGAAAACGCGCCCAACGCGGATTTCGACGCGTTCCAGCGCTCCTTCTCGTTCGATTCACGACTTCTTCCGTTCCAGCTTGATGTCGACCGCGCCTGGGCCAGAGGTCTGCGCGGTGCGCAAGTTCTGAACGAAGAGGAGTTGCGCCAGATCCTCACCGCACTCGGCGAAATCACGGAACGCGTGAATTCCGATCCCGCTTGGGTCGACAAATTCGGTGCCGAAGTCGAAGACGTCCATCACTTTGCAGAAAAAGCCGTTGTCGACGCGCTTGGCCCCGTTGGCTGGAAGCTCTACACCGGCCGCAGCCGCAACGAACTCGTTGCCACGGAGTTTCGCCTCTTCGTGGCACAATCGGCTAAGCAAACTCTTACTGGCCTTTTCGATCTTCTCCGTGCGTTCATCGAGCAAGCCAAAAATTGTTTGCACATTCCCATGGCTGGCATGACCCATATGCAGTTTGCCCAGCCAATTTTGCTTTCCCATTTCCTTCTCGCTCACGCGGAAGCTTTTTATCGTGATTCCTTCCGCGTCCATGATGCCGCCGACAGCGCGGACTACTGTCCCATGGGCTCCGGCGCCCTCGCCGGCTGTGCATTCCCCGTCGATCGCCTTGCTATCGCGAAGGACCTGGGCTTTTCCCGCATCACCGCCAACAGTCTCGACGCCGTCAGCGATCGGGATTTCGCCCTCGACTACCTTTTTGCGCTTTCCACCATTTCCACTCACCTCTCTCGGCTCGCCGAAGACTTCGTCATCTTCGCCTCCCAACCTTTTTCCTACGTCATTCTTCCCGACGAATTTTCCACCGGCAGCAGCCTCATGCCGCAGAAAAAAAATCCCGATTCCTGGGAACTCATTCGCGGCAAAACGGGTCGTATCACCGCATCTCTCTTTACCCTGCTCACTGTTCTAAAGGGTTTGCCCAGCAGCTATCAGCGCGATTTGCAGGAAGATAAAGAATCCCTGTTCTTGGCCCACGACCAAGTCCAAAACATGCTCATGGTTGCTGCAGGGGCGCTGCAAACCACGAAATTCCGCGCAGATCGCCTGCGCAAAGCCGCCGATGATCCCGCTCTTCTTGCCACCGAAGCCGCAGATTATCTGGTGCGTGCCGGCACCCCATTTCGCGAAGCTCACGATCTTGTCGGCAAACTCCTGCGTGAAGCCGAAGCGCAAAATGTTCCCTGGACCAAGCTTTCCGCCAACGATGCCCGAAAAATCTCGCCGTTCTTCAACCAGGATTTTTTCAACAATCCTCCGTCCCTGGAGTCGGCCATCGCATTCAAATCCGTTCCCGGCGGCACCTCGGAAAATTCCGTTCGATCCGCCATCGAGCAGTTCGAACAAAAACTACGAAAACTGGAGATCAACGAACCATGAACCGCAAATTAACCAAGTCTAGTCAAGTTTCGATAACCCACACGACGGAGGTGCGGAGGTTCCTTCCGTGAAGCTCGCTCAGCGCACACGGACCCTCCCGTCATGAAGCACGCACTTTCTGAATCGGCTCTGCCGCGCGGTTTTCGTTTTTCTGCCACCGCTTGTGGCCTGAAAAAAACGGGTGCGCTCGATCTCGCCTTGCTTTCCAGCGATGTTCCAGCCTCTGCCGCGGCTGTCTTCACGCAAAATCTCGTTGCGGCTGCCCCGGTTGTTGTTTCAAAGGCCCATCTGCGCGCCTCTAAAGGTCGCATGCGCGCCATCATCATCAATGCGGGCAACGCCAATTGCGCGACGGGAACGGTTGGCCATGCTGCCTCCGTAAGAACCACAGAGGACACGGCGCGCCAGCTTCATTGCCATCCCCGTGAAATTTTTGTCTGTTCCACTGGCGTCATTGGAGTCCCTCTCCCCACCGAAAAAATCCTTCGCGCTCTTCCCGGAGTTGCAAGGAACAGCCGTCCCTCCGCGCGTTCCTTCGCCGAACTTTCACTTGCCATCTGCACCACGGATACCGTTCCAAAAACGGCGTCAACCTGGTTCTCCATGGCTCGCAAACGCGTCCACTTTGTAGGCTGCGCGAAGGGCGCTGGCATGATCCATCCCAACATGGCTACCACGCTCGCTTTCGTAGCCACTGATGCCAACATCTCGCCCGCTCTTCTCCAGAAAACTCTGCGCGATGTAACCACGCGCACTTTCAATTCCATCAGCATCGACGGCGACACTTCCACCAACGACACTTTGATCGTTTTGGCCAACGGCGCGGCTGGCGCGCCCGCCATTCAAGCCGGCACTACCGCTCATCGTGCATTCTCCAAAGCGCTTGAAGAGGTTTGCCATTCTCTCGCCTTGCAAATCGTTGCCGATGGCGAAGGCGCCCAACGCGTCATCGAAATTGAAGTGCGCGGCGCAACAACCGAATCCGGCGCTCGAAAAATCGCTCAGACTATCGCCACTTCTCCACTTGTGAAAACCGCCTTCGCCGGGGGAGATCCTAACTGGGGCCGCATTTTCGCTGCTGCGGGCCGTGCCGGCGTGAAGTTCGATCCCGATCGCGTCGACATTCACATGGCAGGCATTCACGTTCTAGGTCGTGGTCAACCGCTCGACTTCAACGAACGCGCTGCCAGCAACCGTCTTCTTGAACCCCATGTGTCGCTGGTTGTGGATCTCCACGCAGGCCGAGCTTCAGCCCGCTACTGGACCTGCGACTTCACCGCCGAATACGTTCGCATCAACGCGTCCTATCGCACCTGAAGGCCCAACGCCAACTGGACTTTCCGGAAATCTCAACAGCGCATTTCCCTACAGGAATGCATGTATTTCTTCTTCTACAGTTTTCATCTGATTCCCGGGACTGGTACTGCCCTGTTCCTTACTCTCAACTAATTCTGGTTGCAAAAGTAGACATTATTCGAGACCATGCACGAGACCACTGAATGTACCTCCCGCTCCTGCGGCACGTCCTCCGGTCTGCCTCCCAGCGGTCTAGGTTTCTTCAGTGCGCTCCGCAATCGTCATTCGGTTCCGGGCAGAAGGAGTCAGCAGGTGAAGAAGCTTTACGTCGGCAATCTTCCGTTCAACGCATCGGAAGAACAGCTGCAGGAATGGTTCGGTCAAGTCGGTGTTAACCCCTCGGCGATCAGCTTAATTCGTGATCGTTTCACGGGACAATCTCGTGGTTTCGCTTTCATCGAAATTACCAACGATGAAGAAGCGGATCGCGCGGTTACTTCCCTCAACGGTCAGAATTTCGGGGGCCGGAATCTCGTGGTGAACGAAGCGCGGCCGCAGACTGAACGTTCGGGCGGCGGTGGTGGACGCGGTTTTGGTGGCGGTGGTGGCGGCGGCCGTGGTGGTGATCGCGGTGGACGCGGCGGCGGTGGTGGCGGCCGTGGTGGTGATCGTGGCGGTGGCGGCGATCGCGGCAACCGCTGGTAATCTTTTCGCTCCTTTTCTTCGCTCCTGTTTTTTCAGCGCGACAGGTTTGCGTCTGGTGGCACAGTCACTCTTGGCTGTGCGCTCTTCAACTTACGAAGGACCAATCTGGTTCCTTCTCGCTTCCGCCCTTTCGCCCGGTTTGTTCCTGCGATCTTCCGTGAATCTCGCCGCGCAATATTCACAGGCCCAAATAATTTTTCTGGCTTACAGATTTTTTTGATTGTAGTATCCGGCGCGTCTCGCGTTTTCTTCGCCCCACGCTCTTCGCAAGGATTGCCGTGTTTCGTAACTGAGACTTGGCTCTACCGTTCTCCTACGAAACATTCTGTGCGTTGCTGGGTTTGACACATCAGGCCAACTATTTTTCTTTCATACATTGGCTTGGAGTATACGAAGAGTGTGCGTCATCTCTCTGAAACGCCGTTTTTGCGCGAAGACCGTGTAGACGACGAGCCCAGGGTTTGCTCGAGGGAAACACCTTCCTGCGACAAACCGCATCAAAGAGTTAGCTCGACTTGGACTATGACTTCTGGATGGCACAAACGCGATTGGAAGCAGTTCTACGAACTGGCACGCCGCCCTTGGCAGCGGCATCGCCCTCCCCGGCCTGTCTATCCGTCCGGCATGAATCGCGTTTCGCCCGCCGCAGGTTTCAGCCTGTCCGAACTGGATGACGCTGGCGTTGATCTCGACTTAGCCGAGCGCCTCGGCCTTCCCGTCGATGCCGGTCGCATCGGCGCCTACGGCCCCAATGTCACAAGCCTCCGCGATTTCGTTCGCTCTTCCCGCAATCCGCTCTAGGGGGACTTTGTGTAGGTGCCGGGCTTGAGCCCGGCCATCTTTACATTTGTAGCGGCCGCCTTCCACTTCCCCCGCCTAAGTGGGAGGGGGGCGCGCTTGTTCACTTGCTCTACCCAATCCACACTTCGTGGAACAGTCACTCTTGACTGTTCTCTTGGGTTGGACTGGCAAAATTCCTTGCTGTTGCCCAGCAACGCGCCATTACTTTGGACACAACCCCCCATTCCACGTAAAATAAATAGTCTGGACCTATCGAATGGCCTCTCCCTTTAACATCATCTCCAATGGCGCTCCCGCACCCATTCCAACCCCCGACGCGCATCCGCGTCCAGATTGGCTCCGGGTCAAATTTTTTGGTGGCGAAAAATATCACGATCTCAAGCGCATCATGCGCACGCTCGATTTGCATACCGTCTGCGAATCCGCTCGCTGCCCCAACATGGGTGAATGCTGGGAGCATGGCACCGCCACATTCATGATTCTGGGAGACATCTGCACCCGCGCCTGCGGTTTTTGCGCGGTTCCCTCCGGCAAGCCCGTCGGCCCCCCTGATGAAGAAGAGCCGCATCGTGTAGCCGAAGCTGCTGCCCGTATGAAGTTGCGTTACGTCGTCGTCACCAGCGTGAATCGCGACGATCAACCCGATGGCGGCGCGCGCATTTTTGCCCGTACTATTGAAGAGATTCGCAACCGCGTTCCCGGCTGCAAGGTCGAAGTTTTAATTCCCGATTTCCGCGGCGATTGGGACGCGCTCAACATCGTCCTTGCCGTTAAGCCCGACATCCTGAATCACAACACCGAAACTGTTCCGCGCCTCTATCGCCAGGTTCGCAAAGGCGCTCTCTACGAACGCTCCCTCGAACTTCTCTCTCGCGCCAAGAAAATGCATCCGGACATTCCCACGAAGACCGGCCTGATGCTCGGCCTCGGGGAAGAAAAGGACGAAGTTCTTGCCACCATGCAGGATCTCGCCGCACAGGGCACCGACATTCTTACCCTCGGGCAATACCTCCAGCCCACCCGCGATCATCTTCCGGTAATCCGCTTCGTCCATCCCGACGAATTCGCCGAATACAAACGCCTCGGCAAGCAAATGGGCTTCAAGCACGTAGAATCCGGCCCCCTGGTCCGCTCCTCCTACCACGCTTTCGACCAAGCCGAATCCGCCATCCGCTAATTCTCGAAGTCAAAATTCTGCCTAACTACAACGTGTCATCCTAAATGGGGCGCCGTTTGCGCCGCGAAGAATCTCAACTAAAACTCTGAGGTGGGATTGTCTCTTCTCTGCGATCTCTGCGTCTCCATTCTTCCCTCTGCGAGAATCCTTCGAATTTGCTTTCCCTTCAACTTTCGGCCATCACTCTTATTTCGCCGGCACAATCGTCCAATCCGTGAACGGCACGACTCTCCCGCTCCGCACCACCGTCGGTATCACATGATCAAATCCCTTATGATCCTTCGCTGAATAGTCGATTCTCAAATCCGGCCCCAGCCCCGCATCCCAATCATGAAGAGACTCAATCCCGCGTATCAATCCCTCGCGCGTTAATTCCTTGCCCGCCTTCCTCATTCCTTCGACCATCACCAGCGCGTCTACAAATCCTTCAAGGCTCACAAAATTCGGCTTCGAACTCGGTGAATATTTCAGCATCGTCCGCCGGTATAGCGCCACTGTCCTCAGATCGGTCAAATAATATGGCGGCACCACCTGAGTAATCACCATCCCATCCGCGTCCGTCCCGGCTTCCTCAATCAGTTCATCCGTGCCCACAAACGATACCGTCACGAACAGCGGATGCCAGCCCTTCTCGTGGGCCTGCTTCAGAATTGGCGCGACGGTATTCGATGGTCCCACCACGATCACCGCGTCCGGGTTTGCCGCCCTTACCTGATCAATCGCGCTTCCCACTTGGTTTGACTGGCGTACATAGGAGGCCGCGGCCACCGGTTTGCCTCCGTTCGCCGTCAACGCCGCTTGCACACCGGAAAGCACTGCGCTTCCAAACGGATCATCTGGGTAGATGACTGCGATCTTCCGGTAGTGCAACACCTTCCACAATCCATCCACTTGCTCGCGAGTTTCGTCGAAGTACGACGCCCGTACATTGATCACCCAATGGCGCAATGGCGCGTACAACGTCTGCGCTCCTGTAAATAATCCAACCATGGGGATCTGGCTCTTTTCCGCCAGCGGCACATACCTCAACGCTGTCGGCGTGCCCACAAAAAAGCCCAGCGCAAACGGCTTTTCCTGCATCAACTTGTCCCAACAACTCTGCGCCTTCTCCGGATCATAGCCATCATTGAACGACACCAATTTCAGCTTTCTGCCGTTGATTCCGCCTTCATCGTTTACCAGCCGGAAATAGGCCTCCGCGCCGCTCACCGTTTCGCGCCCTAAAAACTGCGAGGGGCCTTCCAGCGCCGCACATGATCCAATCACGATCTCTTTCTCTGTCACGCCTGCTGCCGTCTGTGCCTTCGTCCCGCAAACCCAGACCAGCCCCACGCATGCCATCAAAGCAAGCTTCACTATTTTGCGTTTTCTCACAGCGCTCCGTCCCCCGTCTGAATTGTCTGAATGGATCCCAAGACTCTTATTCGTACTTTACTATTGGCGAGATTCCTTACATCTGGTTTTCTAGCGGCATGCGGCGAATCCGGCAGGCGGGAGTGGCTTTGTTGCACATGGAACAATCGTATACGGGGAATCCCGCTGGCTTATTTGCCCAGACACAATCCAGACACACCCCTGCGCCTGTTTAGGCGCGGGGATGTTTTACTTTAGGTGTGAATGACGAATGACTTACGACTACGAACGAGCGCTGGCTGCTGTGGCTGCGCTCGCGGCGGCTGCCTTCTTGCTGGCCTTCGCGGCTGCGGAAGC
>DASXIT010000080.1:0-16270 GCA_036497825.1 Candidatus Acidiferrum sp.
ATACCACCAAATGGATTGGGAATCTTAGCACCGTTGTCCAGGCCATTGGCGTGGCACTCGCCTTGAGGCTGAATGGGGGAAATCTGCTCGTGAGACGCTCTATACGCTAGAGCTTGTAGAAACCTTGGAAACGACTTACTATCTCGTTCACTAGGTTGTCGAAGTTTTGTTTGTTTGCTCAGTCCCTTTCTCGCCACTGGGTTACACAAGCGCTTCGTTGATGACCGTGCATTGGAAGAAATAGCCGCGAGCTGGCCGCAAGAAGCTGATTCGCCCAAAAGTCAGGTCCAGCGCTGCAAACTAAGGAGATTGAAATTGAGAAACACGTTCATTGGAATGGTGGTATTAGCAGGAGTTTGTCTTGTTGGCGCTCCGAAAATCTTGGCGCAGGCTTCTACACAAACCGCACCCGCTGCGAAAGGTTCACAGCAGGGAATCTCGGATCAGGATATTCAATTGTTGCGCCAGGATATCCGCAGCAAGAAAAAGCAATTGGTTGCGGCAAACCTGAGTTTGACCACCGACGAAGCTACCAAATTTTGGCCGGTCTATGACCAGTACACCGCGGAACTCGTAAAGATCAATGACACAAAATACGCGGCCTTGAAGGAATATGCCGAAAACTGGGGAAAGATGACGAACGAACAGGCCACCAGTCTGCTTACCCGTTCGCTTGGTGTCGATCAAGCCGTCGCACAACTCCGCATCAAGTATGTTCCCATTTTCGAAAAGGTCATTCCGGGTACCAAAGTTGCCAGCTTCTTCCAAATCGATCGCCGTCTGCAAATGTTGATTGATGCTCAGTTGGCCTCGCAGATTCCGCTCGTTCAGGACCAACAATAAATTCGATCCAATTGTTTGAACAAAAAGCCCTGCGATCTTCAAAAATTCGCAGGGCTCTTTGTTTTTATCCTAAGGTGTCGCCCAGCGTAGCAGGCGCCCGTGTTTCTGATTGTCGCGGCGGTTCAGGTTCCACGCCTTTCCACCCAACGGGCCTTCCACTGACAGCTTCCTTCACCGAGCGGAACAGCACGATGTACATGAGTTGCCGGTAATAAAAGCGCTGCAGCAGCACGGGGATCAGCAGCGTCCAGTCTTCCTGGCGTTCCAACGCGAACGCGATCACACAAGTCAAAACGTCGATGATTAGAAATCCCAGGAAGAACAATACCGAACGCGCCACGTCGGACGTTGTCCACAATTGCGGAATTTGTGTGATGTGTAGCTGTGCCAACCCCCACAGAAATAAAGTTCCCAGAAACATCAAATCGATGATCGGTGAAACCAGCGGCAGCACAATTTGAAAAATGAATATGTTCGGCAACGCTATCCATCCAAGCGTGCCGTACTTCGGCCGAAACAGCGTATCACTGTGCTTCCAGAACGATTGCAGCGTGCCAAATGTCCAACGAAACCGCTGCCGAATCAAGACCTGCGGCGTCTCAGGGGCTTCCGTCCATGCAATCGCGTACTCATCGTAAGTGACCCGCCATCCCAATTTGCGGATGGCAATTGTAAGGTCCGCGTCTTCGGCCACGGTGTCGGCAGTAATTCCACCGGCCGCTTCAATCGCTTCTCTGCGCCATGCGCCCAAAGCGCCCGGCACCACCGTGATGCAATTCAATAAATCGAATGCGCGCTTTTCCATGTTCTGGCTGGTGATGTATTCAAGAGCCTGCCAGCGCGTCAGCCAACGAGAACGATTTCCCACTTTCACGTTGCCGGCCACGGCGCCGACTTTAGGATCGGAGAAATGCCGCAACAAATTACGGATCGCATCCGGTTCAATTTCCGTATCCGCATCTATCGTCACGACAATTTCGGTCTGCGCCTGCGAGAGGGCATTATTGAGCGCCGCCGCCTTGCCCCGATTGACCTGGTGGATGATTTGTACATACGAGTTCTTGCCGAAATTCTTGTTGAGTAATTCCAATGTGGCATCGCTGGAGCCATCGTCCACCACGATTACATGCATGTTGTTGTAATCCGAAAGAAGGACGGATTGCACGGTTTGCACGATTACGCGCTCTTCGTTGTGCGCCGGAATCAGCACGGTAACGCTCGGCGGCGGTTCCGGCAGCTTGTCATGATCGGGGCGAAGCTTTTCAATGATAGCCAGAATCCCGATGATCAGCGCGCGTGCGCTTACCAGAATAATCCCCAAAATAAATACAGTCGCGATCAAATAGCGGGCCCACTGAAAAATTCCGAAAATCAACCCATCAGCGCGCGCGGAAAGTTTTTCGCGGAACGACAGCGGCACCATGACGTCGCTTCTCTTTTTGCCAATCAGATCAGCCACGGAAACAAATTCGTAGCCCTTGGCGCGAAGCTGGTCGATGATCATTGGCAACGCCGCTAGCGTCTTTGCGCGATCGCCGCCGCCATCGTGCAGCAAAATAATGTTTCCCTTTTTCGCTTGCTCCAGGACCTCGTCCACAATCGCCTGCGCCTGGCCCACGTTTTTCTCTTCATCTATGCGCCAATCGTTGGGGTCGATCCGCTGGCCCACGATCAGGTAGCCCAACTCTTGGGGGTAGGGAAGTTGCGCAACTTCTTCCGCATATTCCGGCTGATGGTCGATTCCATAGGGTGGCCGGAACAGAATCGACTTCGCGCCCAACGTGCTTTCAATCAACCGCTGTGTCAGGTTGAGTTCCCAGCGCAGTTGCGTTCGGGAAATTTCATCAAACTTGGGATGCGTAAAGGTGTGATTCCCAATTTCATGGCCTTCCGCATATTCCCGTTTCAATATATCGGGCGACCGGTTGGCTTCATCTCCGATCACGAAAAACGCGCCAGGAACGTTTTTCTCTTTTAGTACATCCAGTATCTTGGGTGTCCACGTTCTATCCGGCCCGTCGTCGAACGACAGAACCAGCTTGTTCTTCGCTCCGCCGATTTGATCGATATCGTAAGAGAGCGGATAAGCCTCGTACTTTTCCGCCGTAATCAGGTCGGTGTTGGGATCGTAAGTGAAACTACGTCGCCCGCTTTTTGGTACGTCCGCGATGTGCCAGATATCGCCATCGCCTTCCAAAATCAAATCTGGACCGGGGGGAATATCCTGAATTTTTTCGCGTCTGGCGTTATCTGGCCGCGTCGCGTCCCAAATGGGCCACAGCGAAGAATCTGACGACCCAAAACGCCACAGCGCCGTCCCTTGTACTCCCAACCGTTCACTCGCTCGCAACTGGTTGTAGGCTGTTACCGCGTCCAGCATCCAGACCTGGTGGTCGCGATCATGCTCATCCGAATAAGAATAATGAGGATTCAGGGAGACGGGATCGAACTCCACATCGGTTTCCGATTCGTAGGCATGCAGCAAAGCTTCCTGAATGCTGAAGGCTTCCGCGTGGCCAGGTTCTTTCTTCGTCTTTTCTGCCCAGTCGTATGCGTAGTTCGCGATTCCCACCACAATTTTCTGTGCCGGAACAACCTGCAAAATTTGCCGAAGATTTTCCACGAACCAATCTTGCGCCGCGATTGGACCCGGCTGTGACGTCAGCCAATGCTGGTCGTAATTCATCAAAATAATCGCGTCTGTTTCGCGTCCAAAAAACGCGTAGTCGAACGCATTGTCGCGTGCGGGCAGCGCCACCATCAATTTCAGCCCGGCGCCATGCAGGGCGGGCGCAAACTCTCGTATGAAATCCTTGAACGCTGGTTGGCTCTTGTCCGGAATTTCCTCGAAGTCCACCACAATTCCAACTTCATTGGATTCCACTGCAAATTCTGTTACGTTGGCAATCAATCGCTTGCGCGAAGCAGAGCTAGCCAATAACTCGGCAAGTTCTTTCGATTTAAATACAGTGCCGTCCGAATTGTTGAGCAGGCCCATGATCGGCAGTTCGATTGGTGGATTTGTCGAACGCATCCATTGATGCAATTTGTCCTGTTTCAACCGGGAGACTGCTTCAGTGGGCGTGACTTTTACCGTTTCGTATAATTCGTAATCAACAACCGTGAGCGCCCCATCCGGCGTAATCGCGTGGAGCTGCTCTGGCATGAGCAAATCGATGTCCTTGTAATGCTTCTTTAAGGAAGCAAGGCTATTGGCCTCCCAGCTCACAAAAAACGCAGCGCGAAGCGGATCGTAGGTGGAAGGAACTTGCCCAATATTGGCGATGCGCTTGTGCCGCCCTTCGCGCAGCACCACCGGTTTCATCAGCTTCTTTTTCAGCGAATGATAAGCGGGCCGCGTATCCGGAAGTAGCGAGGAGGGAAGTTCCACGCTTCGCGCAATCGTCACAAAAAAATAGACCAGCAGCAGCGTTAGCAACACTCCGCTGATTTCCAGGATTCGGCGCGTGAAACGCCAGCGGACTCTCTCCGCATCATAAAATATCGGTTTTCGTTCTTTCATTTACTTAGGATGCCTCAGGGCCCGGGTAGGGAGGCTCCTAACACTCCGTCGACTGCAACTGAACCTCTCTATTGTAAGATGCGAAGCAGCGAATGCGACGAATTTTATCGAACCCCATTGCGGCACTCCTGGCTGGCGCCTGCCTGCGGCTTTACTTCGTTCTGAAATTCCCGGCTGGTTCCGGCGACACCGTCATTTACGAACAGCTAGCCACCAACTGGTTGAAGTACGGCAAATACGCCATGGATATCGGTGGGCAGGCCGTCCCGGTCGACCTGCGAATGCCGGGTTATCCCGCCTTCCTGGCCCTGCTATACGCAATTACTGGCCGCATAGGAGAAAACGCTCGCCTGTTCGTCATGCTTGCCCAGATTTTTGTCGACTTGGCCACTTGCATACTCATCGGCTTTCTCTCAGTGGCGCTAATCCTGTGGTGCAATCGTCAAGGCAATCAGGTCACGCCGCGGCGCGCGTTCACCGCTGGCCTGTGGCTCTCTGTGCTTTGTCCACTCACCGCCAACTACGTCGCCGTTCCGCTCACCGAAGTCTGGGCCATGTTTTTCACGGCGGCCTGTTTTCTCTTCTCAGTAATCCTTGCGACGCGCGTTACCGGCGGTCAAGTTTCAGCGGCCATTTCCGGCAATATCTTCATGCGTACCCTTTTCACCCGCGACCTCTGGACTCTTTCTATCCTGGCAGGATTTACCGCCGGGCTAGGCACTCTCTTTCGTCCCGAAACTCCGCTTCTGCTCTTTACCTCGTGCCTTTTACTCGGATATTGGATGTGGCGGCGCAGTGAAATTAAACGCTGGTTGCTGGTCTGTACGTTCATGGCCTTTGCATGCGCGCTGCCGCTGGTGCCCTGGGCGATTCGCAACGCGAGCACTTTTCACGAATTTCAGCCCTTAGCTCCCAAGGACGCCACGCTCCCCGGAGAAATTGACCCCCAAGGTTTCATGGCGTGGGAACGCACCTGGCTCTATCGAGTGCGCGATTGCTATCTGGTGCCGTGGAAATTGAATGATGACGTCATCAATTTGGAAGACATCCCCGATGCTGCATTCGATACGCCCGAGGAAAAAGCGCGCGTCGCGGCAATCCTGGAAACTTACAACGACAATCTATCGTTGACCGAAGCAGAAGACGCGGTGTTTGCGCAGCTGGCACGCGAGCGAACGGCTCGCCACCCGCTTCGAACTTATCTCTGGATTCCACTAAGGCGCGCCGGGCGCATCTGGTTCACTCCCCGCATTGAGCTGATCCCTGTTTCCGGCCATGTTTTTCCGCTTGCCTACATGTCTGAAGAAGATCCGGCCGACCAGCGCATCACCATTTTCTTTTTCTTCCTGAATATCTTGTATGTGACTCTTGCACTTCTGGGAATCTGGAGACTTTGGAAGTGCCGAGCCGCGCGTCCCGCTATCGTGCTTCTGGTCTTTTACATTTTGGTGCGAACCGCGTTTCTGACCACGCTGGAAACGCCGGAACCACGCTACACCCTGGTCTGCTTTCCCACTTTGCTCGCTCTTGCTGGGCAGATGTTTATCTATGGCCGATCTAAAGATCGCCCACTCTATCAGTAAAATTAGGACGCTTCCGGCGGCTCTGGGTGGATCGTCACACGCGAAATCTGCGGAAAGCGCTCTTTCACACGATCTTCCAACGCCGCGGTCACGTCATGAACCCGCGTAATTGGCAACTCGCTTTTCATCACGCAGTGGCACGAAACTAAAATATGCTGTTCCACCTGGCGCACGCGGACATCGTGACAATTTATCAATTCGTCGTATTCTCCCGGCAATCCATTCAAGAATGAATCTACGGACATTTCCAACTGGCGCATCTCTCCCGCGCGCGTGTCCGGCGTGGCAATGTGCCGTCCCAACGGTTCAATATGAATGTTCACGTCTACATTTTCGCGGCGCAACGAACGAATGCCCTCTTCCAATTCACTGGCTTGGCGGTGTGCGTCTCGCAGGCTCAAATTTTCATCCACTTCCAGATGCAGTTCCACGAACAAGTGCCCGTCTTGCTGCACGGCGGTCAAATCATGAACCGCCAAGCCGAGTCGCTGCGCAACGGCGCGCACGGATTCGAACAGGTGCTCGTCGCGGGGCGCTCTAGGCTCGGCATGGACCATCACGTCGGAAGGCACAATCTGCCCAATGCGCTGCTCGATGGCGTCCGTCAGCGCATGCACTTTTTCCAACGTAGCCGTGCGCGGAACGCTTACTGTTGCGTCCACAAAGTGCCGGTTACCCGCACGCCGCACTCGCACGCGCTCCACATCCAGAACCCCATCCATCTTTCCGACCGCTGTGCTGATTTCATCCTGCAAGCCAGCAGGAGCCACATCGAGCAGCGCCTCCAGCGTGCGTTTCCCCAATTGCGAACCAACCCACAAAATAACCCCTGCTACTCCCAATCCTGCCATCGCGTCGGCGTAAATCAACCATGGCAAATGCCAGTATTCCCCTGCCCACACTAGCGCGATGCCTACGATGACCACGATCGTGCTCCACACGTCGGTGGAAAAATGCAACGCATCAGCTTCCAGCGCCTCACTCACGTGTTTTTTCGCCACTTTATTCAGTGCACGTGCACGATTCATATCAATCGCCAGCGCTACAAAAAGAACCAGAATCGCCGTCACGCTGGGCTGAATATGCACGGTTCGGAAGAACATGCGAGAAAACGCTTCATAGATAATGTAAATCGCGGTCAGAACCAGCAGTCCCGTCTCGATAAACGCAGAGAAATTCTCAAACTTGCCGTGTCCGTAGGGGTGACGCTCGTCCGCAGGCTGATCGGAAACTCTCACCGACAGGTATGTGATGACCGCCGCAACTAGGTCCAGGCCCGAATGTAGTGCTTCAGACAACACGCCCAAGCTGCCGGTTCTCACTACCAGGAATGTTTTCAGCGAAAGGAGCAACATGGCGGAGCCGACGCTCAGTAACGCGGCCCGCTTCTTCTCCTTAATAATCTTCTGGAGTGCCCCAGAAATGATCATCGGTTAAGCCTACCTCAACTCGCCAACCCGTGCGCTGTCATGTCTAGTCGCGGGTGCCTTGCAGGGACCAGCTTCTATTTACTCTGAGTCACGAAGAGAGGCGGTCCACAACCTGAAATGGAATCTCAATCCTAATCAAAAACGGCGCCCCACAAAGTGAGCGCCGTCGTAATTCATGCAAATTGCTCCAATCAGTTGGTCATCTTTGCCGTCATAGGTGGTTCAGGCAAAATCGGCAAACGCTTTGGTTCACCTCTCGCTCCTCGCACTTCAATTTCTTCGAAGAGCAGCGAAGGCGCAATCACCGTTGCAGGCAGTCCATTCCCCTGCGCCGATCCAAACGCGCCCAACGCAGTGCCGGAAATTCCATTGATCTGGCTTTGCATATAGTTAAAAACAAATTCGTCGTTGCCAATTCCTGCGATGTTTCGCAGCATCCGCGGGCTGAAGCCGGTAATCCGCGCCCCGCGTACTAATTCTTCGTGCCCGTCTTTTGGATAGAGTTTATACACCACCAACGGCAAGCGGTCTGTCGCGGCATTTCCGCCGAAGCTTGCCAGCAGTTCCGTAAAGTCTTCCTGATGCAACAAGCTTAGCGAAGGGTTGTCCATCTGCCGTACCACGATGCAAAAATCTAGCTTCTCCGCTTTGCAAGAGTCCAGAAACTTTTTCCTCAAATCATCAATGGAAACCGTTTCTGTCGACGAAAAAATCAGGTTGCTCATCACCGGTTTCGAATCAGCCAGAAATGCCGACCGTCCATGCCCATTCGACTGCTCGAAGTCTGGCCCTGGTCTGCGAGACATTAGCAGGTTCTTTAATTTCCCATCTTCAACTATATCGACTTTCTGAGCTGGAACGCCTTCTTCATCGATCGTGTACGACCCAATCACTTGCGCGCCCTTGAAATCCTTCAGCAGTGGATCATCCACCAGCGATACGGAAGCCGGCAGCACTCGTGAGCCAATTTTGCCGCTCCAATCGCTTCTTGCGCCCAGGCTGCTCATCAATTGGTCCACCACCGGCTGGAATGCCAGTGGCGCGCGCGCTCCACTCAGCGATGGGCTCAACACTTGCGCAATCAACGCCGCTGCCGCTCGCGATTCGAACAATACCGGCCCGGTATAATCCGGAGCAGGCGGTGCGGCACGCATCACCATCAATTCTGTTCCCGCCACCGTCAAATTCTTCTTCACCGCGTCTGCACTTGGCAGATCGGCCGGGCGAGGCGCGTACGTCGCATAAAAGTGATTTACCTGCATTCCGTCACTTGCCAGCGTGCTCATTCCCGCTTCAATCGCTGCGAACGACCGGTTGGTACGCACTTCGGTTCCTTCGCTGGTCAGCAAATACTCCGTCATGTATACGAGGTAGTAGGTCACTCGTGAATCGTAGATTTGCGGGAATGCTCGTAGCGCCGCGGAGGTGTCGCGTACTTCCTGTTCCCAATTTCGCGAGGTCCAATCCGATGTTGCGAGTGGCTCAATGTGCTGCACTGCTTGGACGCGCGCAAAATCGTCAATAACCGATCCACGTGCCAGGCTGCTTAAATATGCCTGCTTGCGTGAATATGATTCGGCCGCTTCCTTAAACGCCTGATCCGTGGCGATCCACAAATCTTGCCGCAACGAATCGTAATCGCGATCGATTCCCACACCACCGGTTGGCCCGATAAATCCACGAAAACCCTCGTCGCTCACAAAATTTGAGCTATCCAACTTGTAGTCGCCAACCCGTGCGGCAACGTTCATCACTCGGCTGCGACTGTGATTGGTATTGGTCAATGCTCCGAACTGTCCTACGACTTCACGAATGTCCATATCGAGCAACCGGTATTCGATGTAGTAAGGGCGAACTGGCTGATCGGATTGCGGCAACTTCAGTTCCAGCCGTGATTTCGCGCGGGCCATCTCATCGCGCATCGATTGCATGGTGTGGTCTTTATCCGCTGGTGTGGGTGCCTGCGCGAAAGCCAGCGACCCAGCAGAGAAAATGAGAGCGGCAACAATTCGTAAGGCGCGCATTACTGTGCTCCTCCCGCTTTAACTGGATCGTGTGCAGGTGGCGGCAAAATTGGCGGCCGGTCTGAAGATGTCGCCTTCTTTTGTACTTCCAATTCGGACGTGAGAATCGCAGGAGCCGATGCGGAAACCGGCACTGAGCCGGACTCTGCGCCGCAATATCCGTTGAACACTTCCGGCGTATCTCCCGTCGCAACAATTTTTGTCAGCGAGGCCAGCGGCGTGCCAACGATATCCACGCCGCGCACCAGTTCGTCAGGCCGCCCGTCAGCGTACACCTTATATACGACCAATGGTTCCACCTGGAACGCTTGCGGCTGTCCGCGTCCCGTCAGGGTAAATCCACCGGCGATATCGTCGATCAACAATCCGTAAGGCTTATTCTGTTCTTTGATCAACTCAATAAATTTTGCCCGCAATTGCGCATTCGTCAGCGTCTTGCTGCTCTGCACGATTAAATTTCCCTGTCGAGAGACCGGAGTCGCTCCCAACTGCCGGCGCCCGTGTCCATTGCTATGGTCAAAGCCCGCGATCGGAGAGCGTGACATTTCGAAATCTTTCAACACCCCGTGATCGACTAGCGTAACCCGTTCCGCCACCACTCCTTCGTCATCGTATTGATAGAAGCCCAGCAACTCTTGGTTACCCACTTTCCTCTGAGTGGCGTCATCATAGATCGTCAGGAAATTAGGCAGTATCGGCTCTCCCACCTTCCTGGTGAATGTCTGACCTTCGTTTACATCTTTCTGGCGATGTCCTTCTGCGCGATGTCCAAATACTTCGTGAAAGAAGACTGCAGCTGCGCGCCCCGTCAACAACGCTGGGCCGACGGTAGGGTCGTTAATCGGCGCCACCACTAATCCTTCTAGTTCTTTTCTCAATTGAGCGGCTGCTGCGTACACCGCCTTGTCATCCGGCGCCTCGTTTGGGTTCACCCAATCAAAGCTGTAGTACCGGTCTATATCCATTCCGTCGCCGGCTTTGCCCTGAATAAAAAGATCCAACCGATAGCGCACCTGCCCAAATTGCAGCTCTGTGCCTTCGGAATTCAGTTGCAAGGTATTCTGCGCGGTGGCCGTAAACGTCACGATCGAATTGATCACCGCCGCTGAATCTCGAAAGTATTTTGTGTACAGACGTACCTTTTCTTCCCAAGGCTTGCGGTCTAACTGAAACGAAGACCATGGTCCAATATATTTCTGCGGCTTTTCCTTGGAAAAATCCGGCGCTTTTCCTTCTTCGGATTGTGCTTTCACTTCTTTGCCGGTCTGTATTTTGATCAGCGCCTCTGCTGCCGCGCGATATTGCTTGTCCGTCTCCAGCCAAATCGCCCGCCGCAACACTTCCGGATCGTCATCGATGGGAGCACTCGTGCCGGGCCCGCCGTTGGGCGGCTGCCGCCCATCCACCTTGTGCGTGTCATCGAGCTGATAACTTCCCGTTCGTACCGTAACTTCCAGCCAGCGGTTACGGTCCTCCTCGCTCGTCAATAGCGCCCCGTTTGACCCCGTGACGTTGGCGCGCTGCGTTTCCGTCAGCGCGTATCCGATGAAATACGCGGCAGGGTCCTGCGCGCCAAGCGTCTTCATCGACCGGTCCAACTCGACCTTCATTGCCGGTATCAGCGGCGAAGGTTTCCCGTTGCCATCTCCCGCCGCAGGCGCAACTTGCGGCCACAGCAGCGCGGCTGCTGCAAACAGTATGGCAACGATGGGGATAACGCGGCGGGGCCGCTTACTGCCGATTAGATTGCTCAATGGATGCCTCACTCCAAATTTGACGGAAACCGCAAGAGTTCAGTGTACGCCACCGCCTTGGCTCACACAAACGCGCGGTTTCCACCAGGAGTGGCGCTGAAGTTACTTCAAATTGCTTAGATGAACTCTCCGTTCCCTGCGTTGTAAAAGCAAAAGACCCCAGCTAACTTGCGCTGCTGAGGTCTTCTTCAATCAGATTTTTGCGCTATTTATGGTAAGCAGTTTGCCGAACTCGGCTTGCAGTTTGGGGTGACGATAGGAGGCGGGTTATAAACATTGACCGTCGATGGACTCCCGCGCGTCGCTAGAATTGGCACGACCACCGCCGGAATCGCTGCGGCTATTGCGATTGCAATAATGGTGGTGTTGAAGTGATGCGCCACCACCGGCTTTGACGTTCCATCCAGATTCGTTGCTGTGGTGGCGTCGGTCACCATGCTCATAGAGGCTTGGGTCGGCGCGCTTGGCCCGGCGTTATCTCCGTTGCGGACCGTGGTCATTTGGCCCGCCATCACTTGGACGCAAACTCCGGCCAGATTACAAGTCTTAACCACGCCTTCATACACGATTACGGTCATGATGTTGTTTTCGTACGATACGTAAAAGTCTGTTCCCACCACCCCCGCAACGCCCGCCGCCGTGTGAACTTCAAATTTGCTGCCCGGTTTCGAAAGTTTCTGTGCTTTCGAACGCATCTTGCCAAACTCTACTTCCAAGTCCGTCTGCTGCGCGCCGGAATCATGCTTAACAACATGGACCGAAGAATCCGAGCCCACGTTCAACACCGACCCATCGTCCAGGGCCACGCGCGCTCGCGCCGTTGCTTGCGTCTTTACAATGTCGTCCCAATCCACAACTGTCTTTGCGTCGGCTGGAAGGGTTTTCGGGCCCCTGGCAATGTTAACTGTCGGAATTACTTTGGAAATTTCGCCGGCGCGCTGATCTACGCCCGGCGAAGCTGCATAAATATCCGCTGGGACCGCCATACCGGCCGACAACAGGCAGGCGAGTGCCAGTGCGTACGGGGATCTCGTATTCATCTGAAGCTCCTGTTTTTCCGATTAGGGTTACCTATCTGTAGTTACTGGAGAAGCTCTCTGCGGTCAATCTTCTTTCCTTCCATGCTTGCCTATTTATCCACCTAGGGCCCTATCCGATGCACTTCACAGATCCCTATCGGGCTGGCTCATAGTGAAATACAGCCGCCGTCATGTCGTCCCATTGCCGGCAATTCGTCGTGAAATCCTGTAGCGCATTGAAAATGCGACCTAGCAGTTCGATCCGGCACTCTCCTGCGTGCATGTGGCATAGTTCGTGCAATCCCGCGATCTCGAATTCCTTATCCTCTAGGTTCCTCGCGTCACTCAATCCGTCGGTGAAAAATAAAATGGAATCCTTCGGCTCGAGCTTCACTCTTAGAAGATCGTACGTTACGCCAGGGAAAAGTCCTGGCGGGATTCCCGCTACCTGTAACACCTGTGAGTCCGTTCCACGTAACAATAGCGGTCCAGGCATACCCGCGCTTACAATGCTCATCTCCGCAGTCGCCAGGTCGAAGGTCACATACTGGATTGCGGTATGCCTCCCGGGTATCCCTCGCTGCAGCAATCACAGCACCCTGCTTGGATGTTGGCCCGTCTTGTGGATTCCCCGCAGCGTTCCAACCACCAGTGCCGCATACATTGCCGCAGGAAGGCCTTTCCCCGAGACATCATCGATGTACATGCCTATCGTGCCGTCCGAAAGCGGGAAATAATCCAGATAGTCTCCCCCCACTTCGGCTGCGGGCTGAAACTCATGCGAAATTGTGACCCCCTCCGACCGCAGCGGTTGCGATGGAAGCATCACTCCTTGAATCGTGCGCGCTTCCTCCAATTCCTGTTCGCGAAGCTTCTCATCGTTAGAAAATCATACTGTGGGACGGCTATGGCCATGGGAACATCCGACGGGAGAATTACACCGGAGGAGAGGTACGGCGCACTTTCAAGACTAGCAGACCGCAACGTTTACATCTCTGGCCGCCCTTCCTCTGTTGCCCTCAAATACACCATATCCCTTCGAACAGCTTGCCAGCCTTTCCGCTTGAGCCCACAATTTATCTATGCGCGCCCTAGCCTCACTACTCGCCGTTGCCGCTCTTCTTTTTGGTATTTACGAGTTTTATCTCAAGAGAATGCCGACCACCGACCGAGGCACCGCCCCGACTCAAGCCATCAGCTTGACAGGTGTCCGCGGCGATTTGCTGCAGATTGCTCAGGCTGAACGCGCCAGTGTTGCCACCAATGGACACTGTGGTTCATTCGACGATCTGCTCTCTTCTGGCGCCTTGACGATGACCAGGCCTGAGCGAGATGGCTATACCTACCA
This sequence comes from Candidatus Acidiferrum sp., assembly GCA_036497825.1. Lineage (GTDB taxonomy): Bacteria > Acidobacteriota > Terriglobia > Acidiferrales > UBA7541 > Acidiferrum. Next base: position 13,525 of record DASXIT010000080.1, read on the forward strand.
AGTCAGTTGCTCTGGCGCTGAATTCAGTGTAATCGCCGAACACCCTCCCGCCCCAGAGGGGTCTCCCATCCGCTACCCAACCCTCTCCATCGATTCCAATATGGGAATTAAGTCCGACTAGCCGCTTCTTCTACGTGAACTCCGCGCTCCGTCCTCCGCGTCGTCTGTGTTAAAGCTCCAGCTCCCTTTCACTCGTTTTTCCGAGGAACTTTTTACCCGCCCTTTGCGTTACTTCTTATGAGACTGCAACACGCTGCCTCGCAGGCAAAGTAATCGAAGTGGAAGGAGTACACAATGGGCGGAGATGTGATTGGACTGGTTGCCGTTGTACTGACGTGTGGGATTCCGCTGGCCGGAATGTATACCTTTTATCGTATTCGCAAATTGCGCACCGAAGAACGCCTTGCCGCACTTGCTCGTGGCGCTCAAATTCCCATGGAGCAGGAACTTACTCCTTTTGCCAAGTCCCGCCGCTCGGGAATTCTCCTGGTCAGCACCGGACTTGGATTCTTCCTGATGTTCGCGATGATCGCCCGGTTCGCCAACGAACCAGAGACCATGGTTGCCGCTTCCTTCGGCATTCTTCCGCTGGTCATTGGCCTAGGCCATTTCGTCGATGCGACCCTCATTCACCGCGACAGCAAAGCCGCTTAACCTGGCAAACTCGAGATTGTTATTCCTGAGTCCGTTCGTCCTTTGAATGGGCTCAGGAATCCGCTTCTTCCTCTTCTTCTCTGCGTTGCCCTTCTCTTTCTTTCGTCAAGTCGCGACACGCGTCAAGTGACCCACCTTTGCTTTTGAGGGGTGGCGTTCTTCTTTAGGGGTCGGACCTTCAGGTCCGACATTCAGGCTCCTCCGCCTTGCGGCTTCAGCCGCTGAAGAAAAGAATGCTATAAGACTTTTCACGGCGTTCTCTTCTGATCGGTCACCAATACTCCCGCCTCCGCATAATTCGTTGCCGGAACATCATGGAACGCCACGTGAATGTTCTCCCTCTTTGCTTTTCCATCTTCCATCAATACCGTAGTGATCCTTTCGGCAATCGCTCGTTTTTGTTCCACGCTTCGGCCTTCCACCCAGGTAATCTGCACGTGCGGCACAGGATCCTCCTCTAAATTTCATTTCTTCCAAGACCTTTGCATTCTAGCCATCTCTTCCGGTGCCGCAAAGCGATTCCCACCCGTATGCTAGAATCGTCCCTCATGCATCCTGCCACGGGACAGCTTCAGGAACTTCAACGCCTCGACCAATTGATCGCCGCGCTTCAGTTGGACCTTGCGGGCTTGCCAAAACGTATGCGGGATGCCGATGCTCAGTTGAATGGCGCGCGTGCCGCGGTCTCCAATACCAAAACCGTTTACTCCCAGGCCCTCACGGAAAGAAAGAAATTTGAACTCGACGTCGAACAATGGAAGAGCCGCGCCAAGAAATATCGCGAGCAAAGTGCCTCCGTAAAAACCAACGAAGCCTACAAAGCTTTGCAGCACGAAATTGCCACCGCCGAAGCCGAAGCGTCCAAGTCCGAAGACAAAGTCCTTGCCCAGATGATGGCGATTGAAGAAGCCGAAGGCCGCGTTCGCCACTTTGAAGCCGACCTGAAAGAAGCCGAGCGGGGAATTGCCGTCGAGAAAAAGAAAATTGAAGATCAATATTACGATCAAAAAAAGAAACTGGAAGCTGCTCAAGCCGAACGCGCATTAGTCGCGCAGAGAGTTCCGGAAGACCTACTCGAACTTTACACCCGCATTTCCAAGCCGCATCCAGGAACCGTGATGGCTGAAGTTCGCGATCATCAGTGCAAAGGCTGCGGAATGCGCGTGCTGCCCCACGTTATTCAAATGCTGAAGGACGACAAGGACGAAGAAGTTTTTCGCTGCGAAACCTGCGGGCGAATTCTTTACACCCTGGAACCGATCCCACCTTCAACCGGTCGCGAAAATTCTGACAGTTCTTCGCCATCCGAAATTTCTGAGTCCTGACATGGATAAACGCCCACCAGTTCCGCGCGGCGGCGGCCTCTTTGGCGATCACGCTCCAGAACACAAACCTGTCGCGTTTTACCAAGCCAATATCGATGGCGGCTCGCGCGGCAATCCCGGCCCCGCCGCTTACGGCGTGGTGATTCGCGACCCCAAGGGCGAAATCATCGCGCGCCTGAAAAAATACATCGGGCAGAGCACCAACAACGTTGCCGAATACTTTGGTCTAATTGCCGCGCTGGACTACGCCGAAAACCATGGCATTCGCGCCCTGCACGTTCACAGCGATTCCGAACTGCTCGTCAAGCAGATGCGCGGCCAATACAAAGTCCGAAGCGAAGATCTACGCCCGCTCTTCGAACGCGCCAAGAAAATGTCGCAATCCTTCGAGTCTTTCCGCATCGATCACGTCTACCGCGAACAAAATCGCGAAGCTGACGCCCTCGCCAATCAGGCCATGGATGAAACGTCCCGTGGCGGGACCTCCACTTCATCAGTTCCAGCGGAGAAGTCCGCCCCGAAAGACGCCACAATGCGATTTTTTGCGCGTTGCAAAAATGGCCAACTACAGACCGACGAACCGCTCAATCTGCCCGATGGTACCGAAGTCGAAATTCTCCTCCGCCTAAAGAAGTAGCCCATTCGTAGCCCATTCGTAGCCCATTCGTTGACTTGCCTCTGCTCGCGCCCCTAAGATGGCGTCACTATGCCGGGCTCCGGCACGCTCAGCCTGGGACACCAGCGGCAGACATAGCCATCAAAGCGGA
>DASXIT010000081.1:0-13060 GCA_036497825.1 Candidatus Acidiferrum sp.
TGCGGAGTTTCGACTCCGGGAAAATTGGAGACATCTGCAATCAGCCGGATTAAGCATTCCATTACTGTGCGAGGAAAAGATGCCCACAATCCACTGCCAGCATCCGCCGAGAGCATAGAGAGCGGAAAGACCGCGTTTTCATATTACTGCGCTGCATGTCATGGACTGGACGGGCAGAACACTGGCGTACCTTTTGCCACTCAAATGGCGCCACCGGTTCCATCGTTGAAAGATAGCTCGGTGCAGTCATACACCGATGGTCAACTGAAATGGGTTGTGGAGAACGGAATATTTCCGTCTGGGATGCCAGCGTCTAAGGGAATTTTAACAGACGAGGAGATGTGGTCGATCGTCGTGTACATCCGGAATCTCCCGCAGGCCGGCAGTCTCGGGGAACCAGCGATGTACTCGGGCGACGATCCACCCAAGCCAAGTCCGACAACAAGTAACTCAGCCGCGAATCACGGACGGTAGTGCAGCGAACAGACACAACGTTTGCAGATCGGATCGTTCGGGATGTCGAGGTTCGCGCGAAACTCCCGCGCAGTACGGCCGTTCAAGATGGAGTTCAAGCCATGCTGGTGCAAATTTCCGATAGGCTTGTGAAAGAAGCAAGGCCGCACCGTTCCATCGGTTTCGATGACTGCGGAAACCCACGGGGCATTGCAAATTGGCGATTCCGGAGATTTCAAACCCAGTTGAACGCGGAAGTGGCGGGTAATGCGCTGAAGTTTTTCAGGCGTTTCGACGACAAAACCATCTTTAAATTCTTGCTGCATATCGCCTATCAACAAATCGATTTCCGCCTCTAGTGCCCCAAGTTCAAGCAGGTTGAGGCCGACTTGTTCCTGGCGTACGACGGGCCAAACCAGAGGACGATTGAAGGCGGTGGAGGTTAAATCCGCGGGCAGAAACGAAATGGCGTTCAGGTTAAGACGCTTTGCAGCACGCGCCGTTTCCCGCAGGTGGCGATGGTTTGCTTTCTGCACAACCGTGCGCGCCGTGACACGAAAGTCGGCGCGCCGTTCTCTCAATGCCTTCACGCCGGATTCTATCAGCGCGAACGCGCCGTCGACGCGGCGAATCGCATCATGAATTTCCGGTGGGCCATCCAACGACACAATTACATCGTCGAAGTTCGCAGTTACTTCGTCCGCCTTCTTGGGCAAGAGCAAGCCTGTAGTCAACAGTGTGAGGCGAATATTTTCCTTGCGAAGTGCCGCGCTAAGAAGAGGCAGCTCCGGATTCATTAGAGGTTCGCCACCCGAAAACACGATCCATCGAACACCCAGTTTTCGAATGGAGTCCAGATGCGGCTCCAAATCTCCTGCGCGGAAAGATTCTCCAGAATGATTTTTCCAGATGTCACACATCACGCAACGGCAGTTGCAGGAACTCTGCGCGTGTACGACCAGCACGGGAAGGGTCTTGATCTCATGCGGATCGTGGCTGACATGCGGCATTTCTAAAACTTTTTCAATTGTGGGGGCCAAGGTGCACCTGCTTTCCACCAAGGAAAACACCCTCAGGAAGATGTGGCTCAGTTTCGCGAAACAGCCAATCGAGTGGAGCACGAACCCAGCGCAGAGTTTCTTCGATCCGCAGTGGCTGCAATTCCTTTTTGGCTTGATCCGGGAGCCGCCGCACAATTTCATCAGAAGCAAGATGAACTTGTCCGCCGATAAGAACGAGCTCAACGTCTTGATAGGAAAGTTTCATCAGCGTTTGGGCGGGCGATTGCCCCATGTCACGCACCGCAAACAAATCTGCGACGCCTCCGGCATGAATGCTCCCCTGCCCATGATGTAGTCGAAGAATGCGGGCGGCCTGGCCCGTGACGAGCTTGTAGACAGTTTCAGGAAGGAGTTGGGTACTGCGAATTGCAAGACGCACTTCATCGAGCAGATCTCCCTCGGCCGTCAATGGCGAATCGCTGCCTAGAGCAACATGGGGGGAAGATTCGATACTGTTCGCGGGGATAGTACGGCCAAAAAGAAACAAATTTGAGCTTGGGCACCAGATTGATCCAGCGCCGGAATCACGCAATAGTTCGCGATCCTCTTCTGTGAGACCGAGGCCGTGAATGATTACCGTGTCTTTATTAAGAGCACCCGCACGATGAAGAGCTCCTAATTCCTGCTCGCTGTCTGCATCAATGCCTTCGGCAAGATGGATCAAAAATGGTTGGCCAGTTGGAGTTGCGCGTTTTTTTGCGGCGGCGTCCGCATCCAAAGCGAGCGAATGCGCCCAGCCGTATTCGCGAACAACGCGAACGACGAAATTGTTATCGAAGACGTCGCTGTCGTATGGATTATGGTGGGAGACAGTTGTTACTCCACATAAGAGATTACGGATGCCGCCCCACCAGAGTCGCACATTCTTAGGAACTCGCCGGTGCCTGGAAATCATTTCGCTTTCTGAGCGGTGGATATCCTCTGCCCAGTCGAGAGAATTCGCGTAATTGCCCATTCCTAGTCTGGGAAACAATGCAAACTCGAGGTGATCGTGAGAATTTACCAAACCGGGAAAAACGAGAAAATCTTGGAGATCGATCAAGGAACTTGACTGTACCCAAGGCTCATTCTTATAAGTTGATTTGCCAATCGCTTCGATCTTCGTGTTGGCGAAGCGGAGCGGCCCGGAAGTACGTTCTTGTGGACCCAGAGCGAAGGAGGAGTTTTCCACAAGACTGATCGTGCCGTCTTCACGCTGCGGAGAAATTAACTGAGGAATATTGTTAGTTCGCTGAAACTGCAAAATGTAGATTGCGGGAAAGCCCACAGACTGTTCGAAACTGGTCATTTTCCCCGCGGACCGAAATATCTTTACTTCTGGCTCTCCGAAACATGGTTCCAGCCGCACAGAAAGTTTCAGATCGAAGGCATCGCATAGCGCGATCACGGATTCAATGGAGCGCTCAAAGATGCGAATATCCTGAAAACCGGTTTTGGTCTGGACTCCACGCCGCCAGTTCAGTGCAACCGTAGTTTCTGGATGAAGGTCAGTGAGGAACACCGAGCCGCCTGGGCGGAGAGCGCATCGAATGTTGTCCAGAAATGCCCGGGCGTCTTCCACGTAGCTCAGGACAAAGTTTGCGAAAACAATATCCGCACTGGCTGGGGCGAGTGGGGACGATTCAGCATTGGCCAGAAGCAGGCAGGCCCTTGCGCGGAGTTTCCTTTTTGCATGCCGCAACATCTCTCGGGAGGTGTCGACGCCAAACAGACTGCGCGGCTCACCATCCTTGAGAATTTCCAGCCAGCGACCTGTGCCACAGCCTACATCGACCACATCCAAACCGGCCGTGCACGGAATCAGGGGCTCCAGATAGCGCCGTTCCAGCGACAGCATTGGATTGGGTTGCGCATCATAATCGTGGGCCCAATGCCTATAGCCATCGCGAGGAGTTAGAACGGGAGTTGAGAGCAAGCTTGACAATGAGAACCTTCCACGCTGCTTTACAAACTTTCTTGTTTCGGCTTGCGCAGGGTGATGAATTGCTGCGCCATCCGCAGCTCCTTTGGAAACGCATAAATTCCCGCGGCATAACGCCAGGAGCTGAGGGATTGCAATAAGGCACGGCTCCAACGTGGAGCTCGAATATCTTGCACCGTCGGCCAACGCGAGCTGACGACGACTTCAAAATTGTCGATGAGCTTTTTGGTTTTTTGTTTCAACCATGGAGCTTTGGTATCGATTCGCATGGTGAAATCCATCCAGCGCTGGGTAGCCCATTCGTCCGGAGTGGTGGGAAACTCCACCTGGCCATCGATTTCGCCGTACATCGCGGTTCTCTGGGGAACCGGCGTGTAATGGTAAATGATGATTTCGCAGTTCGGGTTAATCTTTTTCAGTTTTCTGATGAACTGGAGCGTTTCACGAGTGTCGCGTTCTGGATCCTTGGGATTCCCGATCACAAAGGAAAATTCCGGGATGATGCCAAATTTAACGATGCGGTGCGCCACCGCGAGCGTTTGCTCTGTAGTGATATCCTTCTGCATCTCTTTCAGCACCCAATCGGAACCGGATTCGGCGCCAAAGAAAATCATGGCGCAGCCGGCTCGCTTTAGCGCTGCCAGGGTGTCATCCGAATAGCGATTGAAGATATCCACTCGCGCTTCACACCACCAGCGGAATCCCAGCGGCTCTATCCTGCCGGCAAGTTCGCGCGCGTGATTCTCTCCCATGAAAAAATTCATGTCGTAGAACTGAACGGAATCGGCACCGTACTCGGTCTTCAAGTGACGCAGGATCGCTTCTGTTCGCGCAGGGCTCTCCAAGAGTTCCCGTGTCCCATAGGCAGCATGAACACCACAGAAACTACAATGAAATGGACAACCAATGCTGGCGTGGTGAACCGCGGTACGCTTTCCAAAGAAGGATGGCCGCAGATATTTCTCTACGGGCACCCGGTGGAATGGGGACCAGGGAAATTCGTCTGGTCTTTTCATCAGGCGCTCTGGATTGTGCCGATGCAACCCAAACATATCTTTGTAGGACAGGCCAAGAATGCCTTCGAACGGCCGCTTGCCTCGAATAGCATCGATTAATTCCAATAGGGTCTCTTCGCCCTGGCCGCGCACAACGTAATCGACGTAGCGCGCGTTGAGTGCGGCGTCCGTATAAATCGAAGGAAAGTATCCGCCCCAAACAATGGGAAGCTTCGGATGGATTTTGCGAACTTCACGGCAGGCCGCAAGAGCCGCGACCATTTGCGGGCCAGGCATTACGGTTACACCGAGCAAATCCACGTCTTGCATGCGAATCAATTCCAGGATCGTTTCGATCGGGTTCTCGTCGAGATTACCGTCGACGATCACGTAGTCTTCGCGGCCTTCCAGAACTGCGGCCAACGCCAGTACGGATAAGGGGAGGCGTCGATTGCGCGGCCTGGTTGACCGGGCATTAAAGAGAAGGATCATTGCAGCTTCACCTGTGTGCTATACAGAAAGAAATCAGAAGGCTCTCGCCGATTTTTCAGTCTGGCAATCCATGGACGCAATGCCCATTTGGCGCCGTACCATATTTTGTGAGTCTTCCAGCGAAGATCGTGGCGGACTTCAAGAGCGATCAAGCGCTCCGGGGTCAAATAATCACAACTGGCCAATCCGTCCGAGGCAAATCCGAAGCGATGCTGAAATTCGCGGCGGCGCTCTTGCTGCATCAGATGACCGCTGGCCTCCGCCTGATAGGTCGGCGAATCGGCGATAAGGATGGTTCCACCTGGACGCAAGCAACGAATTGCTTCAGACAAGGTGCGATCGTAGTTTTCCGAATAATGGAAAGAAGCATTGAAAATGGCGCAGTCGAACTGTCCATCCGCGAAAGGAAGATTGTCGAGTTCGGCTTGAAAACGAGGAAAGATCTCCCGAGACGAACGGAAATAGTGGTAAGCCGCTCCGAGTCCGTCGTAAGAATTCGTCAACAAGTCAATGGCGACCGGGCGGTGATCCGACAGGGCGAGACGGTGGGACAGCCAACCGTTGCCAGCGCCAAGATCCAGAATTGCAAGAGAGGGATTCTTTCCCGTGGTCAAGCGCGGGAGTATTTTGCTTTCAATCTGGCAAAAGGTCCTGGCGCGAATCGCCCACTGCCAGGCGTTGCGCCCTGTCAAATCGCGAAACGGCAACGCTAGATAAAATTCCGGATCCGCGCTACCCCTCCCTTCCTGCCGCCGTATATATTGATATTCCACCGCGAAGCGCGAGAAATAGTTCTTACGACCAGGTGGAAGAGCAAGCCAAATTCCGTGTTCCTGGCTGAAAAGAGCAAAACACCCGCCGCAAAACATACCCGGATGATTTCGTGCAAGCGAGCGATAAGAGGCAGAGCTCAGATCGTGGCCACAACGAGGACAACGCAGGCCGATGAACCAGGCGCTATGCCGCGGCTGTGAGTAATTCTCCGGCCCCAGGAGAACTTCTGATTGTGTCACTGTCGCGTTTAGAGCGTGCATCGTCTGAACTCCAGCAACACGTGATCGCCGAGATTGCGAAAAATTGGCCATTGGGCGAAGACGCTATCTAGTTGGTCGAGGCGGTGCAGCGTTTCGCGATGATTCGTGGCCCATTGCTCGAAATAGGAAGGAGGCACAAATAGGCCTACGGCTTCGTAACGCTCTAATGCGAACGAGGGTGCGAAGGCTCGTTGTACATCACGCAACGTCGGGTAGAACACTGAGATAGTGCGTTCGCCAATCCTCGCTGATGAGTTGCGCGAGAAACGGCGAGAAGTTTTATGCATATCGCCATGAAGTAGATACCAGAGAATTTCTGCCGGGCAGGTGCGGTTCCACAAACAGAGCAGAGCTTTTCCGCCAGGCCTAACGACTGCCGCCAAGTTGTTCGCGACGGAATGCAGGTCGGCTACACAATTCAGTCCAGAAAAATTAGAAAACGCGCCATCGAACAACGGCCATCCTGATAAATGGGCCAAATCTTCGTTAGCGAGCTGATGAAAGGTAAGATACGCGTTTGCAACTTCCTGCTGCGCACGCAATGCCGCCACTTCAATCATTTTGGCGGATGCATCACAAGCGATGACGTTTCTGCCGTGCGACACGAGGAATCTAGCGTCTTCGCCAGTTCCACAATTCAGTTCCAGGATGCATTCGCCCGGAGCAAACGCGCGAAGAAGCCTTCGCCAAACCTGGCCTCGTTGAGCTTTGCCAATTAGCGAATGGGTGAAAGCATCGTCGTAACTCGCCGCTACACGATCGAAAGCGTCCGCAGAACTTACGATATCTATGCTCGCCGACACGCTCATGCCGATACCTCGGTTGCCTTGGAATAAAGTGATTCGCGCAACGACGTCACTTCTTGTTGCAACTCAAGCTGTACATTCACACTGTCGCCGGCGCGACGGAGCCGAGCCAGTTGGACTTCGCGCTGTAACAACAAATCCGCATTCTCGTAGAAGCCCGTGGAGCGGCGGCCGCGCACGACCAATTCGCGATCGGAAGAACTTCCCCATGGTTTGAGCTGCACAAGTGAATTGGCAACTCGTTCGAAATAAGGCGTGCCTTTGATGGGATATGAGACCGTCGTAAAGAAAACGTCGGGATCAGTGCGTTTCACGTGTTCGATAGTTGCCTCAATATCTTCCAGTTCTTCGCCTTCATAGCCCCACATCAGGAACATCCCAGTCTGAATGCCGCGAGCTTTGCAAAGATCGACGGCGTTCTGCACTTGCGCCACGGTTACGCCGCGTTCCATGGAGTCCAGGATTCGCTGCGAGCCACTTTCCGAGCCTATCCACAAACGATAGCAACCGAGTTCCGCCAATAGGTCTGCGGACTCTTGGCTGAGGCGATCGGCGCGCGAAATACACTCGAAAGGAACACGCAGGCCGCGCGTTCGCATCTCTGTAGCGTATTTTCGTAGCCATCCATGGTGGATCGTGAAGACATCGTCCGCGATCCAGGCCATATCGGGTTGATAGTGAGAAAGCAGCCACTCAAATTCGTCGACGACTTTGATCGGATTGCGACGGCGATGGGTCATTCCGAAAACCTGATGGCTGCACCAGCGGCAGCGATAAGGGCAACCGCGCGCTGTAATAAACGAGAGAGAGCTTTTCCCGTGGGCCTCGCGCCATGTTTTCAGATACCGCTGGATATCTACAGCCTCTCGCGCGGGCCAGGGTTGCGCATCAAGATCACTGATTTGCGCTCGTTCGCCGGTTCGATGCACTCGTCCGGCTTCATCGCGAAAAGCGATTCCCTGCACCGCGTTCAGCGCCGAGGACGAACCTGAACGCAGGGCCGGAATGAGTTCTTCCAACGTTTGTTCACCTTCGCCAATCACCACAACGTCGGCGCCGGCATCCAGGTACTCATCAATGTAGGCCCCGGGTTCTGGACCGCCAACAACGGTCTGCCAACCAGCGGCTCGCGCCACAGAAAGAAGCTTGACGACCTTCTTGCGAGTCATCAGATTTGCATAGATTCCCAGGATCGACGGAGGCTCGGTCTGGAGATAAGAAATCAAATCAGCAGTGGTCGAAAACGTGGTGTCAAAGACGTCCACATTGAAACCTTTGCTGCGAAGATGGGAACAAATGTAGAGAATTCCCATTGGCACGTATGGCTTGCGGATCTGCAGTTCTTTTGGATCTTCGGCGAGGAAGTAGCCATGCGTCAGGAGGAGGTCAGTCATTTGCTCCTCCTGCAATTTGAGGCTGTGTTTGAAGAACCACAAAGGGCGAGTTCGAGGTTGCGCAAAAATCGGAATGCGCTGGCGAATCGGGTAAGAGCGTAGCATCTGCGTTACGGCAAACCGGCTCCAGAGCCGTTACGTTCTTCCACAAATCCGCAAGACCTTCGGACTCTGTGCCGGAATTCCAGCTTTCCACTTCCGCGTGAAGGGCGTCGCGCACGGCACGATAGAGGCGGTCGTTATAGGCACCTTTGAACATGACGCAGAGATCTTCGCTATCCGACCAATTCTGTTTTGCCCCGAGTTGCTGCTTTACTCGAGCATAGAAACGCGTATTGGGTAGTGGATAAGAGAACGAAACACCAACATCATCTGGGCACGTTTCCCGAACAAGAGCGATCGTTTTCTGAATGTCTTCCCAATGCTCGCCGGGATAACCAAGCTGTAGGAAGTAACACGCTCGGATTTCTTCACGCTTCAAATGCTCCCGGGCGGTGATGACTTCTTCGACGCGCAGCCCTTTTTCCATCGCGTCCAAAACCTTTTGCGAACCTGATTCAACGCCCATCCAGACTTCCGCACAACCAGCGCGGCGAAGCGACTGCGAAGTATCCTTGGTGATCAGATCGGCGCGCGCTTGAATCTTAAATGGCAACGCGCAACGGCGTTTCTCAACACAAACCGCGAATTCGTCCAGCCAGTGGCGATTCAATCCAAAAATGTCATCGGCGAACCACAGATGCTCGGCGCCATACAATTCTTTTAGCGAGCGCATTTCGTCGGCAACTTCGGTGGCCGGGCGAAGTTGAAAGGCGTCTCCGAAGATAGGCTTCGCGCACCAGTTGCAACGGAAGGGACAGCCGCGGCTGCTTACGATATTCAAGGAAAAGCGGCCATGCGTGGATTTCCATGCGTTGCGATATAGGGAGAGGTCGATCAAATCGCGCGCGGGAAGCGGCAAGTTTGCAGGAACGCGCGTTTGCCGATGAGAGGCGCCAGCCAAAAACCCGTGCGAACCAGAGCTCTTCATCCACTTGACGCCTGGAATTGCCGTAGCATCAGCGCCGCAATTCATCGCCTTCACCACATTCAGCAAGGTGTGTTCTGCTTCGCCTTCCAGCACATATTCGCAACCGTGCTGTAAATAATCGGCGGCGTGATCGGTAGAATCGGAGCCGTGCACCACAACGCGCGCGCCGAACTGTTGCGCGGCGTCGATCATTTGCCATGCAACCTCGCGCATACGCGTAAGGCACATCTTTGTAAGGAAATTGAAATCATCCTCGTAGATGGCCACGATGCTGGGCCGGTGCTTCTTCAAAGCCTCGCGGAAACCGGCTTCCGGTTCCTGCAGCATGGTGTCGAAAACCGCAACCGAAATATCGTTTGAACGCAACAGCCCTGCGGCGTAGAGTGTGCCGAGCGGTGGATAGGGCTCCATCTTGCGCGATTGCTTGCGGTCGAACGGCAGATGGTAGGAATGGGTCAGAAGTACATTAGCCACGACTTCCTCCCGATTTGAGCGGCGCGCGTGAATGAACGCGGTTCAGCATGCTTCGGCACCCTCCTCCTTCAGTGGCTGCCCGGTGATTAGAGACCTTCTGGTCACAATTGTTTCCAGTTTTTTTCCTACCCAGAGTTCCCAAGGAAACGAATATTTGTTGGAACGAATCCGCCAGCGCAACGGAGCACCAAGGAAACGGCGAAGCCCGGAGCGCAACTTCGGATGATCTTTCGTGGCTTTGCGCAATTGATTGTTCAGCAGGAAAAAATCGAGCATTCGCCGCAGGCGTTCTAATTCCGTTCCATGCAGCCACGGCAAAGTGTTGCGACCCAACGGAAGATCTGCCCATTCCGCTAAGGTTTGCGGCTCGCGCAGACCTAGCGAACGAAGCTCGGGCCAAATTGGAATCCCGGGATATGGGGTGAAAATGTTGGGAGAAAAACTGACGTTCCAGAAATGCCTGGCAATGTCGCTCATGGTGCGAAGAGTCTCGATGCGATCGGCTTCGGTTTCTCCGGGATAACCAAAAATGAGGTTGAAGGTGACGTGAATTTCACCGAGGCTGGCCTTGCGCGCTGTCTCGTACATCTCATCTACGCGCTGGTGACGCTTGTTCATCAGCTTGAGCACGCTGCTCACCGTCGATTCCGTGCCGAAGCCCATGTGGGTCACGCCACTTTCGCCGAGGAGCCGCACGTCGTCGTCGCTCATTCGGCAAAGAAAATCCGTGGAGGCTTGAAACGTCCAGCGAAATGTGGTTTTTGCATCGACGAAGCCGCGCGCAATTTCCAAGGATCTCCGCCAGTCAACGGGAAGATTGGAATCGAGCATGGCGACTTCTTCGATGCGGTAGCGATTCGCCAATTCTGTAACTTCGCTGACCACGCGATCGGCAGAGAGGGCGTTGAACTTGCGTTTGTAAAAAACCATGTCCGTGCAGTAATGACAGCCGTAGGGGCAGCCGACGCTGGTGGCGTAGCCGAGCTTTCGTTCGCCAGAGACGCGCTCGTAAGCGTCGAAATCGGCGAGGTGAAAGGCAGGTATTGGTAAGTCGTCCAACAAGGCGACGCGGCGTTCCGGCATGTTGCGCGGCATTCCGAATTGTTGAGAGGACACTCCGTCAACTGCGCGAAAATCTTCCTTCGCTGCCAATTTCTCGGCAACTTCCAAAAAAGTCAATTCGCCCTGGCCGCGCACGACTGCGTCCACGTAGCTTTCCTGCAGAGTTTGCGCAGTCGCCAGGCTGGCGTGCCATCCGCCAAAAATTACCGGAACGTTCGGAGCCTCCTGCTTTACCGCTTTGGCCATGCGAACGGCACCGCGAATCATTGGACCCGTGAGCATGGAGATTCCCAAGCACAGTGCGTTACGCACTTCGCACAAAACTGTTTGAAACCATTGCGGATCAACCTTTGCATCGATCAGCGCGACATCGAATCCGGCTTGCAGTAACGGCGCCGCAAGACTCAGCATGCACAGTGGCGGGCCCAATGGCGGCCCGTCATACGGCGGATAGAAGAGCACGACTTTTCCCTTGGTCAGCACGCCGCCTCGCTTACCGCATTCTCCAGACGCTTGGCATCCACTGCGGGCTTCAGGGCGGCGATTTTGCGCTTCAGCCGATCGTTCAGCCACAATTCGACGGGAGCGCGGTAAATGTCATGGTCCAATCTCCAACGCGCCGGCAACGAAATTACTTTCTGGATAAAACGAGTCGAACGCTTGCGCGTGTCCGCGGCAATCGGCACACGATCAAATGCAATGCGCAGGTATTCGCGCATGATTTGAAGGCGCTTGTGCTCGGATCCGCTGAGCCAGGGGAGCACGGTGTAGCGGGGGAAGAAATCGGCCCAACCTTCAAAAGAGGAGGGCACGCGGATGCCAAGTTCGTCCGCATGCTCCATGATTGGGGAGCCGGGATAAGGAGTAAAAATGTTGGTCCAGAATTCAGCGCCGGGAAATCTGCGGCACACGTCCATCATGAAATCAATGGTTTCGCGGCGTTCCTTGGTGCCTTCTCCAGGGTAAGCAAAAATAATATTGAAAGATGGGCGAATGCCCGCCTCGAGGCATCGCGACGCGCTCTCATAGATGGAGTCAAAATCCTGAAACGTCTTGTTCATCAGCTTCAGGATTTTTTCAGAGCCGGAATCCACGCCCTGGCAGATTTGATGAAGCCCGCTGCGCCGTAAAAGTTTCAGATCCTCCGTGCTGAGGCGAGCGGTCAAGTTCGTTGTAGCTTGAATGCTCCACTTGAAATCCGCGCCGGCGCGCACTAACCCTTCGGCAATACCGCGAGCGCGATCAAGATCAACAAGAAAGTTGTCGTCTACAATCCACAACATTTCCAAACCGTAACGCCGGGAGAGATCGACGGTTTCCTCGACAAATTGTTCTGGGGGCAGAGCGTTCCACTTTCGGCCATACACGCCTGCATTGGTGCAGTACGAGCAGTTGAAAGGGCAAGCCAAACTTGAGATGTACATCGCCCAGCGGCGGCCGCAACTCCGTTGATAGGCGTCGAAATCCGCAATGTGGTAGGCCTTGGGCGGCAAATCCACAATGGGTTTAAGAGGCCGCTCGGTGGTGAAAATCAATTTTTGATTACGTTTGAAGCCGATTCCTGGAATTAAATCGATGGCTGCGCGCTCTTCCAGATGTTGGACAAGCTCGAGCAAAGAGTCTTCCCCTTGGCCACGAACCACGATGTCGATGAAGGGCGCTTCGAGCGTTTGCTTTGGCAGGAGGGAGGGATGCCAACCGCCAAGAATAACGGGGAAATCGGGGTTCCAGGCTTTAACGGCTTGAGCGATTTCAACAGTCTCGCGAATCATAGGCCCAGTAACCAGTGAAATCGCGAGGCACAATGCGTCTTTCACTTCTTCCAGAACCGTTTGTTTGTAATTTGGAGTGATCGTTGAATCGATTAGCTTTACCGTATAACCGTCTCTCAGGAGAGGTGTTGCTACCGCAAGAATACCCAGAGGAGCTGTCGCTTCCGAACTTGCGAACGAAGGAAAGAAAAATACTACCTTTTTAGACATCGGCCCTTTCTCGCGACCACACCCCAAACCTTACGCGTGTCTATGGGCCGAAATTGTCACGTCAACGTCACGAGATTGTCATATCTTCCGCGACGCTGATTTTAGCGGGGTATTTTGCGTTAAAGTGGCAACACAATGAACGTGAATTTCAATAGCGCGACGCTTCCGCTCCGAGCTGAGTTTCATCTCGCGGATGCACGCTGTTTACTGTCGACCAATTCATATGAGGTCCTGAAAACTTCCCTGGCCTGGCAATCGTCGGAGAGGATTTTCTCAGTCCCGCGCACTTTTTATATGGACATCATCGAATCTGATTCATGCGCCTTGGCAGGTACGGACTGTACGCACTTTCGTGG
>DASXIT010000082.1:0-5878 GCA_036497825.1 Candidatus Acidiferrum sp.
CACAATACAGTCAAGACAGGTAATCCAAAGGGGATGCAATCAGGCGGGGTCTGCAATCCAACTCTGGGCTGCCAGTATACGAATGACTTCGGAATCCTGGCTTGGGGAACCAATAGCAACATTCACGACAATACCTTCACATTGCAGGAGGGTCGCGGTATTCAATTGGCCGGGAACGGTTCGCTAGCGAGGAACAACACGATTACGAACGCGAATGAGAAGGAAAATAATGCGGAATACAAAGGATGTGAAACTAGTGGGGTTTACGGAATCCAGTGGGACGACAAAGTCGGCAACACTACGGCATCGGGTAACCACGTTACCGTTGTCGCAGGTGTTTGCACCGCCAGTGCGATGCGTCTGACTGATACCCCTGCCACTGGAAACAATAAATCCAACAATAACTTCTACACCGCAATTCGCACCAGCACATCGCTTCCGTGTACCGTTCCTCAGGCGGGAGCTCCGAGCGGATGCGCGATGGCAATTTCAACAGAAATGAGTAACAACACTACGGGATTCACGAGCACGAACGACACATTCACGGGAGCCTCTGGAATTTTCTGGTTCGATTGGATGGGCGCATACAATCTCACACTTATTAATCCGACGTTTAACAAGGGTACGACATTCCCATCGAGCCCTTGGTATTTTGCCGTTGCTGAGAACGGCTACGGTGCGGTCTCAAACGTACATATCCGGGACGCGAAATTTGGTACGGGGGTAGACCCCACGAACAACAGAATCCATGCTCGACACGCGGGTACCCAGGCAGCAGTCAGCCTTTATATTGATTGGACTTATACACTGGCAGTTACAGACCAGAACGGTCATCCAGTTACTGGAGCCACGGTGAGGGTGATGGACTCGCTTGGAAATCAGGAATGCAGCACTTCCACGAACGCGGCCGGCGTAGCCACCTGCGTGCTTACAGAGGAGCGTATTCACAACGACACAGGAGATAATCAGGTTGAGAACCGGAATCCGATGAAGGTCACCACGAGCAAGTCGGGCTGCGTTACAAAAGCGGCGACTGAAACGATCAGTGAGACAACGAACCGGGTGATTCAACTTTCCCCCCTTTGAGTGATGCGGTCTTCCCACTGTCCAGCCATCCCCTCTCAAACACATTCCGTCCAGGCGGCCCCCGACTTCCTGGCCTGACGCTTATTTTTGTTAGCGTATTTGCTGGCGCGAAAATTGAGACTAATGAATCGTGGACACATGGAATGGGCTGGTTCGTGTGAGGGTGGCTGAAGGAGGAAACGGCGACGGAATGTGGACGAAACGGCGCAAGATCGCCGAAGCGACCTTCCACCAGATCTTCGTAGTCCCTGCATTCTCCGCGATAGTGCACTTCTACCGCCCCATCTTCTCACTCACAGACCAGCGCTTTGGCTTTCGTCGGCCCATAGCGCCTGTTCTGCGGCTGGAGTTGCAGAAAATGCCCCCGGTACGGCAACCACCCAATCGTTGCCGATCGATCGTCCCGTCTCCAATCGGAAAATCTCTCTCAGCGTGATAGTTCTCTGCTCGTGCCGCTTCTCGCGCAAAACGCCGATTGTTCCGGAAGATATTGACTCTGTCCGTTCCGTAAATCCGGCATCCTCTGACAACTTGGGGGGAGGCGCCCAGTTCTTGTCGTTTGACTCCAGGAACATAACCGAGTTGTCGTAGCGGGTCGCTACGCTAACCGGAGGGCGTCCGTCAAAAACCTCTTTCATCATCAAATAGATCTTGCGGCCCATCTCATCGGACAACACTGCGAAAGAAAGGGAAAGAACACCATCCGGTTTGAGTCGGTTCCGATTCCATGTTGTAGTGGAGAGCGCGGGTAACGATGAATTTCATTGGCCACGCGATTTAGCGAGGTGAACTCAAGACGGAAAGTCTCGAAATTTCTCCCTAAGTCTGTTTGAAATTTAACCCTCAAAGATTCATGCTATCCCTATGAAAGCCCTTCTTCCGATGTTCTGCGCCGTGCTCTTAATCGGCTGTAGCCAAATGCCAGAGAAAACCTCTCCCTCGCAAGGAGTTAGTCAAACAGCACAAGCGTATCGGATTGTGAGTTATACACAGCCTCTAAGCGAAATTCAGCCAGAATTCACGATCACTCAACCGAGCACTCATGCCAAACATTCCTAGCCGTAACGTGAGTTTTTGGATGCCTGTAATCTTCAGCATCGGTTTCGTAGTGCGTGTGGCCTTGATTTTGTTCACTTTCCGCCGTGGTCCCAGCCGTCTAGAACCTTTTATGATAGCCCTGTCTCTCGCCAATCATGGCACGTATGCAGACGCCTACGGCGCTAGTGTGGGACCAACGGCACACACAATGCCGTTTCTGCCGATAGTTCTTGCGATTATCATTCGAGTAGCAGGAGCCGGCTCTGTCGGACGTCTCATCGCATCTATTCTTGCCGCCATTGTGGGCGCTGCCGCCTTTGCCCTGTTGCCAGAATTGTCAACTAAGTGTCAGTTGGGGAAATTGCCGGGGGTGACTGCGGGATTGATTGGCGCCATCGCGCCCGTAAACTATTGGGCTCAGACTGTGGGGGTTTTTGACGCTCCCTACACGATGTTGGGCCTGACCGCATTGTGTATCGTCCTGAGTGGTTACTGGATTAGAGAGTTCTTTCCCACACGCGGTGCACTTTCCCTCGGCGTTCTCTCGGGAGTCGTATGCCTGATTAACCCCACAATCCTACAGGTCCTATTCGGCTGGACTGTCTTCGGCGTGTTGCGCTTCAAAAGGAATCGAATAGCGTTCTCGAAATTCATGGCAACTGTTGCCGTGCTAATAGTGATACTGCTCTCTCCGTGGGCATTTAGGAATTTCAAGACTTTTGGGCAAGTCGTTTGGACTCGTTCGAACTTCGGCTTGGAATTACAGGTGTCTAATAATGATCATGCGACTGCGGATTTGGAAAGAAACGTGCGCTCTCCGGACTTTGTTCATCCCTATACGCAACCTAAAGAGAGAGAAAAAGTTCGACAGATAGGCGAACTATCTTACCAACAAGCCAAAAAGAAAGAAGCACTAATGTGGATATATAACCATCCAGCAGAATTCATGCGGCTTGTCTTGCTTCGGATTTTCTTCTTTTGGTTCCCTCCAATGGAGCGATGGTGGCAATCATTTGCAGAAGCTCTCATGACTGTACTCGCGATCGCTGGGCTAATACACATGTTCAAGAAAAATCATCCCTCTTTCTGGATGTTTCTGGCAATTCTGGTATTTTATCCAGCGGTCTACGCGGTCGTACAAGTATCGCCAAGGTACCGCTGCCCGATAGAACCAATTCTGCTTCTCTTGGGTTGTTTTTTCTGCATTGATTTACGAAATGTCTTCAGAGGAGATCGGTGGATGCGTGAGTCTATTGACGATGAAATCTAGGAGTAACCAAGCTGACGTCAGATTTGCCTCTGAATGCTTTTGCTAGATTATCTTCAGGGTTATCGCAAGCACTTCTTCGACGAGATTTCCTCGCCGGGCCTCGAGGGCTTCTCCAGTTGACACATCCGCCTTCGCACCATGTCGCCGCTGATACCCCGCCGGTGAGACCTGCTGCTTCAGACTCATTTCAGTCAGCTCTTGCGCAGCGCAGCAACATAGCTGACAGCAGATTGACAGAAGTCCAGGGGCAGAAAGAAGACACTTGTTAGAACTCGGCGAGGGACACACGAAGGACTGAGTGGCACACCTGTTCATTCAAAAGCAATCCCGGGTGGGTGCATGATGCTGAAAACGAATGAAAGTTCGTGAAGACGGGTGGGTGAAAGCTCCTGAAAAACTACCGGCTCAACTGGTCGATAGATCCTGAGAAATCACAGCGAGCGATTTTTCCGTATTTTCGTGGTTAAGTCGTGATCCGCTGATCGAATGGCACACCCGCAGTTCCACGATTGTCACTTTCGACCGAGGCATTGAAGAATGGATGGCCGTCTTTGATGACCCGATGCTTGGGCAAAGTGCTCTGGATCGCTTCTGCTTCCTCCTGTACCGAATGGAGGCCCATGATTACAAAGCAGGAAGCAAACTGCTAGAAACTGAGAAGTGAAAGCCCCAAAGCCCCAGGTGGGTGCAGATCATGAAAACGGTGGGTGCATGATGGTGAAAATCGTGGGTGCATGACTGTGAAAACCCTGGATGAAAGATACTGAAAATCCGCATCGCAACTTCGAAGGTTGGGTTAGGGGTCTGGGACAGCTGCCCAGAACGAAGGAGGGGGGAATTTCCCGGGAATTTTCCGGGGAATTTCCCCCCGCGGCTCGGCCACCTTTCTGCGTGTCAAATCCACAGGCTCTCCGCCACTACACTCTTAGCCGAAATGCTATTCTTGCCGGCTCTTTTCTTAGTCCTTAAATCGGTAAAGGATAATGCACCACAGAGCCTGCACACCGTCCTTCCAGGTGATTTTTTTTCCCTCTTCGTAGGTTCGACCAGCGTAGCTGATCGGTACTTCGTAAACGCGCCAATTGCCTCGCGCTATTTTGGCGGTAATCTCGGGTTCGAAGCCAAAGCGATTGGACTCCAGGCGAATCCCTTGGAGGACCTCTCGACGGAACACTTTGTAACCGGTCTCCATATCGGTGAGTTTCAGATTTGTGAAGACGTTGGAAAGCAAAGTCAACATCTTGTTGGCGACGTAATGCCAAAAGTAGTGCACGCGCTGGGGACCGCCAAGGAACCTGGATCCATACACCACGTCTGCCTTTCCATCCACGATAGGTTCCAGCAGCTTTGGATAATCCACTGGGTCATATTCGAGGTCCGCATCTTGAACCAGGACGATGTCGCCGGTGCTTTCCGCAAAACCTCGCCGCAAAGCAGCACCTTTTCCCAGGTTGGAGCTTTGAAAGAAGAACCTAAGGTCGCCCAAGCTGATCGAGTCGGCTCCGTCCTGAAGAGCGGCGGTTGCCTCACCTTTGGCGTGCATCTCAGACAGTGTCATCAGGATTTCCCGCGTTCCGTCCTTCGAGTCGTCATCGACGACGATCACTTCTTTGGCAATGTCGGTTGTTAGAATGCGTTCCAATAGTTCCAGGATGGTATGTTTCTCGTTATAAACAGGTACGACGACCGACAATCTCGGATTGTTGAGAGCAGTAGGGTTTCGTCTTCGGATGGTCATATCTTGAGGCAGAGCGTAAC
This sequence comes from Candidatus Acidiferrum sp., assembly GCA_036497825.1. Taxonomy (GTDB): domain Bacteria; phylum Acidobacteriota; class Terriglobia; order Acidiferrales; family UBA7541; genus Acidiferrum. The sequence goes on from DASXIT010000082.1 coordinate 5,153, forward strand.
TATTTTTTTCGAACGATGCAAAAACAAGCTCTTGTTGTTTACAACTGGCTAGGCGTTATTGACTATATTTCTAGCAGGCTAACACAGGAATCCAAAGAATACATGACCACAGCGGAGCTGATTGAGCAAAGGACACAACCCATGAGAAGTAGAATGGGTTTGATCGGGCAGAGGTATCTTGGAATGCGTTCGCGAACATCTGAAGAAATTCCAAGTGTTCTTCAGTCTTGAGAGCAGCTTTGGGGAAAATACTGATTGTTTGAAAATGGAACACTGATTTTTCGCTCAAATCTAAAGTACGCTGGTGAGTAACAATAGCTGGGTTTGTGTCCTCGGTTCGGTTCAGAGTTGGAGTATTCCAAAATCAATTTGCGCGGTTCACCACCGACCGCGCTAACGCTTGAGCTCAGTTCCGGAAGGCTTCCAGGGGATAGAAGACCAAGAGACCAACACTGCGATTTCCCGTAGTGTCTCTTTGTCTCTTTGCAACGCCCGCTCACTCGACTGTCACTCGCACGGCTCCGAAGGCCGCGCGACGGCGGCCGACTTTCTTTACCCCAGGGGCTCCACGCCAGGCTACCTTCGGCAGCGCCTGGTTGGTTGTACCTCTAGGTTCTAGGTTCTAGCCGCACTGATCTGAGGATTTGTCTCTCAGATTTCTCCTGCATTCTCTTAAGGGCTTAAGCCAGAATAAAGTTTACTATTCGTCGGCAATGTGTGGCACGA
>DASXIT010000083.1:0-5148 GCA_036497825.1 Candidatus Acidiferrum sp.
CACTTTGGCCAGCAAACTTTCGCGAGTAAACGGCTTTTCGAGGAAGTGATCATTGGCCATTATTTCATGGCTCTCGTAGTTGTGTTCGAGATAGCCGGACATGAAAATGACTTTAATTTGAGGAAGAAGATTGCGCAGCCAGACGGCGAGTTCGGTGCCCCGCATGTTGGGCATAACGATGTCTGTTAACAGAGCACTAATCGGATCAGCGTAATGTTTCGCGAGTTGTAGCGCTTCCACGCCGTCCTTCGCGGCCAGCACACGATATCCGGCAGAATTGAGGAAGTTGACAGCGAGTTCACGAACGGCGAGATCGTCTTCCACGACCAAAATCGTGGAAGGCTCGTGCACGGAAGGGAGAACTGGTTTCTTCGAGACAGCCAGTTCATTTCTTTCATTCGCCTTCGGAAGATAGACCTCGAAACAAGTGCCTTCCCCGGGAGTAGAATCAACCCAGATGAAACCGCCGCTTTGCTTGACAATTCCATAGACCGTCGCAAGGCCCAGCCCGGTACCTTTACCAACATCCTTTGTAGTGAAGAAAGGCTCAAAAATCCGCGCTTTCGTTTTTGCATCCATACCGAGGCCGGAATCAGTGGCGGAGAGCAAAACAAAAGAACCAAGCTGGAGACCGGGGCGGGCCTGCGCGTATTTTTCATCCACGTTTACATTGCGGGTTTCGATGATCAGTTTTCCACCCGTGGGCATGGCATCGCAGGCGTTCACGGCCAGGTTCAGGAGCACCTGCTCGATTTGCCCGGGATCAGCTTTCACGGAGTCCAAGCTGGCTCCAGGCATAAAAAGGAAATCAACATCTTCACGGATCAAGCGCTCCAACAATTTATCCATTTCATGGATAAGGGAATTCAGGTCAAGCACTTTGGGCTGGAGAACCTGGCGCCTGCTGAAGACAAGCAGTTGGCGAGTGAGAGAAGACGCGCGGTCGGCGGCCTTATGAATCTGCTCGCAACTCTTGTATGGGGCTTCGGAAGTTTTCAGCCAATCGAGAAGTAAGTCGCTGTGCCCTTTAATGATAGTGAGGAGGTTGTTGAAGTCGTGGGCAACTCCCCCGGCAAGCCGGCCGAGTGCTTCCATTTTCTGCGATTGGCGAAGCTGCTCTTCGAGCTGTTCACGTTCGGAAATATTATTTTGTAGAGAATGGCGCATGCGATCAAAAGCGTGGGTCACTTCGGCAACTTCATCTGTTCCGGTGACGTTCAGGGGATAGCCGAAGTCGCCATGTTCCAGGGCGTGGACACCTTGCACGAGTGTGCCGAGTGGGCGAGTAAATGTATGGGAGATGAGGAAAGCCAGAAAAATCCCAGCGAGGATGGCGACCGCGCCAATACGGAGGAGAAGGTGATTGAGGCGCTCGAGAAAGGCAATCGTCTCCGAGTCAGACCTGAGGACCATGAGGCTTGGTCCATCGGGGAGTTCGGAGGAGAGGTTGTGAGAGCTGGCGAAATATCGCTCCGTTCCCAAGTGCAACTCATTGGTCGAGAAATGAGGTTGTAATTGTGTAGAGAGCTGGCTTTGGCGGTAAGGATCGAAGGTGCTGGCCACGACGCGGCCTTGGTAACTGAGGGCAACTTCGCTGGAGAGAAGACGGCCCAAGTCCCGCACGGTAGCTTCGTCGAGTTCTTGGCCAACAACTACGGTGCCGGATTGGAGGCCCTTCGGAGCACCGACGGGGCCGATGGGTTGCAGGACAACTTGATAGAGGCGACCGCTATTGAGCCACCAGTCCGTCTTGCGATTGTTGTTCAACGAGGAGTGCAGAAGCGCTTCGGCACTTTGCGCCGAGAAAGCGATGTTGGTGGCACGGAAAGCAACGATCGCTCCAGTGCCGTCCGCCAGCGCCATCAAATCGCTTCTGGAAGTGTCGAGGGGATTGCTGGTGGAGTCGGCGAATGAGGTGGGATCGTTGTTGGAGAGAAACGCAGAGGTCGCGAGAAGGTCGGCCTTGCGGCTCATAGCCAACTGCCGCTCTTGCTGCAGCCGGTCCAGAATCAAGAGGGAGCTATGAACGTTAGAGGTCAATTCCTGCTGGGCGCGATCTTGAACGTTGTGACGGACGATGAGTAGTGAAAACCAGGTGAGCCCGGCGATCAGTATCACGATGGAAAGTAAGAACTTAGTTCTGAGGCGGAGGTTCGCGAGTACTCTTCCCATGACGGAAATGACCCTCAGATTTAGATTCAGCCTGCTGGAATCGAACCCGTGTGGGGAGGAGAGTGTCATCGGCCACCCATGGCGTAAATGGGACTACAGTACTTTTTGAGGACAGGGTTTAAGTACTAAGGTCCTGCCTGTATTGGTGCGCTACCGGACATTCCTAGTTTTGCTAGGCTGCACTAGGGATTGACCTAGCGACGCAAAGTATAGTGCAAATTCTGCTAAAATGCGCGCCATGAAAAGACGAACACTACTTCAATCGATTCCGGTTGTTGCGATGCTTCCGGCGTCTTTCTGGGCAGCGTCGGAAAGTAAAAATGGAGGGAGTATGCTTGCGGACTCAACATTTGTATATGAATTGCGCGTATATCAGGCATTTCCTGGGAAGTTGCCGGACTTGCTGACGCGATTTCGCGAGCACACGATGAAGCTATTTGAAAAACATGGAATGAAGAATGTTGCTTACTGGACGGCGGAAGATGAGCCAAAGAAGAGCAATACACTGATTTACATTCTTCGGCACCCGAGCCGGGAAGAAGCAACAGCGAATTGGAAGGCGTTTCAGGCAGACCCGGAATGGATCGGCGTGAAAGAGAAGTCTGAGGCGAACGGGAAACTTGTAGAGAAACTGGAGTCCACGTTTATGGGATTGACGGATTTCTCTCCGCATTTAAGCTAGCCACATACACAATACAAATTCTCAAGAGCAAGTCAGACCCAAGAGCACAGTCAGTGGCTGTCCCACCAAGATAGACACTCTGATAGCGATACGCCGGTGTTTAATTTTTCAGCTGGATTCTGTGTGATTTAACGTCACAAATGGGGTATATCACCCAAACGGCGCTCGGATGGGCACTGTCTCAGTGACCTGGGTCACAAATCGCTGACTGTTTAAACACCACACTTTGAATAGGTTAGGTGCTCGCAAAGGAAGCGTGCGGCATGAGGCACGACCGTGGGTTCGTTCGGCACAATAGATGCATTCGTTTACAATGCCATTGGCAAATCCAGGCGCAGGAGCAGGTATGAGCTTGAAAGCGACAAATCGCTATTACCAGGTCCTTTATATGGTGACCTTGTTGATTTTGGCAGTGGCATTGACGACCGTGTTGGTGGTGGCGGCCGAACATAGCTCGATCGATAGTTCCAAGAAAGCAACCTCACAATTGCAAGGCCTGCAAGTGCCAACGGCTGGACGGCCGGGGCCGATGGGATGCGTGTGATGAAGTCACGTCAGCCGCGCTTGTTTTCTGCAGCGGTACTGGCCGGGTTCCTCCTCCTGATCGTCACAACACTCCGAGCAGATATCCATCCCGTACCGCTGGATAAGAATGCAGACTCCGCGAAGTGCTTGGAATGCCACGCGGAAAGAGCCAAAGGGAAATTTGTGCATACGGCAGTCTCGACCGGATGCACGAGCTGTCATGAAGTACGCGTGAACAAAGATGTAACCCGAGTCAAACTGACCACCACGACACCCTACGGTTTGTGCCTCACATGTCACGCAGATAAGAACGCGGCAGAAATCAAAGGTACGGTGCATAAACCGGCAGTGCGCGACTGTTTGAAGTGCCACGACCCGCACGAATCAGACAATAAGTATCAATTGTTGAAGCCAACCACGGGAGATCAGGAAGGGAATCTCTGTCTGAGTTGCCACACCACGGGAGTGAATGTGCCGGAGAAGGGCAGCCGGCATGTGGCCCTCGATATGGGCTGCGAAACTTGCCACGTCACCCATAAGACTGGGGAAAAGGGCAAAGTTGAGTTTGATTTTCATTTGACGAAGAGTCCGCCGGCGCTGTGCCTGGATTGCCACGATGCCAGCCAGGCAGATTTGCAGAAAGCGCACCAGAACCAGCCATTCGCGACGGCGAATTGTTTGCAGTGCCACGATCCGCATCAATCCGCCGCACCGAAACTGATGGTGAAATTCCTGCATCCGCCGTTCGCGGATAAGCAATGCGAAATGTGCCACGCACCGGCGAAAGATGGGAAAGTGGTGTTGGCGCAGCCGGATGTGAAGGCGATTTGCTTAACGTGTCATGACGAAAAGGCCAAGCAGATCGAGAGCGCTAAGGTACCGCATCCGGGAGCCATGGGTGATTGCACGGATTGCCACAACCCACATGGCAGCCAGAGCCCAGGGTTGCCAAAGACAAACCCAGTGAGCATTTGCCTGTCTTGTCACACGGATATCGCAGATCTGGAAAAGAAGGCGGTTCACCACCAGCCAGCATTTACGCAGGGATGCGCAACATGCCATGAACCGCATGGGGGCGAGCGGGAAAAATTGTTGCGGGCACAAGGAAATGCGCTTTGCCTGGAGTGTCATGGCCCAGATTCGGTAACTGGTGAAAATAAGGACACGCACATGCTGACGATATTCAATGGCAAGGTGCAGTTGCCGGAGGATTACTTCAAGAAAAATAAAGTTGTCGTGCTGCCGTTGAAATATGGGAAGGGCCATCCCGTGGCGGGGCACCCGGTGTCGGATGTAGTTGATCCGACGAACACTTCGAAAACCATGGCACAGATGACCTGTTTGACGTGCCACCAACCGCACGCGTCGGCGAAGCCTGATTTGTTGATAAAGGATCAGGAAAACAACATGGCGTTTTGCTCGAATTGCCATAAGGATCTAACCAAGCGTTAAGCGTGATGGAATCAGGAGAAAGTGCGATGAGTAAAATCGGCAGAAATGACAAAGGACTGGGGCGGAAGTGGATGGCGCTGATGATTCTGTTGGCGCTGACGATCGTGTCGCCGATATCATTACAGGCGCAAAAGAAGAGTAAAGCCGATAAGAAGGCGGAAACAGAGGCAAAAATTAAAGCGATCGATTATTCGAATATCGTGTGGCCGAATCCACCAGCTATTGCGCGGATCAAATTCACCAACTGGTATGCTTCGGATAAGACCGCACGAAATATGCAAGGGGATAAGGAGAAGAAGTCTGCGTGGATGGATCGC
>DASXIT010000084.1:0-19131 GCA_036497825.1 Candidatus Acidiferrum sp.
TATAAGACATAGAATAAATCAAGCTGGGTCTGCGAATGCGAAAATAGAAGTCTACTGTGGAAGGGCCGCCGAGCGAAGCAAAACCGCAATCTCACCGGGGGTGGAGTGGCTGGTGACTGTCAAACTTCCGAAACGGCTGCCCAATTGCCCCTGAGCAGATTGTCGTTCCCAGGCGGCAAATAGGATGGGGCTGCTCAAAGAAGAGAGCAGCCCCATGAAACAAAACGAGTTCCGACGAATTACGGCTTGGAAGCTGGAGGCGTTGCCGGTTTCGGCGTGGTTGGGGCCGGCTTGGCTGCTGCTGGCTTTCCTGGGGCACCCCCCGGATACGCCTGGTCGTAGAGCTTGATGATTTCATTTGTTACGTCGATGTTTGTGGAAGCGTACAAGATCGGCGAGTTCTGTGCGGAAGAATCAAAAATGGCTACAAAGCCGTTTTCGCGTGCGTAACGATCGAGCACATCAATCATCTTACGGCCAATGCGGTCGACAACTTCCGCCTGAGCCGCGTTCACGTCTTCCTGCATTTCATTGTTCTTGCGCTCCAGCTGAGCGGCCATCCGCTGTCCCTGCGTAGTGAGGCGCTGCTTTTCATCTTCGCTAAGCGTTGCGGAGCCGGATTGCAGTCTCTGCCGCAGATCGTTGATTTGCTTGTTCAACGCTTCCAGTTCGTTCTGGCGCGAAGCAAATTGAGTCTGCAAATCCGCCGAAGCCTGCTTCCCTTCCGAGGTGGTCACAATGGCCTGGCGAACGTTGATTACGCCGATCTTAGAGCCGTTGGCCGCACCCGCCGCTGTCTGCGCGTGGATTGCTACCGTACCCAGAAGGCACGCAGCTGCCAGCGCAACTGTGCGAATCATATTTCTCGAATTCACTGTATTCTCCTTATTCATTTCCGGGTGCGTCTTTCGCTCCTCGCTTGAGCGACCAACGAAATGACATACCTTTGGATAACTTAACCGTCTACCGGTTAAAAATTCTTCGCCCACTCATCACCGAGAATCCGACTACCGGAACATCTCAGGTGATTCTCACTGCGTTTCCTTGCCTAGGGTCTTCAGGGAAGTTACAACCGTCTCAACACAAACATAGAAGTATAACTGACTCCCAGAGATCCCTGCAATCCTCAAGCAGTCTAAATTTAACGTCTTCCTCAAGACTCCTGCCCAACAGATGGTCTCCTCAATTACCACCGCCCCGCCACTACTTGGGTACAGGCAGAAAAACTATACGGTTGTTATTCTGGTCGGCAATCAGCGCGATACTATTGAACCGATCGATGGCAATCGGGAACTGCGAGAAGCTGCTGATACTCTGCGTTTCCCTGGTTTTGAACGTCTGCGAATCGATCACGGAAGTCGTATTCGAAGTGGAGTTGACAGTCATGATTGCGCCTGTGTTGTAGTTGTACCCAATTCCAAATGGATTGATTCCTACACGAATTGTCTGCGTTGCACCCGAGCTCGGATTGAAAGTGTAAATCGCATTCTGCTGCGTGGACGTCCCGTAAAACAATGCGGTCGAAGTCGTACTGGTTGTCGAAGTCGATGTAGCCTGAGCCTGGTCGAAAACGAGACCAGTCAAACTTGCCGTTAGCGAACTCACCGAGGCGCTGGTGCTTCGCGCTGGGGGTTGGGTAGTGAGGTTGATTACGTCCAATCCCGCGATTGCTGCAGTGGTGCCTGAATTTTGTAACAGCGTGACTACCGCGATTCCACGATTCGGATCGACAGCAATGGCTGTTGGAGCTCCGCTGACCGCAATGGTTGTCGGGGTCGGAGATGTATCCGTCACCGCGCCGGGGAGCAACACCGTCAGGTCAATAGATGTAACCGTGTTCGATCCATTGTTTGCGATAAGAGCGTAAGCATGGTCATCATCCATCGCAACACCGAGGGGTGAAATCCCAACGGGAACTTTACTTGTCGTTGTGGTAGTAGATCCTGAAGTCGTTGTGAAGGACAGCACACTCATAGACTCTGGATTGCTGGTATTGATGATCGATGCAGTGCCCGTGGGGGTATCACTGCTGTTGGCAACCACGGTGAAACCAAGGCGCGAAATAGTCGCAATACCGATGGGATTGGGCCCAACCGGGACGGTACCGAGAATGCTGCCGTAGGGAGCAATGGAGCCATCCGTCTTCTTGTAGCCTCCGGGGTCAATGGCAATTGCCGTTACGCTGTTGCATGCGTAGTTTGTTACGAACGCCACTTTGCGAGGTTCATCAATGGCCACGCCTTCGGGACCCTGAGGAAAGGCGGTAGTCGGCAAGCAAACAGAGGTCAAATCAAGGATTCCTACAGCATATAGATCGATGGAATTCGAAACGACTCCTGAAGAAAGAACAACGTCTAAAGCATAATCATGCGCGACCGTTAGCATCGACGCGGGAATGGTTACATCGACTTCGCTGTCGCTGACGTATTGTGTACAGAATGTAGTTGTTCCCGAACAGCCAGACACCGACGGCGTCGTATCCAGGCGAGCTACTGTTCCAGGAACAGCGCCAAAGCCTTGCCCAAATATCTTGACCGTTGCAGGTGTATTCAGAGGAACAGCCTGTGCCATGCAAGTGAGCGTTGGATTGCTGGGATCGCATTTCGGCGCTTGATATCCGGTGGGGGTTATGTTGGCACCAAGGGGAGGCTGTATGTTGGATATGCCCGTGTTGAAGACTGTTATCTTTTGAATCGCCACGGGCTTAAACATATTATTCGGATCCAGATTCAGATAAGTAAGTGTGTTGCTGCCCGCATTAGCGACTAAAACATTTTTCGTTTTTGGATCATAGTTCATAGGCCCATTCACGGTTACTGGAACCGATTGGCCAGCTGGGGTGTAGCTGCCGGTACCGATCTGACCCGTCCCAATGGCTTGAATGATTCGGAAAGGCTGTACGTTTGTTGCATCGCCTGGTCCGCCGGGAGAAATTAATGAAATGGCGTTGTCCGAGAAATTAGCGCCACTATTCACGCTCGGGTCGTAGGCAACCAGTACGTTGGTGAAGGGATCAAAGGCGACCCACCGGAAGCCAATTTCTGGCGCCCCAGCAGGAGTTGGCGTGCAACCCTGGCAACTGCCGGCCGTTAGCGTAAGCGTTGTGACCGTTTGATCTAACGTTCCAATAAATCCGATTTGCTGCGAACTGGAATTGTAATCGGCCCAGGCAAATGTGCGTGTAACTGGATTGATGGCCGCGCCTGTTGCGAAAGCTCCAGTGTTAAAAGAAAAGTATGGCGTGCCGTATTGGACCTGTCCCAGCATAGGCGACGTGTTTGTTTCCGTTTCGTCGGTGGTTCCCGGTTGAGCGTAGGAAAAAGTGTAAGGATCAATCACACTTCCGGGAATTACCTGAAACGTTCCATTCAAGTCGGTCGGCGTTAGACCGGAAATGATGACCGTGCCACCCAAAGCGGGGTTAATTCCATGGGGTGTCTGCGTAATTATTTTAACGATCGTGCTCGTGCGCACTGCTCCGCTGGTCCCATTAGCGACTGCGGGAGCAATCTTCGCGGAAGTGCCTTGTTGCAAGAGATCGACGACGGAAGTTGATCCGCTGCCGCCTGGCGTCACGTAAGCAAGTGCCGCATTCGGCTGCATAACAACTTGTGGCGTTCCGCCAGTATTTAAAGATACCGGAGCAACGACACAGGGTGGTTTTTTCCCGCTAAGAAAGCAGGCGCGACCGTCCGAGCCGTCCAGATTTGGATTTACGTCCACGATAAAGGCGATGTTTGTATTCTGGTAAGTAACCACACCTAGATGGGTTCCGGGATCAACTCCGACGGAGAATGCGTTGGGAAGGCCCGTAGCGCCGTTTTGGCCTATCAGCGTGGCGAGATCCACCGGTACAGTTCCAACCTTGGTGGCACTCGTGGGAGCGTTCAGCATATAGAGAGTTAAGGTGTTATCCAAGCTATTTACCACGATTCCCAAGTCCTGCCCGGGATAGGATGCGAGATTAATCTGATTATCAATGGCGATGCTGGTTGGAGCGTTGCCAACTGCAAAATTTCCGCTCGGAGGCAGTACTGGAGTTCCGGAACTAAGATCAACGAACTGCACAGAGTTAGACGCTTGTTCCGTCATGACTGCATAACCCTTTGCCGAATCCAAAGCGATACTGCTGGGCAGCGCATTAGCCGTCGGTAGAGATTGGCATGGAGGGTAGTTCAGTGGGCCCTGCGCGGTAGGAATCGCGGGACAGGGAATTTTGTTCGGGTTGGGATTGAAACTCGTAAAGGTAGGCTGAACCGCAATGTTAGTGGTGGCGATTGGGAAAAGCGGCAGTGAGCCTTGCGGAGCATCGCTCTCAACAGATACTTCGAAAAGTCCTGGGGTTGGAATTTGGCTGCCGGACGTTGTGCTGACCAATGTTCTTGCTCCGGAAGTCCCCTGGTTGACCAGGTCCGTCGTTCCGTATAGCAATAATTTTACGATGGAAGAGTTGGTATTACCGAAATAACCGCCATCTACGGACAGCGTTGTGTTTGTTCCTTGCGGAAAACTGTCCGGCACCGCCGCTACAAGTGCAGGACTGGTGTACACCAGCTCGACAGGACAGGAAATAGTCGCGGTCGATCCACTGGTATCCACTTGTTCTGTACAAGAAGAGGATGTCGTCGCGGTGCAGGAACTGGAGGAAGACGGATTACACGGAATTCCCGTAACAATGACTTGACCAGTGCCCGCCTTGGTAATCAAATCCGGAGTAAGGCGAATTCGCGTCATGAGAGAGGCATCGCATGTCACCACGGGAGTTACTCCGGTCGCGGACGGGGTGCAATATTGCAAGCTGACGGGGACCGTAAAGATATTCGTGTTGGGAATGAGCGACGCTTGTGCTGAACCCGGTGGCTGAAAATAGATGTTGGTGGTATTCAGAAAATTGTGGGCATTCAGGTAAATATCCTGATTCACGCCACCAGCGGGAATTGTTGTCGGATAAATGGAATTAAATGTGATGGGATTGGTCGTCGCATTCACCAGCGTGATTACCGCAAACGCATAATGATTGGTATCAGCCGAGGACCACACCACGGCATACACGGTGGTTGCTGGCGTTGAGACGCTACCACTTGGCTTGGTGTTTGTAGGAAGTGTAGAGGGAGCGGTGTAGATACCGTTGTTATCAATGGTTCCGCAATCGGGATCACAGGAATCCGACAAGGGATTAGCGGTTTGATCAGCTACGGTGGTCGAACTGGAATTTGGCTGAACCACTTTCCACTGCTGTCCAGTTGCCGGCGAGTTCAGGAACGATGCGCTAAGGGAAATTTTTTGGGCAGGATTGATGCCGACCGGCACAGTCACCGTCGATGGCGTGACCGAAACACGAATGCCCGAATCCAGACCTATCGTCGTGGTACCCGTCTTGCTCTTGTTCGCATCAGCCTCGGCCGTAAACGTCAGAGTGGGTGCCGGATTAGGGAAAGACGACAATGGCGGAGCAGTGTAGGTCAAGACATTTGAACCGTTTGTGTTGGTGATTACCCAACTACCGACATTTCCACCATTCAGTGAAGACCCGCTAGTGCAAGTTCCGGTCACCGCTTTTGGACTGGGGGTAGCGGTGGTGGGCAGTGGCGTGTACGAATACGAGCAAGTCCATACCGAGACCGTTGTGGTCGTGCTCCCACCTACCGTGGCCGTGAATGATTGCACTTGCCCTGCGATGACGACAGTAGCCGCTGGGCTCACGGTCACGGTAATCACGTTGGGGCCAGAACCACTGCACCCATTCAGCAATAGAATTGTGCCGCACACGATCCCAATTGCGGCAGACTGAAACGGTCGAAACTTCATAACGGACATCTCCCCTAAATGGGCGCTACAGGAATTCCGCGCACCCCTTGCTTTTCCTATTTACCTAATCTCGTTTTGAATGGGATGCGAAAATCGCTTCCCTTCGTTGTTCCCTCATTCCCCTAGAACGTCCGGCTTACCGTAAATCGGAACGTGCTGGCCGGCTCAAAATAATTCAATCTTCCAGGGTTTTGCAAAACCGGTTGCAGTGGCGCCAGCACCAAAGGATCGCACTTGCCCGGATGCAGCGGATCGGTCAAACCCAACGCTTGGCACTGCAGATAGAGATTGTTTGGATTATAGATATCGGGTGGCGCAACCAAAGTCGTATGCAGTCTCAGCGGGTTATACGCGTAATATATTCGGAACGGAGCCTGCACAATGGGCAAATTCACGATGAACTCGACACCCGTAGACATTCTCAGCTTGAAATTTGTACCGGATGCAATGGTCAACTGTTCCTGCTGGTTGGCCAATGGAAAAGTGGTATTGATGTTGGCAACACCTGTGGGGTCCAATCGCAAACCACTCTGCTGCAATATCCCATCGGTGCCGGCATCGACGAACAGTGACATGCTCACGGGTCCGGCAATCGGAATTCGATATTCGAAGTTGCCAACCGCCTGCGTGTCTCCGCCAGGGAATGCAATTGTGTAGGCCACAACAGGTACCGACAAAGTCGTGATACTGCCATGGTAGGGAATGGTGATCGGCTGATTGACGACGCTGGGGATAAAGGTCACCGGCGAAATAGCGCGAATATCGAAACCTCTCAAATCATTTTCGCCGCCCATATAAAAGCGGCTGTAGGGCGGAACTTCTTTCCCCCCGTAACCGGTGGTGAAAGCACCGAGCACCCGGAATCCAACCGCATTTCGACGGTGATTAATCGGGTGGAAATATGTGTACATTCCGGTGTTGGTGATGGTGTTGACGTTGCCGCCGATCGGTCCACCGGTGAAGGCCAAGGAATAAAAGTAACTCTTACCAGAGGTCGCGTTGATCGGGCTATTCAAAGTGTTGTGGTTGAGCGAGCCTGTAATCGTGCTGGCAATGATTCCGTTGAGGGCGCTAGGTCCGGCAATGGCGCGGTACTGAAGCTGAGTGAACAGCAAATTCGAAGCATCGTTGTATGTGGTGATGTTGGTGCGCGTCAAACCGTAAGTCAACGACAAACGCGTGAATGGAAGCTTTTTCCATGGATAGCTTGCAAAGGCCGTAAATCCGGTGCTGTTCTGGTTATAATTCTGAATGAACTGCGGATTGATACTGACCGACTGTCCCGTTACTAGCGCCGCCTGTTGCGCCTGATCGTATTTATACAACGAAGAGAAAATAGTGAAGCCGCTGGAAATCGGCCGATCGAATAGGTACGGCTGCGTAAACCCGAACATAAAGTTCCGCTGATATTGCCCCACCTGCGCGGACAGCGTTAATGTTTCGCCTAATCCCAGGAAATTGTTGGTCTGATACGTCAAGCCGATAAATCCGCCAGAGAGGCCGCTGACGCCGCCCTGCAAACCGATCGACTGTTTTCCTTTTTCTTTCAACTTCAACAACAGGTCGACGGTACCTTCTTTGGTGTTGCGCTTGATTTCCGCCGCTTTGTCGGCATCCAGCTTGTCAAAATAATCCAACTGGTTCAGCCGGAGAATACTCAATTCCCAAGCGCGCTTGTTGAAGAGCTGGCCTTCATCGATCAGCAATTCGCGACGGATAACTTTGTCACGTGTGGTGGTATTACCGCTGAAGTCGATACGCCGTACGTAATACTGCTTTCCTTCGTCAAACTTCAGAGTGACGTTGATTTTCTTGGTCTGATCGTCGATATCAAACTCAGGCTGCGGCGTGAAGTCGATAAATCCATATTGCCCGTAAATCTTACCGTAATCCTCGAGCGCTTTACGGATTTTGGCCGATGAGAAAACATCGCCGTCCTTCACTGGGAAGGCATTCTTGAGGGCATCAACCTTTAGAGAAAGCGCTTTGTCCGGATCGCTGCTGACGATTTTCAGCGTACCCATCATATAGCGTTCGCCTTCTTCAATGGGAATCGTGATGTTGACGGCTTTGCCTTCGGATCGGCCCAAAAACGGAATTCCATATTTGAATCCGTGGGTGTCCTCGTTCTCGATAATCGGATCCGGCAGAACGACCTTGAAATAGCCGTTGTCCTGATAGATCCCGCGAATGCCAACTTCCTGGTCTTCGATTAATTTGTCGTGGTCGTAGGTTTTCGACATCACATTGATTTCGGTGATGTACAAAGGAATCGCATAAGGGCGGTCATTTTTCATCGCCCGAATCAGTTTGCGGTCGCTGAAGGCGTGGTTTCCCGTGAACTTGATCTTGCCGACTTTGACCTTTGGCCCTTCGTCGATCTTAAACACCAAAATGACCGCATTGCTCGACGCGATTCGCTCATATTCTGGCGTAACCGTTGCATACTGCCGTCCGTGCTCGCCCAACAAATCCTTCAGCACGACTTCCGCTTTCTTGATTCGCGTCGGATCGAACTGGCTCTCAACCGTCAGGCCCACTTTTTTTTCTTTGAAGCGATCCAGAATATCTGATTCGGAAATCGAATGGATCCCCTCGTAGCGGATGCGGCGGATGATGGGCCGCTCTTTCACTTCAAAAATAATGATCCTGCCGTTGGGTTTATCCGGTGAATCTTGGACAGTTAGTTTTACGTCTTCAAAAAATTGAGTATTCCACAATGCCTGAAAGTCACGCCGTAAGGTTTCTTCGTTGTAGGGATCTCCGTCACGGCTGAAAATGCGGGCTTTCAAAGTGTCGGTGCGGATGCGGCGATTTCCGGTGAAGTCAATACGCTCAATGACCAGCTGGTTGTCCTTGCCGGTGGTCTGCTGGTCTTCTGCAACAGCAAGGTCTTCGATTTTCTCTTCAAGAGTAACTTTGTTCAGAGAGGCATGAAAAAGGTAGGTCTTAGTAGAGGAATCTTTTCCTTTTTCGGCAGGAGCAGCAGAAGTTGATGCAACCAGAAGCGCCGGCGCGAATCCAATGAGGATAACGAATGCAAGCCAGCGCAGGCGTACACCCTGCCATCCTGCACGCAGAGCGTCCACACTAGGCAGTAAACAAACTTTTCTTCGAGCGGCCATTGAACGGCTCAAGGCCGCGCCCCCAAACCCAAGATGTTCTTCTCCCGCCAGACCCGGTATGGACTGGCCGTGCGTGGAAAGGCGCGATCCCCGACAGGACATCGCGTTCTCTCACGTGTTGCGTCAGATTCGCTAGTGGACTACCGGGGTTGCCTCAGCTACTGGCCGGAATGCCAGGCCTTCCCCTGCAACGTAAATCTGTAACGTCGCTGGCCTTTGGATTCCACCCTGAATTAAAGCCTCGCTCAGCGGATCTTCTACATATTTCTGCAAGGCACGTCGCAGAGGGCGCGCTCCATAACTGCGGTCCGCACATGTTTTCTCGAGGACCCACTGGCGCGCTTCTGGCGACAACACAACCTGCAATTGACGATGAATGAGTGTGTCATTCAACTGTCCTACAAGCAAATCGATAATGCGAAGCAGATCTTCGTCACCGAGCGGATTGAAAAGAATGACTTCGTCCAACCGGTTGAGAAATTCCGGATTGAACGCGCGCTTTACTTCCGTCATCACCAGATCTTCCATGCTCTTCAGTCCTGCTTCGTCTAACCCAGCCTGGAAGCCAATCGAAGTGCGCTTTTGCAAATGCCGCGCGCCAATATTGGACGTCATGATGATAATGGTGTTTCGAAAATCTACCGTGTTACCCAAACCATCCGTCAATTGCCCATCTTCAAAAACCTGCAGAAGAATATTGAACAAATCAGGATGCGCCTTCTCGATTTCGTCCAACAATATAACCGAATATGGAGTGCGGCGCACGCGTTCTGTCATCTGTCCGCCCTCCTCGTAGCCCACATACCCCGGAGGGGCGCCGATCAATTTCGACACAGAATGCTTTTCCATGAATTCGGACATGTCGAAACGAATCAGCGATTTCTCTGAACCAAAAAGAAATTCCGCCAGGCGACGCGCTACTTCTGTTTTTCCTACGCCGGTAGGGCCAAGGAAAAAGAAGCAACCGACCGGGCGCGATGGCGACTTTAGGCCGGCGCGACTGCGACGAATGGCCCTTGCCAATGCGGTAATTGCCTTATCTTGACTGATGACCCGCTTGTGCAGCTCCGGTTCGATGCGCAGCAATTTCTGCTGCTCGTCCTCTTTAATCGAGGTGACCGCGACGCCGGTCCAGCGCGAAACCACTTCCTCAATGTCTTCACGCGTCACAATTCCCGTCGAAGCATCGTCGAGCTTGTAGCGCTCGCGCAGGACGCGCAGATTCTCTTTCTCTTTGCGCTCTTCTTCGGAATAGAAACGCGCCTTCTCAAATTCGTGCGCAGCAATGGCAGATTCCATGCGGTGGGTAATGAACTTCACGCGCTTCTGGACTTCACCAACTTCCCCCGGCACCGAGGCTTGACGCAACTTCACGCGTGCGCCAGCTTCATCAATCAAATCGATGGCCTTGTCTGGAAGGAAACGGTCGGGAATATAACGGTTGGAAAGATAAACGGAATAACGCAGCGCCTCATCGGTGTAACCGACAGCGTGGAACTTTTCGTAGCGTTCGCGAACACCATTTATGACTTGAATCGCTTCTTCTTCATTCGGCGCAGGAACTTTCACCGCCTGGAAACGGCGTTCCAACGAGCGATCTTTTTCGACTGATTTGCGGTATTCGCCAGGAGTGGTGGCGCCAATGCACTGAATCTCTCCGCGAGAGAGCGCGGGCTTCAAAATGTTTGCCGCGTCCAGGGAACCTTCCGCCGAGCCGGCACCAACCAGGGTGTGTAATTCGTCGATGAACACGATGGAGTTCTGGCTCTCCATTAATTCCTTCATGATGGTCTTCAGCCGCTCTTCGAATTGTCCGCGGTATTTGGTTCCCGCGACGATCAAGGAGAGGTCCAAGGACAATATTCTTTTGTCACCGAGAAATGGCGGCACGTCGCCATCGGAAATCCGCTGTGCCAATCCTTCGACAATGGCAGTCTTGCCAACGCCAGGCTCGCCGATCAGTACCGGATTGTTTTTCGTGCGGCGGCAGAGGATTTGAATCACGCGCTCGACTTCGTTGTCGCGTCCCACTAAGGGATCGAGTGAACCTTCAGCGGCGGCCGTCGTCAAATCGCGGCTGAATTCTGCCAGCAAGGACGTTTCTTTTGGGCGCGCAGCGGCAGTCTTTTCTCCTGTCGTGCGCGATAATTCCTCACGCAACGTCGAAAGCCGCAAACCGCGCTCCATCAGGATTTCCGCGCCAAAGCACTTTTCTTCCCGCAGTATGCCCAGCAGAAGGTGCTCCGTGCCGACGTGCTTATGGCCGAGCCGCTCCGCTTCCTCGGCTGCCATGTTGAGGATGCGCTTGCACTCCGCGCTCAGCGGCACTTCCACAGACGTGGAAATGCGCTCGCGAATGGTGATGCGCGCTTCGATCTCTTTGCGGATCGATTCGATCGAGCCCTGCTGCCGCAAAAAGCGGTTCGCAAGAGCTTTATCTTCACGCATCAAACCCAGCAGCAAGTGCTCGGTCTCAATGTATGGGCTGCCATACTGGCTGGCTTCGTACCTAGCAAAAAAGATTACACGTCGCGCTTTTTCAGTATATCGTTCAAACACGATTAGCTCGCTTCTCCCCCTGGGGTCCCGCTCGCTTCGGCTTTCGCCGGGCGAGGCCGCAGAACGCCATGTTCGAGTCCTACAATCCGGTCACACCGTTCAGCCAGCACCAGATTGTGCGTCGCAATGAGCGACGTCAGGCGGTGGGTGCGATGCAGCCTTTCCAACAACTCAAACACGGCCCAAGCATTCTGCTCGTCCAGATCTCCTGTCGGTTCATCTGCCAGCAGCACTTTCGGTCCGGTGACGAGCGCCCGGGCGATCGCTACTCGCTGCTGTTCCCCGCCAGAAAGCTGTCCTGCGCGATGTTCGGCCCTTTCTTCCAGGCCTACTTCCTTCAGCCACTTTCGCGCTTCTAGTAATGCCGCGTCCCGTGGCTCACCACGCACTAGCAGTGGCATCGCTACATTTTCTGCTGCCGTAAAATCCGGCAATAGCTGATGTCTCTGCCAGAGAAACCCCACGGCACGATTGCGAAAATTTGCCAGCGCCGCGTCTTCTAAGAATTCTATCGCGTTATTTTCAAAGTATACTGTACCGCTTGTTGGAGTGTCTAGCGCAGCTAACAAATGCAGCAACGTACTTTTCCCAGCTCCAGATGGCGCAACGATCGCAACCATCTCTCCTTCGCGCAAAATCAGGTTCGCATCAACCAAAATTTCCAGTTTTTTCTCGCGCGCCCCGTACACTTTCTTCAATCTGCGTGCTTCCAGAACCGTCTTTTCATTCTCGGTATCCTCGGCAGTGATTTCTGCATTCATCAGGTCGCGTCCCAAGCCTCGTGCACTACTTCTTGAACTTCCTTGCTCTCCACTCATCAGCAAGTAGCACTATTCCAGTCCCACCTATAATAAGATGCGTAACTCGTGCTGTGGGTCTTTCTGTCCCTGTGCGGCAAATCTCCCAAAATCTGAGTCTACTTGCCCAGCCATTTTCCCATTTCCTGCCGAAAGGTACCGTCGTGCCAGGAATGGTTAACTGTTCGTTTTTGGAACAGTAACAAGCTTATTTATTTCAACAACTTACAGGGCGCCTAAATTCCAAAACCGTCCTTATCAAAATAATCCGCTCGTTCCACCTCCCTGGGTTAGCTCCGTAGGAGCAAACGGCCCTCCAAAGCGGGCTGGCTGTCCTAAGTTGGAACTACATTCTCGGACTACTCAAACCGCAGGATTTCGACAGGAAGCAAGCGCGAAGCCTCTCTGGCTGGCACAATGGTGGCGACAATAGCGATCGCCATAGCCGCCGCTGCGATCCATACTCCGTCCATAGGATTGGGCAAGAAGGGCACGTAAGGCACGGCGTAAACTTCCGGGTCCAGGGGTATTAAGTGATACGTCCCAGCGATCCAGGTAAACGCGTAACCCACAATTAATCCGACAATAATTCCGGTGGCGCCGATTGCAATTCCTTGCAACAGAAAAATTCTTCGAATTTGTTCGCGGCGTGCTCCCATGGAGAGCAAGACGGCAATGTCGCGGGCCTTATCCGTCACGGTCATCGAAAGGACCACCAAAATATTCAGCCCGGCGATGAAAGTAATCAAGCCGATGAAAATGGCGGTCACCATCTTCTCCAGCCTTAGCGCGCGGAACAGAGCGCGGTTTTCTTCCATCCAGGTGCCTGCTACAAAACCTTGTCCCACCGATTTTTCGATTGTTTGTGCAATCTCATTCGCTTCAGAAGGCTTGTCCAGCCGGAACTCCAAAACGTTTACCACATCGTCCGTTCCGGCCAGTGATTGCGCCGCGGGCAGTCCAACAAAACACCAATTCTCGTCGTAGTCGTAGAACCCCGAGTCGAAAACGCCGCTAACGCGAAAACGACGGGTGCGCGGAATCAATCCATAGGGAGTCAAACGGCCTTGCGGGCTGGTCAGCGTCACATAATCTCCTGGACGCAATTTCCACTCATCCGCTAGTTGCTTGCCCACCAGCATTCCTTCAATTCCTTCACCGTCGGGTGCAAAATCCAGTTGGCCTGCAGCTAAGCTCTGCAGCGCCTCATCACTGCGCTTTTCTCTCTCGACTTCAATGCCCTTCACCACTACGCCGCGGGCCTGTCCGCCAAAAGAGAGCAACACCGTTTGATAAATTCCGGGCGTCACGGAGTGTACCCCTGGAATCTTGCCCAGCCTTTCCGCTAATGAGTTGTAATCACGAATGCCGCCCGGACCAGGCCGCGTGAGAGAAATATGTGCGGTTACCCCAAGAAGCTTTTCCTGCAAAGTTTCGCGGAAGCCGCTATTCATAGCCAGCGCGATCACCAGAGTAGCCACGCCGGCGCTGACTCCCAGCACAGAGAACAATGTCACCAGTCGCAAAACCGCCGGACGATTTGGCGACCGCAGGTATCTTCGCGCCACGAACCATTCGAATCCCATGGCGCGGCGCCCGCTACGCCTTCATCCCTTCTGCTGCGCCACCTTCAGCCGTACTGGCCTCGGAGCGCAGCAGGGGAAACAGAATGACGTCGCGAATCGAGTGCGAATCAGTGAGCAGCATGGTCAATCGATCGATGCCAATGCCTTCACCGGCCGTGGGAGGCATGCCGTGGCAAAGTGCGCGAATGTAATCCACGTCCAATTGCTTCGGGACTTCTTCGCCGCCAGTCGCGATTTGCGCCAGAAAGCGCCTCTCTTGCTCTGCGGGATCATTCAATTCCGAAAACCCATTAGCAATTTCCATTCCCGCCATGTAAATCTCGAAACGTTCCGTCAAGGAAGGATCATCGGGTTTCTGCTTGGAAAGCGGCGAGATCTCTGTGGGAAATTCATAGAGGATCGTTGGTTGGATCAATTCGTCTTCCGCCATGGTTTCAAACAACAATCCAGTCCATTCGCCGTCCGCTAATTTGCCTTTCGTCGCTACATAGGGGCCATGATTTGCTTTTGCCCACACGTTATAGGTTTCTGTTGCCTTCTGCGGCCCACCAGGTGAAGCGAGTTGCTCCAGCGATGGAGGGGTACCCGCGCCGTCCGGCCAATACTTGATGATGGCTTCGCGCATCGTCAACCGCTGAAACTTTCCGAAATCCAATTCCGCTTCTCCGTACTTCACGACTGTTGAACCGGTAATTTCCTTGGCCAGTTGCGCAAAAAGCTGCTCGTTCAGATCCATCAAGTCGCGGTAATTGCTGTAAGCCTCATAAAATTCCAGCATGGTGAATTCGGGATTGTGTTGGGTGGAAATTCCTTCGTTGCGGAAATTCCGGTTGATCTCGTACACCCGGTCCAGTCCACCAACCGTCAGCCTCTTTAAATACAATTCCGGAGCAATACGCAGGTATAAATCCACGTCCATCGTATTGTGGTGAGTGATAAACGGGCGCGCCGAAGCGCCGCCGGCAATCGGATGCATCATGGGAGTTTCTACTTCGATGTATCCGCGCCCATCAAAAAACTTGCGCAACTCTCGAATGATACGCGCACGAGTCTGAAAAACTTCGCGCGACTTCTCGGTGGCGATCAAATCGAGGTAGCGCTGCCGGTAACGGAGCTCAATATCCGACAAGCCATGCCATTTTTCAGGCAAGGGGAGCAGGGCCTTCGACAGAAAGAAAAGCTCCTCGACCCAAACAGACAATTCTCCCGTCTTGGTACGAAAGAGGTGTCCCTTTACGCCAACGTGGTCCCCTAAATCCAATAATTGGAATAGGGCAAATCCTTGTTCGCTGACTACGTCTTTCCTCACATAGATTTGGACCCGCTTCCCTGATCCTTGCAGATGGGCGAAACCGGCTTTTCCCATTAAGCGATAGGAGACCAGTCGTCCAGCGACACGAACCTCAATTCGGTTGGCTTCGAGTGCCGCACCATCTTTATCTCCATATTTCGCAAGGATATCGCCGGGACGCTCGGTCCATCGAAACTCCCGCGGAAACGCTTCATAGCCTAGCGTCTTAATCTGTTCCAGCTTCTTTTCTCTCTGTTCAAACTGATCTCGCGGCTCAAAGTCCAATGTGCTCGGTGACCTTTCTTTTAGCGACCCTCTGGAGTATAAGTTGTGTCAGTTGGTCAGGCAAGGAATGGCACTACCCAAAAGGCTAGTTGAACGATTTTTAGCGTTATTACCAGAAATAATTGTTACTAAATGTCAATAATGGCGATATTTTCCAACACCATCGCTCAATAGCACGGAAAACGGGAATAGCGCCGTCCTTTTTCCGCAGTCGAGATCCTGGCGAATTCTCCAAAAAATGCTTTGTCCGCAAACTTAAGTGGGGAAGTAATTAGGTAAGGGAGGTTTGCTGTGGGACTTTCGTCTGCAACTATTCACGCTGAATCAGTGTCTCTTGACTGGAGAACTCCCCTCTCCCACGCAAAATCGCAATCCTATCTTTCTACTCTGCAGCGTCTGGAAACAAGTTATGCCATGTTTAGTGTCACTTTGGATGAAGCAATCGGAATGCGTCGTCGAGGCCGGTTGGGCAAAGCCTATCAAATGCTGGCAGTCGTTCCCGGCCTTTGCCAAAAACTTACCCTACCTCTTGTCGCTGTTCTCCGCGCCATGACCCGGCATTCTCGTCATTTTGGTACCACGCCCACCCTGGCGTCTCTGGACCCAGAGAATTTTCAAGGCTCCAAGAGTCAGCGTGTAGCTCGCTACAACGGGATGCTCAGTCACGTCCTGTTGACCCGCAGGTCACAGTTTCTTCACAAAATCTCAGCTCTAACGGAGCTTGTTGAAGAGTTAGGTGCCAGCTTTTCCTCGGTAGCAGAAGAACTGAGTGAAGGGACTTCCCCAGAGCCAGATCAATACTGGGAACAACTCGACGCGTCTCACTATGATCTAAATACCTGTCTCCGCGAGGCGGTAGTGCTTCTAAAGTGCTTCCTTTTAGCGCTGCCGGAAAAGCAACTGGCGGAATTTCAATCTACACTTCAGCACGAAACACAGCCGTTTCGCCCGGCTAGCCGGGTTCCTTCGTTTGCGCGGAATCTTGCCCATAGACGCCTCGCCCCGATCAAGGGACAATAACTACATCCCGGCACGGTTTTTTCCCCGCCACCGTGCAACCTATAGGGCGTTTTCGCATTCTATAGGTGCATATGTGTGCCTCGACCGCCATGCCAGGGACAACTCTCGGAGGTACTCGGCGCATCCGTAACTCTAGTGGCGCCGCCATAGGACAGTTGGCCCGACAAAGACCAGCCGAACCGGTTGCGTGGACTGAAGCGGAAGCCATCCGTCGAGCTCAGGCGGGTGACGCTGCGGCCTTCGAATATCTCTATCAACTACATGGTCGCAGGGTATATGCGCTTTGCCTTCGCATGGTCAGTAATCCCGCAGACGCGGAGGACCTCATGCAAGAGGCGTTCCTCCAGCTTTTTCGCAAGATTTCGACTTTTCGCGGTGAGTCCGCTTTCTCGACTTGGCTGCACCGCATGACCGTCAACGTAGTGTTGATGCGTCTACGCAAGAAGGCGCTTCCAACGGATTCTCTGGAAGAAACGTTGGACCCGGATGCGGAGAATAGTGGTCCCAAGAAGGACGTGGGGGCTCTTGATCTTCGGCTTTCCGGGGCAGTCGATAGAGTGAACCTTGATCGCTCCATTGAGAAGCTTCCCCCGGGCTACAGAACGGTATTTGTTCTGCATGATGTCCAGGGTTACGAACACAACGAGATTGCCGACATAATGGGTTGTTCGGTCGGCAACTCGAAATCGCAGTTGCACAAGGCCCGTACGCGCTTGCGCGAACTTCTGCAAGAGGAAGTACGCGATCAGGCTCGTCAGGAACGTCAAGCTTCAAAATCTCAGTCTGGTTCACAGGATTGAGCTAACATGAAGAAACGGACGAGTGCACGGTTTTTGGATTCCAGGTTCTTGCTTTTAGGGGTGGTTGGCCTGCCAGCTCCCATCTCTTCGGAGTTGATGTATGCAGTGTAAGGAATTTGCTTCCGTTCTCGAACAACAAGGTTTTTCTCCACTCCCGGATGCCGCTCAAGATCATCTTGCGGCGTGTACCGCATGTCAGGATTTTCTAGCTGATCTGGATGCCATCGTTACAACCGCCAGGGAGCTCCCTGCAGAGGTTGATCCTCCGCAACGAATCTGGATCTCTTTGCGGGCCCAGCTCGAAGCCGAGGGACTGGTTAAAGAACCCGCCGTGGTTGAGCCAGAATTGTCTGCAAACTGGCTGGATAATTTACGTGCCTGGTTTACTCCCCGGACTTTGGCAACGGCTGGCGTAGGCCTCTTTCTCGCGATTGCTGCTTTCCTGCAATTGCACAAGCCACACACTCCTGTCAGTCCTGTGGCACCGACTCAAGAAGCGAAACAGACTCAGCCGGTAGTTCACGTGCCCCCAGTTCAATCGCAAGTCGTTCAGCAAGATTCTGCCGCA
The DNA here is from genome assembly GCA_036497825.1 of Candidatus Acidiferrum sp. Lineage (GTDB taxonomy): Bacteria > Acidobacteriota > Terriglobia > Acidiferrales > UBA7541 > Acidiferrum. The sequence continues at coordinate 17,840 of DASXIT010000084.1, forward strand.
GCACAGTTGCCGACCAAAACGCAGCAGGCAAAGCGCAGAGTTCCGGGCAGCCCGATTGAGCTACATGGTTTTGAGGCCGCGCCCTCTGAGGACATCTATTTCGCTAGATCAGCAGCTCTGAATCAGGCTGAAAACGATGTGCCCAATTCCGATTTGGCCAGCAACCCGGCCCTTGATGAATCTTTGCGCCAGAATTTGCGCACAGTGAACGAATTTATTGCGGAATGTGAAGCGCACCTCAAAAAGCATCCGCATGATACTCTGGCTCGCGAATATCTCAACAGCGCGTACCAGCAAAAAGCAGAATTACTTACCGCGCTGTTGGACAGCGGAAGGAGTGAGCAGTGATCACGCTTGTGAAAGTCCGTGAACGCACACTGTTGTCTGTGTTTGGTGTCGGCATTCTCTTCTGCATCTCGGCGCCCGCTTGGGCCGGCCCGGAAACGCAAGAGAAACACTTTGTAGTGAAGAATCGGCCGGTGGTGGTTCTTGAAAATATTGTCAACGGGCGAATCGAAGTAAAGTCCTGGAAAAACGCCGAGGTGGTGATCAGCAGCACTTATACTCCCGGCAAAGTGGAAGTGGACATCGAGCAGGCAGGCGACCGCATCGATATCAGCGCCAGCGCCCTGACCGATTCCAAGGAGCCGCATGACTCCGAAGCCAATTTTCAGGTTACCGTTCCGGAGCAAACCGAGCTTCAGTTGAAGACGCAAACCGGTCTCATCCTGGTGGAACAAGTGAACGGTGATATGAAGCTGCAAAGCGTTGCCGGGGATGTTCATTTGAAGGAAGTGTCCGGCTATATCATTGTGCGAACTACGGCCGGCTCGCTGGTCTGCACACAATGCGCCGGGAAATTGGAATTCACGTCCATCACCGGGCACGCTCAGATTCTGCAGCCTACCCTCACCAACGTGAATTTAATGACCACGACCGGCAACATTCTGTATGACGGCGACTTTGCTCGCACCGGCATTTACAGCATGAATAGCGGCCGCGGGTTGGTCGAAGTTCGTTTCTCCGGCACCGACTCCTTCGATTTGAATGCCCAGACCATTCATGGCACAGTCGATAATCAGGCCTCTGAGTTCGTGAAACCTGATACCCATGGAAGTCATCACAGGGGTAGATTTACGAGTAGCCTCATCGGCACGGTTGGCCAGGGACTCGCTAAGGTAGAACTCTCCTCCTACAGTGGTACAATTCGAATTCTGAAGCGCAATTAGCTTGCGCTCCACAGAATCGTGACTCAAACATCAATTCCACGCGGTAACTTGCCGCGCGTCCCC
>DASXIT010000085.1:0-16241 GCA_036497825.1 Candidatus Acidiferrum sp.
GGGGCCTTTTTGAGGGCTTAACCCATAGATCCGGTACAGCTCGTCGGACCAGATCACGCGATTCTCGATGAGGTTCCAATAATAGTGACCGACCTGAGCAATTCGCTGGGCTTCTTCGAGTCGGGCTTTGCTCTCCTGTAAATCCCGCGACAACTCTTCCACTGTCTTTGGCACATCCTCATCCGCCATTGTGAGAACCTCAAACCTTTCCGACTAAAGCCAAGATAAACTTAGCTCGTTCGCTTTTCGCCTTCAAGGCCAATCACCCGCATACCCTTCATAGTTCATGTAGGGTGCTCCCACACCGGAAGAGCAGTGATTGCTGCAGGAATGCAACGCCGCCTTCGTCGCGCAATAGATGGGAGGCGAACCAAGGTATCTCGTTTGTTTTACGACTTCGTGAAGTAATGGCGGTTTTCCAAACCGCCGCACGAATGGCTCTCAAGGATTAATTCTCAGTGCGCCAACTCTTATCTTCCTGACATTGCTGTGACACCGCCAGAGTCAACAATCTACGTTTGAGCCGAGTGACACTGCACCCTTTCGGCTTTCAACCGAAGGGTTGGTGTTACTCAAGGGTTCGCAAAACGTGGAAAATATTTCGCTGTTTCTTCGCTGAGGGGGGGAAATTGGGGGACCTTACGCATGTGGAGCCACATTTCCATACATGCTTCTCTGGCAGGCGCACTACGACCCGGCCCACGTTCAGTTACGACCAGACGACGAAGATTCATAGGATTGGCTCAAGACAGCAAGTTGGTTTACAATATGTCGGTAGTCGTATGTATTCCCCGACGTTTAGTAAAGAGCTTATGGTCAATCAACGAATGGCCCGTCTTGTCAAACTCGTGCGTACGGCTGGGATACTGCGCCCGCGAGATCTCCATTCGCATGGTATTCCCCGACCGTATCTCCGAATGGCCGTAGATCAAGGAGCAATCGTGAAGGTGGGCCGAGGGCTCTACGTTGCTCGTGGCGCGAAGCCCACCGAGCACCACAGCCTGGCGCAAGCGTCTAAACGCATGCCAAATGGAGTGGTTTGCCTGCTCTCTGCGCTCCGTTTCCACGATCTCACAACTCAATCGCCCTTCGAAGTCTGGCTCGCCATTGGAGAGAAATCCCGTCTGCCGAAGCAAGCGAACCCGCAACTCCGAATTGTGCGTTTCTCCGCCAAGGCGCTGGCCTATGGCGTACAAGGCCACCGCATTGAGGGCGTTCCCGTGCGCGTCTTTACTCCAGCCAAGACCGTCGCAGACTGCTTCCGATACAGAAACAAAATAGGGCTGGAAGTTGCGCTTGAGGCCCTCCGAGACTGCAAGCGTAAACGCAAAGCAACGATGGATGAAATCTGGAAAGCTGCCAAAGTTTGCCGAGTGGCGAATGTAATGCGCCCTTATCTGGAGTCCATATCGTGAGCAGCGAAAAGCCACGCAATCTCGCAGCGTCCGTGCGCCAGAAACTGTTCAATCGAGCCCAGGAGAGGCACGAGGACTTCGGCCTGGTCCTGACCAAGTACGGACTGGAACGCTTCCTGTATCGTCTTAGCCAGTCTGAGTATCGCGATCAGTTTGTCCTGAAAGGTGCTCTACTTTTCGAACTCTGGACGCACCGACCGTACCGACCGACACGGGACTTGGACCTCTCGGGACAAGGAGACAACAGCATTGCCCGAATGAAGAAAGTCTTCGGGGATGTCATCGCCCAAGTTGTAGAAGACGATGGTTTGGCTTTCGACGCCAAATCTGTTCGGATAACCAGGATCAAAGAAGAACAGGAATATGAAGGGCTGCGCGTGAATTTCTTGGCCCGTTTGGAGCGCGCCAGAATATCACTGCAAGTGGACATCGGTTTCGGCGATGCCATCGTGCCAGACCCTGAGGAAATTCAGTATCCAAGCATGTTGGATTTTCCACTTGCTCGGCTTCGAGCATACCCAAAAGAGACCGTGGTTGCCGAAAAGCTTGAGGCCCTCGTGAAGCTCGGTATGGTCAATACACGCATGAAGGACTTCTACGATCTCTGGATATTGGCGCGCGAGTTCGAGTTCAGCGGCCCCTCGCTTTGCAAGGCCATCGAGGCGACATTCCAAAGACGACAAACGGAAATGTCGCTCGTCGTGCCGCTTGCCCTGACACAAGAATTCTCTGGGGACTCGCAAAAGAGAAGGCAGTGGCAGGCCTTCGTGAAAAAGAGCAACCTCGACCACCACGGTGCCGAACTTGACCAAGTAACTGAGGAGCTGAAGAAGTTTCTGATGCCCGCCGTCGAAGCACTACGCGCATCCGATCCGTTCAGGATGTCTTGGCCCAAAAATGGGCCGTGGACACCCCCGCAGAACCAATCTCAATAGAGATTTAAACTCTGGCTTTCTCTAGCGCACGGTCGCACCAGGTGAGCCCTTTCCTGTCACGCCCGTTGCAATCCGCTCCAGCCTCTTAACGCTTAGCTTCGCCTTTCTGTTCTCCTGTAAGGGGGTGCTTTGATTCCTCTCCCTGTGTGAAGGAACCAAAGCACCTTATCCCACGATGAATCGAAGGGGGTAAAGGATTAGCGTCTTCGACCGGGCTTCGCGTGTTGTCTTGCGGTTTGCAATTCCTTGCCAAACACTTTTGCAGCCCAGTCCGGTATCGTCTGCGGGGTTTTACTCAATTTTCCACCGATGAAGTGTGCCACGACGCGGAAGCCGCGGCGATGGGCGGTGTTGTCGTACACCAGCAATTCATCGGCATGTTTGGAGACCTCGGGCAGGTTTTTCGTTGACTCCCGATAGGAGTCAATCACGCTTGACACGGGCACGGCCTGTCCGCCTCGACTCATGCGCACCAACACGCGCCCTACATTCAAATTCGCATCTTCGGTAGAAATGAAAAGAACCTTGGTTGAATACCCCGCTGCCTTGGCATCATCGAGTAGTTGCGTGTCCACGCGAATGTCTTCGACAGCAAATGAACGCCGGTCATCAAGGAAGGGTTGCTGCTGGTGCCTCAGTGCGGGAACAAGTGTTGGGAATGGCTCTTTCAGGTAGGCTTCATAGAAAGTTGTCTTACCGCCGCCCACCGGTCCTGCGATGATGAACAATGCTGGCTTTTGCTGGCTCAGGTTGTGACTTCCTCGTGTGCAATTTTGCGCGAACTCTTCCGGCGCGCGGGCCCAAAGCTTGATTCTAATTCCTCAACAGGGGTTCGCTCTCCGTCAGGCGTTACCTTCACCGTGGCTTTCAGATTGCGATCGTATTCATAGTGTGTTCCATCTGACTCTTCCGCGTCGAAGGGAACGGATTGCATTGCCGAAAGCCCAGAGAGCATCTGATGAAGCTCTCGGCGCTCCGACTCCGACATTGTGTCGTACGAACGAGCGGAAGATCCCCTTCCCTTCGCTGGTCGTTTGAGTTTGCTTTCTCCAGTCTTCGAGTAATAAGCCAAGAGAGCGCTATTCACGAGCTGATTCATCGAGCAATTCCGCTTCTTAGCGACTTGATGAATGCGCTTGCGAAGTCGATTCAAGATGACGACTTGCGTTTCTCTCCCGGTTTGTTTCTGTCTGGATTGAAGAGTCACAAGCTCGACAGTATTCAGATCAACCGCCAAAAGCGCATCGTTGATCGAAGCCGACAGTTCTCCCATGTATCTCGGCTTGTCCCGCAGGAGTTTGTCGAGGGCACTCAAGAGTCGGACATTGTAGACTCCGAAATGAACGCTTCGCCGCTTAGGCACGATTCCCTACCGTCTTCAGCATAGAGTTGCCGCAACTAACAATACGTCACTGCCCCGAGATGCAGATACACACACCAGCCTCGCCTCTTGTTGAATACCGCCCACAAAAGGGGGTAAGTGAACGGACTTCCACTGCCTCCATTACCGTTTGTTTTCGTCATTCGAGTCCTCGGTCCGATGTACCGACGAGTGCAAGCCCTGCGTACCCCGCCAATGAAACCCAGGCCTGTTTTCTTCTAGTCGCTTTAGATTCGCAAGCGGGTCCCGCCCTTCAACAGTATCTACTCTTGCTTCCTGCAACCCTTGCGATTCAGAAGGCTTCTCTTGTTTCCCAACGTTGGTGGTTGCGGTTGGCTTTCTAGTTTTTCTGGCACGCCATACGGTCATGTGAAAGACGTGGTAGCTCATCTGCAGTCCTTCGTTTCTCAGTGTTTCCCAAATAGCTTTAAAAGTCTGCCCGGAGTGCAGCGCCGCTTCTATCGCGTGAAGAAGAGATCGAATGAGCGCGGCTTTTCTCTTCGGGGGAGTGCCGGCTAGCTTCTCCAAACAGGGGCGGTAATCTTTTTGCATTGACGCGGTTTCTCGTGATGCTGTACATATAGCACCATGGAGTTCGATGGTAAGGCGCGAAAGGATATTAGTCAACATAAATCACCAAATCTCAACACGAGTCAACACTCCTCGTCAGAAGTCGACAAGAGTCGGCAAAATTCAACGCAAGTCAACAGAAGTCAGCACTAAAAGTCAGCAAAAGTCAGCAGAAATCAACACAAGTCGGCAGAAGTCAACATTCTTCAACGGCAATAGGAGCGGCGTGCATGAAATGAAGAATGATTTTAGGGATTGAGACACGTATTGGAACATAAAGGGTTGTGGCGACGCTGCGCGCGTTTTTACAGGCAAGTGCTTATTTTTCATAAGGAAGGAATGTGGCCACTTTTGCTCGCAATGTGACACAAGTGTGCCACCGCATTTTGTCCAGCATTTCTCGCTACTTCGACAGTCTAAATTGGAGGAAATATATGGCAAAACCTAGAATCGAACGAAGTCTGTTGTTTCCGAGCAAGGAATTCCGAGAGCGGGTGCGGAAAGCATCGAAGGACCGGGGCTTCCGATCTGAACAGGCCTTTATACTCGCCGCTTGCGAACGTGAGATTCGTAGGGGTGATAACACCGAAGCCGTGACGCAGTTTGAAGCCCGCGTGGCGGCCACTCTCACGAACCTGGCGAAGCAGGTGCAGGGTCTTCGCACGCTCGGGCACGCGCAGGTTGCCCTGACAGACGTGTTCCTGAAGTACGTCATTACCTGTGTTGTGGAACCCCCGGAAGATGCGCTGCCCGCGGCGCGTGTTCGCGCCAGGTTGCGGTATGAAAAGCTGGTGCGCGCCGCGGCGGAAGAGATCTCGGACAAAAACAGAGTTACTCTCAGGGAGATGTTAGCCGATGAATGATGAACCGTCGGTTCGATTGTGATCAATAAAATCAAAACCAGGCCCAGCCGAAAGCCCGGCAAGTTCGCGTTCAAAAAACATCTTGCATGATGCTATACGTATAGTATGCTTGATCCAACCCACGAGCATTCGAGTCTTCAGTCCATCTGGTGGGTTTATCGGTAGAGAATTGCGGTGATGAAACACACTAGTAGCCAATTCGATGCCCGCAGGAATCCAGGCTCCCCACGAATGGATGGCTTGCACGTCGCAGTAAATTCGTCATCCGCGTCACTTAGAAATGCAGAGGATTCGTGCGAGAAAGGCGAGCTTCTCTGTTCGCCACCTACGGTGAACTCGCGTGAAAGAAGCGAATGGCAGATCGAAAATGACGCAAGCTTTGAACCCTTGCTGGATGCTGCCGAAGCAGCGCGGCTATTAAGAATTCATCCCAAGACTTTGCAAAAACTCACGCGCGGCGGCCATGTGCCTGCGTATCGCGTGGGACGATTCTGGCGTTACAGGGGTTCGGACCTTGAAATGTGGTTGCGGTCTGGCGCAAACTCTAAACGCCAACCCGCTGACGGCGTGGATTTCACACAGGAGAAGACACAGTGAAATTCACACGGCATCGTTATCAGTCAGGAAGTTTGTCACGCGAAGTGCGGAAGGCCGGCCCCACAGTTTGGATTTTCCGTTGGCGCGAGAACGCAACGGAAGGAAGGGTCTACCGGAAAGTGGTTGTTGGTACCGTCGAACAGTTGCCAACCAAAACCGCGGCAAAACTTGCCGTTGAAACACTTCGCTCCACGATCAACGCGGGTAATCCCGCAGTGCCCGTGACCGTAAGACAGTTGGTCAAGCACTATGAAGAGAACGAATTGCCAAACAAGGCCTACTCAACACAACGAACCTTCAGACCTCGCTGAAGACCTGGGTTCTTCCGAAGTGGGGCGAACATAAGCTTTCAGACGTGCGCACAGTGGAAGTGGAAGGCTGGCTTCACAGCCTGCCGCTTGCGAACGCATCAAAGGCTAAGATCAGAAACACCATGCACGTCATCTTTGCACATGCCTGCCGCCACGAGTGGATTGGGATGAATCCTATGACACTTGTGCGCCAGAGTGCGAAGCGTGAAAAGTTGCCCGACGTGCTGGAACTGGAAGAACTGAAGAAGCTGCTGGCAGAGCTTGAGAACCCAGCCCGTGCGTTGGTCTTTCTGACCGCTGCCACGGGGTTGAGGATATCTGAAGCTCTGGGGTTGAAGTGGTCTGACGTTGACTTCACAGCCGGTGAAATCCGGCTCAGCAGGGCAGTAGTTCACCAGCATGTGGGTGACATGAAGACAGAGGCTTCCCAGAAGCCCGTGCCTATGGATGGCGCACTGCTCGACGCTCTGAAGGATTGGAGCAGACAGGCACCGTACAGGCAGCTGGGTGACTGGGTGTTTGCCAGCCCAGATATGGACGGCAAACAACCCTACTGGCCAGAGACGCCGCTCAAGTGCTACGTGCATCCCGCTGCGAAGCGCGTTGGGATCACCAAGTCCTTGGGATGGCATTCCTTCCGTAGAACGTTCGCAACGCTCTTAAAAGGCGGCGGTGAGGACGTGAAGACGGTCCAGGACCTGATGCGGCACGCAAGCAGCAGATTGACGCTGGACGTGTACGCACAGGCTCTGACACCGGCGAAGCGGGCGGCCCACTTAAAGTTGGTTGGATTGATTCAGCCAGCGGCAGAAACAGCAATTGGTCCTGTATGGTCCCACGCTGAAGATACAGTCGCTGTAAGTAGTTGAAATTATGGAGCGGCCTATCGGAATCGAACCGACACCTGAACCTTGGCAAGGTTCCGTACTACCACTATACTAAGGCCGCGTAACGTCAACCTTTATTTTATAACACGCCCGCGTAAAAATCAGCAAACTCCAGTACAAAGTTTCTCCTATTGTCCGTTAGAAAAGCTACTGCCTTACGAGACTTGCGTTACCCGCGCCGATTTCACCACCGGCGAACGGCGCTGCCGCTCGGCAAAACGCGTGGCTTTGTCCTTATCCGTGTACACCCGCCCAAAACTCTCTCCATCCGCATAATTCACGGTTACCAGAAAGTGATGGTGCCGACGTCGGCGGTCTTTGCCGAATTGTGATTTCTCGTCACGCACGGATTTTTTAGGGGACTTCGTTGGAGATTTCGCCACGGTTGGTGGGCCTCAGTATTGAAAAATTCCGAATCAGCACTATGGCAAGAATTATAACCAAGCGCAAGTAGCTTACAAGTCAGTAACGGTTATCGAAGAATTCTAATCTTCGAGAATCAATCTCTATCGCCATTTCACAGGCAAATCTCGATTAGTTAGGCTCCGATAATTGGAAAAATGATAAACACCACGGAGTTCCTTCGGCTGCGCTTGCTCACGGGGCCGGCCGATCACTGTCTATCACACTCTCTTATCGCGAAGGGCTCCCACTACGCGTCAGTCCGACAGATACAGCTATTCAAGACAGCGATGCCAAGCACCCGCCTTTTGAATGAATGAAGTTTCTTTCTTTGAAACATTTTCAGAGATAAAACGTCTTATACAGTGAGGGTCGGATATGCTGGTTGTGAGAATTAAGGATACGAAGATGCCGAATTTACAGAAATTACCACCTATTGTTGAGGACCTCCGGCAGCACACTCCGGAGCAGTTGCTGGAGTTGCGCCTGATGTTAACCAGTGGGGTAAGAGGCCGGGAAGATGCCCGCCGCCCTGGGTTTTATGAAATGGATGGGGTGAACAACGTCTACTACGTTTTCCGCTACCCTTCTGGCAACAAAATATTGCTCGTTGCTGCTTGGGATCGTCAAACAGATCCGGTCGCGGATTTGGTTGCTTACGCCTGCCCTGCCGCCTGAAATCTCAAATCACATACTCACATTTGTACTGGCCCGTCTTTAGACTGGTCACAACTACTTTTTATCCAGCTTCAGAGACAGCGAATTGATGCAGTAGCGCAACCCCGTCGGCCCGGGCCCGTCATCAAAAACGTGCCCCAGGTGCGCATCGCAGCGGCTGCATAGCACTTCGGTCCGTGTCATTCCGTGAGAACGATCGGCGTGCTCCTCTACTGCCTTTGCATCCAACGGCGCTGTAAAACTAGGCCACCCGCACCCCGAGTGGAACTTAACTTCCGAGGTAAAAAGTGGTTGTCCGCAGCACACGCACTTGTAGGTTCCCGCCGCGTCGGTAGATTCATATTCACCGGTAAAGGGCGGCTCCGTGCCCTTTTGCCGAGTCACATGATACTGATTCGGCGTGAGTTGTTTCTTCCATTCCGCTTCCGACTTTTGCACTTTTTCAGCCATCTGTTTTCCTCTCCATCACTTTGATGCACGGGATGGTACGACGGAGTCAATAGCGGATTCAGCGCACTGCCTTGACCTTTCCCCATCCCGACCCAATGATGTATGTATCCCAAGCCCTAAGGCAAATTTACATGGCTGAAACGCCCCAGCAGTTCGAGGTTCAACGGCGTAGTCGTCGCGCGAAGATCGCGAAGCCGCTTCGCGTCCGGCCATCGGAGCCGCGGGACGAGCACTTTGAGGATATGCCCATTAGCGTTAACGCCTCAAAAGAAGGCATTTATTTCCATACCAGGCGTCCCAACTACTACAAAGGTATGCGCGTTTTCGTTACCTTCCCTTTCACTTCTGCTCACGATCCTATGAGCTGTGAATACGTGGCCGAAGTCGTCCGTGTGGAAGAGCTCCCAAATGCAAGATTCGGCGTGGCTTTGCATTTGATCATGACCATGAACTTCAATTCGAGCTCGAATCCCAGCCGCAAACCTACTCCTTGACAGATGCAAAAATCAGATAGGTCCAAGCCGTATTTTCGATTGGATAACCCCGCGCACCCATTGTATTTTTTCAGGGCAATGATTCTTCGGGCGCATCGACACCATCATCATCACGGCTTCCTGCCGCGCCCGTGTTGGACTGCGTAGAGCTTTTCCTTACACAAAGCACTGTTCAGCCCGCTGGCGCAATCGCTCCAGCGGCATTTTTGTTTTTGGGCATAGTTATTTTGGGAGGGTTTGGTGGAACTCGCGTTTGAAAAAATGGGTGGATTAATCCCCGTGGTAATCCAGGATGATTTCACCAAAGAAGTTCTGATGCTCGGCTTTGTGAATGAGGCCGCTCTCGCTCTTTCGCAGGAGAGTGGAGAAGTCCATTTCTTCAGCCGTTCTCGCAATAAATTGTGGAAGAAAGGGGAAACCAGCGGCCATGTGCTTAAGGTGAAGGAGATTCGCCTGGATTGCGACGCCGACGCACTATTAATTCGGGTTGAAGCGCTGGGACCAGGAGTTTGCCACGAAGGCTATGCAAGTTGCTTCTTCCGAAAACTCCAACCCGACGGCTCAACAACGGTAATCGCTGGACGCACTTTCGATCCAGCTACCGTTTACGAAAAGAAAGGGACAGAATGAGCCTGCTCAAACTTGGCATTCCGAAAGGCAGTTTGCAGGATGCAACCATTGATCTTCTGGCGCGCGCGGGATGGAAAGTTTCTCTAAGTTCGCGGAGCTATGTGCCCGCGATTGATGACCCCGAGATGGAGTGCTTGCTCGTTCGAGCGCAGGAAATGGCCCGCTACGTAGAATCAGGCGCCCTCGATGCTGGCATCACAGGACATGATTGGGTTGTGGAAACGCACGCCGACGTGGTGGAGTTGGCCGAACTGGTTTATGCCAAGCAACGGCTCTCCCGCGTGAAATGGGTTTTGGCCGTTCCGGAAGATTCCCCGATCCGCGCACCGCGCGATCTTGAAGGGAAAGTGATCGCCACGGAAGTTGTGGGCATAACCCAGGAATATCTGGCCCGGCATGGCGTAACATCTCGCGTGGAATTTTCCTGGGGAGCCACTGAAGTGAAGGTACCGCAACTGGCGGACGCGATCGTGGAAGTAACCGAAACTGGCTCTTCTTTGCGCGCGAATCGCTTGCGCATCCTGGACACTGTCTTGGAATCGGCCACAGTTTTTATCATGAATCCCAAAGCAGCCCAGGATCCCGCCAAGCGCGAAAAAGCCGAAAATATTGTGCTGATGCTTCAAGGAGCCATCGCAGCGGCGACTCGAGTAGGATTGATGCTCAACGTGAAACGCGAAGATCTGGCGGCAGTGCTCAGCGTCTTACCCGCGTTGAAAAATCCCACGATTTCCGCCTTGAGTGATTCAGATTGGGTGGCGGTGAATACCATTATCGAAGAAGCTGTGGTACGCCAAATATTGCCGAAATTGAAAGCCGCCAAAGCGCAAGGCATCGTGGAATATCCGCTGAACAAGATTGTCCTATGATCAAAATCATCAAGCTCACCGCGGCCACTGAAAAAGCACTTTTCAAAGCGCGCGAGAACGAAGACCGCGAAGCCTTCGCCGTGGCTGCGCACATTGTGGACGATGTCCGGCGACGCGGCGATGCAGCCGTGGAATTCTGGACTCGGAAGCTGGACAAAATTGATCTTCGCCGGAACGGCCTTTGGATTTCTCGCCGGGAATTTGTCGCCGCAGAAAAGAACGTTGACCCGCAATTTGTTCGTGCGCTGAAGCATGCTGCCAGAAATATTCGGCGCGTAGCCGAACAGCAGAAGCCTCAGGATTGGAATTTGGAAGTGGAACGCGGTGTCACCGTTCGACAGGTCATTCGGCCACTTGAATCAATTGGCTGCTACATTCCCGGCGGGCGTTTCGCGTTGGTTTCCACTCTGCTGATGACCGTCGTTCCCGCTCAGGTCGCGGGAGTTCGTGAAATTGTTGCTGTTTGTCCTCGCCCCAATAGCGAATTGCTGGTTGCCGCCAATTTGTTAGGCCTCACCCGGCTTGCGCGAATTGGGGGTGCTCAAGCGATTGCCGCAATGGCCTACGGAACCAGACGCATTCCTAAAGTCCAGAAATTGTTCGGGCCTGGAAATCGTTTCGTCACCGCTGCGAAACAGATCGTGAGCAATCACTGCGCCATCGATCTTCCGGCCGGCCCCACTGAGGCGATTGTTCTGGCCGAACGCGGCAATGCGAAATGGATTGCAGCCGATTTGCTGGCACAGGCAGAACACGCGCCCGAGGCGGGAAGTCTTCTGGTGACAACTTCGCCAACGCTAGCCAAGAATGTTGCCGCTGAAGTGGAGCAGCAGTTGAAGACTTTTTCGCCAAACAACACAGCACACGCTTCCTTCCGCCAAACCAGTGCAATTCTGCTCGTAAACTCAATGAGCGAAGCGATTGCCTTTGTAAATCGATTTGCGCCGGAGCACCTCAGTCTTCCGGGAGAAGGCGCCACAGTGCTAAACAAAATTGACAGCGCGGGCACGATCTTCCTTGGCCCGCTAAGCGCGCAGCCCTTCGGCGACTATGCAAGTGGAAGCAATCATGTGCTGCCAACGGGTGGGTGGGCTCGCCGCCGTGGAGGCCTTTCAACCAATGATTTCGTCAAACGCATCAGCGTGCAATCCATCGATGCTACCGGCTACAAAGCGCTCGCAAACGATGTGAAGGTTCTAGCGAATGCGGAAGGCCTGGAAGCTCACGCGAACGCGGTTGAGGTTCGCCGATGAAAATTCACTTGCCGGTTCGCGAAGCAATTCTCAATCGCAAAACCTACGAAGCCCCGGCAGAGGGTCGTAAAGGAAAGACCCGTCTCGATTTCAACGAAAACACCACCGGATGCAGTGAAGCAGCGCGCAAAGCGCTGGCTCGCTTAACAGCAAAAGAAATTGCGATGTATCCCGAATATGAGCAGGCAACCGCCAGAATCGCGCGTTATTTCCGCGTCCGTCCGTACGAAATCGCCTTAACAAACGGCGGTGATGACGCCCTGCGCGTTTTCTTCGATACCTTCGTCGAGTCCGGTGACAGCATTCTGATTTGCGAGCCCACTTTTCCCATGTATCGCTACTACGCGGAAATCGCCGGAGCGCATGTGGTTGCATTGCGCTACACGCCGCAGATGGACTTTCCAGTGGAAGCAGCGCTCGCGGCTCTCCGAAAGAAACCAAAAGTTTTCTTCCTCGCGAATCCGAACAATCCCACCGGCACCTTGGTCGAAAAAACAGTTTTGCGTAAATTACTATCGGTTGCCACGCACACAGTAATTGTATTGGATGAAGCCTACTCTGATTTTTCTGGAATTACTGGCACTCCTTGGATTCGCCACTATCCTCAACTATTCGTCGCAAAAACGTTTTCAAAGGCCGCGGGAATGGCCAGCCTCCGCTTAGGTGTGGTGATAGCCCAGCGTGATTCGCTGGCCCTGGTCCGCCGCGCGCTCCCTCCTTACCCGGTCAACGCTGCCGCGTTAGTCGCTGCCATCGCCGCGATTGAAGAAAAAAAAGCGCTCATCCGGTATATCGCCGATGTGAAACGTCTCCGCAATTGGCTGTCACAAGAACTTCGTAACCGTGGAACACAAGTTTTTCCAAGCGCAGGAAATTTTCTGTTGGTCGATTTCGGCAAACAAGGCCCGGCTATTTTCACTAAACTCTCTAAGCGAAACATCCTTGTAAGAGAACGCAAGGAATTGGGCCCAGGGTTCGCCAGAATCACCATTGGCACAGCAAAAGAGCTGCAGCAGCTTTTGCAATCCGTGCCAGGAAATATTGAGAAGCCAGATGAGTAGAATTGCCGTCGTTCGTCGCAATACCAAAGAAACCCAGATTGAACTCCGACTCAATCTGGATGGCCGTGGAAAATCTGATATTTCCACTGGGATTCGCTTTTTCGATCACATGCTGGATTTAGTAGCTCGCCACGGCGCATTCGATCTGAAAATAATTGCGAAAGGTGATCTGGATGTGTATCAGCATCACACCGTCGAAGACGTCGGCATCGCGCTCGGTGAAGCAGTAAATTCCGCCCTGGGCAACCGCAAAGGAATTCTGCGTGCCGGATATTTTCTGATGCCTATGGACGAAACCCTCGCCGCAGCCGCTGTCGACCTAAGTGGACGCGCTTTTTGCATTGTGAAGGGTAAATTCTCTTCCAAACGCGTCGGTGCTTTTCAAACCGAACTTCTGGAGGATTTCTTTCAGGGCTTTGCTTTGTCCTCCCGCGCAAATGTGCATCTGCGCGTTTTATATGGCCGCGCTTCCCACCATCAAGTAGAGGCCGTTTTCAAAGCGTTTGCGCGAGCTTTGCGTTTTGCGGTTTCCCGAGATAAACGCCTGCGCAACGTACTCCCCAGCACAAAGGAACTCTTGTGAAGGTTACAGTCATCGATTACGGTGCTGGCAATGTCACTTCCGTGGAGCGTGCCCTGCGAAGGCTCGGCGCCGAAGTTTCAGCAACGAATCGCCCAGAAGAAATCTACTCCGCAACTTGCCTGATCCTTCCTGGCGTCGGCCATTGCGCAGCACTAATCGCCGCGCTTGACGCTCAGGCGCTTCGCCGTCCATTACTGGAACGAATTGCTTCTGGCGCTCCATTTCTGGGTATTTGTTTGGGGCTGCAATCTCTTTATGAAACCAGCGATGAAGCTCCCGGCCTAGCGGGCCTTGGCTTGTTCAAGGGGCGCGTTTCAAAGCTTCCACAAAACGTAAAGCTGCCACACATGGGCTGGAATCAACTCCAGATCTCAAAATCCTCGACCTTACTCGATGGCATCTCTCCCGAAGCATATTTCTATTTTGCACATTCCTACGCCGCTCCCGCCTCTGGCACCGAACAAGCAGCAGTTTCGACCCATGGTCGCGAGTTCATGGCCGTAGTCGAGCGCAACAATATTTTCGGCGTCCAATTTCATCCAGAGAAAAGCGGCGCGCCCGGTTCAAAGCTGCTTGAAAATTTCCTGCGGCGGGCAGCATGACGCTCGCTCACCGCATCATTCCCTGCCTCGACACCGACGGTTCTCGCGTTGTGAAAGGCGTCCACTTCGAAGGCCTGCGCGACGCCGGTGATCCCGCTGAACTGGCCGCCCGCTACAATGCGGAAGGTGCTGACGAACTCGTGGTACTGGACATCGCTGCCTCGCGTGATAATCATCCAACATTTTTGGAAACCATTCGCCGCGTCGCGCAACAACTCTCCATTCCTTTGGCCGCTGGCGGCGGAATCCGCTCGCTGCAAGATGCCCGCTCGGTTATCCGCGCCGGAGCCGACAAAATCACGCTGAACACGGCCGCTGTCGAACGGCCTGAACTAATTCGCGAGCTCTCCAACGAATTTGGCGCTCAAGCGGTTGTGCTGGCCATCGACACAAAGCTCGAGGATACCCATTGGAAAGTCCGCATTCACGGCGGACGCACCGCGACTGACCTGGATGCTGAGGAATGGGCGATGCATGGCGTCGAAAGCGGCGCGGGAGAAATTCTGCTGACCTCGATGGATCGCGACGGAACGCAATCGGGATTCGACACCGCTCTAACTTCAGCGATCAGCCGTCACGTCAGCGTTCCGGTAATCGCCTCGGGGGGTGCGAAAATTCCCAAACATTTTCTGGATGTTTTCACGGAAGGCGCTGCGGACGCGGCCCTCGCGGCCTCAATTTTCCACGATCAAGTACAGTCCATTCGCGCTCTGAAATCGTATCTGCGCGAAAACGGCGTAGCAGTGCGGTTGCCATGTTGATTCCCTGCATCGATTTGCAAAATGGCCAGGCAGTACAATTGGTGCACGGACGCAAACGAGAGCTCGCCATCACGGATGTTTTTGGCCTGCTGGAACGGTTCGCGCGCTATTCCTGGTTGCACGTAATCGACCTCGACGCAGCCATGCGCAAAGGGCAGAATAATCACCTTGTAAAGCAACTCTGCCTGCGCGCAAGCAATGCTCAGAAGATGAAAGTCCGCGCCGGCGGCGGCATTCGCACAACTCGCCGCGCCGAAGCCCTGCTGCATTTCGGGGCAGATCAGATTATCATCGGCAGCGCCGCGTTTCGCCAAGGCCGCATCAACTCCGCGTTTTTGCAGAAATTAGCCGAGCAAATCGGCCGAAAGCACATTCTGATTGCGCTGGACACCGCGAAGGGCCGAATTGTAACTCATGGCTGGAGGAAGTCTCTCTCATTTGCTCCAACCGAAGTGATAAGCGCGCTCGAACCGTATTGTGCGGGATTTTTGTGCACCGATGTAGATCGCGAAGGCACCATGCGCGGTGCCAATCTGAAATGGTTCCGCCAATTGCGTACCGCCACGAAGCTTCCTATCGTGGCCGCTGGTGGGATTTCCACCAAGCGCGAAATCTCCGAACTAGAAAAAGTTGGCATGGACGCCGCCGTAGGCATGGCTCTCTACAAGAATCGCGTTTCTTAATGAATTGAATTTGCCCGGCAGCATTGCTGTTCAGCGTGGTCCCGGTGCAGTACGATATTCTCCATGAGCTTTCTTCCTCGGTTAGTTTCTCTGATTTTTCTAGGTGCAGCGGTCGCAACGGCGCAAACTCCTGCCCCGACCACTGAAAAGCTCCCCTTCGAATTAAAACTGATCGGCCCCAATATTTGGGCGGCAATTGACGATTCCAATGGCGATGCGGGCGCGAATGCCGGATTCGTCGTCGGCGACAGCGGTGTAGTTGTCATCGACACGTTTGAGAACGAAGCCGCTGCCAAGGCCCTCCTCGCCGAAATACAAGCCATCACGCACCTCCCCGTCAAATTTGTCGTAAACACCCACTATCACGTCGACCACGTGGCCGGTAACCGCGTTTTCTCCAATGCTGGTGCGGTGATTGTCGCACACCGCAATGTTGGCCCCTGGATCAATTCCGAAAATCTGAAATTTTTTGGCGACAAGATCAAGCCAGAAGAAAAAGCCTTCATCGAGCATCTACTTGGACCTGAAGTCGCTTACGATTCAGAACTGTCGCTGTTACTTGGCACGCGCCACATTGACGTAAAGTTTTTCCCGGGCCACACCGGCGGCGATTCCGCCGTCAGTATCCCGGATGCAGGCATCGTCTTCTGCGGCGACTTGTTCTGGCGCAAGACGCTTCCCAATCTCATCGACGCAACGACAACCGCCTGGCTTCGCACACTCAGCGAAATTCCGGCGATTCCATCACCAAGCGCCGCGAATGGTCCCAATCCCCACGCCGTCATATTTGTCCCCGGCCATGGAAGCGTCGGCGAT